>NZ_JAUZVH010000003.1:0-532177 GCF_031844465.1 Bacillus sp. AG4(2022)
AGAGCCAAGGGGTCTGTCCCCTTGGCTCAAATTCACTCAACCACCGTATAATTACCAATCTCCATATCTATTACATACTCAGGCTTCGGTGGCTTCCCGCCATTCTCTTTAATCTTGTTCCTATGCCCCGCAATATGCTCCGGACTCTTCTCCCATGCTTTCCATGCTTCTTCTGACTCCCAGCGGATGATCATTACTACCTCTTCTTCTCCGCGGCGGGCATTCTTCACCATTAGCTCACGGCCAATGAATCCTTCTCGCTGCTCAATCAGAGATGGCCCTTCACCAGGCTTCTTTTGAAAACGATCAAGAATCTTATCAGCATTTCCTTCTGTCAATGTCCATTTGCGTATTTGTACAAACATTTATATCCCTCCAATTAGTAAGCCATAGGGACAGACCCCTTGGCCCGGTTTCAAAATGAGCCACGGTACCTGTCCCCTCGGCTCACTTCACCCTAGATACCGTCAGACCGTCCCCAATCGGCACCAGTACAGATTCCAATCTCGGGTGGTCTGCAACAGCTTGATTGAACTTTTTCATAAATTCAGTATGCCGTGTTGGTTCTCTATCCTCATCAGCCACCGTACCTTTTGCTAGTACATTGTCACAAACAATCAATGCTCCCTTTTCTGCCAGCAGGATGCAATGCTCCAGATAGTTTTCGTAATTCTCTTTATCTGCATCAATAAAGAAAAAATCGAATTTCTTATTTTCTCCCACAAGCCGTTCCAGGCTCTCCAAAGCTGGTCCAGTCAAATACGACACCTGACCGCCAAAACCTGCTTTTGCCAGATTCCTATGTGCCAATTCTGCATAGCTTTCCACCAGTTCAAGTGAAGTCAATCTTCCTTCGCTGCCAGATCCCCTGGCAAGGCAGATTCCGCTGTACCCTCCAAGCGCTCCGATCTCCAGTACATTTTTAGCACCTGAAATCGAGACCAGCATCGTCAGCAGCTTTCCTGTGGATGGCGAAACAGAGATAGACCGCATCCCATTTTCCACGATGGATGAAAGAACTTCCTCCAGCAGTGCATCCTCCTTATAGAACACCGAATCAATATAATCATTTATCTTCTTCATGAAATCACTCCCCTATGTGCCATAGGGACAGGTCCCGCGGCACATTCTCAAAAAGAGCCAACAGAACCGTCCCCCTGGCCCAGTCTCAAAAAGAGCCAACGAACCCGACCCCCTGGCCCAGCTTCAAAAAGTGCCAACGAACCCGACCCCCTGGCCCAGCTTCAAAAAGTGCCAACAGACCCTACCCCCTGGCCCAGCTTCAAAAAAGAGCCAACGAACCCGCCACCCTGGCCCTGTCTCAAAAAAGAGCCAAGGGAACCGACCCCTTGGCTCACTTTTATTTCAACTCAGCCAATACTTCCTCGATCTTTGAAAGTTCGGACTGGAGTCCGCCGCCGCTCAGGTACCAAAGCGGGCCGTCGAGGTATACGATTTTCTTGTTTTTGTAGGCTTCTGTTTTCTTGATGATGGCATTTTCCATATCGGCTTTGATGTTGGAGTCGCCGCCAACGGCTGCTGTGCGGTCGATTACGAATAAAACCTGCGGATCAAATTCCAGTAGTGCTTCGAAACCGAAGTTTGATCCGTGGGATGAAGCTTCGATATCTTCTGTTACCGGCTTGAAGCCATATTGATCATAGATGTAGCCGTAACGGGAGTTTGTAGCAAAGCCGGACAATTTCCCTTCGTTATACATGGTCACTAATGATGTTTCATAGTTTCCAGACAGCGTTTTGACTTCCTCTAAAGCTGTATCGATCTTCGCCATATATTCTTCTGCTTCAGTTTCTTTTCCAAACATTTTCGCTGCCAGGTCAACAGATGACTGGAATGTGCCCCAATAGTCTTCCTGTGAAGTTCCAACAAATACGACCGGTGCAATTTCGCTAAGCTCTTCATAGAATGGTGACTGGCGTCCTGAGATGAAAATGACGTCCGGGTCAAGCTCGGCAACATCTTCAAGTAGCGGCTCTTTTAAACTGCCCACGCTTGTATATTCGTCAGAAGTATATTTTTCAAGCTGATCCGGCAAGGAAGAGTCTTTTGCAACCCCTGTGATTCCTTCAACGCCGAGTGCATCCAATGTATCCAGGAAACCGTAATCAAAGACAACGATGTTTTCCGGCATTTTTTCAAATGTTATATCTTCAAAGCTATACGGTTCAGCGCCCTCTTCCCCTTCGACAGAAGCCACCGTCGGAGATACCATCATCGGGTAAGCACCATTCTGCTCAGCTGCTGCCCCGGAAGTTTGCTCAGCTGCAGGCTTAACTTCTTTTTCCCCTGAGGCTTCCTCATCGGATCCACATGCTGCAAGCATAAGTGAAGCTGCTAGTAGTGCACTCGCGATTTTCCATTTTTTCATCTGTCGTTCTCCCCTTGCTATGTATTTGGTATTTGATGATGATAATCATTATCACTGATAACAATTCTCATTATAGAGCCGGCAAATCTCAAAGTCAACTAGATTTATAAATAATTTTGATTTTTTGTAAAAAAAAGACAATCGCCGCAAAACAGCCTTCTAGTAGACTATTTTGCAGAGACTGCCCAGAAATTTTTCAAGCATGTGAATTAAAATAAACACAGATACGGCATCCATTCTGCTCCTGAATAGGAATGTCCATATCGTAAATTTCCCGCAAAGCGTCAGAGTTAATAATCTCATGGGTCTTCCCGTTTTTCACAAGCTTCCCATTCTTCAAAGCGACAATGCGGTCCGAATACACAGACGCAAAATTAATATCATGCAGCACAATGACAACCGTTTTTCCAAGCTCATCGACCAGCCTGCGCAAAATTTTCATAATCTGGACAGAGTGCTTCATATCAAGGTTATTGAGCGGCTCATCAAGCAAAATATAATCCGTATCCTGCGCAATGACCATGGCAATGAACGCACGCTGCTTCTGCCCGCCTGACAGTTCATCCAGAAACTGATCCTGCATCTCCATCAGATTCATATATTCCAGCGCCTGCTCCACAAGCTTTTCATCCTCTGCTGTCAAGCGGCCTTTTGAATACGGGTAGCGGCCAAACGAAACCAGCTCGCGCACGGTCAAACGGACATTGATAAAATTGGACTGCTTCAAAATGGAAACGCGTTTGGCGAATCCATTTGACTTCCATTTTTTAATATTATTTTTATCCAGCAGAACTTCACCTGTATCTGAATCCAATAGACGGCTTACCATCGAAAGAAGCGTCGATTTACCAGCACCGTTCGGACCGATGAACGATGTAATTGTCCCCGGCTCGATCGTGACTGACACATCCTCCACAACAGGCTTTTTGCCAAAATGCTTTGAAAGTCCTTTGATTTCTATCATCCTGCTGACCTACTTTCTTTTAATAATAAGTAAATGAAGTAAATACCGCCGACAAAATTGATAATCACACTTAATGTGGTGCGCAGTTCAAAAATATGTTCCACAAGGAACTGCCCGCCGACCAGGGCAATAATACTGATCAGGCTGGCTCCCAATATCAAAACAGAGTGCTTATAGGTAACCAGGTATTGATAAGATAGATTTGCCACAATCAGGCCAAAGAACGTAATCGGCCCCACCAATGCGGTCGAAGTGGCAATCAGCACGGACGACAGGATCAGGATATTCATTACCATACGGTCATAGTTGATCCCAAGATTCATCGCATTGTCGCGTCCAAGCGACATCACATCCAGCTGCCCCATGATGCGGAACCCGTAAATGAACGCCACAAACAGGATGCCGGCCGCAATCATTAATAAATCAGATTTCACATTGGTAAAAGTCGCAAACAAGCGGCTTTGAAGACTCAAATATTCGACCGGATCGATGATAACCTGCAAGAAGGTCACAAGGCTGCCGAGCAGCGTCCCGATGATCATCCCGATCAGCAATAGCAGATAAATAGGATACTTATCAGCCCTGAATAAGAAGCGGTAAAGCAGGAGCGCAAACAGGACCATCGCAAAAATCGCTGTCCCGAAATTCAAATATTTATTCAGCACCCAGACAGACATCGATCCGCCGAAAAAGTAGATCAGGGTCTGCACCACTTCATACATGGAGCCAATCCCCATCATCGAAGGCGTCAGGATGCGGTTATGGGTGATCGTCTGGAACACGACGGTCGAATAAGCAATCGCGGTTCCGGTTATCACCATGGCAGCTATTTTCATCATCCGCCTTGGGAAGGCGTAGTCGAAGCCGCCTTTAATATCGTAAAAAGCATAGAATAATATACTAACAATGGCCAGCACGGCAAGGAATATCAGTTTCGTACTATTTTTTCGCATATGCTCTCCCCCTAAACAGCATAATTAAGAAGATCGCACTGCCGATGACTGCCACTGTTACATTGACCGGAATCTCGTATGGATGGATCACAATCCGCCCGATGATATCGCAAATGAGCAGGAACACAATCCCCAATAAAGCGGTATGCGGAATGGATTTGCGCAAATTATCGCCCAGATAAAGCGAAACGATATTCGGCACAATCAGCCCAAGGAACGGAATAACACCGACTGTCAGCACGACAGTAGTGGAAATGATGGCAACCAGGATCAGCCCCAGGTTCAGCACAACCTTATAGCTCAAGCCCAGATTCTTCGCAAAATCCTCGCCCATTCCTGCCACCGTGAATTTATTTGCGTAAATATACGCCAGGATCACCGCTGGAACACTTATGTATAAAAGCTCATACCGGCCGGAAATCACTAACGTGAAGCTCCCCATCAGCCAGGAAGAAATATTCTGGAGAAGATCTGCCTCATAAGCAAAAAACGTCGTGATCGAGGATAAAATATTCCCATACATAATCCCGATCAGCGGCACAAAAATAACATCCTTGAACTTCACCCGATCGAGAATCTGCATGAAAACAAATGTCCCCGCCAAAGCAAACGCAAAGCTGAACAGCACCTGCTGCGTATACGTCACATTCGTAAAAAACAGCATCGAAATCAAAATCCCCAGCTTCGCTGCATCCAGCGTACCAGCCGTCGTCGGCGACACAAACTTATTCCGGCTCAAAGACTGCATAATCAAACCCGCAATACTCATCCCCGCCCCAGCCAGAATAATCGCCATCAAACGCGGCACCCGGCTGATCAGGAAAATCTGCGCCTCATCCGACTCCCAATCAAGCAAATCACCTATCCCAATATCAATCGCCCCAATAAAAAGCGACACACCAGACAACACAAAAGCTGCAATTGCCAAAACCCATAGTTTCATAGCTAATCCTCTTAATTCTCTGTCTCTATAAACAGTCATTTCAGTTGATAATGATTATCATCCTTAGTTAGTTTTTATTATATGACAAGGATTGGGAAAAATCAAAGGGGAATTTGGCGGGGGATGTTGGGCCAGGGGGTCAGGCCCTCTGGCTCGTTTTGGGCTGAGCCAAGGGGTCAGGTCCCTTGGCCCACTTTTCCAAATGAGCCACGGGACCTGTCCCTGCGGCTCAGCCTAATCTCTGAATAATGCTTCTCGATACCCCCGTAACTCTCGATAATTGCCGGTCCGAGACTCCTTCTAGTTTTCTTAATTCTCTTAAGATCGTATTTCGCTGAGGTTTATTCATTTGCTGCAGCATACTGGTATGATGAATTCCGATTTCTCGTATATAGCTGATCAGTTGTTCATCTGTTTTGCGTGAACGCGGGTTATCCTCCAGGCATTCATCTTGGTTTAGTGCATTCATATATTCTTTGAATAAGGTTATGGATTCGTCTTTGTTTTGGGAGAATAATTTAAGGGCAGCCGCGGTGTTTAATGGGCTTGATGGAGAAGTATATTCATGGATACTTGTCCACTTACTGGAGAATGCATTCCTGGCCAGACCAGCTTTCAGAGGATTTTGGTGAATATAGCGGATTACTTTGAGGAAATAAGGTGTGGTTTCAACATTTTCACTTCGGAACCGGCCTTGAAATAGATGGCCGCTGCGATCATATTTAGTGTTATACCAATAAACATAGCTTGAGCTGAGGTTTTTGATTATATCTGATAAAGTTATTTCTTTTTCTTTCAGCAGCAGGTGAACGTGGTTATCCATAAGGCAGTAAGCAAAAAGATCGAAATCATATTTCTTCTTATACTTCAATACCGTATAAATAAATCGCCTCCTGTCTTCATCATCTTCAAAAATCGTCTGCTTATTGATCCCCCTTAACATGACGTGATATATTCCGGTCATACTCTTCTTCCTTGCCTGTCTAGGCATTTGGCACCTCCATTCTTTAGCCGCAGGGACCAGCCATCCAGCCATGCAGTCCCTGGCTTTCATAATACCTATTCGACCAGGAGATGAAAACTCCTGCATTTTTGAGCCAGGGGGTCAGGTCCACTGGCCCATTCTTAAAAAGAGCCGAGGGGTCTGTCCCCCTGGCCCAGTTTCAAAAAAAGCCAAGGGGTCTGTCCCCCTGGCTCATGGTGTCGCTCTAAACACATTGACAGTCTTATCGAGAACAACCTGCCCTTCTCTTCCCGAATCAAGGATAGTATTTTGAGACGACTCTTTTTCTACCAATACTGTTGTTACAGTAAGCCGCTCTGATGCTTCGGTTGTCAGCAGGGCTTCTACTTGTGCAGAGAAACAGGAATCACTTGACTTGGCATCTACCCCTGTGGCAACTACATGATTATTGGAGATATAATTTCCACTGCCCGATACAATCCGTATGATGACTGGTGTGGCACCTGCCGGCTTGATGTGCTGGGTATTGATGACTTCAGAAAAGTGATTGGCCATGACAGAATTATGATTGCCATTGATACAGAGGAGGCCATACAGATCATCTAAACCATTGTCTTTTCCTACAAAAGGGGTCCAGGGTTCATGGTCACGTAAAAAGTGATTGGAAGAAATCAGATTTTCCGAGCAATTTTCCTTGAATACCACCATTCCCGGATAAAAGGAATGAAGTCTATTATTTGTGATGCTTGAACGTGTCACACCATCAAAATAGATGCTGCTCGCACCTCTCGGAAAAACATTATTCGCTGTTACCAAAAGCCCGCCAAAATTTTGGGCGTAAATGGAATACCCTTTAAAACCGGCTCCGATCAGGTTGTCGGTTATTTTTGAAGCCTGGCCCCAGCCTCGCAATTCTATGCAGCTGCCGCATTCAGCTATGAAATTATCATGTATGGTCAGAGCATCTGCATGATAAATAGTAAGTCCATGCTCTAAATACACCAATCCCATGCCTGTAATCCGAAAAGAGTCACAAGCACTCGCAACATAGATCCCCGTCTTTCCGTTAGTATACGTGTTTTCCGGATTTGCTTCACCTGAACCATCATCAATAAAATGCAAACCATCAATACAAAAGTCAGCAAACTCCACCGAACTTATACGGGGATTACCACTTCTTTCAACATAAAATGCAGCTCCTTTAAACTCCTCTTCGTTCGCACCCACGGGAATATCTACAAGTATCCGGCTTCCTCCCGGCCATAATTCATGCAAATCCGCCCATTCATTCTCAGGAGTATTAAAACGAATACTCGAAGACGTAAACCCGTGACCAGAACCCATAATTTTAAGAAAACTGATATCTATAACCACCTGGCTGGCAAGACGATAATCCCCCGGCGGAATATAAATAACCGCACCCGGCTTTCCGCCTTTATTCACATCATTATCCGTTTGCCGGCTTTTAACATCTGCAATAATACTATTGATTACCCCGCCAATATCCTCATACGGATTACCGACAGGCCACTCTGTTACATCGTAGTAATTTTTGCTGGCCATCATCAATCCTCCTATCAATTTAGTGTGTTTGTTTGTAACTTTTCGAAGGCTCAACGGACGGTAATAGTATAGAGCTTGTTCGGCTGCTGCACATTCGCCTTAATTCCTCCTTACCTGATAGCACCTTTTGTTTACGCTTACAATTCATTAGGACTAAAGCTATACAGTATCTATTCTAAAGCCCGAAAAAAGTATTTGAAATTCTAAGTTCTTTTGAAAAGGTCATATATATTTAGAATATCATGAGCCAGGGGGTGAGCCACCGGGACAGGTCCCGTGGCCCAGTCTTCCCATGAACCCAAAAAGAGCCAAGGGGTCTGTCCCCCTGGCTCACTTCCGATACTTATCCTCAATAACTTCATATCTTTCGTGGTTAATCTTATCCCACTCAGTTTTCTTATAATGAAGCCCTTTTAGTCTACTATTAAGGGAATCAGGATCATATTCCCGAAAATACATCGTTTCTGCCCAAACTTTCATGTCCTCATGTTCAGGATGCTTCTCATCCCGATAAACTTCTAGAAATTCATAGAATCCAGGCAGCCCGCCCACATCTTCAGGTGGTGCTGTTTCTGCTCCATCAAGCAGGGTTGGAAAACCAAAGTAGTAGTCATCGACAGTCTGCTCAAGCTTCACGTTGAAACGCCAGCCGTCACCAAAATCATAGGAATATTTGATTTCCTTATATTTTTCCAGATAATCATCGATTTTTAAACCGCTAGGCTTGCGCACTTCAATCTTCAATCTTTCCTGATAATTCTTCTCAAAATCTAACATTTCTACCGGCATTGATTTAAGCCGCTCTGCATACATGGCCTTGTTTTTCTTAAAATGCTGATGCTCAAGATAAGCTTCTTCATTATCTGTAACAATCCTCTGGTCCTCAATCAGGTCAAACTCAAAAAGATGATAACCGTCATGGGGATAACCACTTTGAAAATTGGTCACATTCTGGATGACATCATGAAGCCTCTTATACGTCGCTCCCGCTGGCATGATGACTTTTCTCCATATTAATGGATTTGACCCTTCTAATTCTATTCTTAGAATATATGATTTCAAGTTAAATTCGCCTCCATCTATTGGGTGGTGAGCCAGGGGGACAGGTCCCGTGGCTCATTCTGAAATTATGAGTAGCCGAAACAAACAGTGTTTTCTTTATTATACCCAATAAAGCGGAGCCATAGGGACAGGTCAAGTGGTTCAGTCTTAAAAAGAGCCATGGGGTCTGTCCCCTCGGCCCAAAAATAAAAAGCCCCCCAACCTGCAGGGACTTTTAATATACAAGAAACGGCTTCATTTCGTCTTCTGTTAAATCTTTTGGCTCTACTCCATGTTCTTTACAGTATTTATCTAACGCTCTTATTTTCACTTTTGGGGATTCGGTGGATGCCGGGAATGCAAATACACCATCTGGGAAAGCATTATCAAACTTGTCGATATCTCTGCGCATAATATCACTCCTGGCAATAGTATGCACATCTGGCGTTCTTTTAATCTGTCTCAATTTGAATTTGAGTCCTGCCACCATAATACACCTCCCGGAAAATATTGCTTGACCAGCCTACTAGCTGCAATGTCATCAAACATAATATATTGCCCAAACGTCTGTCTGGCTCCCATACTCATATAAAAAGGATATTTGCTGCTCTTGGATGTAAGTCCTACATACCCATCATACCCTTTATCTATGCTGTACCAACAGGCAAATGCTATGAGAATTCTTCCCACATTAATATTTGAGCGCTCTTTGTTTAGTACACCCTTTATAAACTTTTTGTTTTGCGGAGCAGATTCAATTATATCTACATCTACACAAAGAAAGTCTTCATCAGGATTTTCTTTTAAAGCAATAAGACCTTCTACAAAGTCGGGATTTTTGTTGGTAACTAACCCGAATACCCTAAAACCATGCGATATTGGGTGGAGCCAATTAAATTCCCAGCCATAATCAGAAAGGTACCGGTTACCCTTTATTTCTTCTTTTCCCACTTCTCGAAAATAAAAAACAACTGGCTTGTTTGTAGCTGCATCTAATAGCATAGCTAAATCCACTTTCTTTTAATTGTCCTTCTATTTTAACATAAAATATGATAATTAACTGTGCCTTATTGGAAAATTATTCAAGTGTATTCTTGTGCTAACAAGAAAGCAGAAGAAAGTAATAGTGTTTTGTTCCTTGCTTTTGTAGCCCAGCCTCAAAAAAGAGCCAAGGTACCCGCCCCCTCGGCCCAAAACCGCCCTCCGCTCAAAAAGAGGATTTCCTCCCCAATACCTCGAAACTATTACCAACAACGAAAGGAGAATCCCAATGAAACCACCTATTGCAAAACGAATCCCCCACCCGCACAACCTGCATGGGGATGTGCGAGAAGATGATTATTATTGGCTGAGGGACCGCAACAATCCGGAGGTCATTACTTATCTCGAGGAAGAAAATCGATATTACGACGAGATCATGAGTCCGTTGGAGGAACAGACTGAACAGCTTTATCAAAGCATGGTTGACCGTGTTCCTGATTCAGAAGTGAAGGTGCCGGTGCAGCATGGACCGTACTTCTACTATTCTTTTTTGGACAAGGACAAGCAGTATCCGATTTATGCACGCAAGAAGGCAGCAAACCGCGAGCAGCTGCCGGAAGCGGCAGAGGAAATCATACTGGACCTGAACAAATTAACCGCTGAGGGTGATTATTTAAGTGTAACGCTGCAGCGTATAAGCACAGATCATAACCGCCTGGCTTATTTGGAGAATCGTGATGGCACTGACCGGTATACCATTTATGTAAAGGATCTGGAGACAGGTGAGCTTCTTCCGGACAAAGTACCGAATGTATTTATACATGGCAGCATGGAACTGAGTGAGTGCGGAGAGTATATTTTCTACATAACGGTTGATGAAAGTCAGCGGCCATACCAGCTTTGGAGGCATCGCCTTGGAAGTGAAAACAGCAGTGATGAACTGTTATATGAAGAAAAAGACATAACATTCTCTTTGTATGTGTCAAAATCGCAGAGCGGGAAATATATTTTTGCACATTCCAGGTCAAAAACGACGAGCGAGGTTCGCCTGTTGGATGCAGCTTCTCCGTTGACTCCTTTACAGCTAGTAGATGAGCGCCGGGAAGGGATAGAGTATAGTGTCGAGCATTGGGAGGATGACCTGCTCATACTGACAAATGAGGATGCGCTGAACTTCCAGCTGCTCCGCTGCCCGGCTGATGACCTTTCTGCACGGATGAAGGTTGTCGGGCATAGCGAGGATCGTTATCTTCAAGCTATATACCCATATCAGGATACGCTGCTTCTTTTTGGCCGGGAGAACGGACTGACGCAAATTTGGGTACTGCACGATGGTGAGATGGCTCGAATAGAATGGGATGAGCCCCTCTTTACCGTATCCGTTTTGCCCGGTCAAAGCTACGAAACAGCAGAGGCACTTCTCCAATTTGAGTCCTTGGTTACGCCAAAAACAACTTACGGGCTGAATCTTCTTACGGGCGAGAGGAATTGTTTGCAAGTTGCGCCTGTCAGCGGTGAATATGATCCGTCCCTCTTCCAGCAGGAACAGCTGTGGGCGTCTGCCGAGGATGGAGTCCAAGTCCCTCTAAACGTCGTCTATCAGGAAGGTGCGCTGGATAATGGACCTGCACCGTTGATTCTGTATGCATATGGATCTTATGGAGCAAACAGCGATCCTCGTTTTGATCCGTATCGTTTGCCGCTGCTGGAAAAAGGGGTCATCTATGTCACGGCACAAGTGCGCGGCGGCTCCGAAATGGGACGGAATTGGTATGAAGACGGAAAGATGCAGAACAAGCGGAACACCTTCACCGACTTCATTGCTGCGGGGAAATTTCTTATTGAAAAGGGCTACACATCCTCAAGCCAAATGGCAGCCTATGGCGGCAGTGCGGGCGGCTTGCTCGTCGGCGCAGTGGCCAATATGGCCGGTGATCTGTTCCAGGTGGCCGTGCCGTCAGTTCCATTCGTCGACGTCGTCACAACCATGCTTGATGCAACCATTCCCCTCACCACCCTGGAGTGGGATGAATGGGGCAATCCTGAAAATAAAGAAGACTATTTCTATATGAAATCTTACAGCCCTTATGACAATGTTGAAGCCAAGAACTACCCGCACATGTATATTACAACCGGTTTGAACGATCCTCGGGTTGCCTACTGGGAACCCGCCAAGTGGGCTGCACGCCTAAGAGCCTTGAAAACGGATAACAACACCCTAGTCCTCAAAACCAACATGGGTGCCGGCCACTTCGGTGCCTCAGGCCGTTTCAACCACTTGAAAGAAACCGCGGCTTGTTATGCGTTTATTTTGGATAAGATTAGGCCATAGGGACAGGTCCCTTGGCTCAAAATCTAAAAGAGCCAGGGGGTCTGTCCCCTTGGCTCAAAATCTAAAAGAGCCAGGGGGTCTGTCCCCTCGGCCCACACCTGCAAAGGGGCCAGCCTCAGCCGGCCTGAAACCCCATTCCTTCATTGTAGAGTATTCATCAGCTCATAGAAGTACCCCGGCTCATGCGTCTTATTAAGCTTGAACCATGCCTGCAATGTTTCCGGCCTGCAAACATCGAGCTCCTTCAAGACCTCTGCAGCAAATTCCAAGGGAGCTATGCCTGAAGCGGTAACCAGACTCCCATCTGCCACTGCGGGCTCGAATTGATACAGCTGTTCCCCGGCATAAAGCGGGCAGACGGCTTTCAAATAGCCTGGATCATTGCTTGTGTGCCTCCTTGTGTCCAGCAGCCCCTTATTTGCCAGGCCCATGGTTGCGCCGCAGATGGCGGCAACAATAGTTCCCCTCTGCAGCCCGTTAGAGGCTTCTTCCAGGATGGACTCGTGAATGGGCTCAAGCCAGGTATCCCCGCCCGGAAGAATCAGGATATCTTGGCTCCCCAAACTGAACTCTTCCATAGATAAATCAGGCTGTATGGCCACCCCTCCCATTGTTTTTACAGGTTTTTTGTCCGCACCTACGGTCATCACCTCTATTGGCGCCACCCCTTTCCTGAAATACCTGCCCGAATTCAGTTCGGCAATCAAATACCCCGCTTCCCAGTCTGACATCGTATCCAAAACATAAAGATAAGCTTTTCTTTTGTGCATCATCAGATCTCCTCTACCAGTCATTAAAGGCCCATTATAAAAAAACTTCACTGACAGCCCGCGCCAGTAAAGTTTCATTTCTGATAGTAATCAGCCAATTCATATAAAACCTGCAGCATTTTCTTCTTCATACTGGCCGGTTCCAGAATTTGAACCGACTTCCCATAAGGCAAGAGCAGATGCGCCACATAGGTATGCAAGGCTTCTTTTTCCAAAAGAAACACAGCCCTTTCTGAAGTGCGCTCTGCCAGATGATGACCTAAAAACCAATGCCGGCATAAATCATCCAGTGCGCCGGTTCTGCCGCTGACAACAAAAGGCACAAATTCCTGCGTTTGTTCTTTCTCCGGAAGCAGGTTCTTCATAAAAAAAACGCTGGCTGAAAAATCTGCTGGACGGTTAAAGCTGGTTCCGGTTTCAGCCATACCGGCAATCCTATCGACCCTGAAACTGCGGGTTTCGTTCCTCAGATGGCAGAATGCCGCCACATACCAGCGGCCGTTCCAATAAATGATTCCATAAGGATCAATCTTCCTACGCTTAGGCTGGTCTTCACGAACCGTATAATAGTCAATTTCCATAGAAACCTGGTTGATGACCCCATGCTCGAGCTCCCTCAAAATGGCACCCTCAGGCAGACCAGCGGCAGAACCGATCACATCAAGCCCCTCCACACGCCGCCGGACCATACTTTCCTGCTCTGGCGTTGAGTACATGGACAGCTTTGATGCTGCTCTATCCAATAGCTCCCCTGAAAAATACCCAGCCTCTTTCGCCAAAGCAGCTGCCTGAAGCAAGGCAGTTTGTTCCTCCGTACTAAACAGGAGAGGACTCTCAACGAATTGGTGTAAAAGCGTATATCCGCCATGATGGCCCGCCTCTGCGATAATCGGGACACCGCTGGCACAAAGAGCATCAATATACCGGTAAACCGTTCTAATATTAACCTCCAGCTTTTCAGCCATTTGCTTCGCAGTAGCCTTCCTCCCCGAACTCAGCATCCAGAGAATCTGCATCATCTGATCCATTTTAGCCATCTAATCCACCCTCGTAATTTATAATCACCATTCCTATCATTGCCAATAGCATAACATGGGCCAGGGGGTCAGGTCCCCTGGCCCAAACAAAAAAAGAGCCAGGGGGTCTGTCCCCTTGGCTCTTCGCTACAAGAAAGCCGGGGGGACAGACCCCCTGGCCCAAACAAAAAAAGCCAAGGGGTCTGTCCCCTTGGCTCATCGTTTCAACACACTCTTAAAGTGAGTAAACGTATCAAAGCTTGCTTTCCCGTGATAGGCTCCCATGCCGCTCGCGCCTACGCCTCCGAATGGCAGGTAATGGGACGTCATGTGGTTGATGGTATCGTTGATGGATCCCCCACCGAAGGAGATTGAACCCAGAATCTGGTCCTGTACCGATTCGTCATTTGAGAAAAGATAGAGAGCAAGCGGTTTAGGGCGGTTCATGATCGGCTCAATGATCTCGTCCAGGTTATCATAGGTCATAACAGGCAGGATCGGTCCGAAGATTTCATCTTGCATGACGGGATCTTCCCATGAAATGTTATCCAGAATAGTCGGCTCAATGATGAGCTCGTCGCGGTTATGCTGACCGCCTGTCACAATGCTGCCGTTATCGAGGAAGCCGACAAGGCGATCGAAATGCCGCTCGCTGACAACGTGTCCGAAGTTCGGGTTCTTCACGATATTTTCACCGAAGGCCGCTGTGATGACTTCTTTGAACTTGTTCAAGAGTTCATCCTTCACGCTGCTGTGGACAAGAAGATAATCCGGTGCCACGCATGTTTGGCCGGCATTCGCGAATTTACCGCGCGCAATACGCTGTGCAGCTTCATCCAGGTCAGCATCTTTATGAACGATCGTCGGGCTTTTTCCGCCAAGCTCAAGCGTCGTTGGCGTGAGATGTTTGGCCGCCGCTTCCGCTACGATCTTCCCAACGCCTGTGCTGCCTGTGAAGAAAATATAGTCAAAGTCTTCTTTCAGAAGAGCTGTGCTTGTTTCCACTTCCCCTTCCACCACCCGAAGATATTCTTCAGGGAAGTTGTCATTAATCATTGCAGACAGCAGGGCAGATGTTTTCGGCGTAAGTTCAGATGGCTTTAACACAGCTGTGTTCCCAGCGGCAATCGCGCCTACAAGTGGTGTCACGGCTAGCTGGAACGGATAGTTCCAAGGTGCAATCACCAGTGCGGAACCATATGGCTCAGGCTGAACAAAGCTTCTGGCACCCTCGTGAGAAGCTGGTGTCGGCACTTCCTTCGTTGCTGCCCATTCTTCTAGATTTTCCACCATATAGTCAATCTCGCTGATAACTAGTCCAACTTCAGCTCGCTTCGCTTCAAGCTCGGACTTATTCAAGTCCTGCTTAACAGCATCAAGAATATCCTGTTCGTGCTTTAGCACAAGGGATTTTAATGTATTTAATGTGCGGAGTCGGAATGAAACGCTTTTCGTTTCTCCTGAACGGAAATAGGCGCGTTGTTTATTCAAAAGCTCTTGGTAGTTTTCCATCATGAACACTCCTTTGTATTGTATACTCTAGTGATTTTATAGCTTGGAACCAAAGCCTATGGGAATGATTTCTCCTATTCACATATGGCCTTGCCCATTAAATTAATTCATTTATTGTTGACTCGACATACTATAGTACAGATATTTTTTATAAGCAAGGAACCTGCCCGGGCCAGGGGGGCGGGTCCTCTGGCCCAAACTCAAAAAGAGCCAGGGGGTCTGTCCCCTTGGCTCTCTGCCCTTGGCTCTCCCAGCCACCGGGACAGACCCCCTGGCTCAAAAAACAAAAAAGCCAAGGGACCTGTCCCCTTGGCTCCCTCATCTCTAGCTACGCATTAATGCACCGTTAGGCTTGGGCAAATCCTGCTCGATTATTTGATTCATCTTACAAAAATGCTCAAAAAATTGCTGTGCATGCTCCCGTTCTTTTGGGTCACTTTTCAGCGCGACTATATCACGCAAAGTTTGAGCCATCCATGAATTTTCAAAATAGCGGTATTTCCCTGTATTCCATGTCATTTTTTGAGGAGATTTTTCATTCACATAATAATCCCAGAAGGGCATCTGTTCCGATTCCTCTTCTGTAAGCTGGAGCCTGTATGTTGAATGAGCCGGAATATTTCCATCTTTACAAAGCTTGCCAATAAACTTCTCCTTCACCATGTAGACACCTAAGATGCGTCTGTCTTTTTCAGGCTTACTGGGATCTACTGCTGTCAGCAGAACAGCACTATTTTGGTGCAGGCGGCTGGGTTTGTTTGGCTTCCCCTTGTTATTGCCGCTTTTAATAACACCAGAAAAAACCTTCCACTCTGAAAAAGAACGATCCTGTTCTTCTGCATCACACCAAAAAACCATTTGTGATTCCGGATGAAGCTTATGATTTTTCATCAGTTTTTCATATCCCAAGCGGAGTTCCTGACTTTTCCGATATCGATTCTTTTCTTCTTCCTTCTTCCTGTCTTCTTCCCTACGCTCATTTTCCTTATTTTGTATAATCGCATCGAGTGATTTAGAAATCATTTCATCATGCAGTTTCAAGTGCTCTCCAAATACATCAGGGAAAACAAACTTCTTCTTTTCCGATGCGAAATGTATCACTATACTAGTATCATTATGTTCAACTATACTCCCCATACCAAACAGCTTGTGCGTAACCTTCTTATTGATTAGATTCATTATTCTAATCCTCCTTATATTGTAGAAAAACCCAGATGCTGTTTTTCATCCGACTATCTTTCCTAAAAGGCTGCACAATTGTTTAAGTTTCCTTCAGTTTGAAAAGGAAATAAAAAAAGTATCCGAAATTCAATCTGCAAAACAATACAGCGAAATCCCGGATACGATTAAAACATTTGTAAACCTATTATAACATTTATTGGATAAATTAAAAACAAGCCAGGGGGACAGACCCCCCGGCCCAAAAAGTCCTAAGCAAGCCAGGGGGACAGACCCCTCGGCCCAAACTCAAAAAAGAGCCAAGGGACCTGTCCCCCCGGCTCATCACATAAATACAGAAAACCACAACCCCAACGTAGTCCCTACATAATTCCCTATAATATACCCTAACGTCCCAACCACAAGAATCGGCCCAATCAGATCCTTCCATCCTTTTGCAATAGCCATGGCTGCTGCAGTTGTTGGCCCGCCGACATTGGCATTGCTGGCGAGCAGGATTTCTTCAAGGTTATACTTTAACAACTTGCCAGCAGTCAATGACACGGCCAAGTTCACTACCACAATAATGAATACAAACACCAGCAGCAGCGGCGCATTTTGAACAATCAGCGGAATGGATGCCGGAATGCCAATCACCACAAAAAATAAGTAAATGAGGAAAGTACCAATTTCCTGGCTTCCGTTAATCGACTCAAAATATCTCGGAAACAAGGCAAGTGCCAAGAAAGTTAACGTTGTCAGCATCAAGTAATTGTCACCGAACAATCCATTCAGCAGATTTAAAAAGAAAGAAGTATCCTCCCCGGAAGGTATCAACCCATCCATGAATGCGGCGATTTTAAAAGAAACCACCACAAGAAGGAACGCAGTCCCTACAGACAACGCAATATCCTTCAAAGATATATCCTTTCGCTCCCAAAAGCTTTCCGCAAGTGTCTTCCCTTCTTCTCTGACTCCTCCGCTTTCCACTTTCTCCACGTGCGGTGCCCTAAAGCGCCGTCTAAAAAAGCCCATGGCCGGTATCATCATCAAAACGATAAAGTAAATCGCCATCATCAGGTTGTCTGCGACCACTGCCGAAGAAACCATTTCTCCAGGTGCCTCGAATTTAGCTGCCATGGCTGCAAAGTTCACCCCGCCGCCAATATAGGAGGCACTAAGCATGGCGCCGAGCTTATCCAGGACCGGTATATGATCCTTCAATAAAAAGAAACTGATAATCACTCCTGCAACCGTACCAATTGAACTGATCAGAAAAATAATCAGCAGCCGCCCGCTTTCCTTCCAGATTCTCTTAAAATTCACATGAAACAGCAGCAGTGGAATGGCGAGCGGAATGATAAAAGTCCAGATCGCATCATACACTGGCGACGCTGTCGGAATAATACCGGTATTAGATAGAATAATAGCCCCAATCAGCGCAATGATTGCACCAGAAATCTTTGCCGCCCAGCTGTAGCGCTGCTCTAGAATAATACTCGCCGAAGCCCACACCACAATAATCCCCCACAGCGTTACATAATCATCGGCTTTAATCAAAGTATCCTCCAAAACTTCGCCCCCTTTTCACATTTTTCGACTAAAAATATATTACTATGACAAGCTGAAAATTCAAAATATTTAAGCCGCAGAGTTGGGTTCCCCGGCCGAGCCAAGGGGACAGACCCCATGGCCCACTCCGGCCCAAACTCAAAAAGAGCCAAGGGACCTGTCCCCCCGGCTCAAACCACAAAAAAAGCCAAGGGACCTGACCCCTTGGCTCACTTTTCCATCTCCACCGTCTCATTAACTCCTGCTTCTTCTGCATCCTGCCCTGTAATCCGCTTCAGCATGAAGACGGCTTTCTTCGTGAAGCTGCCGCTTTCCCAATATTCGGCTGCTTCTGCCTTTACCTTGATCAGCACGACGCTCGGATCGTCATAAGAAGTTTGCATAATCTTCTCATACATTTTGCTCCACAATTCCTTCTTCTTCCCTATATCCTCAACGATTTCCGCTCGGCCGCGGACAGAAACATAGGATTTGCCTGCATAGGCAACATTGACATCTTTGTCATGTAAAATCTCTTCATATTTATCTGTCTCTTTTTTAGTAAAAAACCATAGGTCCCCATCAAACTCGACCTCCTGTGTTTTCATCGGGCGTGAAACGAGCCCTTCCTCAGAGACCGTTGTCAGCATGGCCGTATCCACGTCTTTGATTAACTCTCTCAGCGTTTCCATTTCTTCTTGTTTTAGCATATTTAACAGTCCTCCATCTTCTCAAAGTTTATAAATATATATTACCCTACACACAATCTTTTAAAGCATTGGTCTGAAAAGCTAGAAATAATAGCCGGAATTCTATAATATGATTATTGAGACAATTAAAATAATTCAAAGGGGTAAGGGGAGCTATTTCATGACACAGGAAGTAAAAAGCAATTATTATAAAGAATTAATCGATCTCCAGGATGCGGAAGGAGTTGAAGCGCAGCTTCAAGCTTTACTTGAGGTGCCGATCGATTCCGTTTCTGACCTTGAAAATTGGCTGAAGGATGAAAAGGAATTAGGAATTAAAATTGATGAAGCCATGACAGGCCACCAGGTTGATTTTTACCGAAATACCGAGGATGCGGACATCAAGTCGACTTATCTTCACGATCAGCAGGTCATTCAGCCGCTGCTAATGAAATATGAAGCCAAAATGAATGAGAAATTCTGTGAGTCACCTTATGCTGCTCAATTGGATGACAAGCGCTACGGTTTAATGCGCCGTGTCCGTGAGTCCAAGGTTAAACTTTTTAGGGAAGAAAACATTCCATTGATGGTAAAAGAGCAGGAGCTTTCTACAAAGTACAGCGAAATCATAGCAGGGCTGACCGTTGAATGGGATGGCGAGGAAAAGCCTTATCCATTTATCCAGTCCCAGCTCGATAATCTGGACAGAAGCGTGAGGGAAAAAGCTTATTATGCCATGCTGGAAGCCCACCGACAAATCAAGCCAGATATGGACAGCATCATGGACGAACTCGTTCAGCTGCGCCACCAGATCGCTTTAAATGCAGGCTTTGAGAATTACCGCGATTATATGTTTGTGGTAAAAAACCGCGAGTACACGATCCAGGATTGCTATGACTTCCATGAAAATGTTGAGAAGCATATCATCCCTGCCTGGAACCGCCTCGCAGAGGTTTTCAAATCCAAGCTTGGCGTTGATGCCTATCGCCCTTGGGATAACACCGCTAAATTGATGAAAAACCCGCCATATACCGAAGTGTCAGATCTGATGGATGGCGTTTCTGAAATGCTGGGCAAGACGGATCCGTATTTTGCAGACCGTTTCGATTATATGAGAGAAAATGGGCTGCTGGATCTAGGAGACCGGAAAGGCAAAAGCCCAGGCGGTTTCTGCACCACCTTGTCTGTTTCAGGAGATACCTTTGTATTTGCAAACTTCAGTCCATCCTTCTTCTCGCTGATCGCCCTTATCCACGAAATGGGCCATGCAGTGAATGGATACCTCGAGTTTGCTGAGCACGGTCCGCTGGAAGAACACCAGCACCGCATGGAAGTCGCTGAACTCTATTCCCATGGGATGGAACTGCTCTTACTCGACAAGCTCGACCACTTCTATCCAGAAGAAGAAGACTTCAAGAGCGCCCAGCGTGAAGAACTGAGACGGGCATTCACCATGCTATACGGCCCATTATCAGGCGACCTCTTCCAGCATTGGATGTACACTAATCCAAATCACACCGCCAAAGAGCGCGATGAAAAATACTTCGAAATCGCAAAACGATATGGCCTAAGCCCTGTCGACACATCCGGTCTCGAAGACGTAATGGGCATTTTATGGGCAGACACCCTGCACTACTTCCAAGTGCCTTTCTATAACATCGAATACTCCATCTCCATGCTTGGATCTCTGCAAATCCTTGAGAACTATCACAACAACCCAGAGCAAGCCGTGGAATTATTTAAAAAAGGCGCAAGTGCCGACTACAATCAATCCATCGCCGATATCTATAAAGAAACCGGCGTCAGCTTCGACTTTTCCGAATCCGCCGTTAAAAGGATGGGTGAGTTTTTGGAGAAGGTTATTCAGGATATTCACTGAGCCACGGGGACAGACCCCTCGGCCCAGTTTGAGCCACGGGGACAGACCCCTCGGCCCATTCACAAAAAGAGCCACGGGGTCAGACCCCTTGGCTCTTTTCTGCTACGGAGGTAAACATGAAAACTCACTACTATTTAGGCTGGTTTAACAATCATTTTCCAGAGAAGCTGAGCAAGGTGCTGCAGGAGGATATAACCGATAGAAAATCGCTTGTTATGATCAGCTCAAATCCATCTATTTATGAAGAAATGGGCGCTGCTGAACGCTCGTGGCTGGACCAGGCAGGTATTATGTTTGAAGAATATCATTTGATTAATTATAGTATCGCCAAGGAAGATGCCCATTCGTTAATTAAAAATGCTTCAGTCATTTTCTTGTTAGGCGGAAATACCGTTGAACAAAATAGGTTCCTTGCAGAATATGAGCTGTCGGATCCTATTACAAAAAGCCGTGCCACTGTTATGGGAGCCAGCGCTGGTGCGATTAATATGTCTGCTAAATGGTTATGTTCAAAAAACCTTGGCTATAACGTCGAAGTAAGCACTCTGTACGACGGAATAGGCCTTGGCGATTTTTCCGTCCTTTCTCATTTTGACCTCGAACATAACCTTGCACTCGTTCAAAATGAACCCTCCCCCTTATCCGAGGAAATGATTATCTATGCTTCAAACAAAGACTGCGCTGTGCGAGTTAAGGGAGAAAAAATCGATATTTTAGGTACTGTCTATTTGATTTCCCGGTCAAAGATTGAGAGATTGGATGAGACGCTTTAGCTGCCGTGAGCCATGGGGGCAGATCCGAGCCATGGGGACAGACCCCTTGGCCCAATCTCAAAAAGAGCCAAGGGGTCTGTCCCCATGGTTTTTACAAAAAATGTGGAGTGATTAATATGAGGTTTTTAAGCTTCATTTCATGTTTGCTATGTGTTTCTGTTTTAGCCGGATGTTTTGGAGAAGACTATGATTTTTCCCCGCCAACAGTTTCCCTATTTAATCCTGATGATATTACCCAAGAAACAGCACTTGAAGAAGCGAATGTTGAGTGGGACTTCGACGAACAATACAACAAGAAAACGGATGATGTTCAAGCATTAGCTAAAAAACAAGAAGTGATGCACTTTAATTCAGGACAAAAAGTTCAATACATCCTCGAAGCTGGCCATTTTGATTCTGATGGAGTCAGTGTTTCGGTTTGGAAAAACGACAGTGAGACAAAATTGAAATTAGAAAAAGGGCAATCTTTCTACTTACCTGAAGAAACTGGTGAATATGTGATAGTGTTTGACCTCGACACAGACAAAGGCGATGCCCAATATGTTGGAAATATTGTCGTAGAGTGAGCCACGGGGTCAGGTCCCCTGGCTCACTCACAAAAAGAGCCACGGGGTCTGTCCCCCTGGCTCTCTCCTTAACTTAATAAGGTTTTAATCTCCGTACTTGTCTGTCCACTTTTTTAACCACGTTGAATAATCTCCTTTTATTTCCTCACTGGTTTTACCATTCAAAGAATATGGAGCTCCAACTATATCGTTGCTTTTAGAAATCGGAGATGACAAACCTCCAATAACTTCTCCATCTAATAACCAAACTGTTACAGAAGTTTCTCCCCTATTAAATACATCATCTAATGGATGATTTTTAATTGTAAAAAGAATTGCATCTATTTTCTTATTCAGATATTCATCAGGTTCTATACGTTGAACAGACCAAAGTTGTTGGGTAGGCATAGTGCGTAATTCTGTTTTAGTAATTTCTAGATCACTCTCACCCTGATATGAAATAACTTCATACTCATTCTGTTCTAGGTAGTCTTTTGCGATTTTGGCATTTTCACTTAGTTGTATTTCTGTTTCACGACAACCCGTGACAATTATAATAAAAGTAAAGATTAGAACTATATACTTGGGCAAAACATCACCCCTTTTCATAATCTTCTAGTAAACTGACTGTTAGCTGAATAAGCCTTCCCTTTGAACAATACCACAAAATGTAAATTTTCACTAGATCTAAATATAACAACAATTTTCACAAAAAGAGCCAAGGGGTCTGTCCCCCTGGCTCCCTATGGTTCAACACCCGGAAAATCAATAATGAATTCCGTGCCCACCCCTTCTTCGCTTTCTACTCTGATTCTCCCTTTAAAGGAATGGATGATCTGGTAGCTGACCATCATCCCGAGTCCTGTCCCTTTTTCCTTAAGAGAATAATAAGGCGATCCAAGGCGCTGGACCTGTTTCGGGTTCATGCCGATTCCCTGGTCCTTGACGGTGAGCCTGATGTGTCCACTGGCGGTATGATGACATGAAAGCGACACGGTCCCGCCATTCGGCATGGACTCCACTGCATTTTTCAAGATATTGAGCAGGGACTGATTCAGCTTCTGGGGATCTGCTTTTATCCAGCAGTCATCCTGAATGTCGGTTTGAAATTCAACCTGCTGATTCACGCTGAAAGTTTGAATCAGCGCTGCTGTACGTTTTAAATGTTCACTGACATTGACGGCTCTATCTGTACTGCCGGAAGGTTTTCCGAAAGTGAGAAAATCGTTGATGATTTCATTGGCCCGGTCTAATTCCTCAATTGAAAGCTTGATGTATTCTCTTTTGGGATAAGGGAGCTCCGGGTCATCAAGGAGCTGCAGGAATCCCCTGGTCACCTGCATAGGATTGCGGATTTCATGGGCAAACACACCGGTGAGTTCACTGATCACCCTGAATTTTTCAGAGTCCTGGACCTTCAGCCTGAGCTGGTGGTTCTCACGGATTTTCTCAACTAATACGGTACAGAACCACGTCACGGCAACGGTAAAAAGCAGATGAATACCCTGAACTTTCAACACGTTGGTAGAGAAGCCATTCATGATCCCGGACACCGCCATGCCGCAGAGACAGTAAAAGAACGATAATCCTGTCGAAATGATAATCCTTCGATCTTTATTCAGACGTAAAAATAATCGCTGAACCGACAAAATGACGGGGAGCGTAATGATTGACACCATGACAGTCGTCAAAAAACCCATGCTGATTCCGAAAGACAGGCGGTATAGAATGATCAGGGCTGTCAGAAACACACCGGACCATACTCCGAGGTACAACGTTCCGAATAGGAGAGGGATAAACCGGATATCGAGCCGCGCCGCTTCGGCGTATTCCACAGGAAAGGACATGCACAATAAGATTGACACTCCCCACAAAAGTGTCATCAATATCTTAATGGACCGGTCCTCTTTTACCTTCTCCAGAATAAACGTAAAATAACTGAAGATCGGAATAACCATGAGTGTCAACTGCAGCAGGAAATCTTTCACTATACTCATCTGGGCACCATTCGCCTTCTGTTCAATGTACTTATATTTTAACAAGAACTCACACATTTTGGGTATTATTGTCTTTTTTTTCGAGCCAGGGGGACAGACCCCCTGGCTCAGCCTCAAAAAGAGCCAAGGGGTCTGTCCCCTTGGCTCATCAGAAAATTGAAACTATACCCTCAGTAAAACGTAAATAAAGATAATAACATTCTCCGGAGGGTGAATATGGATAATCAGCGGGTTGATGAACTTAACAGTTTCCTTGAAGAAATCGGACAAAAAGCTGATGCAAAAACGGCTGCGAAGCTTGAATTGGATAAATGCAAAAGAATCATACAAAGGCTAAGTTCCTTTTCATCAGATTGTGAAAAATGTGATCAGCTTTTTTTAGAATTAGAAAATCACCTGATCCGTCTTAAAAGCAAAGCAGAACATCTTACAGAAGGTGAGATTAAACATCATAAAAAACTAATTGGCACCATTAGCTCCCATCTGCAGAAACAGCACAAACTGGTAACGCAAGGGTATTATCTGGCATTATATATGTCCATTGGCATAAGTATTGGTACAGCAATTGGCCTTGTTGTATTTGATAATCTGGTACTGGGCCTGCCGCTGGGAATGTGTATTGGTATAGCAATTGGCACAGGGCTGGATGAGGATGCTAAGAAAAAGGGGCTGACCCTTTAACTTCTGAAGGGTTTGCTGCAAAGAAGCCTAATCCTCCTTATCTTTTACCGAGGAATTAGGCAGAGTTTATTCAAAGTCCTACTAACTATATGGATTAATTTCTAATGTTCCTGTAGTGGATAAATCTTGCTATAGCACCCATTTGTTCCATACAATCTTCCACAGATAAAACTAATTACAGAAATACCGTCTCTTTTCAAATAGAACATCTGCCTATTTTGTCAGCTGACCTGCAACATTGGCTCCTAAATCGGAATTCGGAGACATATTTAGTTTAATGACTTGGAAACAATTCAAGGCTGTATACTCGATTTCAGTCTGGCTATTATCACATACACAATCTGAGATAGTAGAAAAAATCCTGAGAAGGACTTTGTATGTGTCCAGTTATGTAAAATGAACATTCCTCCTTTAACAAATAGGGGCTCAAAAACATAAGCAAACAATGCCGACCCCAGCACAGACAGAATAAAATAACTATAATACCTTTTAGAAAGCTGGTAAATAAACATAAATAAAACAGGAATGACTGTAATATCTGCCGGAAACAAAGGAGGGACCATCGGCAACAATTTGTCTGGGTATCCCCATAGGATCAATTCTCCGCCAATGACATCAAAAAGCGAAGCCGCAGCTGCCCAGATGAGTCCATAGCTTAAAATTTCAAATGTTCTCTTTTTATCGCGAAAGCTAAGCCATAATATCCATGGGATAATTGTGGCTGCGAGTAATACCCACCATTTCCAAGTGAATAAATCATCTTGGATCCAATGTTTAAAAGCCACTTCTTTCAATAATTCTCTAGCTTCTTTAACATCTTCATATGATGGTTTCATGCCTTTTCAACCCCTACCCTAAATCTACACTTATCCTTTCCGATACTATATGCTAATATCCATATCCTCTAGGAGCTAATGTATTTTCTTACTCACTAGCCTGTCTCTAAGTTTAGGAAAACATATCGGATACCAGTTATTAAAATCCAATCGGTTAAAGAGGCAATTAAGCCACAGGGTCAGACCCCTTGGCCCGTTATAAAAAAGAGCCATGGGACCTGTCCCCCTGGCTTCAAAAAGAGCCAAGGGGACAGACCCCCTGGCTTCATTAAGCATTAGGGAAAAGGCGCTGAAGGGATGCTTTCATCTCTGGCTTTACATTGATTTTTGGCCGGGCGGCCTTCGCCATTTCTTCTGCTTCCCCGATCGTCTTTGCTTTCCCCAAAGAGAGTAATGTACCGATCGCAACGGTTCCTGTACGATTGCTTCCGCCTGCACAGTGGAAGTATACTTTTTCCCCTCTATTATAGGCATTTACCACATGCTCCACAGACTGTTTAATTGATTCATCCTGCTGCTCAGCATCATCTACAATCGGGCTGTGAATCCGCTCATAGTCCGCTTCTGGAGCCTCTGCCCGAAGATCGAAAATCACATCTGCTTTTTCATTTTTCATCATTTCTTCTACATCATCTGCTCCGCCAATGTAAATGCGATCTTTTATTAGTTCATGATAATTTTTTGTCATGCTGTTCCCGCCTTTTATAATGATTTGCTCCAATCATGTGTTGCCGTTCCTTCCAGATATCGTTCGGCATCAAGTGCTGCCATGCATCCTGTCCCTGCAGCTGTAATTGCCTGGCGATATCTCTTGTCCTGTACATCCCCGCAGGCAAAAATGCCAGGGATATTGGTTTCTGCCGTACCAGGGATAACATTAATATAGCCTGTTTCGTCTGTTTCGATTTGCCCGTTGAGAAATGCTGTGTTTGGTGTATGTCCAATTGCCACGAAGATTCCGTCTGTTTCAATTACTTCTTCTTTACCCGTCTCATTGTTCCGGACTTTTAAGCCTGTTACCTTCATTCCATCTGATACCACTTCAATCGGTGTGTTGTTAAGCGCCCAGGATATTTTTGGATTCTCTTTCGCGCGGTCCTGCATAATTTTTGAGGCCCTGAGTTCGTCACGCCGGTGAACAATGGTCACTTCGGAAGCAAATTTCGTTAGGAAGCTTGCTTCTTCCATAGCCGAATCTCCGCCTCCAACAATTATTACTTTCTTGCCGCGATAGAAGAATCCGTCACAAGTAGCACATGTGCTGACTCCCCGTCCGATATTTTCTAATTCACCAGGAATACCCAGAAGCTTGGCAGATGCACCGGTGGAAAGAATCAGCGCTTCTGTCTTTATTTCTCCCAAACCGCTCACATTTAGTATAAATGGCTTTTGCGAGAGGTCGGTTTCAGTAACCCATCCCCTTTTAAACCTGGCTCCAAATCTTTCTGCCTGTTTTCTCATATTGTCCATTAATTCCGGGCCCATTACTCCACCTGCAAACCCCGGAAAATTTTCCACTTCGGTTGTTAATGTCAATTGGCCTCCTGGCTGTGTGCCTTCAATTACCAGCGGCTCCATATTTGCACGAGCTAAATAGATAGCTGCTGTCAATCCAGCTGGACCGGTCCCTAAAATAACGACTTTTTCCATCCTAATCCCTCCATTAGTGGTTGATGAACTTCTTTAATTCCTGATATCCAGTGCCTGCTTCTCCCTGAACCGGGACAATGGCGCATTTCTCGCTCAGCTCATCTGCCACCTTTTCAATCCAGCTGAATTCGGCACCTGACCTTCCGTTTAGAACAGGATCCTTTGTTTCTGTCGCATACAGACTTTGGTTAATCACCCACCACTCAGGTGTGATATCCGCACGCTTCAAGTCTTCCTGCAGTCTGCCAGCTTCCAGCACAGGAGTGGCCTCAGCCAAGGTCACAATGACGACACCCGTCTCCTTTGGGTTTCTTAACCTTGGAAGAAGCATTTGGACACTTTCAGGTATATCACCCGCAGAGCGTGCAAGTTCTTTATGAAACGACTGTGCTGCGTCCAACAGCAGCAGGGTATGTCCTGATGGAGCAGTATCAATGACCACTACTTCATTCTCCGATTTTGCTACAACTTCTGCGAATGCTCTGAATACGGCAATTTCTTCAGTACATGGGGAATTTAAGTCCTCTTCTATAAACGCAAGAGACTCATCATCCAATTCATCCCTTACATTGCACAGTACCTGGGATTTATAGACCTCAACTTCTTTTTTCGGATCAATCCGGCTGATAGTCAATTTTTGATTCAACTGGCTGTTTTGAAAAACAAATTCAAGATGCGCAGCAGGATCAGTGGTGGTCAAATGCACATGATGACCTTTTTCCACTAACCCAACTGCAATGGCAGATGCCATTGTGGTTTTGCCAACTCCGCCCTTGCCCATGGTGAAAATGACCCGGGTGCCCCTTGTAGAAAAGTCTTTAATGACCTCACTTAATCCAGGCAAATTGAAGAACTTTTGATAAATAGCCAATTCTGTCTGCGGAAGAGTAAACTGCTTAAATAGGTAGCGCAGATTGTTAAGCCCTGTAAGGGAATATGATACAAACGGAATAGAATAAGCAGCCACTTGCTTCAATTCATCCGGCATCCTTTTTAATGCACTCCGCTGACGCTGGAAAAATGATGCTGAAACCTCATCATCAGGAATATGCGACTGCATGAACCCATTGATAATCAGCCTTTGGTTCTTGATCCCAATCTCTTTTAATTCCTTGGAAGCACGGCTCGCTTCCAGCAAAGATGATTCATCCGGTCTTGCCACCAGAATCAGTGTGGTGAGGCCGGGATTGGCCAGTGCTTCCATGGTTACGGAGTAAACCTGCTTCTTCTCCGCGAGTCCAGATAAAGGACCCAGACATGAGGCACCATGTGTACTTTCCTCCAAAAAGCCGCTCCAGGCTGTTGGCAGCTGAAGCAGGCGAAGGGTATGCCCTGTTGGTGCTGTATCAAAAATGATGTGGTCGTAAGCTTCTACAACTGAAGCATCCGAAAGCAAGCTGGTGAATTCATCAAACGCGGCAATCTCGACTGTACAGGCACCTGACATCTGTTCTTCCATTGTATTTACGACTGAATCCGGAAGCTTGCCGCGATAAGGCCCGATTGTTTTTTCGCGATAGGCACGTGCAGCCTCCTCCGGGTCAAGATTACATGCTGAAAGATTGGAAACTCCGGGAATGGGCATGGGTGTATTTGTTAAAGCAACCTCTAACACATCCTGCAAATTCGATGCAGGATCTGTACTGACGAGCAGGACCTTTTCTCCTTCATCAGCCAGCTTGACAGCAGAAGCGCAAGCAGCTGAGGTTTTGCCCACCCCGCCTTTACCTGTAAAGAAAAGGAATTTAGTGTTTGCAACAGCTCTTGCATCAAATGGTTGAAACATGCTTATTCCTCCTTCCTATTTCAGGTCGATCTTGAATTTAACGCTGGCCTTTTTCTCAGCCAGTGAGTCAGCATCCACTCCGAACCATTGAGACAATTCTTCGTTAGAGGGGTATCTGCCCGCCTTGGCAACTGATCCGTCCACCAGCGTGACCGGCAGGGCGTCTGGCCCCTTTTCATGAAGAACCTTGCAGATTTCTTTATTGTCCGCAAACACAGCAGGTTCATTTGCCAAATTATATCGTTTAATGTCAAACCCCTTTTTTTCCAGCAAAAATACGGCGGAAGCCATTCTGGTCAGTTCCGGATCCACACTCGGTCCGCACACCCCTGTAGGGCAGCATAGGGCCGGATCAAAAATTTCCACTTTTGTCATGTGATTATCCCCTTTAAAATAATATAAGCATATACTTATACTTAGTGTAAAAAGCTAGCCAAGAGAGTAATTTCTCTTGGCTATTTTCTTTTACTTGCCAGTTTCGGCAAACGTTTTGATGCGGTCGCCGATTTCGTCGCGTACACGCTGGAAGAAGGCCCATTTTTCTTCTTCTGTTCCTTCCGCTTTGGCTGGATCGTCAAATCCCCAGTGTTCGCGTTTTACATGAGGAGGAGTCATCGGGCACTTGTCAGCTGCATCACCGCAAAGTGTTACAACCAGGTCCGCATTGTTTAAAATTTCAGTGTCAATGATATCAGAAGTCTGATTGGAGATGTCGATGCCGGCTTCCTTCATGGCCTTTACAGCATTAGGATTTAAACCATGTGCTTCAATTCCTGCACTGTATACATTCCACTCATCACTCAAATGCTGCTTAGCCCATCCTTCTGCCATTTGGCTGCGGCAAGAGTTTCCTGTGCATAGAAAGTAGATTGTTTTTTTAGTCATGTTGAGATTCTCCTTTTAGGTAAGTTTTTTAGATGATCAGCAACCAAATATATAACCCAACTAATGTGATGAACAATGTTGGAATGGTTAGAACAATTCCAGTCTTGAAATAGGTTCCCCAGGAGATTTTTACTCCTTTTAGAGACAATACATGCAGCCACAGCAGGGTTGCCAGAGATCCGATAGGTGTAATCTTCGGCCCCAGATCAGATCCAATGACATTGGCATAAATCAATGCTTCCCGGATCACTCCACTGGTATCCGTGTCAGCAATGGCCAGTGCGTCAATCATAACGGTTGGCATATTATTCATCACAGATGAAAGAATGGCTGCAATGAAGCCCATCCCGATGGTTGCCGCAAACAGCCCCTGGTCAGCTGTCATTTGAATCACATCGGCCAGCACATTGGTAAGGCCCACGTTTCTCAGTCCGTATACCACTACATACATTCCAATGGAGAAAAACACAATTGCCCAAGGTGCCCCTTTAATGACTGTGCGGGTATTCACGGCTGGACTCCTGCGTGCCATTAATAAGAAGAAGATGGCAACGACACCGGCAATGATTGAAACAGGCAATCCAATAAATTCACTTGCAAAGTAGCCAATTAACAAGATTCCCAGTACAAGCCATGACAGCCGGAACATCTTGCTGTCCTTAACCGCTGCGGAAGGTTCCTTCAGATGGGATAAATCATAGTTCTTCGGTATGCTTTTTCTAAAGTATAAGTACAGGACAATGATGCTTGCTGCGAGTGAAAAGAAGTTTGGAATAATCATTCTGGATGCAAACTCCACAAACCCGATTCCAAAAAAGTCAGCCGAAACGATATTAACAAGGTTGCTGACTACCAGCGGCAATGATGTTGTATCGGCAATAAATCCGCTCGCAATGATGAAAGGAAAAACCATTTTTTCATCAAACTTCAAGTTTCTGACCATTGCAAGAACAATGGGTGTCAGAATCAATGCGGCTCCGTCATTAGCGAAAAATGCTGCAACCAAAGCACCCAAAATGGAAACATAAACAAACATTCTTACTCCGCTTCCTTTTGCTGCTCTTGCCATATGCAGAGCTGCCCATTCAAAAAATCCAATTTCGTCCAGAATCAGCGAAATAATAATGATCGCAATGAAAGCAAGCGTTGCATTCCAGACAATGGATGTCACATCAATCACATCATTGAAGTCAACTACTCCTACAATCAAGGCAAGAATAGCGCCCCCACATGCAGACCAGCCAATCGATAATCCTTTCGGCTGCCATATTACCAATATGAGGGTTGCCAAAAATATCAATGATGCCAAAATTATTTGAGTCAAAACATGCTACCCCCCTCTTACTCACAAGAAATTCTTAATCCCTGTTCTTCAAGTTCTTTCAATTTATAATCCTGACTCGGAAGGTGATCCAGTACATCCTTCACCAGCGGGTAGTAGTCGCTCGCTTTGTTCAGAGAATAAATGATCCACTGGCCTCTCCTGGCCTCCCTTACCACATCTGCATCCTTTAGCTTTCGGATATGCTGGCTGATGGCAGGCTGGCTCATTTTAAAAATCTCAACAAATTCACAAACGCAGCAATCATTATTATCCAGAATCTTCAGCATAGTTAACCGCGTTTTATCACCCAATAATTTTAAGATGCTGGCTGCTTTTTCAACTTCAACTGTGGACACTTTCAACGTCTATTCACCTCCCGCTTTACGATATCAATATATAATAATTCACTTATATATGCAACAGGTTTTGATTTTTTTTAAAACTTTACTTAATTTTAATATGTTCCTTTTCAGGTTGTTCATTCATAATACTTTTTGTACTTCTTCGTCGCCTTTTTTCTGAAGCTTATTCTTTTGGGGTCTGGGAATATCCCATCTCATCACCCTTTATTAATTTTAATCACGAAAAAAAAGCCGCCTAGAATTGGCAGCTGTTTTTGGACATCGCACCTATAGTTTAAAATTACAATAGACAGAAACAACATCTCGATATTCTTAATTACTAACTTCCCCTTGATAGCCTTTATCTGCTGTCAAGAATCGATCAAGCTTAATAAACCCTGTGAAGATGAACAGTGATCCAAGAATATTACATATAACCCTAAACCAATGGACAATTTTAAATTCCTTCACCGTTTGCTTAAGGAATTCTATAGAATGGAGGTCAGCACCTTCAATAAACATGATTTCATTCCGTGGCCATTCAAAAAGAATGGAAGCTGCCCCTTCTAATATGATTGCCAGCAGGCTGAGGAGCACCCACTTTCTTGCAGATTTCACTTTCCACACAAAAATTCCTGCCAAAACGCCGGTCAGTATACTTACAAAGCCCAAAGGCGGAAAATAAGTATGTGGACTAGCAACTGCCATCCAGTCCATGGACTGCTCCAATGAAAATGGTACGTTATGAAAAATATTTGGATACACCATAAACGTATTAAGTAAAATGCTCCCCAAAATGATCCACTGAATCCAAAGGTGGGATAAAACCGTATAATACCCTACTTTCTTTGCCATGCAAAAAACTCCTTCTAATCATAAGTTTTTATAGCCTTATCGGCTAATATGCACTCATTATAAGGAGCAATTCTAAATGAATCCTTATGTAGTTCTTAAATAATTCTTAAAAAGCCATGGGGACAGACCCCCTGGCCCAATTTCAAAAAAGAAAGCCAGGGGGACAGACCCCTTGGCCCAATTTCAAAAAAAAGCCATGGGGACAGACCCCCTGGCCCAATTTCAAAAAGAGCCAGGGGGACAGACCCCTTGGCCAATTTCCAAAAGAGCCATGGGACCTGACCCCCTGGCTCCTCAAGTTCATTTAAAATCACTAGGAATTTTTACGAGTACATAATTTTCAGTCCACATTTGAGTGGTGGCAATTAGCCTCTTTCCTTCTTTTTCAAAGAACAGGCCGGCACCATCTTTTTCTTTAAACTCCCATCCATATGAGGCAACCATTTGTTTAGTATATTCATCAGCGATTGAAATACCTTTATCCTCACTACGTGTGATATACCAAAGAAAGTCCCCATCTACTGAAATTTCAGTTATCTTACTATCCGATTCTTTTAGTTTATCAATAGCTTCATTTGCTGATACATCATCAACTGGAAGAGAGGGGTAGTGTAATTTACCTGCAAAAATGAACACAACAATAGTTATTATTAATATGCCAAGTATATACCGCACCTTTTTCATCTCATCACCCTTTGTTAGTTTAAATCACGATATATTATCGTATGCGTTCTTCAACTAAGCTGTCCCTTCCTCGCAAAGAACAACTTCTAATGGCAACTGGATCCATCATTACTTAATAACCCACGTTTACATTCTTGTGAGCTCCAAATTCCAATCTTATTTTATATATCAAAAAGTGCATTCAATACAAGAAGTAAGAGCCATAGCAGAATAACTTGGATTCCAAATCTTCCTATTTCATTGCCTTTTATATCTGCTCTATTCTGGTGTTTTATCCTTCTATATAAGTTTTGGACTTTCTTTTGTTTTTCTCCTTCCACTCTTTAATCTCCCTTTTAAAATCATATCTCCTGGTACAGCGTGAGCAAATAGATGTTTTAGCCATTAAGTAATTTTCAGCAAAAAAGGCGATAATCCTTCTTAGATCAATCACCCATTAGTTTAATAAGGAACGTAGAAAAAGTGCACTTTCCTTAGTGAATAATACACTCTTCTATTTCAGTTTCCCTTTTTATTTACAACCAAAAAAATACCCAAGCCTGCAACTGCTATTAGCAAAAATAACGCAATTGAAGGCATCCCTAAATCAGAGCCCCAGCTTAATTGCTTATCTCTATTTGTTGTTGCAACGTAAGCAGCAGATGCCTTGATAGTATCAGATAAACTATTTATTGAATAAACAATAACGCCTGTAAGAATGGCTTGAGCTATAAGGAAATAACCTAGTATGTCTCTCATAAACTCCCTCCCCCTTTTACTAAATTATACAGTTTTTTAGCAAGGTGGGGAGCGAAATCCTATTGAACTAATCTCCCATTAGTTAAATAAGATTCAGCTGCCTTATTGACAGTTAAAGCACCTTTTAGTACAAATAACCTTCAGTATTCCCAAAGAGTCTCACCCAACCCGTTGACAATAGGCACCTTTACTCTTATACTTTTTGAAGAATTGAATAATAAAACCAATTTAGGACGTGGATTTTTCTAGAGCTAGCTCTATTTTCGCCACACAATTGTCAGTTGACGGTTGTGTGGCTTTTTTATGTAAAGAAAGGGGCAGAGTAAATGAAAACTTGGCATTATGCACTATTCGTTTTTCTAGGTGGATGCTGCTATGGGGTGTTGTCTACATTTGTGAAGCTTGCTTATGCAGCAAATTATTCGGTAACAGAGGTAACGGGTGCCCAATATTTATTTGGGGTCTTACTTACCTGGGTGCTGGTTATGTTTAATAAAAAGCAAAAAATTTCTTTAAATCAAATCCTCAAATTACTGTTATCTGGAATTCCGTTTGGTTTGACAGGTGTGTTTTATTATCAGGCGCTGCAGACACTAAATGCTTCACTAGCCATCATTTTTTTATTTCAATTTGTATGGATTGGTGCGCTTTTCGAGTGGGTCTTTCATAAGAAAAAACCAACAAAAGGGAAAATCATCTCAATTGGCATTCTTATTATAGGCTCAATTCTAGCTGCGGGCTTACTTGCAAAAAATGAAGCTGCTCTATCATTGCACGGGTCTGCCTGGGGGCTGCTTTCGGCTTTAACGTTTACAACTTTTATATTTCTCAGCAGTTCAGTCGGAAAAGATACTCCGCCTGTCCTGAAAAGTGCTTTCTTATCTACTGGTGGTTTAATTGTCGTACTTTTAGTATATCCACCAATGTTTCTAGTTGATTTACCTGTCTTAATGGGGGTCGCCCCCTATGGTTTATTACTCGGCTTGTTTGGTGTTGCCTTACCACCACTTTTATTTTCAATTGGCATGCCCCATATAGGACCAGGACTTGGCACAATTTTGACTGCTTCGGAGCTTCCAGTAGCTGTAACATTATCGGCACTTATATTAGCTGAATTTGTAAGCTTTTCACAATGGCTGGGAGTGGTCATCATATTAATTGGCATTGTCGCAGGCAATTTAAAACCTAAAGATCGAATAGAAGCTGTGTCTATACAATCCAAATCCATTTCGTGATTTAGAGTTCTCCTTATAATGAATACCGGGCCATGGGGACAGACCCCTTGGCCCAATTTCTAAAAGAGCCATGGGACCTGACCCCCTGGCTCCAAAAACTCAGCCTTATGACAGCCTAATATTAACTTTTATTCAAAACTATTTTCATATATATCAAAAAACTTCGATAATTCCACGCCTTGTTCTTGAATATTTTTATCCATCCCAGATACTTGCCACCCATATTGTTTGTATTCTTTATAGTTACTATCACTAACGGGTTCTAGATCAAACTCCTTAGCTACTGCTGCAAAGGCTTCTTTGTAGTCCAGCTTTGCCTGTTCTAATGCTTTTTTAGAATCTTTAAAAATCGGCATTCCTTCAGCATTAGCTCCTATTTCGTATGCCTTTTCATTACCAAAATCAATGCTTAATTTACTAACATCATAATCATCAACAACTGTTGCTAAGGATTGGTTATCACAAGAAACTAACAAGATGATTGCAAAGCTAATAAATAAGCCCCTCATATATACCTCCATTAATCATGCTACTTTGTTATAACCTTATAGAATAGACGTTTTTCGATAAAATAAGTTTCATAACTATTTTCACTATCCTTCCCCTTTTATAAAAAGAAAAAAAGCTGCTTGATTTCGCAGCTTAATAAAGGAATTTAACTCCCCTTTTCCAGGTTGTCTTGAATAAATTCCCGAAGGACACTTTCGGCATTTTTTAATGTATTTAAAGTTCCTGTTACTTTACTGCCAGGAACCTTTTTGGCAATTGGAATTCCTAAAATTGTTCTTTGGCAACTCCATATAGGAATTCTTAATTGAATCTTATGTCTTCCTAAGTGGGATTCAATTTCTATAAAAACATAAGAGATATAACCAGGCAGAAATTTATCTACACCATCTTTCAATACCTCAATGAGAATTCTTTGGTTTTTCTTTTCAAAATAAGGCTTAAACTCATTTAATAAAGATTCACAATGTACAACAAAACTGTGTTCAGCAGCACTAATATAATCCCTTATTTCAATAGAAAATTGGTTTTGTTTATAACTTTGTTGTAAATCTATTAAGTTTTCCATTAATCCTCCAATCGCTATTGAGCTTATCTTCCCGGACCGCATGATCTGCAAGTAATAATCTTAATACATACTTGCTGAAGCCAGTACGGCAATGGTCCACATGATAAGTGTAAAAGATATTGTCAGCAATACTGTATTGATTGCTGTTTTTTCGCCGCTCTTCACCTTTTTCAATATAGAGACTAAATTCAAACAAAACACAATGCACAATATGGGCATCAAAAACCAGCCAACATACCATCCTGCCACAATAAGCATATTTCTCTCCCCCAATTTTTAAGAGTGCTGACCAGTTGGTTTATTATTTCTGCTTTGATTATAATTAGCTATATATTCCTCAAAATTTCATCGATCAGCTCAAAAGTAAACTATTCCCCAATACCTTTACATGATTAATCATCTTATCTGAACCATTCAGCTTCCACTCCAAAAAGAAAACCACAGACAAACAGGCCCATTACTACTCCGATCATTGTCACTACACCAAGGATCAATTTTACGCGGGAGGCGGCTTCATTGAAATCACTGAAAACCATAATGTAAGTATAGAAACAGGGTAAAAGAAGAAATAAATGATGAAGGTGTTTAATGAGAAGGTCAAATGAGCCACTACTCCAGATTCGTTCAATAAAAAGCCTATGAATGTAATTAACATTCCGGAACTATAATATTTTGCTAATCTGGGAAGTGACATTGAACGGTTTTTGACATATTTTCCTTGCAAGCTATTCTCACCTTTTCTTCAATAAATGAGCAGGGCAATACCCACTGTCGCTTCTTCTAATTATAATCTATTTGCAAGGTTTTTCGTGGTGGACTCACACGGCTTTTTATAAAAAAAGCCGCCTCGCTGCGGCAGCTGATTGAACAGAGGGATTAAACAAATACAAGGCGTTATTCCTTCTTTAATTCAATACTTTCGGTTTCTTCATCCCATTCAACAGTCATTGTAATCACAGTATTTTGTTAGATAAAGGCACACCCACTGCACATATCTCCAAAATCCTGACTTTGCAGAACCCCGCCATTAGATAAAGTTCCCATTCCCTCGGTAATGCCAAACTCTGCTTCAATACGATATTTAATTTCTTTACCTGTAATACTTTTTAGATTACTCCCTTCATACTTTAATGTGAAGTTTTGTTCCTGTGTGTCTTCTGTCTGTATCACTCTGATTTTTCCATACCAGTTTTGACTTGCGCCCTCAAAATACAATGTCTTAGATTGACAAGCAGTAAGAAGGATTATTGTTATAAAAAGAAAAGCAAAGAGCCTCTTCAAAATAATTCCCCCCTAAACCCATTTGGGATATTTTAACACAAAATTCTGTAATTGACTTATAAACTGCGCAATGAGTCTACACGTAATGCAATGGTTGTTATCCCGAAATAATCGATTCCCTCCCTGAGGCTAAAGAGACAAACAGAGACAGGTCTCCGATCCAAACAAAAAAAGAGCCAGGGGGTCTGTCCCCTTGGCTTATTTCCATTCACAAACCATAGCCAATTGATTCCCCTTTAGTTCAGCGGAGATTTTGCCGTTCATTTTTCCCATCAGGCTTTTGGCAATGGGCAGCCCGAGGCCGGTTCCTTTACCTGTCCGGGTCTGGTCGGCTTTATAGAACCGGTCGAACATGTGGTATACGTCCTGTTCACTCAGTTTGTCGACGGTGTTGGAAATTCTCAATACAACCGCTTCATCCCTTTCTTCCAGCCTGATGGACACGTTCCCTGTTGAGTACCGAATCGCGTTGACCACTAGGTTTTCCACGACTCTTTTAACAGCAGATGCATCGGCATCGATCATGATTTCATGATCAGGAATATGGATGTCCGGCTCTATGTTTCTCTTTTTGAATTCTTCATAAAATCCTAATAGCGCGTCTGCAATCAAATCGTTGAACCGGACCTTCTCCAGCTTCATCGGGTAATCGGTTTGTTCGATAACTGACAGCTCGAAAAAATCTTCAAGGAGGATTTTTAATCTTCCTGCACTATTTTTAATCGTTACGATGTATTCTTTTTTCAACTCGGGGCTTAGTTCATCGGACTCCAAAAACTGAATATACCCCAGAATCGAGGTCATAGGTGTGCGGATATCATGTGAGATATGGGAGATGGCCTGTTTCAGCTCATTTTCCGTTGAGCGCTTGACTGCCTCTGCTTGTTTCGTCAGGTCAATCTGGTTATTGATTTCCTTTGCCAGCTCCTCAAAATGGCGGTCATGATAGCTGATATCCACCTTCTTGCTTGTTTGATTCTGATTGATTTGATAAAGCTGCCAGGCTGTCCGTTTGATTTCTTTTTTCAGCAGATAGAAACGAGTGAGGACAATGGCGAATGCAATCAGGACGATGATGAACAGATAGAGCATTGGACCTCACCCGCTTTCTGGTTACTTGATTTCTTTTCGTTTAAACATATAGACGCCTATTCCCCAAAACAGCAGGAACGTCAGAATGGGAATCACTATTATGAAAAACAAGTCACTGCTGTTCAAGCTGTTCACGATGCTGATGTCATAGATCAGCTTAAAAACAGAATGATTGAGTATCGGTTCAAAAAACGGCACTTTGGCTGCCAGCATTTGCAGCGGCCAGTCAGCAAAAATAAAGAATAGCAATAAAAACCCTATCGTTTTTCCGCTGTCCGTGAACAGGATTGAAAAAATCGCCATGATGGAGGCAAAGGCAGCTCCGTATAAAATAATCAGCACTATGGTTTGAAGATAATAGGAGAGTTCAGGCATACTGTCAAATCCGAAATAGACAGCACTCGCCCCTGTCATCACGATAGGTAATATCAATGATATGATGACGGCTCCAATGGAAAACACGATTAACTTCGCAGAGTAGATACTCAGCCTGCTTTTCCCTGAAGATACGATGCTTTTCATCGTCCCCATGGAGTATTCACTCGTAATAAAGAAACCGGCGAGAATACTGGGGATCAGCTTCACTATATTGGCATGCGGCCCAAGAATGCTTTCCCGGTAGAAATCACTTACTGCCGGCAGGCCTGTAGCGCCATTGTCGAATTCTAGAAGAGGAAACAGCACTGCTGCAGCAAGCAGCATCCAGCTCAGGAATCGGAATGAGCGATCTTTCTTTAATTTATACCACTCTGTTCTCACTAAGTTACCCATGCTGGACACCCCCGATGCGATTGGTGAAATATGTCTCCAAATCTTCTCCCATCGGCATGAACTCTTCGATGATCAAGCCTTCATCGGTTAACATTTTGGAGACTTTTCGCGGTGCATCAACAGAGGCAAACAGTTTGATTGTTCCATCCGGCATCACTTCAAAATCAGGAGCAGATAACCGGCTTTCTATGATGGTTGCCGCCTTGCTTGGATCATCCACTTTGATATGCAGGTACTGCTGGCATTTTTCTTGAAGCTCCTTCGCAGATAACTGTTCCAGCAGCTCTCCTTTATGGATGATGCCATAATGGGTCGCCAATAGATGCAGCTCGCTTAAAATATGGCTTGAAATCAAAATCGTGATGCCATATTCCCTGTTCAGTTTTTTCAGCAGTTCCCGGATTTCCACAACCCCCATAGGATCCAGCCCATTAATAGGTTCATCCAAAATCAAAAACTCAGGATCTCCCAGTAAGGCAATCGCCAGTCCGAGGCGCTGCTTCATTCCTAAAGAAAAATTCTTCGCTTTCTTTTTTCCTGTATCCTGCAAACCAACAAGCTTCAGTGTTTTGCCGATGCACTCTTTGCCTGGTATGCCTTTCAAAAGGCGGTGTGCTTCCAGGTTTTCCTTGGCCGTCATCTGAGGATATAAGGCTGGCCCTTCAATAATGGTGCCGATTCTCTTTCTGGCCTCGATGATATCCCGTTCATTGCTTTTTCCAAATAACTCAAACGTCCCTGTGGTTGGATAGGCAAGTCCTGTTATCACCCGGATCAGCGTGGATTTCCCGGCACCATTCTGTCCGATGAAACCATAAATGGAGCCTTTTTTTATCTTTACACTCACTTTATCAAGCGCCATATTCTTTTGATATTTTTTTGACAACTGGCTGGTCGTCAATACATCGTCATTCATGAAGAGTTTCCTCCTTACGTCATTATTCAGCTTTGAACACTCTTATACTATAAGAAGGAAAACATAAGAAACCCTTAAGGAAATCCTTAAGAAAACCTTAAGATTTGAGCTTATAGCCCATTCCCCAGACCGTTTCAATATACTCTTCATCACTATTTGCTTTCACCAGCTTGCTCCTGATATTGCTCAAATGGACATTGATCGTATTTTCATCTCCGTGGTATTTTTCATTCCACACGCTCTCGAAAAGGTTCGCCTTGGAAAAAACCTTATGAGGGGACGACACCATCAGAAGCAATATATCGTATTCCCTGGCTGTCAATTTAAGCTGAATCCCGTTCACGCTCACAGTCTTAGCGTCCACATCCAAAAGAATATCCTTATGGGTCAATTGATTCGTTACCGGCGCACCCGACAGGCTGCGATATCTTCTCAGGCATGAATCAATCCTGGCAGATACCTCTTCAATATCAAAAGGCTTGGTTATGTAGTCATCAGCCCCGGCTCTTAACGCATGAATCTTTGATTGAGTCTCAAGCTTCGCCGAAATGATGATCACGGGGATCTTGCTCTCACTCGTCACCTTTTTCAGGAGCTCTTCACCGGATAATCCAGGGAGCATCAGATCAATCAGGATCATATCCCACTTCCCGGAATCCAGGTAAATCAATGCTTCCGTCCCCGAATAAGCCGGCTTTGGCGAATAGCCGCTTTTGCTCACAATATTGCACAGCAGGCGATTAATGTCCTCATCGTCTTCGATAATTAAAATATTTACCGTATCATTCATTGTAATCATCCTCATATTTATTAACCTTATCATTTATTGAATGGCGGGGAATGTCAAGTTGGGCGAAGGCTGTAAGGAAGAAGAGCTTTATCCAGAAATTCCGGAAGCTCAGCGGCTTATTTTGTGGTACGCTTTTTGCCCTCAGGCTAAGAGATTAACGGAGACAAGGTTCCCGGACCAGCCACAAAAAGAGCCAAGGGGTCAGTCCCCTTGGCTTATCCCCTTGGCTTAATTTTTTTCTTCATCAAGTTCGAAAATAGGAAGATTAAATCTTTGTTCAATTATCGACTTTGAATTTAGATATTCTTCGAGACTATTAACTATTCCAATTTCATTCAACACCTCTTCTGCAATATCAATCGCTTCTCGTAGGTGTATTCCAATAATATCAATGAGAATATCTCTTCTATCCGCTAGACGAAGCAGGTCGTTCATAATACTAATAATTACCCAAGCTTTGGCGAATCGATCCTCTGATTGAAAAGCTAGAACCATTTGTTCTATGTTATTAGCATCCATATAAAACCTTTGAACAATATCGATGTCATCCTCTAAAGTAAAACCATTATAAATATATTTCGGATATAATACTTGATGATGAAGAAAATTAGAGAATTGATTGGTGAATTCAAGATACTTGTTTTCAAGACAAATCGGTTCATCATGATAACATATATTATTAAATCTATTATTAGTTAATGAAATATGAGTTATCTCATGTGCGATTCTTCCTTCTAGCCTGGAAGCAACATCTGTTGACTTAATTTCAATTACCTTTGTTGGTGTTGCCATGTTAACAAATCCTAATAAATTTTCTTCTCCATTATCCTCCATCTCCCAAACTATTACATCTCCCCTCAATCCAAGGGAGTAATAATAAGCTTCGAGACGAGAAATATCTAAATCTGTAGGTACTTGGAAAACAAATCTAAATACCATCTACGCTACCCCTATCTATTACTTATTCTTCTTGATATTTATCCCAAACTCAAAGTCACCTTTTATCCAACTTACGAATGTGCCTGAATGTCGAAGATAAGTAACTAATGTAGTTTTCTTTTTACTTTTTCATTTACATTTTGTAAGTATAATTGATAAAGTTCTACTAACTGCTTAATAAATTCTTCTGAAGCTTTCATTTCATCAATTCCCCTTACTTCTGAGCCTATTATACTCCATATGGAAAATTCATGTAAGTAATTGGAGAGTTGTGACTTTAGTGTTGGTTTTGATAGTTATGGCTCATTATTGTATATGTAATCTATTCTTTTTGTACATTACCCAAATGAACATTTTCCATTCAATATCTAGAGCCTCCCCTATGGAATAATCTAACTTAATGAAGTCATGATTAACTTTCTTGCAAAACTGTTTTACATTCTGATCACAACGTATTTCGACCTCAGCAGCACTACCATAATTGTTAAGTGAATTGTTTATCAGTAATAATTCTTTGCAATCATTTTTAAAAACAAGGTACTTTTCTGGAATTGTTTCTAATGGGTGAACCCCTACTAATATATGATAGCAAGGATAATTATCCGCATAGCTTGCCAACTTATCTATGTCCTGTTTAAGACCATTCTTCCTTTTATCTGTTCCATCACCATAAAATGTCGTTTCATACCCACTTTTACCACCTCTCACTCCACGTTCTGTTTGGGCTATATGATAAGTGTGACGAGCTTTAAACTCAAAAGTTGCTGCAGGTTGAGTATACGGATTTACGTATTCAATCAAAGTTAAATCGGTTCGTTTCCATTCACGTTGTATAAAAAAATAAGGATTGCCTTTAAGTTGATTAGCAAAATGATTAGTGAACTTGTCCCTAATATTCATTTCTGTTCTCGAATTACAATAAAGTTGTGCTAGTTCATTCGGCAACCATGTATCCTCTAATCCTTTCAATAAATCCCCCATCTTGTCAGCTGTATACTTCATAAATCTGGACTCCTCTACTAGTAATTTTCTAAAATATTTTTATTTCAAAACAATTATTCTTAAAATCAATTTAGATTTAAGCATCTGGTTTTTATTAGGTCACTATCTTTTTTCAGTCATATACACAGTTTTTTTACCTTCTAGAGTTTGGATAAATATTTGATGGTTTTGGTTTAAGTAGATACTTTAGTCTTGGATGGCAAGTTCAAAATGACTTCTTCTAAGAGGATATACTTGGGAGTAATCTTGTTGTGCTAAAACTAATTTCGTCTGTTGATATATGCTCACCTATCTATGCTACTTGCTCCTATTGCCCCAACAAGTAGAAGGCTTTGTATAAAGGTTTACCTGATAACCTTATATAAAATCTAAAGACCTACGCTGTACAGTAAGAGTCAAATACGAAAAAACGATCACTTCGCAGTGACCGCCTTTAATAATTATGCTCTGCTCACAGTGTTTTGTACTTAGAAGCAAAATGCTATGTTTTGCGTGCTAGTTGTTCTTCCAAAGAATAAGCACCCGATAGTGGAAGTCCCCTATTTTAATAAAGCTCCCTTTTAAACATAAAGAATACCTACACTTGGACATCGAGATAAAATCTAGGAAGTTTATTCACTTATCTAGCGATATTATCCGGAAAATTTCTTTCAACAATACTTACCCATTCTGCTACTTGATTCAACATTTCTTGAACTTGTTCCTTTGTTAGCCCCTCATCTTCAGCTCTCATCCAGATATCTTCCATTATGCTCGGAAGGTTTTGGGGATAGGAAACACTATCATGCCTTAATATATAACTTAATACAGGTTCTGCATTCTTTCCGCCCTGCCCATTATGAGATAAATGAGATATATACCACCCATCTTTATTACGTGTGACATAATACAAATCGTAATGTCCCCATCTTCTAGTATAGACTTTAAATTCAAATTTTTGATTTAAAGTAATATCTTCTGGATCATCATTTGCATGTGGGTCTTCCAAATATTTCAGCAAGTCTTCTATCGTATGAATATGGTAATAGAAATTTGGATCTTCCGGTTGCATACCACTATTTTCAATTAAATATTTGTGATGTTTAGGTTTAGGATTTAATTGCATATGTAGACTATGACACAGAACTCCCATTTCATTTATTATTTCTTCCATACGATTCGAGGGAATATTGAATGATTTACCTTTAAAATAATCCATTGCCTCGTTATATAAATCTTGTATTTTATCTCTCATTTTTTCTTGCTCTGGATTTAAATATACTTTCATTTCAATTACCTCCTACCATGCATCAATATATGTACGTAGTTCAACATCTTGACTTACTGAACGGTAAAAATTAAAATTACTGTCCTCATAATTTAATTCAAAATGAAAAATCCTATTTTCATTTTTATAAAGTAGCAAATCTAAATCCCTTTGCTCCACTTTTAATGTGTATTGCTGATCGTCCTTAAAATCAAAAATAATAGAGTCTATTTTAATTCTATCTAGAGTAGGATTAATTACTCTTAAAGCAACTTCTAACTTACCATCCCTGTTTCTAATGCTTTCTATATTAGAAGTCGCTTTCTCCATTTTAACTTTTTCATCGTAAGCAATAATATTTACATTTTGAATAGTTAGTTTAACTAATTCAGCTAATTGCATTGTCGGTAAACCGGTTGTATTAAACTCACTTTTTATGCTCTCAATAAATTCACAAAGTCTATCTTCATCATTGAGTTTAAATGACATTTGATTTGGATTGACAGCACCGGCTATTTCTTCATACTCAAAGTTAGGAGTTAAAATAGTTGTATAACTCTTATTAAGTATCCAACAAGCTCCCATTTCATTTAAGCAAGCTGCACTATCATAATAGTTTTTAGATAATACAAATATAACCCGTCCGTTCCTATTGAGATTTTGAGCTAAATATTTATATATATCCTTATCATTTGGTATATGGTATCCATTCAATGAGCTACAAACTATATTTGGAACTTTTAAGGGGGTTAACAAATTTACTAGTTCTTTCACATATTCTCGATCTTTACTAGCATGGCTAATAAAAATTGTATCTGGGACACTATTTTGATTTTCTATTTCAGACATACCTACCTCTCCTTTAACCCTTTTTCCACAATGATTATTATCCATTAATTTCTAGTTTTCCACAACTATTCCCCATACAAAGTAAAAAAGCATTCCGAATGATGGAGGAGAAAATGTAAACAAATGAACTAAACTAAATCCATTCAATCGAACTCTTTTTTGGATACATATTTTATGAACCCGACTAAACCAAATGTTATTTATAGCGCAGTAAAAGTTTACTACGTTATGCAGTCGGTAATTGGAAAATAGCCTGCCATTCTGCGAGACACCTTTTGTGATTAGTTGGAAAAAGTGTTCTAAAAGGCGATACATTTCAACGGATGTTATCATTGAGTAATAGATTCCCCTCCCAGAGGGTAAAGAGGTTAACAGAGACAGGTCCCCAGCCCAACCACAAATGGAGCCAAGGGACCTGTCCCCTTAAATTTTTATTAGGTGGGATTACGTGAATAAGAGATTGAGAACAGGGGCTTGTCTGGCAGCCATCCCCTATTTGATGTTAGCAGGCTGCTCGCAATCGGCAACGTCGTCAGAGGAAGGATCAAAGATGCATGAAGAGTCGAAGCTGACTCTTAGTGAGATGCAGTATACGCTTGAAGAAGCTGCAAAGTCACCCAGATTTGCACGTGAAGCATCATATAAAGCAATCGAACCTTCTCAAGGGGCACAGCCGCTGAAAACCAATTACACAAGTCAGCAGCTTGAGGAAATGCCAAAGACGCAGGCACATGGGGGCAGCACGAAAAGAAGTGTTCCTTTAGGTCAGACCCTGACAGCTGGTGCTGAAGATCAAACAGACGGACCGCTTAAGGAACATAGAATTGTCTCCTACTATGGGCATCCCAATTCGAAAAACATGGGAATCCTGGGAGAATACAGTCCTGAAGTGTTCATGGAAAAATTGCTGGCTCAAACCAAGGAATATTCCGAACTGGACCCTGAACGGCCAGCCATCCCAGCAATTGAATTGATTTCGACCGTCGCCCAGCGGAGCCCGGGAGATGATGGTGATTACATACACCCGACAGCCAGCGAAGATATTGAAACATATGCGAAATTGGCCGAAGAAAACAACGCCCTGCTGATCCTGGATATCCAGCTTGCCCGTGATACCGTCATGAACCAGGTGAAATCGGTGGAAAAATACCTGAAACTGCCTTTCGTCCACTTAGCCATCGATACCGAATTCCATGTCAAAGAAGGACAAATTCCCGGAGTGGATCTGGGCACAGTCGATGGGAAGGAAATACAAGAGGCAATTGACTATGTATCAAACCTGACAGCCGAAAATGGACTGCCCGACAAAATGGTCATCGTCCATCAATTCGCAGGAAATGTCCTCATCAACAAGGACTCCATCCAACCCACAGACAACACAGAAGTCGTCATCAATTTCGACGGCCATGGATTGGATGCCATCAAAAGATCCGGGTACAATGAATTTGTGCAAAAGGAGCCTATTCAGTACGGCGGGTTCAAAGTGTTTTATAAAAAGGATGAGCCGCTGATGAAACCTAAGGATGTTTTGGAGTTGGATCCTGCTCCGGGTTTTGTTAATTATCAATAGTAAAGAGCCAAGGGGTCTGTCCCCTTGGCTCATCGTTCAACACTGGAAAATTAATGATAAAATCCGTTCCAACTCCTTCTTCGCTTTCTACTCCGATTTTCCCCTTAAAGGAATGGATGAAAACAAACAGGGGTCTGTTCCTCTTGCTCTTTCACAAACAGACATCTTTAACTGTACCGAGAATGTAGTACTATTATGAAGTTTCTGAAACGCCGGTCTATAATCCCCTTTATGGTTACAGTCCTAGCCTTACCCACATCTTATCGTCTTCAATTTTAAAATCTAGAATTTGTCCAACAGGTATAGCCCTTACTTTTTCAAATCCATTTAAATTAATATGTAGTAAGTCATTTTCAAAATTGACATAAGGTGGATTGTTAAATATTTTCTTTTTTATCCAATCATGATTAAGAGGTGTCATAGAGCCAGTATCAAATTTAATAATTCTTTTTTCAGCACTGGAAGGAGTCAGCACAATTGAGAATGGAATCTTTAATAGCAACTTTTTTGCTGTACCAGTAATCCGTATATGATTGTCTCTAAACACTACTTCAATATTATATAAACCTTCAGACTCAATTTTCTCAGTTTGACTCTCGAGCATCCAACTAAACATTCCAGAAGTTATAGGAATAGAAATATTCTTGTCTTTTAATATTCCTCCGGCTTTCTGAAAAAAATTCTTCATGTTAACTTCTCCATTCAAATCAATTTAAATTATACAAATAAAATATTTATAAGACTGCAGTCCAAGTGGTACGAAAACATCAATTGCTCTTTGCTCATATCACGAGGCGCTGTATATGCTCTGTTTAGAAGGAGCTTAATGTTGGTCAAACTACTTTTGGGACATTTTTTGGATAGATAAATTATTATATCTCATAAAACAGTGTAATAAATTGTTCAAAAGTTTCAGCTATCTTTTCTACTTTTTGGCTCTCAAGGTCAAAAAATATTATAGAAGGAGCATCTACTAATGGATCATAGTAAAAGCATACATAATTTCCAAATTGATCAATCATAAATGGATAAACATCAGCGGGTAGTTGTTTTACTACTGCATTATATGTTTCCCAAATATTTTCTGAGTGCTTTTTATCAAAAGATAAAAGAGCTTTTGCAATACGTTCTTTTGTTTTAATTGTATCAAAAACATTTGGCCTTGGACGGCCATAGTTGTTATTTAATGCAACTTCAGTAAAACTCTTCGGAAATTGAATTCCGTTTTTCTCTTCAAATTCTTTCAATGAATGCCTGTTTTCTAACGGCTTGGTTAATACCCACTTCATTCTGAGAACCCCCTTGTTTATCGACTTTCATTACCGCCGCCCCAAATACTCCGACCACCAGTATGACCTGTTTGAGCATGTATAGTTGAATCAACTAGTTGGAGGGTTCCCGTTTCCTCAGAGTGATGCCATACATAACCTTCAGGGGTATCACCTGCTTCAATTTGCTCAATTTGCTGGTCTGAAAATTGCTCCCTAACTTTAGGGTCATTTTCTATCGCATTTTTCAGCTGATTATTTGCCTCTTTAAATTGTTTTGCATCAGATTCTTCATATTGTGATTCATCTAATTTTGCATCAAATAATGAGTCGAACTTAGGAAAGACTCCTTCAATACGTGTTCCATCAGGTAATTCAATTTCTTTTTTTTCAAATTCAATTCCTGTTATGGGATGTCGGTCTCCCTCTAAAGATTCATTTCTACAAATAATATATCTTGATTCACCTGAATCCGATGGTGCTTCAACTTCTTCTGTATTTGAAGTAGGTAAATCATTTGGGGATTCTATATTGGGCACTTCTTTGGTGACCTCAGTACTAGCCTTGCTAACTTCTGATAAAGCACTGCCAATTAACGACATTAAATAATCACTCCTTTCTGCTTATGCTCAAACCATTGTAAGTAATACTCTTGAAAAGAAGGATTTATTTTGCAGTAATAAATCATTAAACATTCCTGGATAATTTCTTTGAACTCATGGTGTCCAATAAAAGTTGCCAGTGCTTTCTGAAACTTAAAATTAAAATCTTCAAGTGTGAAACCAGTACTTGCGAATGCAATAATTTCTTCTGCAGGGATGTAACTATTAATGACCTCTCCTAAAATTGCTTCATTGCCCCTTTTTAATACACTTAAATCCTTACAATTATCTTTTACTTCTTTTAATAACTGGATTTTCAACATTGTATTTAGCTTTGAGTTTTCTTTTATTGTCTCTACTAAAAGTTTTGAATCATATTTATTAGATAATAGCGATGTTAATACAAATGAAGCTACTTCTCTACGCTCTTTTAATTGAGCTTTGATATCAAATGAGTAACTATAAGGTTTGGGGGATTTAAATTCATGAACCTTACATAAAACTGGATCTAACCAATTATTTTGGTATACTACTGAAACACCCGTTTGTAGTTTTGCAATTTCAGTTAACTGTTGTTCATTCAAGCCCGCAGCTCCACCCACTAAAAGACGATCAGCAGAATCCGGGAGACGTAGTATTATCTTGGTATTTGTGTTACGAATAGCTGACGGGTCTAAGAGATTTGGAGATTGATCTACAATAATAAACCCTTCTCCATATGTACGCATTTCTGCAATACTATTCGTAATCATTTCTACTGATTTACCTTGTAAGTTAACACTTTCACTTGATTGTATATCCGATGTCCTTCGTAATAGATGATGTGCCTCTTCTAAGACTGTGACATGCTTCAATGGTATGTTCATTACTTTAGCGAGAGCCATTCGATGCTCTTGTAATCGCATAAAAATAATACCCATCACAAGTGATTTGGTTTCAGCAGAGCCAATTAAACTTAAATCAATTATACAATTCTCATCAAATAGAAGGCTATTATCTATTTCATCTTCTACAAACACACTGCTTAATAAGCCCGTAGTCAAAGATTTTATACGTGTAACTAACGCGCCTATGTAATTACTCTTAACTTCCTCAGAGTAACCTGATTTTTCAATCACCTTCGGCAAAACTTCAACCAACTGCTTCATCGTAGGATAATGTGCATCTCTATTAAAGTTCATCGAGGTTTCAAGTTGCCATCCACAGCGACGATACACTTCTTCAACTGCTTCTTTTAAAACGGCTGGCATTGCAGCATACATCGGCCAACAAGCATTAAAGATCTCAATTAATCTTTCAATATGCTCTAGCACATGGATATTTTCAGGAAAGTAGAACGGATTAATTTTTAAAAGTTTTGTTTGTCTTATGTTTGTACCAAATACATTTACATTTTGATAACCACCAAAAACATTCTTGTATTCGCCTTTTGCCGGTTCAAGTACAAGGAATTTAATATTTTCTTTCATTAATTCATCTAACATTCTATAAATTGTATTGGATTTACCCGAACCTGTTGATCCGGTTACAAAGGTATGCATAGCCAGACTATTAATATCAAGTTGAACAGGTGATTGTTCAGTTTCTCCCATATGATAGACGTCTCCAAGTTCAATTGCGTGCATCTGTTTCTGCTCTGATAAGAATGAAACATTGCGACCAAACTCAGCCATTTCTACAACGGGTAAGCCTTTTATTGATTTTCTTGGTAAACCACAAGCAATAGTTAGTTCACGCGTGTTAACAAGTGTGCTACCTGTTACCAAGTCTAAACCAGCATGATTAACTTGAAACTTTGGATGCTGTAATTGTTTTAAGGATTCACGAACAGGTAAGTTATTTCTATGCTCTGAATTCCACACGTTTATTGCAGAACCCTCAATTGATGATTCTTTTCCTCTTATAATTGCTTGATAATTTGTGGCTGCTACAGTAGCAGTTTGTTCATCATCTGCTAGGAAGTACGCAGCATAATGCCATAAACCTACATCAGAGGCACTATTTAAGCGATTTAAATGTAAATCGATCCTTTCTAATAATTCAGTAATTCTCTTATCCTCCATATGAATTTGCAAGGTTTGGCTAGATCCTTCTGTCGTTGTAGAACTATTTGTAACATTTTGAGTCGTTGCTTTTGATGAACCAGTAGTCTTAGTTGCACCATTTGTATCTGAAAAGGTTTTAGAATGATTTACTCCAAACGTATCACTTTTATTAGCTCCAGTATTACCGCCAATACCCAACGGAGTAATTGAAATACCTTTATTGGAACCTTTTGTGCTTGAGTTATTAGTACCATCAGTCTGGGACTTCGTATAACTTTGTGTTAAACCAATGCTGTCATTTACTGAATCCGTAACTCCTTCACTAATTCCCTCAGCTAATGCTTGACTTTCATTTTTACCGGCAGTATACCCTATTTTTTGAAATTTTGATAAAGCTGAATACATATTTTCATATCCTAGCTTTATTTCAGATACTTGATCAACCGAAACAGCATCACCAATTAATATTGCTGAAAACTTTTCACCATGCATTGCATTAATAAGTTTTTCAAAGCCCTGCACATACGATTCTTTTTCTGTATCCTTCATGGCGGGTATCCCCGAAACACTTGCAACCGTTCTTCTTAATCGTTCTTTTTCACCTGTAATAACATTGTTAATTAAACTTGTATAATCACTATTTTTAAATTTAATTAATTTTGTACCCGGAAAGTTTCCTTTCATACTTTTCTGCATGCTCTCTTGTGCAATAGACACCTGATTTGAACGTGTACCTAAATAAAAGTTAACTTCGCTACCATTACTATCAATAATAACAATTAATGAATTATTTAAGTTTCCTAGAGCATTGTATACATTCACTAATTTCTCAGTAATATCTTCATTTTTGTCATAAACAATTTTTTCTATTCGGAAGAGTCGAATATGGCGCCCCACATTCGACTCATTATAAATCATATCTTGTGCTACACTAACTACTTTATAGTTGCCTAATTCATGTAAATAGGATTTTTCCATGAACTTTGTTGCATTATTTAAAGCAGGCTCTACTTGCTGCTGAAGTGTCATTAGATCGTTCATTGCGTTTTGCCTCCAAATCAATCGAACTCTACTATTCCACCAATGTCATTTTTAGTTCCATTTTTACTTTTATCAAATTTATTTTTAACATTTTCGAATGACTCAGTAAATGATTGACGATTAGTTGTAACTTGTTCTGAATACTCTTTTAAAAGCTCTATCTCTTTTTGAAGTGCTTCTTTCTGTGAACGTTCATGCTCTAACTCTGAAATGTAATGATTCAATAATTTTCGATCAGATTCTACTTTTTCGAGATCCTCATTACGAACAAATTCACCATCAGCCAATTTACATATAAAACCAACCAATTTCTGTGATGGTTGCTTACCTCTCGCTCTAAGTTCATCAAGATATTCAAAAATTATATTCGCAGTGTTTTTTAATTGTTGTTCGAATTGACTATTTTGATTATTACAGTCATTAGAATAACTGCCCCAAGTACCACTGCTCCCCACTTGAGGGTTGAATTCTTTTTTCTAACATTCACTGGTTGCGTATTAGGTTTAGTATTTATTGGATTAGTACTTATTGGACGTGAAGGTTGATTTTGTTGAGAATTTGAATGCGGTATAAATGGTCCATACACTTTTTTTCCTACTTCAAGCATATGTATAAAACGTGCTTGTGAAAAATTCATCCGTAAATCAACTTGTGAGTCTACAAAGTAATCTTCGTCCCATGCAGCCTGAGATGTTGTATTTAACGTTTTACCGTCATGGGGCTGCCAAATATCAATTCCGCTTGCTTGAATTTTGTTTAAGCTTTGCTGAATTGTCGAGTCCGAATCAGATGGATCTCCTGTTAAATATGCTTTTAATAAATTTCTTATTTCAATAATATTTTCTTCTGCAATTGCTTGATTTAATTTACTCATATATTTACTCCTGCCTTTTCTTTTAGCTCTAAAATAGCATCTAGTTTTTCGATAAATTGATCTAACCATTTTTGTTTCTCTCGATTTTCTACTAATTGTTCTTCTAATTGTTCATGTTGGTTTGCTAGTCTATCAATCTCATTAACACGGTCTTTTAAAATTTCCTCTAATCGGTCAATTTCAGAAATGAAGAATTCTTGCAATCGTTTTAACTCTGCTTGAGTAAATTTAATTGCATCTTCGATATTAATTGTTACTTGTTCTTCAATTGGTAATAAGAATTCTTCAGATAAGTTTTTCATACTTACATATTCTACATTTCCATAAACATTGCGCTCTATATATTTTGGTCTCCAAAATGTATACCACGTCCTATCTGGATTAATCACAGTTTTAGTACCAACAACTTCTTGTTCCTCGTAACTGAAGCGTCCCATTAAGTCATCCACATCCACACTGTCACCCGTTAAAGCCTTATCCCACCTGTTTAATTTAATACTATTTGATATAAAATTTGTAACTCCTTGAATATAAGTCCGATACTCATTGACGTATTGTTCAGCAGTAGAATGTAGAACATTACTAATTGTTACTTCTAAGTCAGTTACTAAATCATCTTGCATCATTAAGACATCTTTTTGTGCTTTAGCCAAAAGGAGTTCTGCTTCATATTTCTTTATTTTTTCATTACTACGAAGCTTTTTACTAATAGCGGACAATAGTTTAAACACCTTTTTATTTGTAGTTACAAAAAAATCATCAATGATTAACTCCATATTTTGAATTCTTGTTTTAAATTCTTGTGCCTTATTGCCACTATTTAATTCTTTTTTTATTTTTTTTATAATCCGCGCAATTTCTTCTCGTTGTTCGGAGTCTTCTAGAATAGCCTGTTTAAGCTTGTTATTCATATCTTCTTGTTCAACAATACGTTGGAATGTATTAACGGCATTCGTGATCTTAGATGTAATTGCATACTTCTCCAAATATTCATTAATAGTTGCCTCTATACTTGTAATTCCAGAATAGTGCACAACCCTTTGATCTTCATCACTTGATTTCAAAATTTGATTCTCAATACTATTTCTCAACGACGGGCTTAATGGTGCATATTGATTTAAATGCATCGTTGGCTCTTCAAGGAATAAGTCTTTCGCGAAGTAATCTGCATTCTCAGAACGAGTTAAATTATATCCATTCTTTTTCTTACGAATCACCTTCGCAATTTGAGCTGAGACTGGATAAATATTTGGATTTTCAATACCTTGTTGTTCTAAGTATTCTTTCACCCCTATTAAAGCACCACTAATGCTTTCACCTTTTTCTGGATCAAACTCATCCGATTTATTCATTGCAAAAATAAATCTGTCCTTAGACTGCTTTCCACCGACCGCCATGGAATCTGCTACAGTTCGCAGTAATGCTAAATCATCATCCGTACGTAACGATGTGGCATTTAATACATATAGCACCATTGGTTTATCATCACTTTTGATAACTGATAATGTATGTTGTCGATGTGATCCATCCATTGCGTTATTTGGTCCCGGTGTATCGACTAATACTAAATTCATTTTTCCGGATTTTATGTAAGGAATATTCCCTTCAATTTCGATTAAGTGAATTTCAGGGTCATTATTAAATAAATTGAAATCCTCAACTCTAGCATTATTAATAATTTTTAGTATTTGACCATTTTCGCTATATGCAACTGCTGAATAGTTTTCAATGTTTGGATTGTTTTTTATACGTGAAACCTTTGCCGTACACGCCTCATTTTTAGATGGCATTAGATCTTGACCTAAAATGGCATTTATTAATGTTGACTTACCTGAACTCATCGTAGCAATAACAGCAATTTCAAACTCACTTTGTAATGCTCTTTGGAAATTCACTTCAATCTTTTCATCTTTCAATTGTTCAAACGGACCTTCTTTCATCATTTGAACAAGTTCTTCTAATTGTTTAAATTTGTCATTATTTTCTTCAACCGGTATATGAACTAATTCAATATTTGGATACAGGTTTTTAACTTGCTGTATATCCTCAAAATCTACCAGTGTACCAATAAACTCTAGGAAAAATGCATCTTCATTTAACTCTTCCACTAGCATAGGGAATAATCTCTCTACCCATACCTGTAGTCGATCATGCTTGAAAGCACCAAACTTAGTTGTATCCATTAAGTTCTCACTATTAATCCAAAGCTGTGTTTCAACTTTATAAGGATTGTATCTCATTGAAATATTCACTTTTTCACCTCAAAGTATATTCATTATTTCAGGGACTCCTGATTGTATCCATAATGGATCTACAGAGTTTATTACATTAGTTTTGGGAGAAATTCTTTTAGTAACATTTATGTTATATTCCGATAGTTTTTTATCTAAGAGCAACGATAATCTTTGGTAGTCTCTAGATTCTTTCCTAGTAATTTCTAAATTGTTTGTTACCTTCATTGCCAGCAACGCAGCTAATGAGGAGACAAAATAAATCTTCGGTACCTTAAAACCATTTTGAGTTAAATAATTCTCAACATTTTTGGATATAAGGGTAAGGTTTTCCTCTTCCGTATCATCAATTACATCTGCCTTATTAACAACAAACAACAGATTGTTTTCCACGCAAGTTTCTTTTATAAAATGTAACAAACGTTGATCATCTTCTGTCCCAAGTTGACTAGCATTTAAAAGGTAAAATACTTTTTTATAATTACCCTTATGTATTGCTCTTTCCATTGCTTCTTCATGAGTTTTATCCATTGAATTATTTGGTCCAGGAGTATCTACCACACAGAAGTGTTTTCCTTTAAATGAAATTGCAGGGCCTTCTATTATAATTTCTTTTATCGTTCTATCTTCATTCCATTTATTAAGATGAGAAGCATCCAACTTTTTTCTATGTACTGGTTTTTTAGCATTATTTTTCAGATATAGAAAACAGTTCATAGCAGGGTTAGCAAGATATGAAATTACTTTTGCCGTGCATGCTTCATTCTTAGATGGAAAAATGTCAAGTCCGATTAGGCTATTTAGAAAAGTTGACTTTCCAGAACTCATAGTACCTAATACTAAATAGTTAGATACTTTAGTTCCATTAAGAATATTGGATTTCTCTATAACTAAATCTTCAAGCATCCTATCACTTCCCATAAAATTATAACAATTCACTTTTTGCTAAATCTCTCCATAGATAGTCTAAAGGTAGACTAGTGATTGGCTTTTGGGATAAACATTAGCTATTATTCAAAAAGAAAAGCTATCCCGGATTCAACCGGAATAGCCTTATATAGGTAAGTATACCTCACTTAGCAACCCGACTGTCATAACCGAACAGGTCTTTAGACTCGTAGTTTTGCGTCCTTACCTTTCGATAAGTTTGCCTTTATCAAATTTTTAATACTTTTTACATATTAATATATTACTATTTAAAATATGAAATTAATGTCATTATTTGTCGAAGGCTTGTCAATTATCCCAAACTAATTAATTCTACAAGTAAAAAAATTTAAAACACAATAAATAATTACCCGTTTTTTACCACTTATGGCTTTTATATCCCTACTGATGACTATTCCTCGGCGCCTTTACAAAAAGGAGAGAGAGTCCACGAGCAAATAATGTCTTGAAAAACCCTAACAAGAACTCTATAAAATTTGTGAAGATATAAATAACAAACTTGCTTAGCTTGTGATAAGGTTTCCCGTGGTTTATGAGTCTGAAATAATTAAGCTTTGTTACTATGCTGACGATTCCTGGCGCTGTTAATACATGACAGTTTCCTAGCCTAAACTCAAAAAAAGCCAAGGGACCCGCCCCCCTGCTCACCCCCAAAACCGCCCAACCTCCTTCTCAAACCCCAACCTCACCATCCCAACCGGCCCATTCCGATTCTTCGCGATATTCACCTCCACTTCATTCCCCACCTCACTCTTGCTGTCATAATAAGCATCCCTATACAAAAACAGCACCAAATCAGCATCCTGCTCAATATTGCCAGAATCACGCAGATCCGAAAGCCGAGGACGTTTATCCGCCCTTGACTCAACTCCCCTGGAAAGCTGCGACAGGAGGATGATCGGAATCTTGAATTCCTTTGCCATGCTCTTCAGCTGCTTGGTGATGTACCCGATGGTAAGGTCGTGGCGGTCAAAGCGCTCCTTGACGGTGATGAGCTGCAGGTAGTCAATGACGACAAGGAAAGACTCGGTGGGATGCTCGCGCTTCAGGTTCATGATATGCTGGCGGATTTCCATGAGGGTGACGAGACCGTTTTCCTCCACGGTCAGTTTGGCTTTGTAGACGTTGTTCATGGCCTCCTGCATCCTCCCCATCTCTTCCATCGAGAGGTATTTATGAGGGTTATGCCATTTCATCATGTTGATGCCGGACAGACTGCAGAGCAGCCGCTGGAAGATTTGCTTTGCGCTCATTTCCAGTGAGAAGACAAGCGATATTCCGTTCCTGCTCGCACACTCCCAGGCAAGCTGGATGGCAAGCGCTGTCTTCCCCATCGAGGGCCTTGCTGCGAGGATGATGAGTTCCCCTTCCTTCCAGCCTCCTGTCAGCCCATTCAGTGTTTCAAATCCAGTGTCCACGCCCGGGAGTCCTGTCTTCTGTTCATATAGCGATTCATACAGCTGCAGCAAAAGTTCATCTTTCGTCATTTTATCTTTGTTATGAATGGTGTGATATTGGATGAGCGTCTTATAAAGCTCTGCCGCTGCTTCAGGGGTAAAATCGCCAAGGAAATAGTGGGCGGATTTGCGGATCAGGCCCAGCTGGTAATACTTAAGGACAATCTGTTCATACTGATCAAGATTGGCTGCCGTCGGACAGCTGTTGGCGACTTCCACCAGATAACTCACACCCCCGGCATTCTCAATCTGGTCGCCCAGCTCTTCCACCAGCATGACCATATCAATCTTCAGTTTCTTGCTCTCCAAAGCCCTCATCGCGGAAAAAATCTGCCGGTTCTCCCCCTGAGTGAAATGCTCCGGTCCCAAAGTCAGCTGCTCAATCACCTGAGGCTCGAGCAGGACTGCCCCAAGAATCATGCTTTCTGCCTCCAACAGCTTCTCCCTCGGCTGATCACTCCTCCCAAGGCGGTCGTAGTTTATCCCTATACCTTCTGTCCCCAATCTTCTTCTCCCCTTCCCGTTCCTATTCTTTCATCATGTCCAGCACCGTTGTCTCCGTCTCATCCCTCACATAAAGATGAGCCAGTGCCGGCCGGTAAGAATTTTGCCTGATATAAGCATCCAGCCGTTGCTTCACGGCCGGATACCTGCATTCCGATAAATGCCGATGCCAGATCTCAAGGGTATCAAGGTCCATCCGCTTTCCGGGAAAAGCAAGATGGATTTCCTTAATCACCCTGTTGAACTCCTCCAGTGTCATGCATTCTCCACTCTCTCACCCAAGGCGGCAAGCGCCTCTTCCAGCCTTTGCTCCAGCACCTCCGGCGGCTCATACGATTCCAGGATCTTCTCCAAATATTTTGGGCTGTTGATCGTATCATGCACATCGCCCTGCTCCACCTTGTCAAACTGCTCGTCCATAAACGCCGTCAGCTGCTCAGTCGATAGCGGAGACTCACAAATTCTTTCAATCGCGGTCAAATCCATTGCTGTCAGGAAAAAGCCTTTGCCTCTCCTCACCATGAAATGTTCAGCAACAGCAGCGATTTTTGCTCTCCGGACATCTTCGGAGATGCTGTTGTTGTTGTTTTTATTCTTTCTTTTCTCTCTTTTATTTCTTTTCTCTATTGTGTCTTCAGGTTCGATTCGCGAGTCCTCCACGTCCGATTCACGTGCAGGCGGCAAAAAAGGTTCCTGTCCGTTTTCAGCCTGTACTTCTGCCGTATTTTTCGCTTCCACTTCAGCCAGTTCACGGCCATCTGCTGGTTCCTCCACACCCATTTCAGCCATTTCTCGGCCATCCGCAGGTTCCTCCACTCCAAGCACCGTAAACAAAAACCCATGCGGAAACCGCTCCGCCGTAATCAGACCGAGCTTCTCCAGCCGCTTAATCGAACGCTGAATCCGCGAATGACTGTAAAAATCCTTCTTCTTCACATTATAAAACCACAGATCCTCCCGCAGCAGAGTGATCGAACGAACATACTGCCCCGCATTCAGCACTAACTCACCGCACGGCACCTCATCCTTCACCATCGCATCACTCTTCAGCAGCAAATACAACCGCAAATCCTCCACATGATGAAATACCTCACTCCACCGAACCTGCCTCTCAAACTGCGTCCACCCATTCATCTGCATCTGCATTCCCCAATCACTCCTTTTTGTTTGTTCATCTCTTATATATAGATGTGAATGGGAAATGGACATGGTATGCGGAACTTTTTTTTGAGGTTGTTCCATGGGGGCTGGTCCCTTGGCTATTTTTTGGGCCATGGGGTCTGGTCCCACTTAGCCATCGATACCGAATTCCATGTAAAAGAAGGACAAATTCACGAACTGGACTTAGGCACTGTCGATGGGAAGGAAGTTCAAGAAGCAATTGAATATGTATCAAACCTATCAGCCGAAAATGAACTGCCTGAAAAAATGGTCATCGTCCATCAATTCGCGGATAAAGTCCTCATCAATAAGGACTCCACCCAACCCACAGACAACACAGTAGTCGTCATCAACTTCGAGGACATGGATTGGATGCTATCAAAAGAGCCGGATACAATGAAATTGTACAAAAGCAGCCTATTCAATACGGCGGGTTCAAAGTCTTTTATAAAAAGGATGAGCCGACACCTAAGGATGTTTTGGAATTGGATCCGGCTCCGGGTTTTGTTAATTATCAATAGTAAAAAGCCAAGGGGTCTGTCCCCTTGGCTCTTTACATTAAAAATTTACACATCATAAAATTTTTTTTTCAAACGGCCCGCTAAGGCTTCTTTTGATTTTTTTAATGGGGATATGAAACCAACCCCCCAAAAGCTCATTGCTGGAAAAAGAAATACAAATAATGAATACATAAGATATTGAACCGATAATGGAACATTTATATCGTTACTTTTAATTATAAAAAGTTGTCCTAAGCAAAATAGAATGCTCACGATAACTGCAAGCCCCATGTGAATTAGACTAGAGATTCTCCTGACTTTCATCCACTGACGTTGTTCTTTTCCCTTTTCTTCGAATAACTTTTGCTCTCTTTCATCTTTATATTTTTTAATTTCCTTTTCTTTCTCCGCTAATTCATAGTCTCTTGATTCAATTTCTAAGTCCTTATCTTTCAGCATTTTCCGTTTTGTTAATTCAACAATTTCAAAAACCTTAGCATTTGTTAATACTTCCTCATCGCCCTGTGTTTCATCCATTAATATTTGTCTTGATTCTTGGCTTACTTTTAAAAGTGAATAATCACCTTCACTTAATTTCCCAGTTTCCTTTAATTTTTTTATTTCTTCTAAGTATTTATTCACCAATTGTTCTGGCGGTTGCATTGAAGCAAAACAGTCAGCGATTATGCGTTTTCGCGGAAGGCTGGGATCCACATTAGGGTTTTTCACCCAAAGCAAAGTAGTTAAATCATAATCAGTTAAAATAGGGGGAATGTAGGTCCCATTGTAAACCCCTTTAAAATATCTTCTGGTTTTAGCACTTAAACGTGCATTATTGGTAATAAAGATAGCTTTAGAATTTTCAACAGAAATTGATTTATGACCTTTACGAATTCTAATAACAGCATGGACGGAGTCAACATCTCTATCCAAGGAGCCCATAAATTTATATCGCATGTTTTCCCTTAAATAATCAGTGAAATTTTTCTCATCAATATTAAAGTCATACTGAGCTTCTTTAAACTCCGGCTTTTCAACTATTCCAATTCGAAGTCTTTCTTTAATCTCTCTTTCCAAACTATTAATTAAACTTAATATATTTGCTTTATCATATTGCTGACTTAGGAAATATTCAATAGTTCCAAAATTATCACTTTGTCCATTTTCAAGTTTAGATATACAACCATAAAGAATATCCCTAATTTCATCCACTGAATGCTGGAAACATTTAATTACAGCATGATTTTGCCTAAGCATTTTTATCAATTCGTTACAGGGTTCTTCCCTCAGTTTACCTGCATACCCGAGGGCAAAAATAATTAAAGGCGCATCAAGGTACACAATGGTGTGAGTGAATTTTTGTTGAAATTTATCCGGCTCAGTATAATACATAGCGTTTGCTAGCATGTTGCCCATAACTATTGACTCATAGTAATTAAAGGTCGGGGAATAATCCTCTTCAATTTTCTTTATAAACTTAGATACTAAAAATAATCGTCTTTTTCTAATAACATCTGATTCTGAAAAATCAAAGGGCTCTTCATAAGACAAGGAATAACCTGTTTCCTCCAAAAATTCTTCAAAATATTTTTCAGCTTCATCTAAATTAACCTCAACTGAATTGCTTAAAAGAAAATCCTTTAATTCTAAAATTAATTGTTGATGATAACCCAAAATTTCAATCTGTTTTTCTTTGAAGTTCGATTTTTCTAACAACCTTCTATTAGGTGTATACGACTTTGAAGGTGCATTGTAATTAATATATTTTTTTCTTTTCAATTTATTTAGTATCGTTCTTATTACATTTAAAGGTATACGAATTCCAAAACTCTTAATCAAATCGTTATTTATATCTTCAATGGTTATATACTCATTAGGTGAGACCCTTATTGTTTCGGAGACCATTGGTAAGAAATAATCGATAAAAGTACTATTATTTGAATTTATATTTACTGCGAGAATTGCATGCCCGATTATTGAATTTTTACTAATATTAGGTTGATCTACAAGTGCGCGAGATACCATTTCCACTACCCTTTCAGTAAATTCTGTAAATTATTATACCACATAGGATTGGGGTACTCTTCACTTGATGTATATTATTGTAAAATTTTGCGATATATCTCTTAACTTATTAAGTGGGCTATAATAAGTTTAGTTAAATCTTGCACTTTATTTATAAATAGAGTATTAACTACAGAATTAAATCAAAAAAAGGAATATCCGCTACTCTGTTTAAACGCTGTGCTTTACCTGGATAAACACTAAATGGCCTAACCACATAAGTGTTGACATGGCCTGGTACTTCACTTAAATTCTTGTTTACAGTTATGTTTTACACTTTCTTTTCACCGTGACGATCCTAAGTATATGAAAACGCTCGAACTGAAACTAGTTATTATACTTACCAATCCACCCAACCAACTTAGACCTACTATACTCATACCACTGCGAACACAACAAATACTTCTTCCCCAGAATGCTAATAGGCTTAGCATAATAACGGCTACGCCCAGTATGATCCATCTTAAGTTCATCAATTTTACCCATGTCCGTTACCTCTCTCAGCAAAGGAAAATTCAGGTCAAAAGTGTTTTTGGAATACCTTTTGTCCTTCAAATTCTCTATCACCGATAGTGGAACACGACCACTTTCCAAAAGCTTTTTCAAGTCGGTTTGGGCGATAACTCCTATCTTCCTTTCAAAACCAAGAACAGGTTCTACTGCTCCCGCTACTACTACCTCATTTTCGGAACCAATGTATTCTTCATACTTACGGACTTTCCGATTCAACTGCTTGAGCAACATTTTCTTTTCCTCTATCTTCTGTTCCAACTCCAACAGTTCTTTCTGCCTTCGACTAATTGTTGTTTCAAGCTTTGAAAGTTCTAAGGATTTATTAAGCATGGAGTCCTCCTCTATACGCAACCACGATTCCGGCTATATCTGTGTTATTATAATTATACCAAATAAACCCATATACCATGAAAGGATCTCACCCATGCTAAAACAAGGAATCTACGAAGAAATCATTACAAAAAAGCTCCAAGAAGAGCTCACAGACTCCAACTTGGATTTTGATATTGGAAGGTCGCCTTTGGACGTTGAGGAAGCTAGAAAAATCCTATCTTCCTACATCAGCTCAGTTACCAGAAAGGCTCTAAAAGCTGTTCGCGATGAGGAAAAAAATGATCAACTGGCGCTTTTAAAACAAATTGAGACCTGCAATGAAATCATCAGCACTCTAAGCCAGCGATTAGATCACCAGGAATTTGAACAGCTGAAAATTGCCGAGGAAGGCGAAGTATTGACACATATCTACGCTAAGATGAACTCCATCCGAAGCATCGGTAAACAGGAAGTCATCCGTCCCATAACGCCCATTTCTGAGAGTTCGCTATTTACTGGTTCCAGCTATGAGCCGAATATGCTGGGTGAGTTGAAGAAGGAAATCGTCTCTTCTGACTCTATTGATATGCTTGTCTCATTTATCAAGTGGAGCGGCTTGCGAATTATTCTAGAGGAACTGAAGACTTTCACTGAGCGTGGTGGCAGACTTCGGGTGATTACGACTTCTTATATGGAAGCCACTGATTACAAGGCGATTCAGGAGCTGAGTAAGCTTTCCAATACTGAGATTCGTATTTCTTATGATGTGCAGCGGACAAGACTTCATGCCAAGGCTTATCTTTTTAAAAGAGATACCGGGTTCAGTACGGCTTATATTGGCTCCTCTAACCTTTCCAATCCAGCCCTAACGTCTGGTCTTGAGTGGAATGTAAAGGTAACGGAGAAGGATTCCTTTGATGTTCTTAAGAAGTGTGAAGCCACCTTTGAAAGCTATTGGAATGATAGGGAGTTCAAAGAGTTTAATGGAGAGAACGAGGTGGACAACCAGACTCTTAAGCTGGCCCTGGAGAAAAGCAAAGTGGCTGAGGAGTCGGTTCAATATCTCTTTGATATTCAACCTTACTTTTACCAAAAAGAGATCCTTGAAAAGCTGCAGGCAGAACGGGAAGTGCATCATCGCTATAAAAATTTGTTAGTTGCTGCAACTGGTGTGGGGAAAACCGTGATCTCTGCCTTCGATTACAAACGCTTCAGGAAAGCAAATGGCGGCAAAGCAAAGCTACTATTCGTTGCTCACCGTGAAGAAATCCTGAAGCAAAGTATGGACACCTTCCGTGCTATTCTACGGGAACCAAACTTTGGGGACATGCTTGTCGGAGCACAACAACCATCCGCTCTGGACCACTTATTTGTCAGTATCCAAAGCTTTAACAGCAAGGAACTCGATAAGCATACCGAAAGTGGTTATTACGATTTTATTATTGTGGATGAGTTCCACCATGCCGCAGCAGACTCTTATCAAAAGCTGCTCAAGCATTATCAGCCGCAAATTCTTTTAGGATTGACCGCTACTCCTGAAAGGATGGATGGTAAAAGCATCCTCTCTTATTTTGATGATCATATAGCAGCTGAAATGCGGTTAACAGAAGCGATTAACCAAAAGCTGTTAAGCCCTTTTCAATACTTCTGTGTCACCGATACCGTCGACCTTTCAAAATTAAAATGGTCGAGAGGTGGATACGATACCAAGCAATTAGAAAATGTCTATACGTCCAACGACCTTCGAAGCTCTCAAATTGTTCAGAGCGTACAGAAGTATGTCACGGATATTAGCGATGTAAAAGGTTTAGGGTTTTGCGTGTCAATTGCCCACGCTCAGTACATGGCAGACTTTTTTAACAAGTCCGGTATCCCTTCTATCGCCTTGTTTGGAGGAACGGACAGAAAAGCCCGTTTGGAAGCACAGCAGCTGCTTGTTTCAGGAGAAATTAAGTTCATCTTTGTCGTTGATTTATACAATGAAGGAATCGACATCCCAGAAATTAATACTGTCCTGTTCTTGCGCCCAACAGAGAGTATGACAGTCTTCCTGCAACAATTAGGGCGCGGCCTTCGTTTATCAGAAGACAAAGATTGCCTGACCGTCTTGGATTTCGTCGGACAAGCTCACCGCAACTATTCATATGAGGAAAAGCTAAGAGCTCTAATCGGAAAATCAAAACACTCTGTCCAATACTATGTGGAGAACGGATTCTTCAACCTGCCAAAAGGCTGCTTCATCCAATTGGAAAAACAAGCGAAAGAATATATCCTTCGAAACATCAAAGCAGGTGCCAATACAAAAGGAAACCTAGTAGCCAAGTTAAGAACCTTTGAGCACGATACCGGGAAACCTCTATCTTTGACAAATTTCCTGGAGCACTATCATCTGGACCTCTATGATTTTTATGGAGGAAATAAAGACCGAAGCTTTTCCCGGCTTTTAGTTGAGGCTGGCCAGGCTGATGATTTTAAGTATGAGGACGAGGATTGGCTGACAAAACGATTGCCAAGCCTATTTCATCTTAATTCAAGAAAGTTGCTGGAGTTTTTAAAAGCTTATATAGAAACAGGAGAAGTCAGTAGCAAAGAAGAAGAACTAATGTTGAACATGTTCTATTACTCTTTTTATCAATCCCATCCTGAAAAAGAAGGACTTTCTTCGATAAGGGAAGGCATTGAAAATGTATTGAAGCATCCTGTCTTCAAGGAGGAAATCAAACAGATTATTGGGGTATTATACGATTCACTTGAAACGGTAGAACTACCGCCTAACCTTGACTTCCCTTGTCCGCTTCAAGTACACAGCCGCTATTCAACTGCCCAAGTACTGGCTGGACTGGACTATAATAACGAAGAACAAAGTCCAGCTTTCCGAGAAGGCGTGAAATACTTTAAAGACAAGAAGCTCGACATCTTTTTTATCACCTTAAACAAATCAGAAAAAGATTTCTCACCCTCAACGCTATACGAGGACTATGCCATAAACGAAAGATTATTTCATTGGCAAACCCAGAGTAAAGTAAGCGAGGAGAGCCCGACTGGCCAACGATATATCCACCACCGTAACACGGGGAACAAAATCGCTCTGTTCGTCAGGGAATATAAAAAAGAAAAAGGCAGTCTCCCTTCACCCTTCGTGTTCCTTGGAACTGCAAATTATATAAAGCATTCAGGGAACAAACCGATGAGTTTTGTTTGGGAGCTTGAAGAAGAGATGCCTTCTTATTTGGTGCCGAGGGCTAATAAAAATATTTTGTAGTTAATTAGAATAACATGGTGCCATGCCCCCACATACTTTAATTCTGTAACACATTTGGAGTCAGGCACCTATATTCTCTGTAAGCAGTGCCCATTTTTTAAAAAAGCTATCCAACAGGAAAGTTGGATAGCTCTTTTTACGCGTTTATTTTTGCGATTTTTTCAATAGTAGGAATATCAGCTGGAGCCCATTCGAGAGTGGGCAATTCTTTAGGAGCCAACCACTTGACCGCAGCATGCTCAGTTAAAACCGGCTCTCCTTCAACCAACTTGCAATAGTAGGTTGTTAAGTGAACAATACCAAAGTCATATTCATAGACCGTATGCTCTATTTTTTCTCCAATATCTATCGTACAATGCATCTCTTCTTGAATTTCTCTTACTAAGGCTTGCTCAGGTTTTTCTCCTTTTTCAATTTTGCCACCTGGAAATTCCCACAATAGTGGTAAAGACTTTTCCTTGCCTCTTTGAGCACAAAGAATTTTATTATCTTTAAAAATAACTGCTCCTACAACATGTATATCTTTTTTCATTATTGGCTCCTACTGAAGGATTCATTTATAGCAAAAACAAGTCACCAGATACTCCGCTAGCTTTCCTCTGAAAGTAAGCATGAAGCCGGTATTCACAAATCTCTCTTGTAAAATTAAAAATAAGCGCCTCAAATTGCTCAGGTATATCCAACCCTATATCAAAGATCCCATCCTCAAAGGATATAACCCCACCAGAACTCCCACTCCATTTAGTCATAGGCATACTCCCAATTAAGCTCGCTACCTTCTTCTCATCATACTCCCACATCTGTTTATGAGACTTGCCTGAAAAGTCGGTCGATCTCCGAAATTCTTCACTTGTTAAGTAGTAGTGAAAATACGGGGCTGCTTCCTCTGGTGTTATGGGTTTGTACCATTCCGAGGATCCTTTTTGCAGCATTGCGTTTAGCAAGACCATCTTGTAGCTTCTCGTCATCCCGGTCTTTTCTACTTCCTTCAGCAATTGCTCATAAGACAGATAAGCATCTTCCTCCAATTCACTCAGCTCGTCTATTTCATAAAGGAAGCGATGATAGGATTTCCATTCGTCATAATAGGCTTTTGCTCCCATTCTCCCCTGCAAATGGAGCTCCAAATAGGTGGGCCTTCTCCCCAGCTCATATTTCAGCTCGTAATAAGCCTCTTTGAGTGCTTCTTTTCTTGGCTGCTTTTTCCGGGCCATTTCTGCCAGTAGATCCACAACGCTCGTATCTAAGTTTAAGCTGCAGTCCTGCGGAACTGTTGGGACAACTTTTGACCGGTTTCCCTTTTTACCTGGTTCTTGTTCAAACAGAGATACCTTTACGTCTGCATTCCGATAATTCCCAATCAGATCAATGATTACACAGTGGCTTTTATTATCATGAAGGCGCAGGCCACGCCCTACTTGCTGGGTGAACACGGTTAATGATTCAGTCGGTCGAACAAACAGCAGGGTGTCCACAGAAGGAATATCTACTCCTTCATTGAATAAGTCCACTGTAAAGATGGCGTCCAGTTCACCATTATCCAGCATTTTAATAGAATCGGCCCTGTCTCTGCTAGTTGAATTTGATGTCAGAGCGAGTGTGTTATAACCATTTCCATTGAAAAAGTCTGACAGAAACTCTGCTTGGCGGATAGAAGAACAAAATACTAAAGATCTATTATGCTTATGCTTTTCCCAAGCTTTAAGAATTCGTTCCGCATAACTTTCCTTTAGCTGAACTGCCATTAGCTGTTCCTCATCATAGCGGGACCCTAGCCAGGTTATTTGGGAATAATCCGTTTCATCATATACTCCATAATAATTAAATGGAGATAACCAGCCATGTCCGATCGCCTGAAGGAAGTCAATCTTATAAGCTAGATTCCCCTCACAGATAGAATAGATATCTCGATTATCATTGCGATCTGGTGTGGCTGTAATCCCAAGCAAGAATTGCGGTTGAAAGTACTCCAAAACCCTTTGATAGGTATTGGCAGCTGCATGATGAAACTCATCAATAATAATAAGATCGAAATCATTAGGACTAAAACGTTTCATATGCTTCTGCCTGCTAAGCGTATAAATGGAGGCAAATACAGCAGCCTTTTCTCCATCCTTTTCGACGCCATTATAGAGCCCTGTTTCCAAATCAGGCATAACATTCTTAAAGGATTTTTCCGCTTGTTTGAGGATTTCTTCACGGTGAGCGATGAAGAGAACTCCCTTGAACTGTTTGGCGAAGAAAGCGGCCAGATAGGTTTTCCCCAGACCTGTAGCCATTACCACAAGCGCTTTTCTATACCCTTCTTCGTACGTCTTGCTGAGCTCCTCTAAAGCTTCTAACTGGGCAAAACGCGGAGCGATTTCTCCATAAGCAGCAGGAGGCTCTAAAACAACACTCTCTGACTCAGGCTCCTTCTCCTCCGGGAGCATGAGATTTACTTCTTCCTGCTCGGTCCATACCTTTTCAAGATTTGTATGCTTTTGATGAAAATCTTTGTAGTCCCCTTCATACTTCAACAAGCTTTCATTATTAAGCGGGACAGTCTGATCATGATAAAACAGCTGAATAAATTCTTCAGAGCCTTCTTCAAACAGCTCCTTATTATTGTTCACAAGTAAGTTCCACTCGATTCCTTTATTCATGGCAGAAGCAGAGAGATTGGAAGAACCGATAAAGAAATGGTCCTTGTCTCCTGTTTCTATTAAATAAGCTTTAGGGTGAAAGCTGATTCCTTTGCTTTTCCAGAGCCTTACCTCTATAGCTGGGTGTATATCCAATAAACTCGCCAAGGCCTCAGGCTGGGTGATATAAAGGTAATCACCTGTCAGGATTTTAATATCTGCTCCCTGCTCTGCGGTAAAACGCAATGATGGTTCTAACAATCGCACACCTGATTTCATTGAGAAAGAAGTAAGGATATAGATTGTCTTACCAACCATAATCTTTTCCTGTAGCTGCTCTCCTAAACGAGAAGTAATTAACTGATAGCGTTTCATAAAATCAATCTTCAACCTCAATCAAGAAAATTTTCTCTTCGAACCCTCCGCGCTTCTCGGCTTTCTTTTCACGCACCTTCTCAACCTCTTCAATGGATGAACCATGATGATGAGCCAAAGAGTGAATAATCTCCAATAGATCTGCTAGTTCTTCAACAGCATCTTCATTGGTTTCTGCCGCGCAATACTCATCGAGTTCCTCATAGCTTTTCTGCTGCAGATACTTGATGTAATCTTGATCATTTAATATTTTTGTAGAGAACTTCTTTCCGCTTTGCTCGATAATTTGCGGGATTTTGTCGCGGACTAATTTGTTGTAGGTTGGCATATGTACGACCTCCTGGTTATGTAATTTACAAAGACTTCCACTTTATAAATTTAGTATAACGGTTAAAGAGATTGTTCAACAAATTTTATTTTAACAAGGGCGTGGGTTCAGGTTCCATGGCCAAGTCTTAAAAAGAGCCAAGGGGCCTGTCCCCTTGGCTCGAATAAAAAAAGGCGCCTAACCTAACACACTTTAAGCTTTAGCTAATTTAGATTGGACACTATTTCTCTGGCCCCAGATTCCTTAAGATTTGCTGCACATTTTATATGATGAAGAAACTTACCCTAATTTAATTTCTTCCCAATCTAGTATCTCAGCTAATTCATTGTATTCTTCTTTGTGTTGATTTTTATCAAAAGATTTTTTCAATTCATAATCATGGAAGTCGGTAATAGTATTCTCCTCAATTACAAAGAAATTCAGATAATTCTTCTTAAGAAATGTTGCTAAATGCCTTGGAAAACCCAAATTTTGGAGTTCGATTATTATTTTGTCGGTTGTGCCATATTCTAAGAACTCGGACCAGTCAATACTTTTAGGTAACCTCTGACTTTGATTGACTTCATTAATAAGAAGAATATAATTAGTAACGTAATTCTTCACTTTAAATCTTAGTACATTTTCAATATCAGACACTGTGTTGTTTACCAACTTATTAATATGAGCTCTGTTATTTATATCAAAAGGTTCAGATAAATTATTTGTTAAAAATATCTCTTTATTATTTGTTACATAATAGTTTATTATATCTTTAATTATAAGTTGTAACGGCTTTGAATTTATCCAAGAATTCATTAATACTGCATAATATGTAAGGATATTTTTATTCTTAACTAACGGTTTGGTTCCTCCTGATTCTTCCTCTCCCCAATTATAGTAATCATAGAGGGTAATGAGCAATTCTAAACAAGTATTATAATTAACTTCATCCGGAATTTCCGGTAACATTTTCCCTAATGTCAGAATATTATTTTGATAGCTTAATTTGATATTCATGCTCTGTGCCAATATTTCTTTTGGGACTATATTTTCGTTATCAATTTTATTAAGTATTTGAGTTCCTTGTTTATTAATATCAATAAATTTACTTCTTAGAATTGAATCTGTTTTAGACATGCCATGATAAGCTAAAATATTTCCGTACGACTCAATCATAGTTTTTTCATTCTCAGAAATACTTTTTCGAGTGAATGGCTTTTGTTCAATTGAATTTCCAATATTGGTATAAAAGTTTCTCTTATTCGTCATCAGAATTGATTCTACTTTACTTATCTTTTTTTCTTTAACAATTGATAGATCTTTCTTTGGATTATCCCATCTATTTTTTTTATTTAGTAACCTTAAGCAAATAATGTTACCACTTAGATCTTTAGTTAATCTTCCTGCACGACCTGCTAAGTTCCAGAAATCCACATCTGAGAATCGTTTAAGACCAATAGCGTTGCTTAAAATAAATATATTTTTAGCGGGCAAGTTTACCCCCTCGAGTAGAGTAGATGTACAAAAAATATGTTCAATATCTTTATTACGAAATAATGCTTCAATCTTCTCCCTTATCCTTTGCGGTAAACCACCAAAGTGAAATGCAATACCTCTTCTTAAACAATCTACAAGATAATATTCTTCATGCATTGTTGTTTGAATCAAATCAATAAGAGAATCTAAGTTAGGATTTGACTTAACTTCTGAACTTCTTGAAAAGTTTAATGCATACTTAATAGTGTCATCAACAGTGTTACAGTATATGATATTTTGTACTTCTCTCCCCAAAATGGTTATTGCACTCTTAAGGTTTTCATATTCATCTAAAGAAAATGAGTTATACGGAATATTTATTTCTTTTCCGCTTTCAGTGAACATTTTTGCCTTTTTCTCAAGACAGTCAATAAAAAATCTATTTTGTGAGACAGAATTCTCTGTAATACTTAAGGTTTCCTCTGTACTATTTCCGAATAGTTGCAAAAATATTTCGCTGTTTATTATATTTGGTGATGCAAAATATAAATTAACACTCTTTCTTTTTGCCATCATTAATGCATGATAAAATAAAGGAGCTCTAGAATCATTTTCAGTTATTAGCTTCTGTGCTTCATCTACAAATACATAATTAATTGCTGGGTTATCGTTTGATAAATATGAAATTAGTCTTTCAGGTGTAAATATAAAGATATATTTATTTCCTTTATTTTTAAACAACATTGGTACAGTTGGATGTGATAAAATTTTGTATTTCCTATTTGAGATTTCTTTTTTAAGTTTATTTTTTACCTGATTTATCAGCGCTCGAGTGGGAACTAGTATAACTATATTGTCAGAAGCATTTCTTTCTTTAATAAGGTACTTAATAAACGACTCGATAATAAAAGATTTACCAAAGGAAGTTGGACCAGAAAAACTAAAATGATTACTATCTTTTAGTTCTTCAAACACTTTGTACTGGGCATCAGTAAAAACAAATTGAGATTCAGGAGCAACTTGATATAATTGTTTTACTATCGACTCAGCTTTGACTTCATCTAGATTAAATTCTTCATCATTAACAGTCAATTCTAGAGAAGGAAAGTTACCTAACTTCACCAATACAGTTGCTGCTTGCATCTTAAAAAATTTATCCTCGGAATAAAAATTATATAATAAGCTAATAATTTTATATGCGAGATTTTTAGCCTCTGTTATATTTGACCTACAAAGTATATCGCTAAATCTTAGTAAGTCTGTGTACTCTTTTTCATTTAAAGGATTATTTACAGTATTACTTGCAAAATAATCTCCATACATGTATTCCAACTTGAAAATTAATGATTTTAAATATTGATCATTTATTGCTTTTTTAGCAAGTTCTTTAATGAAACTCATATTGTTATTCCTTTCATAATCTCTTTTCGTGCTTTGTCTAGCTCGGTAAAAGGCAAAGCATATATATAAAAAGAATACCCGTAGAGTTCATACTTTCTAATTAAGCTTTCTATATTCTTCAATTCTTTCAATAGTTGCTCTTTAACGATCGCTTCTATTTTTTTTCTATACTCAGAGTTGCTTAATTTTTTATCTTCATCACTGGGTTCTATTTGAAATCCTATGAAAATCCCAAAAGCATCATCTACATAAAAATCATCTTCAAAGGTTGGATAAACTAATTTTGTTAAAAAATCCTTTTCCTCTTCTGACCAGCCCTCCCGATCAAGATTGTCACTGATAAGCCTCTTTTCATAGTTAATTCCGCTCTTTCTGTCGCCTTTATCATTTATCTCGTTAATAAATTGATATATTGATTTATAAGCATCGTTAAGTGCATCTCGTAACCCCTTAATTGTCTTAGACTCACCAAAAATTAATTGGTAATTGTCATCCGTAACTTTTAAAAAATGGACACCGTCAGATCCATTAACATACATACTGGTCGAAGTCTTCATTTCTAATTTAGAAAATATTTTAGGTGCATTTAGGTGTCCTTCCAAAAAACAATATAATAGGAATTCCCCAAGTTCCCCAGTATTTTTTTTGTATTCTACAAACTTCTCTCGTGCTACTTTAGAAAGCTTCATAGGCTTATTAGCATAGGAAGCCTTAACTTTTCTCGAAATAGCAAAGTCTGCAACAGGCTCAACTAGCTCATCAATAATTCTATTATAATCAAAACTATTTGCATTTATTGGGCATAGGAACAAGTTAACCTTGCTACCAGTATTATGAAAATCATGAGTGTCAAGGTGTTTAAACACCTTTAAAAAATCATTCGAGGTTATACTTAACTCCATTGAAGAACCTCCTAACATTAATTATTTTGGATTATCTTGATATATTTTATCAAATTATGTAAATTTTTTATAGTTTATCAGAAATAGTATATTCAAATCATACATCCAAAAGTTGAGCCTTCAACATAGTTCCAAGAAAGGTGCCTGACATCGCACACTATAAGGCTATAATAGATATGGGACCAGGCACCTTTGGACATAGAATATCTGGTGGGCATGATTCACACGCAGGAAGCCAGAACCTATTGCTGGCTTTGCCGATCTTGGTTACCATGCCTGCCACTTCATTCGCGAAAGGATTGAACTTTCGTGGTAGAATCGAGAGATTAGAATTAATGATATAAAAACTATAATAGGAGAGTCCTAAAATGAAAAAGAAAATAAACTATTTAGTTTTACTACTAACAATCATCTGTATTGCTGGTTGTACCACCCCAGAAGATGCATCCAATACAAATGCAGATACAGTTCCACAAGAAGAAACTACAGTTACTGTGAAACCAGAAGCAGAGAAAACGGCAAGTGTCCCAGCTGCCGAGGAAACATCAACCCAACCAAATAATGAACTTTTCTCAGGATACAAACTTATTGAAGTTGATGGCGGTGATGTATCTGGTTATCGTGAATCTAATGTCGTCATTGACATTGGTTATGGGGATCGGGAATATTGGGCATTTACTAATGAATACGGGCAGCTAGTCCGTGTCATCGCTGACGAAATTATTCTGCAGGATGACAGTACCGAACCTGTATTATCGACTGGCAGATATTATTCTGATGAGGCAAAGGTTCCTGGTGTCGAAAGTGACGTTTTGGATGAAGGGCATATCATTGCTGATTCTCTTGGCGGAGTATCAAATGCTTATAATATTACCCCGCAAGATAGTACGCTCAACCGGCATGGCGATCAAGCTTACATGGAAGATGCGATTCGTAAGGCAGGTGGAGCTGCTAATTTTGAAGCAATCATCACATATCCGAATACGGAAACGCAGATTCCTTCAAGTTATCAGTATACCTACACTTTAATGGGTAATGAGATCGTTGATACATTTGACAATGTGAACCCTGATGAAGTAAACGAATCACTCGGTTTAACAAGCAGTGAGCCATCTGAAACAACCAGTACAAACACAAGCGGTGATATTGCTAGTGTTGATACAAACGGTAATGGACAGGTGACGATTAAAGAAGCAAAAGCAGCTGGTTTTAGTATGCCAATAACGAGTGATCATTGGCTTTACCCATATATGGACGATCGTGATGGCGACGGTATGGTTGGCGAGTAATTCACTGGAACTTTGAGGCGAAATAAATGAAAGAAAGAAAAAATAATTATTCTCCACTAACAGGTGCGTTTCTTCAATAAGGAGATCGCACCCTTTTTATTGAGGGCAACAATGAAGTTTAAACTATTTGCCTTTCCTGAACTCCATCCTGGTAAAAGACCGACCTCTACTCTTATGCCTTATTAACAAAATTGATTCAAAACTGGCATCCCAATCCTTCATAAACGTGAGGTCAGGCCTACTATATCATATCTCCAGTTAAAACAGACCTTCTCGTGATAAAACCTCCGCTTAATAAAATTTCACATTTTATGTGAACTATCGTTCATAGTGTTTCTGTCTGCTCAGTTATGTAATTACTGTAAAAAGGAGAAATTTCCTTTGGACAAAGAGCAGATCCTTTATATCGGGAGCACAATCAAACGACTAAGAGCCGACCAGAAAATCAGCCAGGAGGACCTAGCTGGATTAACCGGCTTTTCACGCGAGTACATAAGCAAGGTGGAACAAAACCATATTGACCCCAGCCTCGGCGCTGGTACAGCATCAATCGCCAAGGCATTGGGATTGAAGACTTGGGAGTTAGTAAAGATAGCTGAGGAAAATACTCACCTGGAAGAGAAATAACAAATGCTGCAAAGTAGAGTGATCGAGGAGTAATTGTAACCTAATATCTATTACTTCTGTTGAGTACTATTACTATGACCCTTATATTTGGGTTGATGATTGCGATATGCTGTCCTATATAGTTAAGAGTATTCACTAGAACGAGCTGCCAATTAATTTAATCATTGAAAGGGGACTAATCGTTGATAACTGAATATCAAGATTCACGAGTTGTAAGGATAAAGAATGAGCACGGGGATGAGGTAGAAATTGAGCTTCTGCAATTCCCTGCTTATTACAAAGTAACAGCAACCATTTGCCAGGATTCTTCGCCCTACAAAGACTGTATAGGAATTGGTGTGGACGATAACAATAAGAACAGTGCTCTAAGGAAGGCGCTTCAAGAGTTATACCTGGACGCTTATGGAAGATCATCTTCTCTATTGTTCTCCAGACGGGTGTTGAACAAGCTCCTCTGTGAATTTAACTACTTTTAAAATTTTACCCCAGAGAAAGCAGCTAGTTTTTACAAACTAACTGCTTCTGTCCCCTCCCCTTCTAAACCATGTCACTAACTGATGTTATCTCTCCAGCTGCTCTTTGTTTCGCTTAACAATAGGATTATCGATTTTATTATGACCCTTAACCTCTACAACTTATGAATCGGCAGATAACGGATTCTCCACCTTTAGAGCACCAAGCAACTGTAGATTTGCTCAGCACTTTGGCGCAGTTCTCTAAGGGCATGTCCATCCTCTCCAACCAACGGAGGATAAGTGGTTTGTTCGGATCAATCACAGGATTAACCACTGGCTGGTTTCGTTCATACTGTGGAATTTCCGCTTGTTGCAGTACTTTTCTAATTGTCTGCCTAGATAAATTAAGATCTTTTCCTAATTGCCGGATCGATCGCCCTTCTTTAACATGTAGTTTTCTGATAACCTCAAAATTAGCCACCTTTAACATCCCTTCTTCCCAAATCACACAGTTCTCGACAAACTTATGATAAGGGATGGGTTATAAGGGTGGTCAACTTTTTTGTTAACGAAAACCGCTAAAGTAGTCAACTTTTATTTTAGAGTTTGCTAGTATCAAAACTCAAAATACCCACTTTAATTGGGTGGTTTTATGATAAGAGACACTTAATTTCAATTCGTATGTTGATAACTTCATTTTCACTATATTGATATAATAGATTCAATGAAAGAATCATGGTTTGGGGGACCGGAGTATAATAAAGAACTAAAAAACAGTTATCCAAATATTAAAAATCACAGTAAATTTGTTAAGAAAAGTGTAGATTGGTTATTGTCTATTAACATTAATGTTGTTTTCTATCTAGAATATTTCCGACTATTATTAAAAATCTATAGAAATTAGCAATAAATATTTTCATAAGATAATGAAGATATGGTTACAATAGGCGTTTATTCAACTTTTTATACTAATTTAATAATTAAATACCCTAAAAATAACCATATCTTTGATAAAGAAGTTTTTAATGGTATCCGATAGAATTATTAAGACCTAAAATGAGTCTGTGTCCATTGAGTCACTTGTAATAATTAGTATTCCTCTGAAAATTGACATCGTGACGGAGTATATAAAAGACTAAAAAAATTGGAGGGGATGTTATTATAGCAAATAAAACTCCTAATATTGACCAACAAAAGGCAATCGATACGATAGATGGACCATTATTGATTTCGGCCGGACCCGGTACAGGGAAGACGGCCACGCTAGTTAACCGATATGCCAATATGGTGAATAATCATCGCATCAAACCTGAAAATATCCTAATGGCGACTTTTACGGAAAAGGCTGCAAAGGAAATTATCACGCGTATTTCTTCTGTAATTCCAGATTTTGATTTGAATGACGTTTATATTGGAACCTTCCATTCAATCTGTCTAAGAATTGTAAAGGATAACTTAGCATTTATCCCGACTTTGAAGAAAAACTTCACTTTAATGGATGATTTTGACCAGAAGTACTTCATCTACCAGAGGTATTATTATGATTTTAGACCTTTGCCACACTTTAATCATTTAATCAATGAAACCTCAGGTGTATGGAGAAATGTAAGTAAAATAGCAGATCTAGTTAACGGACTATCGGAAGAAAAAATAAATGCGGAGCGATTACTTACGGATCCAAATCCACAAATAGTTGCTTTGGGTGAAATCAAACAAAAATACGATGAACTATTGCAAGCAAAAAATAGACTGGATTATGCGACGATTCAGTTGACCGCCTATCAGCTACTCAGTGAAAATCAAGAAATTATTGGAAAATATCAAGAGCTATTTCAGTATATGATGATTGATGAGTATCAAGATACCAATTCGATTCAGGAACAATTGATCTTCTTACTATCGAAAACTAATAATATATGTGTGGTTGGTGATGATGACCAGTCAATGTATCGATTCCGTGGTGCTACGATTCGAAATATACTGGAGTTTGAAAGTAAATTTAAGAGAGGTGAGTGCAGCGTTATCCACCTTTCCACTAACTACCGCTCGGCTCCTGAGATAATTGAGTTTTACAATAGGTGGATGAAAGAGTACTCAGAGACTCACTTTCAGTGGAATCAGTTTCGAATTGATAAAACAATCTTACCTAGTCCTGAGAAAAGTCATAAAGAGTTGACACCTCCGGTAATGAAAATAGCCGGAGAGTCGACTGAACAATGGCATGAAAGAATTTTTAGATTCATCAAGATGCTGTCAGATGATGGATACATAAGTGATTACAACCAGATTGCCTTCTTATTCCGTTCAGTGGCGAAGAAAGAAACTCAGGAACTAGCGAATTACCTTGAAAGCAAAGGAATTCCAGTTTATTCTCCAAGGTCAAAAATGTTCTTCGAACGTGAAGAGATAATGGCAGCTATTGGTGTATTACTTGCAATTTTCGGTGACTATTCGGATGAGCTAGTTGATAGACCTGAGGAATACCTTGAAAAGCTAACTGATTATTATGATCGCTGCTTAGATATTGCGGAGCAACTAATGGATGACGATGAGGATTTAGAAGATTGGGTTAGCTATCGAGAAGATGAGCTGGACAACCTTGTTGGAAATACAGACTACGCATTCACACAATTGTTGTATCAAATGTTCAGCTTCGACTACTTCCGAAAAATTATCGATACAGATCTATCATCCGGAGTAGCTGACCAAAGGGCAATCCGAAATCTCGCTATATTAACAAAAGTACTTGCCAAGTATGAAGCAAATGAAAATGTTGACGTCATATCTGATGTTAAGAAGAATCAGGATGTTTCTAAACTATTTGAAACGTATTTTAGATTCCTCTTTGGAAGCAATAATAGCGGTGGTGGCATTGAAGAATATCAAGATGAATCTGAATATGCTCCGAGTGGTTGCGTTTCATTTATGACGGTTCATCAATCGAAGGGCATGGAGTTCCCAATCGTTATTACTGATTCCTTATACGATCGGCCTGCTGATGATAATCAAGGAGTACTTGAACAGGTATATGATGCCTATTCGCACCGGGAACCATTTGAACCAACTAATAGGATTAAGTTTTTTGACTTCTGGAGGCGTTATTATGTTGCGTACTCACGGGCTGAGGAATTACTTATTCTCACTACACCAATTCGCACACGTGGTGCTTGGCCGATGCCGGGGAAAATGTTTAAGGAAGCTTTCAACGACCTAGAAGACTATTATGATCATCACTATTCATTTGAAGAGTTTGATTTTAAACCAGTTAAGGCATCAGATTTGAAGCAAACATATGCTTTCACTTCTGATATTTCTAAATATGAAAGATGCTCAGTTGAGTATAAGATGTTCCGTGAACTAGGATTCTCTGAAATCCGTGTTGGTTCTACACTTTTTGGCTCCCTAGTTCATCAAACAATTGAAGATATTCATGATGCAATTCTTCGAGATGAAGTATCATCTATTCCAGACAATCTTGAAACGTGGTTTAATAACAATTACCAGGGGCTTGTTCTCAGTGAACATAGTTATCTGGCACCAAACTCAAGAAATGCAGCACTTAAGCATGTCAAAAACTACTTTAAGAATTCTGAGGACCTTTGGAAAAACATCAAGAAAGCTGAAGTTCAGCTTAGCTATCCTATGGAAGACTTTATCTTGAATGGTCAAGTTGATATGATCAAAGGAAAAGGCGATACTGTAGAAATTGTGGACTTTAAAACTGGGGATAAGCCGGAAACTGGTGATGAGTCGCTCATTAATTATGAGAAACAACTTCAGATTTATGCAAGACTAGTTGAGGATAAGGAAAAGGTCACTGTTTCAAAATTAAAGCTCTACTATCCAAGTGACCAAGAAAATCCGATTATTGAATTTGAAAAAGACAGCCAAAAAATTGATAGGATAATTGAAGAATTCACGGATGTAGTTCATAAGATTGAAAAGAAAGAATTTAATCAACGATCGACAAATTACTCTGTTTGTCGCGAGTGTGATATGCGATTCTATTGCAACAGAATCAAACCAAAATAATCTAGGGGGAATTAGCTCGTGAATAAAGAATTACAAGAATTACTGCTTTCAAAAGAACAATACGTAGTAGAGGGAACACTTAACAAAAACTTGGTGGGTCAGCTTGCACGAAATTACGATGCTGGGCTTTTGAATACCCTCCAATCAAACGAAAAGATTAAAGCTCACTTTTTCTCTTCAACTAATGGGGGACTTATTTTTAAGCTTGACGTTTTTCTTCAGTTCTTGAATAACAAGGCATTTTTGCCTGACAGTTATACAATTTATAAACAAAAAATTGGTCTAGCAAATAAGGGGGAGGTAGATTTACTTTCACAAAATAAAGAAATTGTCCTTAACTGGCCTTACAAGGATTGTGTTCTTGAAGGTGGGCAACATAAGGAAGATGCGAAGCGAGATGAATTATTTTTCAATGAAATTTTGTCACCAACAGAGGTGACCAGGTTGATGGAACCAAAAGCTTTTTCAAATTTTGTTCTCCATGATTCGACAGGTGTTTCAAAATTAGAAAACATTTCGGGTGATGAAAACCTAATAATAAAAGGGAACAACCTTTTAGCTCTGTCCAGTCTAAAAGAAAAATTCGCAGGGAAAATTAAATTAATTTATATCGATCCCCCATATTATTTCAACGCCAACAAGTCTGAGGATACTTTTCGATATAATTCAAATTTCAAATTATCAACTTGGCTGGTTTTTATGAAAAATCGTCTAGAACTCGCAAAAGAGTTATTAGCAGAGGATGGTGCAATTTTTGCTCAAATTAGTGATGATGGTGTTGCTGAACTACACTTGTTGATGAAGGAGATTTTTAACACTCCAACAACCAACAACTTTATTAATAAGATTACAGTAAAAACAAAATCACCTTCCGGATTTCAGAGTGTGAATCCTGGTGTCTTTGAAACTGCAGAATATATTATTGGCTTTGCAAAAAATAAATCCAAGTGGACGTATAATCGCCAATATGTTGAAGCCGACTACGATGCAAACTACAAATGGGTTATAACGAATATTCACGATGATTTTAAGGATTGGAACATTGTTGATATTAAGGATGTAATAGCCAAAGACTTAGGTTTGACGTTACAAGACTTCAAGAAAAAATACGATGACAAGATAATTTCGGGGTTAATGGCAGAATATGCTTTAAAGAATCCAGATAAAGTGTTTCAATCAGTCGCAATTGGTGATAAAGCAGGAGCACAGATAAAAAAAGTAAGGAATGAATCTAAATTAAGCCCTGGTGAAATCTTTTTAGTGAGAAGAGAAGGCCAATATGATGTGTATGTAAATAAAGGCCGAGAAATGGCGTTTTATCAGAAAAAAATAAGAGATATAAATGGTGAAATGGTACCTAGTGTCCAAGCAACAAACATGTGGACTGACACACCATATGAAGGAATCGCATCTGAAGGAGGAGTAGTTCTAAAAGGTGGAAAAAAACCTGAGAAACTTCTTAAGAGGATTATTGAAATGGGTACTGACTCTGAGAACGATATAGTTATGGATTTCTTTTTAGGAAGTGGTACAACGTGTGCGGTTGCCCATAAACTTGGTCGAAGATACATTGGCATTGAGCAATTAGACTATATTAATGAACTTGCCATCCCTCGATTGGAATCAGTTATAAACGGAGACCAAAGCGGTATTTCTAAAATACAGGGATGGACTGGCGGTGGTTCATTTGTTTACTGTGAGATTAAGAATGATGCAAAAAAATTTGTCAATAGAATTGAGGAAGCAAGTGATGATGGCGAGCTATTTGAGCTATTCGAATTAGCGAAGAAATCATCTTTTATTTCATATCGAGTTGACCCTAAGAAAATGAAGTCTTCGGAATTTGAAAAACTATCATTTGCAGAACAAAAGCAATTACTTCGCGAAATTATCGATAATAACAACTTGTATGTGAATTTTTCTGATATTGAGGATCAGTCTTACGGGATTAGTGCTGAAGACAAAGTTTTAAACCGTCAATTCTATAGGGATGGTGAGTAGATATGGGACAATTCTTATACGAGAAATATGATGGGGGACTAGGTATTTTTGCCAACTACTTTAAGGATCAAGTTCCTAACTATATCACTGAAAATCTTCGGCATGAGTTGCGCGAATATCAATTAGAAGGTATTGGTCGCTATTTGAACTATGCGCATAGAGATGAACAAAATCGAACCTCCCCCGAACAATTGCTCTTTAATATGGCGACTGGATCAGGTAAAACGATGATGATGGCTGCAATCATATTGGAAAAGTACAAGCAGGGTGAAAGGAACTTTCTGTTCTTTGTAAATAATTCTAACATTATTGAAAAAACGCGGGCTAACTTTCTCGATTCAACTTCAGGGAAATATTTGTTTGCTGATTCCATAATGATTGCTGATGAGTTGGTAGAAATCCGGGAAGTTACTGATTTTTCAGATTCGAACGAGAATGCAATTAACCTCTTATTTACAACTATCCAGCAACTGCATATCGACTTGAATACACCTCGTGAAAATCGTCTCTCTTATGAACAATTCGAGGACATTTCCGTTGTAATGCTCGCTGACGAAGCACATCACTTGAATGCCGGACTCAATGCGGATGAGAAAAAGGATAATACCAGTTGGACTGCGACAGTGAATAATATTCAAAGAAATGCTAAAAAATCTTCTCTTTTCGAGTTCACTGCAACGATAGATTTGTCAGATGCTGACATTGCAGCGAAGTACAGGGAACACTTACTGTATAAATATGACCTTAAAGATTTTCGATTAGATGGTTATAGTAAAGATGTTTTGTTCCACCTGGTAAATAATGAAGTTGATGTGCGTATGCTTCAGGCAATAATCATAAGTCAATTTAGAAAGAAAGTCGCATTAAAAAATGGAATTAACTTAAAGCCACTAATTCTATTTAAGTCACAAAAGAAGACAGAGAGCGCTGGAAATCTATCTGATTTTCTTGAAATTTTGGATGCATTAACAGCTGATCAAATTGAACAACAAAAACAATCCTCAACAGGCCTTGATGGCATTTTGACACAGGCGTTTGACTTTTTTGATGAAAGTGGCATTACTCATGAGAACCTTATTGCTGAATTAAAAGAAGACTTCCGCGAAGAACGATTAATGCTTATCGATAGTGATAATAAGACGAGTGATAAGTTGGTTGAATTAAATACTCTGGAAGATCCCAAAAATGAGATTCGGGCTATCTTTGCCGTTGATATGCTGAACGAAGGATGGGATGTACTAAATCTGTTTGATATCGTTCGCCTCTACGATACTCGTGATGGGAAGACGACGAAGGCTGGATTTAAGCCCGGGGCGACAACTAATGCAGAGAAGCAACTTATTGGTCGTGGAGCTCGTTACTATCCATTTGTCATCAATAATGATTTTGCTATGAAATACAAGCGGAAATTTGACTATAATGAAGCGGCCGAACTACGTGTGATTGAACAACTTCATTACCATTCGAAAGACAACCCGAAGTATATTTCTGAGCTGAAGCAAGTTCTTCGAGAATCCGGAATCTATGATGACCAATCAATGGTTGAAAGGCAAATCAAATTAAAACGATCCTTCCGAAAAACAGGCACTTATAAGAACGGTGTCGTTTGGGTAAACAGTCGAGTTGAGAAGCCTTCCTTTACATCAGTGCAAGGATCCTTATTCCGGGATGATTGGGAAATCATTCTTCCAGAGGAACTGGAAGTGCATCTTCCAACTTCTGGAATGGGTGATTTTGCAGCTTTTGAAGGAGAAGACAGAGAGGTTTTTCAAGTTAAGAAAAAACAAGATAACCGAAAGTTCAAAGTCGGAAAAGAAATCACCCTCAATGTTTTGAGAGCAGCAGTAAACCTAAAAAATAAAGATTTTAATTTTGAGAAACTGCATAAATCTTATGTCGGACTACCAACTTTGGAAGGCTTCTTGAAAGAAATTCAAAACAAGGTGTCTGTTATTGTATTTGGTGATGAAGAGGATGTAAAAACTCTTTCTCAAGATCACAAGCTGTTTATTTCAAATGCAATTCTGCAGGCTATTGCAGATGAGTACATTAATGTTGAGAAACAGTACGAAGGAACGTTGGAATTCAAAGCAGTCAAGATTAAAGATGTTTTCGAGAAGAGAATTCAACGCAAGTATGTTATTAATTCGAATAGCAACAAGGAGAATGGTATTTCTCAAAAAGACTTAACTGAAACCAAAATCTTCGAGGATATCGATAAACTTGACTGGTATGCTTATACAGATAACTTTGGTACAAGCGAGGAAAAATTAGTAGTTAGAACCATCAAACAGCACATGGCTGAGCTTGAAACAAAACTAACTGATATCTATTTGCTTCGTAATGAGAAAGCAATAAGAATTTATAGTTTTGATAAAGGTAATGCTTTCGAGCCAGACTTTGTTATGTTTGCAAATGATGCGGAAACTGGTAACGTATCTTGGCAATTCTTTATTGAGCCAAAAGGAAGTCAATTTCTAGATTCCAATGGACAATTCGACAATGGTAAAGAGGGTTGGAAACAAGATTTTCTGAAGCAAATTAAGGAAAAAGATGAAGATGGCCTTTTAGTTGATGATGATCATTATCGTATTGTTGGCCTTCCATTTTATAATCATGTGCGCACAAAAGAAGCTTTTCTTGATGAATTAAGGACGTCACTTAGTATCTCGGACGAAGTGAAAGCTAAAGCTAGTCATTATGTTCAAGATAGCCTCTTTGATGACCACCAGTATCATACGCTGGTTGCCGAAGATGATCCGGAACAAAAATAATTTATTGAATTCCATCAACCTTATGTGCAACGGATAAATCAAAACCCCTGCCGCTCACAACTGAGTAGCAGGGTATTCTATTCTCTGACCAAATTCCATGATGTCGGTAATAATCGTAAGCTCCTCTCAGATAAGAAGAATAATACCAGTTCTAATATTTTCGCCTTTGTTGAGCTTTGCGATGGAGGCGAAAATACTGCCTATCATTTCTAGCAATTCATACTTTCTTAAAGAAAGTGCGTGACCCCACACGCTACTACGGGGGCAAAAATGTGAGGGTAGGCACCTATTTCTTTAGAAACATTAATTCTTTATTGATATTCCTTTTGGAATCCTGATCTATCCCCTGTGGTGTATCGCTATAGCGATTAACGAAGCGGATATTTTGAATCTCACTCAGCCACTTCGAAAGTATAGGATGCACTGCTTGAAATAACTTCAACTACAAAATTCAGTCTAAATCTAGTAAGATATCCACTAGAGACATTTTTACATGGGGGTAAAAAAATGAGCGTATTATATGTAAAAAATTTAAGTCATGGCTTCGGTGATCGTGCGATTTTTAATGATGTGTCTTTTCGTCTTTTAAAAGGTGAACACGTTGGACTTGTTGGGGCAAATGGTGAGGGTAAGTCTACTTTCATGAATATTGTAACCGGCAAGCTGCAGCCCGACGAGGGCAAGGTGGAGTGGTCACGAAAAGTTCGCGTTGGCTATTTAGATCAGAATTCGGTACTTCAAAAAGGGACGACGATGCGGGAGGCTTTGAGCACTGCCTTTCAATATCTGTTTGATGCTGAAGCAGAGATCAATGAACTATATGGAAAAATGGGTGATGAAGGTGCTGATATCGAGGCACTGCTTGCTGAAGTTGGGGAGCTGCAGGAAACGTTGGATAGTAACGATTTCTATCAAATCAACTCAAAGGTTGAGGAAGTTGCGCGCGGTCTGGGATTAGACGACGTTGGACTGGATCGGGATGTGGATGATCTCAGCGGCGGGCAGCGTACGAAGGTTTTGCTGGCTAAGCTTCTGTTGGAAAAGCCTGAAATCCTCTTGCTGGACGAGCCTACGAACTATTTGGATGAACAGCATATCGAATGGCTGAAGCGCTATTTACAGGAATATGAAAATGCCTTTATCCTGATTTCACATGATATTCCATTCTTGAACAGTGTTGTTAACTTGATCTATCATATGGAGAACCAGGAATTGAATCGCTATGTTGGTGACTATGATAACTTCTTAAATATACATGAAATGAAGAAGCAGCAGCTCGAGTCTGCTTACAAGCGCCAGCAGCAGGAAATTGCCGGTTTAAAGGACTTTGTCGCCCGTAACAAAGCAAATGTCGCGACTCGTAATATGGCGATGTCCCGCCAGAAGAAGCTCGACAAAATGGAAGTTATTGAATTGGGGAGAGAAAAGCCTAAGCCGGAATTTCATTTCAAAGAAGCCCGTGCAGCCAGCCGCTGGATTTTCACAGCAGAAGATCTTGTTATTGGATACGATGAACCACTGTCCCGCCCGCTGAATTTAAAAATGGAACGCGGACAAAAAATTGCCTTTGTGGGTGCAAACGGTATTGGTAAGTCTACCCTTTTAAAGAGTATTCTTGGGCTGGTTAATCCTATTTCGGGTAAAGTCGAACGCGGCGAATATCAACACCTCGGTTATTTCGAGCAAGAAGTTAAAGAGACCAACTATAACACTTGCATTGAAGAAATTTGGAGCGAATTCCCAAGCCTGAATCAGGCTGAAGTCCGCGCTGCTCTTGCAAAATGCGGATTAACAACCAAGCATATTGAAAGTAAAGTCGAAGTCCTATCCGGCGGCGAAAAAGCCAAAGTCCGTCTGTGTAAAATTTTAAACACAGAAACGAACTTACTCATCCTAGATGAGCCTACCAACCACCTGGATGTCGACGCAAAAGAAGAATTAAAGCGTGCTCTAAAAGCCTACCGCGGAAGTATATTGATGGTATCCCACGAACCTGAATTCTACCGTGAAATTGCGACCGATATTTGGAATTGTGAGGATTGGACTACGAAGGTGTTTTAATTAATTTTGGGTACCTAGTGAATTTCGAATAATTCACTTGGGTACCTCCTTTTTTGTTTACCAACTTTTTTCATAGAAAATCTTTTTTTAAGGTAAGCTCATCCAAGCAAATGTTTGAATGAGCCTTTTTTAAATCATATTAATTTTAAAACAACTTCAAAATGCACCGTCTGCGGAAACATGTCCACCGGCTGCATATACTCAATTTATACTGCGGATCCAGCACCGCAATATCCTTAGCCAATGTAGACGGATTAAAGGACACGTAAACAACGTTTTAGGCTTTACCTTCAAGATAGTTTTCAGCAGTGCCTGATCTAACCCCGTTCTAGGCGGATCAACCACTGTTACATCCGGCCTCCATCCTTCTGTCATCCACTTTGAAAGCAGGATTTCAGCTTTGCCTGTTTCTTATTTAGCGTGTTTGATTTTGTTTCTAGCTACATTTTTCTTGGTGTCCTGGATGGGTTTTGGAATGATGTCCATGCCGTGGACTGCGCCTCCTTGACGGCGCTAAAAGAAGGTGCCTGGCTCCCAAACTCTTTAATGCATTAGCTATTGTGGTGGCAGGCACACTAGTCCAGTAGGCGTCGGCGATTTTTTCTTTGCTTGTGAGGGCGGCGGCTTTTTTGACTTCGTTATAGACAGTACCTTTCAATATGCCACAATAATATCAGTAGGCCCCATTAATCAACAAATATATGAAATTTATCATCTTTAGTTGGAAGTTCCCCTCCAGGTACATTTAACATATAACGAATAATCCTTACAGCTAACTCATTTGATGGTAAATTCATTCTTGATGATCCCCATGCCTTATAGACTAATATTGGGGTAGCTTCCTCAGTAAGACGATAGAGAGCCATCCGGTGAGAATAGGATTTACTATTTGAATCGGAATTTTTCTTTTTTAATGTTACCCTAATTATCCGCTTAGGCTCAAAAATTCCGTTCTTGTGTTCCAAAATATCAAACCAACTCTTCGAAACACCGAAGATATATCGCACTTTGTTCTTTAGGGTGATTTCTTTGAGTGCACCTAACATATGCTTAGTTGCATTTAAATTAAAAATCCAATTATTTGATATATTAAAATTTTTCGATCTAAATGGGAAGAATTCAGCCGTATGTAAAAAACATTTCTCAGGTGGAACATATTCATTTTTGTATTCATCTAATATTTCTAGTGCTTTTACTAATCTATCATTACGCCACTTTTCGGAAGCATAGATGTTTTTCTCTTCTTTATGGAAGTCTGCTTTCGTCCAATCGATGTGTCTTAATTTCGTACTTTCATTCCAAAGACGACGACTTTCCGCTAATGTTTCTGCTGGAAAGCGATTTTCTAATTCGGATACTCTTTCTTGTCCTGGATTAAGCAATAGAAATAAAATGTCTGTTGTCATATCCTCTTTGAAATATCCATAAAAGGGTTCAGGATAATATCTAAGATCAAATTTCTGCCTAATAATTGTTCTTAATTTATCCGAGTCCTCTAAATCTAATATAGTCCCAAATGGATCTTCAGCTAAAAAAATCTTTTCCCAATAATCTATTAGACCTTTTAAATTGTATTCCATAATAACCCCCATAAATCTCTTTTTTAAATTTTATTTCCCCTATATATTACGGACAATCAACCACCAAAAAAATACAAAGAAGTTGGTCCAAGAGATGTAGAGTACCTAAATCTTGTATAATTGAAATTGATAGAGGAGATCGACTTCCACCAACACAAGAAAAAGGACGTAACTGGGAAAACAATAGGTTCCACTTTTAAAACCAATTCTGTAACAACCTCCACATGCGATGCTGTCCCCCTCCTCATTAACGTACTCCACTCCTCAATACTAATTCACTTACCACTTCAGCATATGTTTTGATAGAATGATGATACTAAAACGCATAAATTCATCTTGCGTAATGATGTACCACCTAATTTCAGGGGGGACTCAAACATTTTACTCTTCTTCAAATGCCACATATATTTGTTGTTTCTTATTTTCGGTGGGTATAAACAGAATTTCCTTTTCTATATATGGCAGTTCAACGATTTCATTAATAATATGATCAATTCCATCGCTCTCCTTGCTCTGTTTCATACCTGTTATTAAGGTGCTAAAGTTTTCGTTTTCTGATTCAACTTTTTTGTTGACTTTATTAACATCGAATTTAGCTTTGCCAGCAACGGTCATCCTAATTAAAACTTCAGGTAATATGCCCCAACCAGTGGAACCATAGTTGTCAGTTAATTCATCTAAAGATTCTTCAAATTTCGCCTTTTTCTTAACCAATTCATTACTGCTCCGCTGCTTAATATTTGAATAGACATTCTTAACTTCTGAATCAATATGATGATAAAAACTTTCAGCATAATTTTGTTTTAATTGTTTGGTTAGCCCATTAATCATTTCTATTTGATCACAAATCTTCATTCTGCTTCCAATCTCAATTAGTTCTGCAAACAGAGATAATTTACTAGCCTCAAAAGCAATTGTCATTGTGAAATTTATTTCCAAAAGCAACTCTTTTTCGGCTTTGGAACCAATTTCTTTGTGCAATTCTCTTTTTTCTCTTTTCAAACGATACACATATTCTTCATGAATTTCATTTGCAGTTTTTTTGAAATTCCTAATTGCTGATAAATCTACCGTATCAACAAATTCTCTTTTCGCGATTTCAGACAGACCCTTTCTGGCTGCAATCAAACGCCCAATGTTTATATCATGATGAAAATTTATTAGTTTTTCCAATTTCGCATCCATGTCTGTCATTTGAGCATTAATTTTATGTAAATAAATTGTTCCTGAAACGGCTGACATCACTTGCATTCCTGCTGAAAGAAGAATGGCTGGATTCACAGAAACACTTAAACCAACGTCAGCGAATCCAGCATGCTTGACTAAACGATTCGACGCGTCTCGCACCATTGTAGTTGTAGTACCATTTGCAAATTTAGACAAAGTGGCAGGATTTGCAGTTGCAGTAAACAAGCCATTAGGTGCTTTTTTTGCAATTTGAGCTAAAGTCATTCCTTGATTAGCAACTTGCAATGCCATCTGCGAAATGTTGCCCGTCATTAATGACACGTCAGATACAAAAACCTCCCTGTATCTTTTCTTTGCTCCCAATTTATCATCAGTTACTTTTTCCAAGGAAAGCTCATCGCCTATAGGATTAGAGACAACAATTTTATTGATTTCATTTGAGTTAATTAACATTTTATCTTCAGACATTGCAACTATCCCCTCGGTCTTTTTAATAGATTTTTGACACCAAAGAACATTTTATGAAAAATGCTAATAAGTGAAACTTCCCTCCTTGGGGCAAGCTTTCCGACTATGAATTAAATGTAGGGCTAGATGCCATCTAACAAATATTTGTGTGAATTCTAGATCTGTGATTGGATGGATACCATGTTCACGTTATTTCTCTTTTTCTGTAAGTGGAAGAGGCACATAATATATAGGTTGTTAATAAATTTTTTATCCTTCCTCTAATTCGAAGAATTAATTCTGTAGATTTTTTCTTTCAATTCTTCAATTGAATATGGCTTATCCCCAACTTTGGAGTGAAGAGCTAAATGGCAGTTTGGACATACTGGACGTAGATCATTTATTGGATCCACCTCATATTCTTCATTAACTTCAGAAAGTGCCTTAAGATGGTGGACATGAATTTTCCCTTCAAATTCGTCCCCATAAGACTTCACAAAATCAAAGCCACAAACTGAGCAAAAACAACCATAATATTCTATACATCGTTGCCTTGCTTTGTAATTTCTTTCATACGCATTAACCAGAACCTGTTTCTTTGCTCCTTCTATAAGCTTGGGGGATTCTTGTGCCGGCAATTCTTCTGCCATAAAAGTCATTTCCTTTCTTTTAATCAGACCATCAATTTCAGGCCAACATGAAACATTAATTTCCTGTTTCGACTGTGAAAATCTAGTTATACTACTGTCAATTTTATTTAGTTCTGCTATCGTAATAGGTTGAAAGATTTTGACCGTGTTTATATCAAATTTATAAGATCCATAATATTGTCCCTCAAATGGACTATCATACTTTTCAATGGTTTGGAGATTTGCCGATGCAATAATCAAATTATCAAATTGAAAGAGTACTAGACAGCCCTCAGATACATTCATTCCGGTTTTCCTAAAGTAATACAAGCCCTCTCAATTATCAATAAGATTACCTATGAAATAGTTCTTTTGAACATCCTCTATGCTCATTTCGGGAAATTCTTCTCTACTATTCATGGGCAAAATCCTTATGGATGTCGGCAAATCATTTTTAAAAGTCGGCCTTGGCAAATTAATATCAATATGTAAATAATCTGCAAGCTTATACCATTCAGTACATTCTCTAATTTTTTTCAGTTCTTCAGAAAACACCTCTTTAGGGGTTAGCTTCTTTGCTTCGGGAAAATACTCTGTGTATAGTTTATAAAAACCAGCACCTGCCTCATTTACTCCTTTAGTTACAACCTTTGCTGATAAAAAAGGTAACCCCAGCTGAAAACATAGTTCCGAAATAACTCCAATATTCCTTGGAACCTGCCGATGGTGAATTGGTGGTGAGACTCTGTCCCCCAACTCCTTATATTCCACAATAGGCTCTCTTTTTTTCACAGTAATTAATAGATGTTCTGCAAGTTTTATTTGATCTGTAGTAAGTGTAATCATTTCGACACCTCCCGTTATAGACTTCAACTTATTCCATTTTTTCTTTGTTAGGTCTCATTCATCTGAAATAGTATCGCATGTAAGTAATCTATCTAAATGACACATCACTCGACCACTTGGATAAATCTTTTCCGTCTAGACTTGTATTGACGGCTTGATTGCAAGACTTAGGAATACATAAAGTGCGATTCCCAATTCCTATCTGGCATTTCAAGTATATTACTGTGTGGGTTAGTTAAAACATCATATCCTACTAAATGGTGGAATGATTAGAGCTCTCCATCGTACCAGAAATGTAATTTATCTACTTAACTTACTCATAATAATACCTGTTAATCAGTCAAATTTCTGATCATATTCTTTCAGGTTGCTGTTGATATTTTGTTAATTTCTCGTTTTATAATGCGGTCTTTTCTTCAGCCTCTGTGTATTTAAGTAATTATTAAATACAAAAACGTAACTAACACACAGTCTAATGTTCTTATTTCGCTCATCTATATTAAATTTATCTATCTTCTCTTTTCTCCTTACAATATATTCTTAAATTGTAAGCCATCCTAACACCTTTATTTTAACAGTTTTTTGGTATATGTAGGAAATTTGTATGAGTATTTATGATAAAATCAAACTATATATATTTTATTGGGGGCTTATAAATGATTGAGGCTATTACTATAGAAGCGTTTGCAGAATTATCGTCTAATAATAGAGAATCATACATATTGAATAGAGCACAGTTAGAAGATTTCTGGCTTATTGGACGTGTAAGAAATCCTTTTGAAGAAAAACCATTTTTCTTTATAGAACAATTGATCAACCCATACACAGGAGTAGTTTTGGAGTCTCAAATTTTTAGTGATTTTAGTCGTCCACTATCTATTTTTTGCCGAACAAAGGGAAAGGCAACACACTATGAAGATGGTATATTAGTTGCTGCAAAGGTTACACTCACTGAATTTGATAATGAGGTAAAAAAAGGGAATATATTTAATACCGGCTATAATGATGTCTATCCAATTGAGGAAACTGGTGAAATCTTTGATTTAATCGGAATGAACAAAGAGGACTTAGGTATTATTGCTTTAGCAAAGCCATCCCTGTATAAAGACGGAGAAAGCCGATTTGTTGATGTTGCAGCGGATGTCATAAAAGTTAAAATTAAAAATGATATAGAAAATCTCAATGAAAAATTAGCAAATATGAAGAGGCAAGAAGACCTTTTAGAAAATACAAAACTAAATCTCAATTCACTTCAAGAAAAACTTATAAAACTAGGTTTTGTATTAGATGAGCAATCTGAAGTACAAACTGAAAAGTTAAATGAACCATTTCTAGAGACACCAACATCAACTTCTGAATTACTTAAAGGTATCCAAGGGCAACTTAGTGCTCGTGGCTATCATTATGAAGAAAAAACATTACGTCAGCTATTACTAGCACTAATGACAGAGCAAATGATTATCTTATCTGGTCCCTCAGGCACTGGAAAGACAACAATTGTGAAGCAGCTGGCGTCGATTATTAATGCAAAATATGAAATAATTCCGGTTCAGCCAAGCTGGACTGATAAACAAGATTTACTTGGATTTTATAATCCTATTAGAAAACTATATGCACCTTCTGCATTTTTAGATTGTCTTATTGAAGCGAAGCAAAATGAGGATAAGCTATACTTTATTTGTTTAGATGAAATGAACCTTGCACAGATTGAATACTATTTAGCTGATGTACTTAGTATAAGGGAATTAGAAGATGGAAATCTTCGTTTATATAGTGATTTTGAATACGAACAAAATATGAATGAAATAAGATGGTTCATTCAAAGAATGTCTCAAGAAGAAACACTAGAAATTGAGGAAGCCTTAAGAAAGATTCAAATGGATTCGTTAGCACATTATGAGATGGTTACTAGATTTGAAAATTTGAAACGATACGCGCCGGTTCTTAATATTCCTCAAAATGTTCGTATTATAGGAACAATGAATGTGGATGGTGCTGTACAAGCTCTAAGCCCAAAAGTAATTGATCGTAGCTTTGTCATCCCACTTTATCGTCAGGAAAGTGAAAAAGTAGCATCAGTTTCAAAAATCGGACAGTACCATATTTCTGCCCAGTACTTTACAACCAATACAACAGAAACACCAAAAATCTCTAATCAATTACGTGAAGCAGTAAAGGATATACAACAAGAACTTAAGAACTGGCATATCGAATATAATGAACGTGTAGAAAGACATACTTTATTGTACTACGTAGCTGCGAAAAACCTAGGAATTTCTACTAAGCAACTAGCGGATGATATTACAATAATGAAACTCTTACCTAGGATTCATGAAATGGTAGATGATGAACAGCTAATTACAAGATTAATAGAAGTAGTTGAGCGTCATGTAAAAGATGAATTATTAAGTAAGAGAAAACTCGAAAAAATGCAGCAAAGATTTGAACAAACTGGCTTATACTCATACTGGAGTTGATAAGGCATGTATGTAGAGTTATTCATGATCAAGGTTAGGTATGACCATAGCGTAAAACCAACCCAAAAACTACTGCCGATAAAATCTATAGATATTGGCGATAAAATTCCAAGAAAAAATAAAGAAGAGTGGGTTATTCCAAACCATTATCGCAGCCAAAATGAAAATTTCATGCGACAAATTGGTGTTCGATTCGTTGATAAGGAAAATAATGTTGAAAAAGTTTCTGTTATTTCACCCGACGAAAAATCTAGTCATAATTTTGTTTATCATTTCGACAAGAACATTTGGTTTGAACCAACGCTTTTTTCAAATAAGAAGCGCAAGGGCTATTATCTTTATGATGAATCTAGTATTTTAACTGGACTAACAAATGCAGGAACAGCGAAGTTAAGCTGTACAGCAAATGGTCAACCTAACAATTTTGCAGCCATCCACTTTGTTCCATCCTCCTTACCAATTGAGGATTATGAAGAGATGATCGCCGATTTATACAGAATCCGGGAGGATTTTGTACGAGATGACCGAAATGTTGCCAAAGTTGCAATTAGTTCAAATAAAGTTGTGATGGAACTGCAGGAACAATTAAAAAAACTAACAACTGCAATTAAACAGATTAATGCTAACCCACATACAATACTAGAATTGCATACGACGAAGAAAAAGCCGCAGAGTCACGGACGCTTTGACCTTCATATGGAAATTGAACAATATGTGAATCCTGGAAAACCAAATTATCGAAGTCGATCTCTCAAACCTATGGTCGCTACGTATGAGAATAAGCTAATAAAACAACTATTAGAAGATTTAATTCGATATGCTGCTGCAATGGGTTCAACTGAAATTACAACAAAGTCTCTATTACGTAATGTAATAAATGAGCGTGAGATGCATTTCCATAAAAGTGATTTAGAAATTCAAAGATTGCTTGGTTCTGTTGATAAGATAGAAGATATAAATACATACAACAGGATACATAGTAAGTTAACACAGGATATGCAACGATACTTAGATGAAGAAAGCAGTATTCGCGATAATATCAAAGCTATAGCAAACTTTACAGCAAATCCAAATACAGTACGTGATACCCAATATATTGAACTAACACTTGAGATGAATGGCATATTTACGAATAGTAATCACTATTATCATCATCAATCCGTTCATGGAATGAGAGCACAATTAAAATATGATAGACGTGAACAGCAATTAAGGATCAGAAACTATGCTATCGAGACCCCTTTTGGCCGAATACCACAAGTTCCGAATAGCCATTTTGGTACAATCCAACTTGCTAGTAATCATGTACAGTCCCAAGTCAGATTTTATAATGCTTTCTGTGAAGAAGCACAAATACAATCAAAGCATCGACCTAGAACCATTAATATTCGTGGATTTGTGCGACCCCAACCTAATGGTGTTGATGCTGTCGCCACTCGAAGACTTGATAATTTTTATGATTATACATTTGACTTTGTGCATATTTCTAGCATTCACGTAAACGGTAACGAAATACTTGTTCCGGAAGGTAGAGTTTCTCTCCTAGACTTTTTAGATAACGAATTACCGGTTATGATGCATGGTGCAGACCAAAGTGAAGAAGCGTTTATGCGTTTAAAGCAACTTGAGAAACTCCAGGCACTTACCAAATTTAAAGAAGAAATTCATAGTGCTGCTGCAGAGTTTGATGAGTTACGAGAAACTGCACAGAGTTTATTGATGTTGCCTTTATTTTCAACACTTAATTTAAATGAACGACTCCCAATAAGACCAACTCAATTATTTTTGCATAATCCCACCTACCGTGTAGCATGGCAAGCAGTCAAACGGATTAAGAATGAGCTTTCCGCATCATTATATGTAGAACAGCATCAACGACAGATTAGTACAGGAAAAGTAGAGCATATTTTCGAAGTTTGGACTCTTTATAAAATTTTACACCTACTGACTAAGGAAATAGGCTGGAGGTTAGATGGTTATAAAGATGTGACTGCCTGCTTAGATGACTACTTACTCGTTGGAAATCAAAAAGGGCTTCAAAATTTCTCTGTTACACTCTATTGGCAGCATTGGCAAGTTGAACTCTATTATGAGCCAAAAATAGATTTACCTTTTAGCCAATACCTTACACCAGACTTCGTTCTGAAATTTAAAAAGGATAATAAATCTTTGGGGATTGTTGTTTTAGATGCAAAATATCGAAATTATAATTCACAGGGAACGGAACAGTGGGTAGAGGATATTATTGATATTGCAATAAATAAATACGGAAACATGCAACCGATTGATTCAAAGTGGCAAGCTCCAATTTTGGCATCTGGTATTATACATTCTGATATAGCAATTTCCGAAAACGCTGAAGATAAGTATAACCCATACCATGTCATGTATAATGAATCGCTTTTTAACACTAATTTAAGTAACGAGAAGGCACATAAGCACGGTTCTATTTATATGATACCTTCTAAAACCTATGTTTTTAAAAATTGGTTCCGATTAATTATGGAATATCATCTCAGTGAGCATAAAGTATGTTGGAATTGTGGAGAGGCTGAAGAAGTACATGAGCGTCAACTTCTAACTCAAGGTGGGTACCCAAAATACTATTATACATGCAAAAAATGTAATGAATTCTGGGTGAAGGTACACTGCCGCTCTAATCGACATAAACTTGTAAAGCACATGAATAACTACCATCTACAAGTAGAAAGTCGTAGAAAATGGTACGTTATATGTCCAAGTTGCGGAGATGGCCGACCAACACAAGCAACTCCCCAACTAATAACAACTTTATTGGAACCACCACCAGAATTCATCAATTTTGATGAACATCTACCATGGTAATCTTAAAAAAATTGAATAATATTAATTAGTTCAAAGGCTTGGATATTATTCCAAGCCTTTTTATTCGATGTGGAACTCAACTTTTGTACAATCTAGTAAAGTCACAATTATCTTTTCTTCGTTAGACACTGTTATCTTTTTTTTGAGTTTTAAAATATAAATCTATATCAAACAAACTATTTTAATATAACAGCTACCTTATATAGTTCAATTAACTATTCTGTTTTATCAAAAAACAGGCCCCCTCCTCAGGAACCTGCTCCACTCCTCAATACTAATTCACTTACCACTTCAACATGCGCAGTCTGCGGAAACATATCCACCGGCTGCATATACTCCACTTTATACTCCGGATCAAGCACCGCAATATCCTTCGCCAATGTAGACGGGTTACAAGACACATACACAACCTTCTTAGGCTTCACCTTCAAAATCGTTTTCAGCAGTGCCTGGTCAAGCCCGGTCCTTGGCGGATCAACCACGATGACGTCCGGTCTCCACCCTTCTTTCATCCATTTCGGAAGCAGGACTTCGGCTTTGCCTGTTTCGTATTTGGCGTGTTGGATGTTGTTGCGGGCGGCGTTTTTCTTGGCGTCCTGGATGGATTCCGGGATGATATCCATGCCGCGGACTTCGCCTGCCTGGTCTGCTAGCCAGAGGCCGATGGTGCCTACGCCGCAGTAGGCGTCTGCGACTTTTTCTTTGCCTGTGAGGCTTGCGGCTTTTTTGACTTCGTTATAGAGCTTGACGGTCTGCTCGGGGTTGAGCTGGAAGAAGGTTCGGGCGGACAGCTCGAAGGAGAGGTCCCCGAGTGTTTCCTGGATGTATTCTTCCCCGTGCATATGGCGCGTTTCTTTTCCGAAAATCAAAGATGTTTTTTCGCCGTTGATGTATTGCATGATTGATTTAACCTGCGGCAGCCTTTTGGTGATTTCTGTGATAAGCTGCTCTTTTTTCGGCAGGTCTTTGGTTGATGTGATGATGACTAATTAGAAAAAAGAGGTAACTACCCCCACAAACTTTAAGGCTTTAAAAAATGTGGGAGCAGCTACCTCTTTAATTTTGTTTTTTATTACATGCTTGCCAGCCTATACATGTCTCCACTCTCATTCCTACACATGCTCCAAATACCTTTCTTTCATCTGAACCAATGTATCATCACCAGCCTGGCTCCAAATCTGATCATTAAATATCTCTACTTCAATTGGTCCACTGTACCCTGTCTTCTCCACCGCCTTGCGAATCCGGCTGATTTCAATGACACCGTCGCCCATCATGCCTCGCCCCTTTAGCATATCAGGAGTAGGCACCAGCCAATCGGAAACATGGAATCCTAAGATCCGTTCTTTGGCACGGTCGATCTGATTATATAAATCTGGATCCCACCATACATGAAAGACATCAACCACAACTCCTACCTGTTCAGGCCGATATTCTTCTGCTAAAGTATTGGCCAAGTCCATTGAAACGACTACTGACCTTTCCGCCGCATACATAGGATGCAGCGGTTCTATTCCTAATTTCACCCCATACGATTCAGCAAAAGGGACCAGCTGGGCGATTCCTTCTTGAACCATTTGCCGGGCAGATACGATATCCCGGTCAGGAGATGGTCCGCAAACCAGAACGAGTACATCTGTACCAAGCTCGGCGGCTTCTTCAATGGCTCTTTTATTATCATCGATTCTTTTTCCTCGTTCGGAAGCAGTTCCGGCCGGGAACATGCCGCCTCTGCACAAACTGGAAACCTTTAAGCCTGCATCCTTGATCAGCTTCTTGCTTGTACTTAAGCCCAGTTCCTCTACCTTATGCCTCCATGGGGCTATCCAGGGAACTTCTGCCCGGGCGCATCCCTCGATGGCTTCCTTTAGATCCCATTGTTCTGTTGTAATTTGATTTAGGCTTAGCCGTTCATAATTTTCCACTAGAATATTCCTCCTGACGGATCCCGGCTACATTTAATACCAGCTTCATTCTTTCCGCAGCAAGCTCCGGATCTGATAGCAGGCCGGCCTGATCTGCTAATACGAACAGTTCCGAAAGATGCACGATAGACCTTGCACTCTCAGCTCCGTTGATCATCCGGAAATGAGATTGGTGCCCATTCAAGTAGGCCATAAAGACGATACCGGTTTTATATGAATAAGTTGGAGCTTGGAAGATATGGCGTGACAGGGGAACTGTCTTATCCAATATTGCATGATAGGAATCTTCATCCCCTTCGTCTAATGCATGCAGAGCCGCTGCTGCAGCTGGTGCGATGGCGTCAAAAATTCCAAGCAGGGCGTGGCTGTAGCCTTGTTCATCCCCTTTAATCAATTCAGGATAATTGAAGTCATCGCCGGTATACATTTTCACTTCCGGTGGAAGAAGTCTGCGCATCTCGATTTCACGTGAAGCATCAAGGAGAGAAATTTTAATTCCATCGACTTTGTCTTTGTTATCCCAAATCACATTCAGGCAGACTTCCATGGCATCATCAAGATTTTTATAGCCCCAGTAGCCTTTCAAGGAAGGATCGAACATGTCGCCAAGCCAGTGGAGAATAACCGGCTTGGAAACCTGCCGCAGAATATTGGCATAGGTTCTCTCATAATCCTCAGGCCCCTGAGCACAATCTGCCAGTGCCCTGCTTGCCATCAGGATGATTGGCGAGTTATGCTGCTCCACCCATTCGCATTGCTCTTCATAAGCCGCCTGGACGTCCGCCAGAGTGACTGAAGGTGCAGGAAGCAGATGATCTGTCCCGGCGCCGCAAGCGATTCTGCCGCCCACTGCTTTTGCTTCTGCTGCAGATCTGCGAATAAGCTCCTTTGCACTATTCCAATTAAGACCCATTCCGCGCTGTGCCGTATCCATTGCCTCTGCCACCGAGAGACCAAGAGACCATAGATGCCTTCTATAAGCTAGTGTGTTTTCCCAGTCAATCTGCGGGTGTAGAATGGGATCAGAATCTGCAAGAGGATCAGCAACCACATGCGCTGCTGAAAAGGCGATCCTGCTTTTGAAATGGCCTTCGGGTTTGATGAAAGCTTTATGATTTTCTGTCTGATATTGATATGTGTTTCCGTTTTTATCTGGCAGAGTTAACCGCTTCATCATTCTTCCTCACCTCCAGGCTTAATTCCGGTACATCAATCCAGCGACGCTCCTCCCAGGATTTAAGCCCTAATTCCGCAAGCTGTGTCCCTTTAGCACCCTCCAGCAAATCCCAAGGGAATGGCTCATCGGCTGCAATATGCTTTAAAAACAGCTCCCATTGGACCTTGAATCCATTATCAAAATTCTGGTTATCGGGTACTTCCTGCCATTGTTCTGTAAAGTTGAACGAATTTTCAATGTCAGGATTCCAAACAGGCTTCGGTGTATTGATGCGATGCTGAATCTTGCAATCTCTTAAACCGGCTACAGCGCTTCCGTGTGTGCCATCTACTTGAATCGTTAATAGATCCTCACGATTTACACGAACCGTCCACGAAGAATTCACCTGTGCGACAATGCCGCCTTCGAGTTCAAAGGTCGCATATGCTGCATCATCAGCTGTGCACACATACGTATCTCCCTTTTCATCGACCCTTTTAGGAATATGCGTTTTACCCAGACAGGAAACAGATTCTACCTTGCCAAATAAGTTATCAAGGACATATCGCCAATGAGCAAACATATCAACAATGATTCCGCCGCCGTCTTCCTTCCGGTAATTCCACGAAGGACGCTGTCCAGCCTGCCAGTCGCCTTCAAATACCCAGTAGCCGAATTCCATTTGCACGGAAAGGATTTTGCCGAAAAAGCCTGAGTCTATCAGTCTTTTTAGTTTTAATAAGCCAGGAAGGAATAATTTATCCTGCACAACACCATTTTTCACGCCGGCCTCATTGGCCAGCTTCGCAAGTTCAACTGACTCCTCCAAGCTTGTGGCAGTAGGTTTTTCACAATAGATATGCTTGCCCTCATCGATTGCTTTTCGAATGGCAGCTGCTCTTCTGACGGTCGTTTGGGAATCAAAATAAATAATATTATGAGGATCTGCCAGGCACTCATCGAGGTCCGTGCTCCATCGGCGAATATTGTGCTTTTCAGCAAGCGCTTGCAGTTTATCTTTGTTTCTTCCAACCAGGATTGGGTCCGGCATAATGATATCACCATTCGCCAGCTCCACCCCTCCTTGCTCCCGGATGGCCACAATCGATCTGACTAGATGCTGATTGGTTCCCATCCTTCCTGTCACACCGTTCATAATAATCCCGATATTTTTAACTGCCATAATTATTTCCTCCTTTTTGACCTTATAGCCAAGTAATTATTGTTGAGCTTAATCTTATTCTAAAAATTTCTGACAGGATTTTCTCATTCAAATCGGAAGGCTTTTTGCAATATCGGAGATTAGAGGAGAAGGTCCATTTAATCTGGGAAATAAAAAAAAATGCCCCTTCTTTGCAGAAGAGGCGAAAATAATAGATTATTGGTAAACAAAGTTTGATAAATAAAGAGAAAGCTGCGGCACATAAGTGATAACCATTAATGCAGCAATCAGCACGAAAATAAAAGGCATCGTTCCCCGGGTTACACCAGCGAGCGACATTTTGCTGACCCCTGATGCCACAAAAAGATTCAATCCAAATGGCGGAGTTAACATTCCGATTGCCAGGTTGATTATCATGATGACACCGAAATGGATAGGATCAATTCCCATTTCCAGAACCACTGGCAAAAACAGCGGAACGAGGATCAGCACTGCTGCACTTGAATCCATAAACATACCCACAATCAGCAAAATAATGTTCACCAAAATTAAGAAAACAAAAGGATTGGAGGCATATTCGATTAATGTCCCTGCAACGGTTGATGGAATTTGTTCGTATGTCAAATACCAGCTGAATACCTTTGAAGCAGAGATGACAAGCATAATCATGGCAGAAGTCACAATGGATCTTTTTGTCACTGCGAATAGTTCCTTAAAAGTCAGTTCCTTGTAGATGAAAAAGCCGACGATCATACTGTAAACAATCGCGACCGCTGCAGCCTCTGTCGGAGTGAATACACCAAAGTAGATGCCGCCAAGAACAATCACCGGCATCAGAATTCCCCAGATGGCAGAAATCGTGGATTTCCATAATTCCTTGCCGGTTGGCCGCGGATCTGGCTTATGCCCTTGTTTCTTTGCAATAATATAACCGACAGTCATAAGAATCAGGCCTATAAAGATTCCCGGAACGATTCCGGCTATAAACAATTTGCCAATCGAAACCTCGGCAACAGAGCCATAGACTAAAAACGTAATACTGGGAGGAATGATGATTCCGAGAGACCCGGATGCACACATAAGTCCAACTGAGAACTTCTCAGAAAAACGAGCCTCCTTTAACGATGGAATCATGATGCCCCCGATTGCTGCCACTGTTGCCGGACTTGAACCTGAAAGGGCAGCAAAAAACATTGATGACAGCACCCCCGCAATCGGTAGTCCACCGGTTGTCCAGCCGACCCATTTCTTTGTAAAGTCAATTAGCCTCTTGGATGTCCCCCCTGCCAGCATCAGGTCTCCTGCAAATACAAAGAAAGGAATGGCCATAAGCGAAAAAGAGTCGACCCCTGAAAACATCGTCCTCGCCAAGGTGTCCATCGGAACATCACTTTGAAAGATGACAATAATGGTGCTTAACGCGATGGATATGGCAATTGGAACACCCAGTAATAGAAGAACTGCAAAGATTAATAAGAGCATCATAGTTTGGGAGCCTCCTCTTTAGAAGGGGGAATAATTGTGTAATCTGAACGAAAGCTTTTGATATCCTGAACTAAAAGCTGCAAAAAGCGGATTGCCATCAGGCTTGCACCTACAGGAATAGCCAGATATGGGATAAACATCGGCAATCCGGTGGACGGTGTCACGCTGCCGAACTCAATCACACTTGTCACGATTCCACTGCCTGACCAAATTAAAAATACACAAAAAACAATTGAAATCAGATTGGCAATAATAGAGAAAATCTTTTTCCCTTTTATCGGCAAGTAGGTGACAAGAGCATCCATTGTGGCATGTGCTTTTTCCCTGACTGCGATACTGCTCCCTATAAATACAAACCAGACAATTAAGTACCTGGCCACCTCCTCTGACCAGGATAAGGAATAATTAAATACATACCTGAGCACCACTTGGACAAAAACAAGCAAAGATGTAAAGATTAGTGAAGCCACTCCCACATATTCTTCCAAGTAGTTTAGAAAGTGGTTGATTTTCTGCAATGTAACTCCCTCCCTTAGAAAAAGGGACGGCTATCAGCCGCCCTTAATTGTAATTTCAAGAAATTATTCTGCCTCTTTTATGGCGTCGAGGAGTTCCTGACCGCCTTCTACTTTCTTAAAGTCTTCATAAACTCCGCTTGTCGCTTCAATAAATGCTTCTTTATCCGATTCTGTCAGTTCAGTAATTTCAATTCCTGATTCTTTTAATGTTTTCATATAGGCTTCTTCATCAGCAGCTGATTGCTCCCATTGCCAATCCGTTACCTCAGCAGCTACCTCATCAACAGCCTTCTGAAGATCTGCTGGAAGCTTCTGATAGTACTGCTCGCTGATCAATAATGGGTAGGCCATATATCCATGACCGCTTAAAGTCAAATAATCCTGGACTTCATAAAACTTCTTGCTGACGATATTGCTTAAGGGATTCTCCTGTCCATCAACTGTTTTCGTCTGGAGGGCTGTATATAACTCCGCAAAGTCAATGGAAACCCCGCCGGCGCCCATTGCCTGGAACTGGGAGATAAGCAGCGGACTTTGTGAGACACGCATCTTCAGGCCATCAAGATCCTCCGGCTTTTGAATTGTTTGTTTAGAGTTTGTCAGGTGTTTGAATCCTCCGTCCCAATATCCCAATGCACGAAGCCCTTGTTTCTCCAGATACTGGTTGAACACTTCGCCCACTTTTCCATTTACAGCGCTTTTTACATGGTCACGGTCTTTAAATAAATAAGGGAGATCGAACACTTCAAATTGTTTAACAAAGGCCGGCAGGACACCAGTAAAGGGAGCATTCATCTGAATCGTTCCAGACTGCATTTGTTCAGTGATTTCCCTGTCTGCTCCTAATTGGGAATCAGGGAATACTTCTACTTTGATTTTTCCGTCCGTACGTTCCTCCAATAGCTCTTTGAACTTTTCTGCAGCTTTCCCTTTTGCCGTTGAAGCGCTTACAACATGTGCAAACTTAATAACATATTCTTCTTTTTCCGCAGCGTTCCCGCTCTGCTCTGTTGCTCCATTTTTTCCGCAGCCGGCAGCAAATACAGCAAACATTAGAATACAAATTGAAAATAATCCCCATCTTCTTTTCATGTCCCTTTGACCTCCTAAGAATTTATTTTCTCTTTGATTACTATTTTGAATTTTCTTTAAATTAAAGTCTTATGAGATTGGGAGAAAAATTCTTAATTTTGGAGATAGGGAATCAGGATACTGTATCTGAAACAACTGAAGCCGACTGAGAAGATAATCGGAATTTGTTTGGTGATATTCCTACTAAATTTCTGAAAGTACGGTAAAAAGTCGAAAGTGTTTCATATCCCACTTCAAAACAAATGGACACAATATCCAGATCAGATTCCAGAAGTAATTCCTTAGCATGGTTAATTCTTACCTTTTGAAGATATTGCAGAGGCGTATCATTAAACTTTCTTTTAAAGATATCGTTCATATATCTGGTTGAAATCCCATAGACTGCCGAAAGGCTTTCGGCTGTAATATTAGTGAAGTAATGCCTTTCTATGTACTCCTTCATTTGTATCGAGCGAATATCATTGGCATCCTGGACAGAAGTATAATTCTGTTGCCGGAGCAGATGAATCATGATTTCTATAAGATACACGGGCATGGACAGCTTTCCAAAAAGATCACCATTTTTCTGTTCATATAGCATTTTTCTAATTAATGGCCTGATTTCACTTGCTGTATATAAATCAAGTTCAAAATGCCGCGATTCTTTTTGCATTAGAGAAAGCAGTTCTTTCTGCAGGGTGATTTCCATAGAAGGCAATGAAAATGCCAGAACCAATACAGTCATTTTGGTAGCCGCCTTTATGGAGTGAACACAATTGGGCGTAATCAGCACCACTTTGTCTTTTGAAAAGTTATAGGCCCTGCTATCCAGTGTAATTTCACCTTCACCTTCAAGAGCATATAGAATTTGAAAATAGTCATGATAATGCTCAGAGACAAACTTGCCTTTTAGATGCTTGCTTTCATATAAACTAATTCCTGTATCCGGAAAGTCGAGCCTTCTGTATAGCTTTTTATCCATCGGGAACCTCCTAATCGAAATTTTCAAATATTTTAATGTATAAGTTATTCTATACAAGCAATAGTTCCCCCTTTAACAAATTTTCGCGTTAATAGGTAAAGTTTATATTTCTCATCTAATTCAAGCCCTTTTAGGCTTAGGTCAACCATCCTCATATAAACAAAAAAACAGGCCCCCTCCTCAGGAACCTGCTCCACTCTTCAATACCAATTCACTTACCACTTCAACATGCGCCGTCTGCGGAAACAAAAGAAAGTGCCTGACTCCACACACTTTAAAGTATTAACTAGTGTGGAGTCAGGCACCTATTTCTCTAACTGGCACTCTTCATTTGTATTTTTGAACGCGCTGATTTTTTAGCACTGAGTCGGAAATAGGTGACCGTGAGTGCAAGGACGAGGACTGTGCCTTTTACAATTTCAAATGCGTAATATGGTAAATTCAGCATCGTCAGCCCGTTGAGGAGCACTCCTATTAATGCTGCTCCAAAAAACGTGCCCAACGCATTGGGTTTTCCTGCCCCAAGAACAGAGAATCCGACGAAGACAGCGGCTACAGCCTCCATCAGCAAGGAAGCCCCGGAATCTATTTGTCCAGATCCAACCCTGGACGAAAAGAGAATCCCTGCCAGCGATGCAAAAATCCCGGATACTATGTAAGCAAGGGTTTTCACCTTATTCACATTGGTTCCTGACAACCGGGCTGCCTCTGCATTCCCCCCGGTCATATACAGGATTCTTCCCCACCGGGTTTTATTCAATACCACGTAAACAGCAGCCACCAGTATCAGCATTATGATCACTGGAACAGGAATTCCCCATAGTCTTCCCTGCCCAATCCAAAGGAAATTTGAATAGAACTCTCCAGGCGCCTTTCCTCCAGCTGTCAATTCCATGTGGCTGTAGATAGAATATCCCTCAGTGTATGTGCGGTGCAGGCCTGAAATGATATACATGACCCCTAAGGTTGCCAGCAGATCAGGTATTTTAATTTTTACAATAAGAAGGGAGTTAAACAGCCCCACCGCGGCGCCTGCCAAAATCGGGAGGACCAGGACTGCCCAAAGCGGGAGCTCAAACCATACCATCAAAGAAGCTGTTAAGACCGTCGCAAGGGACATCGTGGATCCTACCGACAAATCAAATCCATCCACAATCAGGGTAAATGTCACTCCTAAAGCCAGCAGGGTGACAATGGAGATGGAACGCAGAATATCGGATATATTACTGTAAGAAAAAAATGCCGGATTTACGATGGTGAAATAAACCAAAATCAGAGCCATCAATAGGATGGCACCATATTTATATACAAACTGAAACACTTGGCTGCTCATCACTTTCCTCCTTTCCCCCGCTCGCATACAGCAGAATTTTTTCCTGTGAGGCCTCTTCCCTTGATAATTCTCTTACAATCATCCCGTCATACATCACTAAGATTCGGTCCGAGACAGTCAGGATTTCTGAAATTTCACTAGTAAGATAGAGAATACCCTTCCCCTGGTCGGCAAGGCCTTGGATAAGGTCGAAGATTTCCTTCTTTGCACCAATGTCCACACCTTTGGTCGGTTCATCGAAAATATAGAGGTCACTGTCTGCTCCTGTCCATTTTCCAATCGCCACCTTCTGCTGGTTTCCTCCGCTTAAATGGAGAACCGGATCAGTTGTCCCGCCTGTTTTAACACCCAGGTTTTTAATAATTTTTTCCGCGTGGCTTTTTTCCGATTTTTTATTCATGAAAAGAAAAGAGGAAAACGATTTTAGATGAGGGAAAGAAAGATTATGTTCAATCGACTCATTGATAAACAATCCCTCTTTCCTCCTTTCTTCCGGAATTAAAACCACACCCGCACGTATCGCATCCGCCGGGCTTTTAAAGGGACCTACTTTCCCATTCATCGTCATTTCACCTAATTCTGTTTTCGTAAGGCCGAACAAGATCCGCGACAGCTCTGTTTTTCCTGCTCCAACCAGCCCTGCGACTCCTACTATCTCTCCACTTGAAACCGAAAGACTGGCATTTTTCACTAACCCGCCATCACTTATCCCATTGACCTCTAACAGTTTCTTCCCAGGTACCGATTTTTGTTTTTCTGTGATTTGAATGTCTTTGCCAAGCATCGCCTCGACAATTTCCTGATGGGTAGCTTGTGTTGTTTTAAAGGTCTGAATGGTTTCACCGTCTCTCATGACGGTAATCCGGTCACTTATTTCAAATACTTCCGGCAGCCGGTGGGAAATGAAGATGATGCCCATCCCCTGCGCCTTCAGCTTTCTCACAATGTTAAAAAGATACTTTGTTTCCTCGATCGACAGCGGGGCAGTCGGTTCATCCAAAATGATGATGCCCGCCTCTTTGACCAGGCCTCTGGCGATCAGCACCATTTGCTTTTGAGCGAGGGTCAGCTCAGAGACATATTGGTCTACAACTATTTGCTCTTCATTCAGGAGAGCAAGAATTTCTTCTGCTTTTCGCTTCAGCTCCTTTTTTGAGACGAAAAAACGGTTTCCTCCGGCAAAGGAATCAAGCAGAATATTCTCCGCCACTGTCAGCTGCGGCACCAATGCCGTATCCACCTCCTGGTAAACACAGTGGATGCCCAGATCCTTCGCCTCTTTTGGTGAATGGATCGTGACTGGCTTTCCGTTAAGATAAATATCGCCTTCATCATGGCTGTAAGCACCCGCCAGAATTTTGATAAGCGTACTTTTACCCGCACCATTGGCCCCCAATAAAGCATGTACTTCTCCAGAGGCCAAATGCAGTCCAGCTCCCTTCAAAGCCCTTGCTGCTCCAAAGCTCTTGAATATATTTCTCATTTCAAGTAGTGATGCACCCATCATGCTGCCTCCTTTAAAAAGGAAAACATCAGGCGGCCTTTAACCTAAGGCTGCCTAATGTCCCGCTGTTATTTCCCTTCTTCCAATTCCTTCAGGGTTTCGGTATATCCCTGGTCGCTGTTGCCCCATCCTTCCACGTATTCATTCAGCTCCGTGGTGGTGATTTGCTCTTCCGGGAGTCCATCTTTTGATACGAACACCGGTGTTAATTTAACATTGTCAGGAGTCTCTTCTCCGGATAATTTTTGATAGGCATAGCGAACCTGTATTCTGCCAATATCCTTTGGATCAACAGCTGCAGTTGCCACCCAAGGAGAATTCTTGTCCTGAATCATTTGCAGGTCTTCATCACTCATATCGATTCCGTACACTTTGATATCTGTCCGGCCGGCCTGCTGAATAGCACGAACGGCTCCTTTGGCAAATTCATCCCATGCTGCCCAAACCGCTGTAATCTGCCCTTTCTCCGGATACTGCTTTAAAATGGCTTCCATTTGTGACTGAGTATCCAATGCTGTATTCTGCGTCGCTGCTCCAAATGCCGCGACCTCTTTAATCCCCGGATTCTGTTCAAGGAATTCCTTATAGGCGACTTGTCTTCGCTCCATCGGCGCAAAGCCGGCTACCCATATTTTAACGATATTTGCGTTTCCATCTGAGTCCTCAGCCAGTCTCTCAAGAGTGCTTTTTGCCATCTGCTGATCACCCTGCTCAAGCACGGTCACACCCGGTTCACTAACCTCGGCGTCAAAGGCAACGACTGGGATTTCTTTCTCGACCGCCTTTTGGACTCCGGCCGCCAATGCTTCTTTCGTGCCATGGTCTATTAAAATAGCATCAAATCCCTGGTTGATCGCTGCGTCTAGGTTTGAAGACATTTTCGCCAGGTCACCATCAGAAGTAAAAACTGTGGTAGTTCCGCCGAATTTCGTAACCTGCTCCTTCACACCGTCAATATATTGAGCAGAAAACGTACCAAGATTTTGCTGCATAATTAATGCGATCTTTTTATCGGCAAGCTGGTTATCACCATTGGTTTTATCAGCCGCCGCCTCTCCCTCGGTGCTGACGCCTGTCTTTGGCTGGCACCCTGCTGTAAGCAGGATAACGACAAAAATACTTAATAGAAAGCTCCATTTTTTATTCTTCATTTTCTCTCTCCATTATTGTTTTTTTTTATGCTTTTGCTTTGAACCCTTTGATGCTGACCTGTAGATCACTCCTTTTATGACATAAAAAAGCCTCTTTCTACGTAGAGAAAGAGGCTGAAGATTATATATCGAATCTCCACACCTCTTATCTCCCAGAAAAGAAAAATCTCCTCTGTTGGAATTAGCACCGTGCCTTAAAGGTATTTACATACCGGCGCAAATCTTGCTGCGCCCCGTTTCACAACGGAATTACGGTCGGTTGCTGGGCTTCATCGGGCCAAATCCCTCCGCCTGCTCTCGATAAGAGTTGAAAGCTTGCTATTAATTTTGATTACCTGTGCTGAATATTATCATCAAAATTAAATGTACGCAATATGTTTTTTCAATTTTGTAAATTTTTATAACAGGAGTACTTGTGGAACTGGCCCTGAAATTTAAGATAAGGACTGGTTAGCGAAAAGAATCGCCGTAAAGAAATTTTCCGAAATGAAATGTTGTAGGAAGAAGGTGCCTGACCCCACACGCTTTAAAGCATTAGTTATTTTGGGGTCAGGCCCTTAATTCTACGTCTACCAAAAGGTTAATATGATTAAGCCATTATCTTAATAATTTTTAATTCTTTTTAATTATTACATTTAACGAACGCCAATAGGATTTTATAGAAGGATGTTCTTCCTGGAAAATTTTTATATTTGACATATCGTACCTCAATTCTCAAGTAGTAATAAAGGACTCAAAGAAAAAACTGGTGTCTTAGGAATACTTATTAGGAAACTTCTCTTTACCTAATAACCACAAATATTTATCAATATCTTTCAAGGTGTAGGATTCAAGCTTATAGAACAATCTGAATTGAAGAAGTATATTCTTAAACTTTGTATATGTCTTTAAGTCGTCATTTCTAAAATCATAGAAACTGTCCACATCTCTAAAATAGCGTAAGACCTTAGCTACATAACTGTCATAGATAGGGAATTCTAAAGGGTTATGGTGACTACAAGATTTGGTCGCAAAGGAATAGAAATTCTTCACTGAACCATTTTCCATCTGTACTCTGGCAATCTCATTCACCAGTTTAACCTCTCCTTTATTAAGTCCATCATCAATGTCTAAACCGATAATATGCTTTGCAACCTGGAATGGGGAGAATATATTCGTACTGTAAAAGTCATTCAAAGCTGATACCTTTATCAGTACATCGTCAATATCTGTATTATTGGGGTAAATTCTTAAAAATAATTTCTCAAGAGCACTTTCCTGTAAGGAGTAATTTTCTAAGGTGTCCCATACATGTAGATATTTTTGGAGTTCATTTTGGGATGGTTGAGGAACGTCCGAATTGTCGGCACCTGTACTTTTTCCATTCTTATTATCATGTACAGGTTCTTCTGGGGTAATGAATTTTATGCTTATCATTTTCAATAAGTGCTTTTACTCCACCATATTTGTTATCTATGAACTCTGTTAGGATTTTGATAGACCTCATGTAGGTGTTTGTGTTGCTGGTAGGATTTTTAACCTTATGTTCACTCGTAAAGTAAGCTTCAAGTAAACCTTGGCATCGTTTCATTGAATGTTCATTTTCAAGAGCTTCCCACAATCTTATTCCAACATCATGTCGATACAGATAAAAAGCATCACTTAAAATGACACTCTTATCTTTCAAGTGGCTGTACTTTGTCTGTATATAAACCTTAAATTCTTCTTTTAAAATATCTACTTTTTTATTACTCAACATACTTTTTGAAGTTTGCACGCTCTTTCTCCTTTTCTCCCAATTTCCAATAAACCTTCTACATTTCTCTTAGAATTGTAGTCAAAGGGATGAATATTTAAAAACACCTAATTTTAATTATAAAACTTCCCTGTATCATTTCAACCATATACTGGTAAGTTGTCTATCACCCGAAGGAATCTACTAACAAAAAATTAGGAATATTTTACATGAAGCGTAGATTATTATACGAATATATTACATAATAGTAGTAAATTATTCCCATCAAATTAAAGGAAGTGATTAGATGGAAAGTCAAGAATTAACCAGATTACTTCAACTAGAAGATTGGGGACCAGACGACGAAAAAAGTGCACTTACTTTGGATGAAAAAGACCGTGTACATTTGGCAAAGCATATAGCAAATTACGATGGTATTCTGATTGACTTGTCTCACGACACAAGTGTTTCAGTTAGAGAAGCCGTTGCATCAAATAAAAACACCCCAGTAAACATACTAAAAAAATTTAGCAAAGATGATAAAAGTATAGAAGTTAGAACCACAGCTATACAAAGCTTAGAGGAGCTTAATTATGAGTAACCACATTGAAAAAGAATTATCCCAAGAAGATATATCTTATATAAAAAAGCACTTAAATAGAAATGATCTGAAAGAGTTTCTAGATATTGCTTCTGTTGCTGGTGCTCATGAAATGGTAACAAGAGGAATTCCTGGAGTATATGAAGGAACTCACCAGTTTATTAGAGACATAGAAACTGCTCAGTTATTACAAGAAAAATTCCCTAATATGCCTTACAGTTCACCTGAAGGCTTTAAAGAATGGCTTACCGATCGTTTATCTGGCTCAACTAACTCACAAGCTAACGCATTAAGTAGATTACAGGGAGATGGTGCTGGAGAAGTTGATTTTGTTCGGGAAATGCAAGGTAGTCTTAGAAGTCTCTTTACTAAGACAGATTTTGCAAAAGATGCAAGTGGAAATGTTACAAGTAATTACCCTGGAATAGATGCTGTTGAGGTAAATAGATTTACCGGAAAAGTCATCAATGAATACCAAATTAAAACCTTACGATCAGAAGAGAGTATTAACAAGGTGCTTGAAAAGTTCACTAGTAATAGTCATTATAATGAAAACATTACTTTAGTTGGACCTAAGGAATTAATCGAAGAAGCCCAGAAACAAGGACTGCCAAATCCAGTAAAAGTAATGGGTACCGTTAAAGAGAATTCAGATTCAGTTAACGCATTAAAAGATAAAATTCAGAGTGGACAAATGACAACTGAACTCTCCACAAAAGCAGTAGTAGATAAAGTAGCTGGCGGAGCTGTAATAGGAGCAGCTATATCCATTGGGATTAGTTCATTATTTAATTTTATTGCTTATAAAAAAGGTGAAATAAGTAAACAAGAATTAGTTTCTAGGATAGGTAAAGACGGAGTCAAAGGTGCGATTACAGGTGGTGCACTTGCCGGTTTATCGTTATTTGTTCCAGGTGGAATCATAGGTATTGGGATTGGCTTTGTAGTTGGTTCTGTTTTACGCAGGGCTTTAGATGACGCCTTTGGTGATGGTATTTTTGCAGATATTCTAGATTTAACAAATTCTGTTCAAGCAAATGTAAAACTTCTCCACAAAGGTTCTATATATATTGCAGAATTGGTGGAGGCAGATGGTAACCAAGTCGCAAGAACTGTTACTACCGTTCAAGATCTCACCACCGAAAGAATTAATACTCTTAAAAGGTTACAAGATTATGAGGAACGTTTCCAAGCAGGACAGGACATTGTTAAAAATGAATCGGTTCAATCTCGACTAGATAAATTAGATAATATCAAGGCACGATTGGAGAACGAGAAATGGGAAATGTAGTAGCAATTAAATCAAAAACAGAAGCAGCAAAGGTCTTAGACCAACACCATGAGCTAGTTAATCAAAATAACGTGCGTGACACAGTTAGGAATGCTCTGTGCAAACTTGATGAAGTAAATGGAAGAATTGAAAAGATAGAAAAAAGAGGATTCTTTAAGAGAATGGTTGGAGGAGTGACTGGAAGTAACCAGAAAGAAATAGTGGCAGCAATGCGTGACATCTCAGAATCTCAAAACATAACTGTTCAACTAGTAATTTCATTAGCTATTATGCATTCACAGAACCAATATGCATTAAATGATATTCTTGATGAATTAGAGCAATCTAAAGGCACATATACTAGAATAACTGACCATATTCAATTCTTATACAATCAAGTAGAGAGTATCAAGAAATCTTATATAAAAAAGCCGTTAGACAATCCACCAGCTAAGAAAAAAGATAAAAAAGTGATTATTAGTGTTGGAGTCGCAGTAATTATCATACTAGGTATCTGCTTATTTTCCCTTTATAGATAGTATAGCAGTAAAAAAAATCCAAATTTGATTTTGTAGCTTCATATTTAAACTACATATATTTTCTACCAAAATGGAAGTGAGTATAGTCAATGAGTATAATTCAACTTTTAGAACCAAAGCACATTTCAGAACTTGAACTAGTTACAAAAGACTTATATACTTTTACACCACCCACAGAAACTATCAATCTTAAACATGTTGCTGCACACAAAGGAAGTTTTATGGTTGGTGCTTCTCCCGGCTATTCTATCATACCTTCTTTAATAGGAACTATTTTTGGAGCATATGCTTTCAAAAGAAATAATATAGAAAAAGTAGAGAAGAACATAGAAGAGATTAAAAAAGAACGCGAAGAATATTATCAGATTGATAGTTACATTGATAATAGCTTATCTAAAATAGCGAATACAGATGCTTTTAATGTTTTATCAGGAGTAGTTACTGCAAATGTTGAAAATGAAATAGGAAAAACCCATTGGGAGAAACTAGAGGAAAAAAGTAAACTTTTCATTACTACAGCTGAAGTATTACGTGAATTTTTACAAGTTTTTAATGATAATTTAGATTACTCACCTCCCACTTTAAATTACTGTAAATCTGTAGAGAATGAGCTTAACGAAAAGCTATTATTTCCATTCAAACATTTTTACAAATCAAAGAATATTAAATTAAAGAATTCAGATTTCGAATCTAAATTATCATTTGTTATTTCCAACGATAAAATGAAATTAACGTTGGGAGAACATGTTTTTATATTAAGAAAAATATTAAATAATAAAGAACTTACAAAGATTGAGTCAGAATACAAACGATTCTTGATGATAACAAATTCATATTTACTCGGAAAATTTAATCAAAGAATAAACATAATCACGAAATATTACCGCAATCCTTCAGGTCACACTGAGGTAATGGATCAGAAAAAATGCTTGGAATGTAGGAATTCTATTTTAGCAAAAGATGGTATTATATCTGGAATAATGGGGATTTTTAAAGTAATAAAGTAAAATAAATAAGTTAAAGTTGAACGTTGGCTTCTAACATCGAGGTAATCAAAAGGCTTGGATACGGTTCCAAGCCTTTGAAGGAAGCTGTGATTGACCAACTGATCTACCACTCTCATCTGGTGGTATTCCACGGGGAACTACTTACCACTTCAACAGCACCGTTTACGGTAACATTATTCACTGGCTGCACATTTATTCTGCGTATCTGACAGTAATATCCTTCCGCCAATGTAGACGGATACAAGAAGCATCACAACCTGTTTAGGTTTCACCTTTAATTCGTTTTCAACTACGCCTAATCAAGCCCCGTCTCAGGCGAATCAACCACAATAACATCCAGTCTCCTTCTTCTATTATCTACATCGGTCAATAGGAATAGATGGAAACAAAAAAACAGGCCCCCTCCTCAGGAACCTGCTCCACTCCTCTGTTCAGTAATATTAATGTCTTGCTACTCCACACCTTCTCAACCTGCATTCTTACGCCACCTAAATTCTACCATTTAAAATAAAGTTCTGCACAAAAGGGGCTTTTTCTCGATTTTCTTCTTACTTTTTTCTCCCACAACTTTATTTTTTATGATAATAAAGCTCTGCTATTTCCTACTTATCTTCCTGCCTTTTCCCCTACTTTTTCACACTCTTTTTTCAGGTAAAAACTCCAAACACTTTTACTCAATCCTTGCTGTATCAAGCCTTTACAGGCTCTTTTTCTCACCCTATTTCAACGTAAAAAGGATGGGATTCCTGGTCCCACCCTTTTTTTCCTGCTTTTAATTTCTGCCTCTGTCCACACGTTTTCCACAGGCATATCAGAACTTTGTTTTGAATATGGCAAGGGTTTATTTTAGATGCCAGGAGTTTATTTTGGCTTTACACCCTCAAAACTATCTGCGACACGCACTCAACATGCGCCGTCTGCGGAAACATATCCACCGGCTGCATATACTCCACTTTATACTCCGGATCCAGCACCGCAATATCCTTCGCCAATGTCGACGGATTACAGGACACATAAACAACCTTCTTAGGCTTCACCTTCAAAATCGTATTCAGCAGTGCCTGATCAAGCCCGGTCCTAGGCGGATCAACCACGATGACATCCGGCCTCCAGCCTTCTTTCATCCACTTCGGCAGAAGAACTTCAGCTTTCCCAGTTTCGTATTTAGCGTGCTTGATGTTATTTCTGGCGGCGTTTTTCTTGGCGTCCTGGATGGATTCTGGGATGATGTCCATTCCGCGGACTTCGCCTGCCTGGTCGGCGAGCCAGAGGCCGATGGTGCCTACGCCGCAGTAGGCGTCAGCGACTTTTTCTTTGCCTGTGAGGCTGGCGGCTTTTTTGACTTCGTTATAGAGCTTGACGGTCTGCTCGGGGTTGAGCTGGAAGAAGGTCCGGGCGGACAGCTCGAAGGACAGGTCCCCGAGTGTTTCCTGGATGTATTCTTCCCCGTGCATATGGCGCGTTTCTTTCCCGAAGATCAGGGATGTTTTTTCGCCGTTGATGTTTTGCATGATTGATTTGACCTGCGGCATCCTCTTAGTGATTTCTGTGATGAGCTGCTCTTTTTTCGGCAGGTCTTTGGTTGATGTAATGATGACGATCTGGAGCTCGCCGCTCTGGATGCCGGTCCGGGCCATGATGGTGCGGACGGTTCCTTTTTTCGTCTTTTCGTTGTAGACGGAGATGCCGAGCTTGTTCATGACCTTTTTGACGACACCGATCGCTTTATTGGTGTGCGGATGCTGCACGACGCATTGCGGGATGTTGATCAGGTTATGGGAGTTGAGCCCATAGAGGCCGGCGATGATTTTCCCATCCTCCTGGCCCACCTGGAAGGCCGCTTTGTTGCGGTAGTTCCACGGGTCCTCCATACCGATCGTATCGCGGATGTCGAGCCCTGCAACCGGAAGCTTGGTATGGCGTTCAAGGGCCTGGATGACGATGTCGCGCTTTTCCTGCAGCTGGCGGTCATAGCGGAGATGCTGCAGCTGGCAGCCGCCGCACAGCTCATAGACCGGGCATGGTGCCTGGACGCGGTACTCGGATTCTTTGCGGATCGTTTTGATTTTGGCTTCGGCGAACTTCGGGCTCACCTTTGTGGCTTCGACGACGACCTCTTCTCCAGGCAGTGCACCTGGTACGAAGACGACCTGCCTTTTAAAATAGCCGACGCCCTCGCCATTGATGCCGAGCCGCTTGATTGTGAGCGGGAAGGTCTGCTTTTCTTGTATTTTCACGGTTTGTTCGTTTTTCATCGTGCTGATTCACTCCATTTATTCAATGCTTCGCCAGAGATACAGGGAAGCATAGGTTAGATAAGGATCCCAGCCCAGCATATATTCGTCCATCTGCTCGTGGGTCGGCTTTGCTTCAAGCTTATATAATTTCTTCAGGGCATTTTGCAGCCCGATATCTGCCTTCGGGAAAAGATTGGGGCGGCCGAGTCCGAACATCAGGAAGTTCTGGACCGTCCATGGGCCGATGCCGCGGATTTTGATGAGCTTTTTCATGATCATTTCATCCGGCTCTTCGGCCAGCTCGTCGAGATTCAGCCTTCCTTCGGTGATTTCCTTTGAGAGGCCGATGGCGTACTCGGCCTTCCTGCCGCTGAACTGGAGCTCGCGGAGCTCTTCCACCGTCAGGGCGGCCACTGTTTCAGGGCGCGGATAGAACCAGACGCCGTCTTTTTCGAATCCGAATGTCTCGACAAACCGCTTCGTCAGCGTGAAGGCAAATGACAGGTTGAGCTGCTGGTGGATGATGCATTTCAGCAGGCAGCCGTACGGATCGAAATCGAGCACGACCGGTGTGCCGTAATGCTCGTCAAAAATCGCCTTCAGCTCTGTATTCTGAAAATGGGTATGAATATCCTCAAGCGGGATATGCCACTGAAAGATCTGCGCCAGGCGCTCTTCCGCTTTTTCTTTATGTTTTCCATCTATGCCGTTTATGATGAATTCGGGATGCTCTGTGGTTCCCGTCGCTATTACCTCGGCAGCGACCGGTTCATTTTCAATCATCAAAGGAACCTTCACGCTCCGCTTTTCCTTGTCGACATGATGAAGCGGATCAAGCGATAGCCTGTCCAGTACAAGATCAAAGTTATAAGGTCCTTTCATTTGAAAAATAGCCAACTAGCATCCATCCCTTGTGTTTTTTACCTTATTATAACACCGGGAAGCATGCTGCTCCCAAGAAACAAGCCCAAATCCGTGGTGATTTGGGCAGGTGTCTAGTACAGCATATCATGTTCGAACGCTTTATTCATCTCCAATTGATCAAGGCTTTTAAACGTATAGCCCCTTTTCTTCAGATCCTGGATCGCTTTTTCCAGTGCATCGGCATTGTCCTTTGAGACGGTATGCAGCAGGAGGATGCAGCCGGGGTGGATCTGCTTCATGATGTTGTTATAGGAATATTCCCAGCCCTTCTGTGCGTCCCTATGCCAGTCGACGAAGGCAAGCGACCAGAATACATGCGTATAGCCCTGCTTTTTCGCAAGGTCAAGTGTGCGCTCGCTGAAAACCCCGCGCGGCGGCCTCAGATACGCCATCTGCTTGATGCCTGTCAGCTCCTCCGTCTTCGCACGGACCATCTCCAACTCCTTCGCCAGCTTCTCATCGCTGATCCTCGTCATATCCGGGTGGTGCCAGGAGTGGTTGCCGACAATATGGCCTTCCTTCGCCATCCGCTTGACAAGGTCCGGGGCGCTGTTCAAATAATGGCCTGTCACGAAAAAGGCGGCCGGCACCTGTTCTTTTTTCAAAACATCAAGAACCTTCTCCGTATAGCCATTTTCATAGCCGTTATCGAATGTCAGGTAAATATCCTTCTTGGTTGTATCGCCTTTATAATAAGACCCATAGCGCTCCAGCAGATCATCGAGCGGCTTGCCCGCCTCTGCCGGCACTTCATCCTTTGCCTTCTGGAAGCCCCAGTGGATCGGTGAATTGGCGGTCCCTGCATGGGCCGAAGCACTTCCGGCAAAAAAAAGCACAATGGCCATCGCAAGCTGCTTCCAATATCTCATCCCATTTCCTCCTTCAAACCTTTTAGCTTTAGTGTTTGTGAAAATGGGCGGGAGCATTCTGTCAAACATTAGAAAAAGCGGGAAGCACCTGGCTCCCCGCTTTTGTATCTTTTAGTAAACCCGTTCTTTGAATTGGGACAGTTTTTCGAGTGAAGATTTGTCCACATCCTGGTGGAGGCTGTTGCCGTGTGAGTCCATCGTTACGACGGCTGTGAAGCCTTCAACCTTCAGATGCCACATCGCTTCCGGAATACCGAATTCCATCAGGTCGACGCCTTCGACTTTTTTGATGCAGTCTGCATAATACTGGGCTGCGCCGCCGATAGCGTTCAGGTAGACACCGCCATGCTCTTGGAGGGCTGCCAGTGTTTTTGGCCCCATTCCGCCTTTGCCGATCACGGCGCGGATGCCGAATTTTTTCATGATGTCGCCCTGGTAAGGCTCCTCGCGGATGCTTGTCGTCGGGCCTGCCGCTTTGACATGCCATTCGCCTGCCTCATCCTTCATCATAACCGGACCGCAGTGGTAGATCACCTGGCCATTGAGGTCGATCGGTGCATCATGGTCCATCAGATGGTGATGGATCGCGTCACGGCCTGTGTACATCATGCCATTGATCTGCACCACATCGCCGACATTGAGAGCGCGGATCTGCTCTTCTGTAATCGGCGCCTGCAGCGTCACCACATTCTGAGCTGTTTCTTCTACAGCAGCCGCTGTTTCAAGCTCGGCTTCTGTTGGCGCGAAGTCAATCTTCTCGCCTTCCTGGTACATCCACTCATTGATTTCGCCTGTCGCAGGAGAAATGCTGATGCCGAGACGGCGGAATGCCCAGCAGTTGTACGCTACAGATACAAAGAAGCTGGCCGGGATGCGGTTCATGACACCAATTTTACAGCCAAGCAGCGTCGTTTCGCCGCCGAAGCCCATGGTGCCGATGCCGAGCTTATTGGCATTTTCAAGCACATATTCTTCAACCTTCTGCAGGTCTGGATGCGGGTTCACATCATCCACGGAACGGAACAGCTGCTCTTTGGCAAGATCATAGCCTGAAGAGCGGTCACCGCCGATGCCGACGCCGATGAAGCCGGCGCTGCAGCCCTGCCCCTGTGCCTGGTACACAGAATGCAGGATGCACTTGCGGATGCCGTCCAAGTCGCGGCCTGCGCGGCCCAGTCCGTCCAGCTCGCATGGAAGGCTGTACTGGATATTTTTATTTTCACAGCCGCCGCCCTTTAAAATCAGGCGCGCGTCGATATAATCCTTTTCCCATTGCTCAAACTTGATGACCGGTGTGCCGGCGCCAAGATTGTCGCCGCTGTTGTCGCCTGTCAGCGAATCAACAGAGTTCGGGCGCAGCTTCCCGTTTTTCGTCGCAAGGGCAATCGCGTTCTTGATCGCTTCCTTGATTTCCAGCTGGTTCACACCGACCGGCGTCTTGATTTTAAAAGTCGGCAAACCTGTATCCTGGCAGATCGGCGATACATTATCGTCCGCCATCTTAATATTATTCGTAATCGTCCCAAGGCTCATCGCCGAACGCGTGCCGGCGCTCTCGCGCTCCTTCGCACTCTTGATCGCGCGGCGCACATCCTTCGGCAGGTTCGTAGAAGTCTCCACAATCAACTGGTACATGCTTTCCTGTAATGTCTCGAAATTCACAGCAAGATCCCCTTCCCTTTCGTTCCCCTCAAAAATCTTCTGTTTCTGTACGAATTTTCACGATTTTATTATACTCCTATCCTTTGGTGATTTAAAGGGGGAGGTGAAATCGTTTACAGGGGAGGTTTTGGTGGGCGGCGGGGTGTGGTTGCTGAGGGATATTTGCGAGTTTTGGTTTTTATTTGCGACTTCAAGTATATCGCGGCCTTCAACCTTTTTTTGCGACCAGCCACCTGACAGCCGCACAGCCTAAAACAAAAAGAGCCCCCAAACCAGGGCTCCCTCCTACTCTTCGCGGTTATTAAATTCTTTACACTTAGATTCCAGTTCGTCGATCATCTCGATCAGACGGTCTATGTCTTCAAGCTCTGTGTCCTCTGGATCTATCGCATCGAGGACATCCATGAACATATTTAAGCGGTGCTTCAGGAATGTAACCTGCTGGTTTTTATCTTGTATTGGACTGCCCAAAGCAATCTCTCCTTTCATACCGGCGCCTGTCACAGGCACCCGAAATGCTCTTTTTACTTTAACGGAAATATCGATTTTTCGCAAATGCTGACGGTTTTTAGTATATCCCAAACCTCCTGGATGTTTCAGCGGCAATCTGGGAGGAAAAAGGCTAAGTAAAGACTCCTGGGAGGTATATGATGTTTTTTAACAGCTGGGATAATATATACAGAACGGTGATTGTCGGGATATGCAGCTATCTTCTGCTTATTCTGGTGCTCCGTATTTCAGGAAAGCGGACCCTGTCCAAGATGAATGCCTTCGACCTGATTGTGACGGTTGCACTTGGTTCAACGCTCGCCACAATTCTGTTGAATAAAAAAGTGGCATTGGCAGAAGGGTTTGTCGCCTTTTGTGTCCTCATCGGGCTTCAATACCTGGTGGCCTGGACCTCTGTCCATAGCAAGACAGTAAGCAAGCTGATTAAATCGAATCCGACGCTATTGTACTATAAAGGCAGCTATCTTCACGATGAAATGAAGAAGGAGCGTGTGCTTGAAGTGGAAATCCTCCAGGCGGCAAGAAGCCAGGGCCTCTCCTCGCTTGAACAAGCAGAAGCGGTTGTGCTCGAGTCCGACGGATCTTTTTCAGTCATTAAGAAGTCGGATAAAGAGGGATCCTCCACCCTGCAGAACATCAGCAAAAAATAACAGAAAAACAGGCTGCCGGGAAAGGCAGCCTGTTTTTTATTATTCCAGCCCGACTGCTTTTCCTTCTCGGCTTGAATCAGCCGCACCGTAAAGCTTGCCTGCTTCTTTATCAATTTTAATAGCCTGGACGTTCCCGATCCGGCTCGGGTTGTCCCCGAATTCATAGCCGCGGGACTCCAATTCACCCTTCGCTTCCATACTGATTCCCGGCTCCCATTCAACAAGCGGGCCGGTGGCTGCGAAAATGCGCGGCTCTTCAACAGCATCCTTCAGATCCATACCAAAGTCGATGACATTGACAATCGTCTGGAAGACAGATGCGATGATCGTCGGTCCGCCCGGTGATCCGAGGGTAAGGACCGGTTCACCGTCCTTGAAAAGAATCGTAGGACTTTTACAGCTGACCGGACGCTTTTCAGGTTCTACCTCGTTGATGCCGCCAGGATTGGCATCAAAGTCTGTCAGCTCATTATTCAGCATAAAGCCATGGTTCGGCACGAAGATCCCTGAACCAAATGGATGCTCAACCGTCGAAGTGACAGCGGCAATATTGCCCCACTGGTCGCGGACGGTAAAGTGCGTCGTTTCGCTCTTTTCCAGATCATCCGGCTGGCGGATTACCTTTTTCGGCTCGCCGTCTTCATATTTCCACGGATTGCCGAAATCAACCGCGTCATTTCTTCTTTCAAAATTGATCAGCTTCTGGCGCTCTTTTATATAGTCATCGTGAAGAAGGCCCTTGATCGGCATATCCTCGAACTCCGGATCCGTGTTGAAGGCGATTTTATCGGAAAAAGCAATCCTCATGGCCTCTGTGAACAGATAATACTTTTCCCATGATTTCGGACCATATTGCTTGAGGTCAAATTTTTCAAGAAGCTTGAGAATCTGGATCACTGTCAGTCCGCCGGCGCTTGGAGGCGCTGAAGAAGCGATCTTATAGCCGCGGTATTCGCCCCAGATCGGCTCATCAACCGTCACGCGGTAATTTTTCAGATCGTCCATTGTCATAAAACCGTCGAGATCATCCAATGCCCCTATGATAGCTTCGGCAATTTCTCCTTCATAAAAAGCCTCAACCCCTTTTTCCTGCAGGGTCCTGAATGTGTTGGCCAGCTTCTTTTTTACCAGAATGTCGCCTTCCTTCAGGGCTTTTCCTTCGGGCATAAAGAAATCCTTCGCATGCTGGCCGAGGCGGTAGTGGAAATTCTCGAGCGCTTCAGCAAGCACCCAGTTGACTTCAATTCCTTCTTCCGCAATTTCGATTGCCGGCTGGATGAGGTCTGCCAGCTTCATGGTTCCATGCGCTTTAAGGGCTTCATCCATCGCCTTCAGAATGCCGGGAACCCCGACTGCTGTGGCATGTGTGCTCCGTTCACGGAACGGGATGACCTCGCCGTTTTCATCGAGGAACATTTTCGGATGTGCCGCTTTAGGCGCTCTTGTGTGGCCGTCGTAGATTTTGGTATCCTTCTTCTCGTTGTCATAGACCATCATGAAGCCGCTGCCGCCGATGCCTGTCATCATCGGCTCAACGACATTAAGGGCAAATTGAATGGCGATGACCGCGTCAACCGCGTTTCCGCCTTGTTTTAAAATCTTCTCGCCGATATCGGCTGCCACATGATGCGGCGCCGCCACCATCGCTTTCGTTCCTTCTGCACTCTCCCTTTCATGTGAAGTTTTTTCATCCTCCGCTGTCATGTTCTTGCCTTTGCGAAACATCATCTATATTCCTCCAGTACAATTGGCTTTACTCTTGTATCAATCAATACCCCTTCTCTTCAAAAGAGAAACGAAGAGCGGCAGTTAAGAAGTTTCCAGCGTGGCCAGATAATGTAATTCACGCACAAAAAGGCGGCATCTGATTGATGCCGCCCCTGGATGATATAATCTATTAAAGGTTTTTGCTGTTCTTTTGAGTAGATGGAGTTGCAGTTGCTGTGCTCTTGCTGGAATCACTTGAGAACGCAGTTGTTCCATTTGAGCCAGTTGTGCTTGAAGTGTTTGACTTGCTGCTGTTTGAAGTTGAGGATGAGCTGTCAGAGCTGTTTGACGAGCTTGTGCTGTCAGATGAGCCTGAACCGCCCACTGGGCTTTCAACCAGTTCAGAGCCGGCATCTTTTACCTTACTGCCGATATCCATCAAATCGTCCTTTGCGTCCATGAGACCGCTTTTCGCGTCTTGGAAGTTAGACTTCGCATCACCTGACATGCCCTTAAACTCATTCACTTTTCCGAATACGTCATTATTAACGCGCTCGTACAGCTTCTGGGCATCACTGATTGCTTCTTTCAAAGTCGAAGATGCAGACTTGAATTGGCTGATCATATTATCCTTGGCTTCACCAGGGTTTTCCTTTACTTCATTGAACATTTTCATAGAAGAATCTTTCAGGTCAGTCGCAGTGCCCATCACTTTGTTGCGTGTTGAAGTATCGAGCAGGGCAAGGGCTCCACCGACAATCCCGCCAAGCACAATCCCTTTCAGGAGCTTGCTGTTGTCATTCGTTGAACCATAGTGGTTGCTTGAATTTGAGCCTGAGCTGAAGCTTGAACTTGAGCTTGAGCTTGTACCTGAACTAAAGTTTGAGCCTGTACCTGAATTGGTGCTCGAAGTGTCAGGGTTCACGCTTGTTGACATGCCTGTGTTTGAGCTTGTACCTGTTCTTGATTCCGCGCTTGTTCCAGTTCCTGGTACAGATACACCCGCGCTCGTTCCAGTATTTTCAGAATTCGTATTCGTACTGCCAAATTGCTGTGCCATCTTGCATTCCTCCTCTTGATTTATGCTATCATTACTAGGTTATTTCCCATTTTGAGAGATTCATAAACTATGATTTTTCAGAGGGACGCAAAAAATCATTGACATAGGCTTCACGGCATAGTAATGATTAAGGACATTTTTAGAAGGAGATACCGCATGATTATTGAAAAAACAAGCATTACACCGAGCCATGATCCATGGGAAGCTTATATGGATATGGAACAATATAACAAGCTGACATTAACCAATATTGAATTTACAACTACAGTTCTCTGCAACATGAGATGCGAGCATTGCGCCGTCGGCTATACACTGCAGCCGAAGGACCCGAATGCCCTGCCCCTCCCCCTGCTGCTGAAGCGGCTTGAGGAAATCCCTGCCCTCCGCTCAATCAGCATCACAGGCGGAGAACCGATGCTTTCAAAAAAATCAGTGGAGAATTATGTGCTGCCACTTCTCAAATATGCATCCGAGCGCGGCGTCCGCACCCAGATCAACAGCAATCTGACACTGGATATGGACAGATACGAGCTGATCGCCCCTTACCTGGATGTGCTGCATATTTCCCATAACTGGGGAACAGAAGAGGACTTCATTGAAGGCGGCTTCGCGATGATGGAACGGAAGCCGACAAGAGAGCAGCGCGTCAGGCTGTTCCACCGGATGATCGAAAACAGCCGCGCCCTGGTCGATGCCGGTGTCATGGTGTCTGCGGAAACCATGCTCAACAAGCGTACCCTCCCCTATCTGGAAAGCATACATAAACAGATTACTGAGGAAATGAAGTGCCAGAGGCATGAGATTCACCCTATGTACCCATCAGATTTTGCTTCATCACTGGAAACTTTGTATCTTGATGAAATCAGGAAGGCAATCCACCACCTCCTTGATGTGAGGGACGAAAACACCTGGATGCTGTTCGGCACCCTCCCGTTTTATCCGTGCAGCACGAGCGACGAGGACCTGGAGCTCCTGAAGCGCTTGTACAGCAGCAAAAATGTCACCGTCCGCAATGACCCGGACGGCCGATCCCGGCTCAACGTCAATATTTTCACAGGCGATGTCATCGTAACCGACTTCGGCGACACCCCTGCGCTTGGCAATATCCAGAGGGATGCCCTCCCTGACATCTTTAACAGCTGGCAGGAAACAAAGCTCGCTGGCGAGCTCAACTGCCACTGCCCAGCCGTGAAATGCCTCGGCCCGAATGTATTGGTGAAGAACAGCTATTATAAGGATATTGATTTTCAGAAAAACACTTCACGGATATAATGTGGAACTTTTCCAGGAGGCCGCCCGTATGAATAGTAAGACATACTTGGGAGGCCTCTTATGGTTGAAGCATATCTCTTCATTGTATTGATGATTCCTGTATATGGCTTTCTGCTTTGGACTTATTTTAACCCCGAAGAAAGTGTGCTTAAGGGGCAGAGATGGATGTATACCGAGGAACCGGAAGTTTCGCGGGCGGCAATCCGCTACACTAAATTCATGTCACTGTTTATCATGATTGGACTGCCCGTTTTTATATTGCTCATGACACTGGACATCGGCCCTTTCCGATTGGGTGTGGTGATTCTTCCGGTTGTGTTTGTCATTGGTGCATTACGGATTTATACAGATGAGAAGGATTGAAAAAAGCTCAGAGCGCTGTGTTCTGAGCATTTTTGTTCTACCATATTAGATTCAATTTCTCTTTTCACTGAAATCCACCCGGCAGCTGCCTTTAGTAGCAGCACCAACTAAATTAATGCCATGAAGCCGGCTTGAAGCAACTGCTGTAAAAGTTCCCCGTCCGCTTTCTTTAAGTGTTTTGCTCCAGGTGATTTTTCTTCCATCATTCCATTCAATCGTCAGTTCTCCCTCTTCGACTGTCACCTCATAGGATAGTGTGAGCTCAGCTCCCTTTTTGAATGTGAATATATAAAACTCGGAGCCGGTAAACGTTTTATACGCTGCACTCACAGCACGGCCCGACTTTTTGAATGTAAAGCCCCATTTAACTGTTTTTTCAAATTTAAAGTATTTTCTCAGTGAAAAAAGAATAATGGCGAGCACAGCAAAAACAATCACTTCCGGTAGCATGATTTTCAGCCCTCTTCTTTTGTTCTTTTGGCAGCCGCTGCTGCCGTTCTTTGTGTCTATTTTGCCCGAAGAAATTGTCTTGGTCAGTTATCATTTCTTTATAAAGGCCCTGGGCTATGAATCACATAGCTTACCTTGAAGGCACAAAACGATTTTCTTTCAAAATCGGGACTGCATCCATCCTATTCAGTCTGCTGCAATAAATCACATCCTGTTCAAACCCGCGCGCACGCAGCTCCCTGCCGCTGCCGCATTCCCATAAGTATTCTGCCAGCTTAGGCTGAGCCGCCTGAAAAGCTCCTTCGCATACCGCTGCCTCTGGGGATTTTTCTCCGTCCAAATAAGAGAGGATAGCACCGGCTCCTAAATAATCCTCTACTGCTGGCCTGAGAGCATCTTCATGCTCCCCGGCATCAGCCCATTTTTCTCCGCACGGGATGATCGTGATTCCGGCGCCAAGCTGCTTTTGCAGTATATTAGCCGAAGCTGCAGCGGCTGATGCATTGAGCAGTGACCCTGCAAGGACGGCCGTCGCCTTAGCACCGATCCAGGTGCAATAGGCGCCATTCTGGGAAATCAGCACATATTTTTTCCCGGCATGCTCTTCACTGAAAGAAACAGGAGACAATGTCGGCTTCCCCAGCTTCGCCGCCTCCGCCCTCCCAAAGATATAGTCAGCACCCACTCTCTCCGCATATTTCCGCCCATCCTGATCCGGAGGAAACGGAAAAACCTCGGCACCAACAGCCGCTGCCGAAACTACAGTCGATGAAAATGAAAGAACATCGACTATAATGACAATATCGCCCCGGGCAGCAGCCTCACGCGCGCCCCGCTTTCCCCATTCCACCCGGCACTGATAAGGAGATTGATCAAATAGCATAACGTCACCCTCTATTTATTTTAATAGGCACTATATGCTTTATTTTAATGAAGAGAGAAATAATATATAGACTTATAATTGGAAAAATTTTATAATGATGATTGAGTTCTGCGTGAAAAACCCCTTTCTTTTTTAGAGAGGGGTTTCTTGTTTCCAGCATACTCTTCCTTAATCAAAGCTAGCCGCATCAGGCCCTGCCCTCTCTTCGTCCCGGCTCACTACCACCGCCACATTCCCCTTCTTATGCCCGCCATCAACATACCGATGGGCATCAACTATTTCATCTAACCTATAGCTTCGGTCAATTTTCACCTTAAGCTTTCCCGCCGCCGCCATTTCTCCTAAATAGTCTAAGGCTTCAGGTGTTTCCGGCGCATTGCGGCTCAGCAGTATTTTCGTGCCGCCCTTCCATTTAGCCCACAGCATTTGCGCGCTGGGGAGCGGCTCTGTGACATTTATATAGGTGCCGCCTTTTTTCAGCCACTTCATGCAATCTTTAAAAGAACTTTTGTTCACTGCTTCGAATATCAGATCATAGGCACCGTCCGCCACTGGGAGGTTCCCTGAACGATAATCCAGGACCCTGCCTGCCCCAAGAGATTTTACCCATTCAAGATTTTGACCGCTGCAGACAGCATCAACCTCTGCTCCCAAATGTCTGGCAATCTGTACGGCATAGCTGCCGACACTGCCGGAAGCCCCGTACACCAATACCTTCTGGCCCTTCCGGACATTGGCTCTTTGCAGAAAATACAAAGCTGTCCGCGCGCCGATCGGAATGGCGGCGGCTTCTTCAAACGTGATGCTGGCAGGTTTGATTGACACAGGCCCGTCCTCCTGGAGGCAAATATATTCAGCATAAGTGCCGAAATTCTCCAGTGAAGCAGCAAAAACCAAATCGCCTGCCTTGAATTTCTTTACATTCCTCCCGACTGCCTCCACTTCCCCGGCAAGCTCCGCACCCAATATCGCTTTCTTCGGCTTCCGGATTCCAAGGGCAAGGCGCGCGGGCAGCACCACAGAGCGGGGCACTGTAAAGCTCCGCGCCCGGATATCTGCTGCGGTGACTGTTGTGGCCATGATCTTGATCAGGATCTCATGTTCTTTTGGGACTGGCTTTTCCATTTCTTTCAGCTGAAGGACTTCTGGAGGACCGTACTTTTTATATACAATTGCCTTCATATCTCCACCTCGTATTCATTAGTCCATAATATATACGGAGTTTCCCGCAGATATAGTCCTTCCGCCCGGGGCTTTATCCCACTATCAATGATCTATTTTTTAAAAAATAGCTGTGAATATTTTTTTATATCATGCTAGCATCAAAGACAGTACAGGAAAGAGAGGAGAATGTAAGATGGACTTCAAAACTGAAATGGTGCCTGAATATCGAATCGCCTATGTACGCCAGACCGGCCCTTATGGACCTGCCAACCAGCATGTGATGGAGGAATTGAAACTGTGGGCAAATGAAAAGAGCCTGCTGGACGAATCCGCCATCATACTCGGTATTTCCCATGATCATCCGCAGACAACACCAGCTGAATGCTGCCGGTATGATGCCTGCATTGTCATACCAGAAGATTTTCGGATGGACGCATCACTTGAAGAAGGTGAATTTCCTGGCGGAGAATACGCTGTATTCCAGGTCCAGCATAAAGAAGAAGAGATTCAGAAACTCTGGGCAGAAATCCTTCCATCCCTCCATAACCTCGGATTCCAGCTCGATAACAGGCCTGCTTTTGAAAGGTACATCGGTGCCATGCTATTGAATCATCAGTGCGAAGTATGCCTTCCAGTCAAAGAATTGTAGCTTGAGCACGAAAGGACGGGAATATCTCCCGTCCCGGTTCTTCTATGTAGGAATAGCAGTCCCCTGCTGTAGATACAGCCACTCAACCGCAGCCCGCAGATCTTCAGCAATATACTCAATTTCAATTTCTTTCAGTTTGTCACTATGCTCGTTCAGTGTGATTATCCCGGCTCCCGTTTTCACAAGAATCTTCATGCTTTTTGTCTTGGATGCCGCCGCCATATCGCTCCATCTGTCGCCGATGACCACGCAATTCTCCAGATTCACATGATGTTTCTCAGCCGCGCTGAGAAGCATGCCTGCTGCTGGCTTCCGGCAGCTGCAGCCGTCATGATGGGCATGGGGGCAAATATAAACATCATCAAAGCCGAAATCCTGCAGCTCGTCAAAAAATTCCTCAGCTGCCGCTTCCCCCCTGGCAATCCCCGGCTGGTTCGTGAAGGAAAATACTTTGAACCCGCTGCCCTTCAATTTCTCAATCAGCTCGCGGGAATAAGGAAATAATTCAAACTTTCCTGGATAATGCACGGTATCATCCCCGCCGATTGTTCCATCCCGGTCGAGGAATACTGCTTCTATCTTCACTTTTCAGCCCCTGCCTTCTCATACCGCGAATGGCTGTCTGTCACGCCTTTCAGCACAAACCCGAGCCCCTGATAATAAGCATTCAGCTTCTCATTGTCACCCACACAATCGAGTCTCAGCGGTGTGCCGCTGTACTTCCTGCAGATCCAATCGACTGCTTTTTTTCCAAGTCCATTCCCCATGCTATCAGGATGAACTGCAAGCCTGTGAAGATAAATAGCTCCGTCTGCTTCTCCGTCCCAAATATGCCGGTCCCAGCCTGATGGCCCCTCATAGAGGGTGAAGGTCGCCTTCACCTTGCCTTTATCGCACAGCACATAGGTTTCACGGTCGAGGATCGCCTGCTTGATTTCTCCATCCTCGCCGCCGCTGAGCAGAAAGCTCCATTGACTAAAATGTTGATCATGCAGCCATTGGGCCGCCCCTTTCAAAACCAAGAACACTTCCTCAGTATCTGCCGTTCCCGCTAATCTGATTTCCATTTTCACCAGCTCCTTTGATTTGCTTACTTACTTCGCTAGGGACCTTCCCTTTTCCTTTTTCAGGAAAGTGTTTTTTCGACAGAAAAAGTTGGGAAAAAAACTTGTGATCGTGTGCCTGACAACACAGCGGTTTCTTCACTGCCCAGCTATAAAAGAGCGGATTTTCCAGGACCTGAATGAGGGGAATCCTTGTCAGGCTGAAAAATAAGCGGAGGAATTCCCCCTAATTTGAAAAAACTCTCAAAAGTGGCTCAAATAGAGGGAGAAATTCCGGCTATCAACTCAAAAAACAGGAAAATGGGCAGTTTCGCTCCTTTTAACCGGAAATTTTCCGCTTATTTACACCGAACCAGGCCATGTTCTGCAGTGTAACGGGAAAATCTCCGCTTATTTTATGGCTTGCCGGCCTATCAAATGAAGATGAATACCAGAAAAATATTTACGAAAAGAGAAAAGAGCCTCCCCGCCAAGGAAGGCTCCACTTATCATTCTTTTGTAAAATCGATCGTGCTCCTGACCGTGTCGATCGGACGGACAAGCTTTTCGATCTGCTCGCGCTTGTTTTCAAGGAATGGCGGCAATGACAGCTTTTCGCCCAGTGTTTCATATGGCTCGTCGCCCATGAAGCCTGGTCCGTCTGTGGCAAATTCGAACAGAATCTGCGGTGCCACCCGTGCATAAAGGGACTGGAAGAAGAAGCGGTCCACAAAGCCGGACGTCTGGAAACCGAATTGCGGCAGGCGCTCGGTCCATTCATCCAGTACAGCCCGGTCCTCCACACGGAACGCAGCGTGGTGGACGGTACCGAAGCCCTGCATGGCCTGCGGCAGGACAGCATTATGCTCCACCACGACCTGGGCGCCGTTTCCGCCTTCTCCGACCTCAAACAGATGGAAGGCGCCCTCCTGTCCGATTTCCTTGAAAAGAAGGACTTTTTCCATCATCTCTTTGAAATAATCGAAGTTTGCGATGCGGACAAAAATCGGCCCGAGACCGGTGATTGCATGCTCCAATGGAATCGGCCCCTTCTGCCAAGGCGTGCCGGAAGCGACACCGGTATTATGTTCATCAGAAATCAATTGATATTGCTGGTCATCAAAGTCTGCGAATGACAAAGTCTTTTTCCCAAATTGCTCTTTGATTCCTGTGTGCTTCACATCAAGGCGGTCAAAGCGCTCTACCCAGTAATTCAGTGCCGCGTCATTCGGCACCCGGAAGGATGTTTTGGAGATTTCGTTTGTGCCGTGCCTTCCTTTAGGAATCCCGGGAAAATCAAAGAATGTCATATCTGTTCCCGGGCTGCCCTTGTCATCAGCAAAAAACAGATGGTAGGTCTGGATATCGTCCTGGTTGACGGTTTTCTTGACCAGCCGCATCCCAAGGACAAAAGTGAAAAACTCATAATTCTTTTCCGCGCTGCTTGTGATCGCTGTAACATGGTGTATGCCTTTTAAATGGTTCATGATGATGGACCTCCGTAATTAAGACTTTTTTATCTATACCCGCTAAAGGGTTTAAATTATCTCGAATTCAAGATAATTTAATTATAAAACACTGCCCGCTCTGTATGCAAGAAATGTCTCTTCCTATAGAAAAAGCACCGGCTGCATGAGCCGGCGCAAGATTAACGCGGTCGTTCTGATGCCATGAACCCGAAAGAAATATGGTCCTGGACAGGGATCCAGGCGCCGATTCCCTGGGAGGTGACATTCTTGATGACGAGGAATCTTTTGCTTCCCTTCAGCATCAGGTATACCTCACCGTAAGTGACTTTTCCCTTCTCATTGACGGCAGGTGCATATCCGTATAAATAGCCAAGCCGTTTTGGCGGGATATTGTAGACCTGATCCTTTTTCGTCCCGGCCCCGATCACGGTTTCAAAAGCGAGCGGCAGCTTCGATTTTTCCATTGCCTTCAGGAGCATCATATTCTGGACATCCTGGGCTTTCGGAATTTTGGCTGTCAGTGCGCCCCTCACGACCTTCTGGGCTTCCTGGACATAGTGGATCTGATAAGGCGCTTTGCCGCCTCTGTTATCAAAATAATTCGTGTTGATTTTCTGGTATTCCCAGTTTGGCGCCGTTTCGGTGCTTTCGTAATTGAGCGGCCACTGCCCAAGATAGACGATGGCCCTGTAGCCGAATGCAAACGGCGTGCTATTGACAGAAGACTCATTCAGCATCCTGATCAGGTCCGGGTTTTCAATCTTGACCTTGGATGTATCAAGCAGCGACTGTGTCAGCTCGCTCGGCTGCAGTGTCGGCTGATCCTGCACCGGATTGGGATACGTATTTTCCTTTGTGATATTCAGGACTGAACTGGGAATCGGAATGCTCAGCTGCTGCTTTTGCTCGGTCTTGTCCTGCTTTTTCTCTGCTCCGGCATCGGGCAAAAAAGAAAGCATGGCAAGAAGAGTTATAATTAGAACAGATACATACTTTCTCATGATGTGGAACTCCTTTCAAATCCTTGTATCTGCTCTTAGTTTTTTCGGAGTTCCCCTGATTTATCCTAAGTGCCGGAAAATCTTTTTAGCAGCTGCTGGCAGTAAGGAAAGAATAATTGGATGAACGGCCCGATCAGGACTGCGATAACGATGGTACCTGCACCTACTGGCCCGTGGAAAACGATGGCCAAAAGCAGCGCTCCAGCTTCCCCGATCGTTTTCGCCATCATCAGACTCACCCCGAACCGCTCTTTGATGGCCATCATAAAATGGTCGATCGGATTGAGGGGAAACTCTGCCTGCAGGTAAAGAGCTGCACCCAATCCGATGAGTGCCAGGCCCATGATCAGCGCGGCGATTTGAAAATAGATAGTCAGTATGTACACACCGGAAAAGACCCGCAATATCCAAAAGTCGACCATAAAGCCGATCAGGCATACGGTCAATAGCGCCAGATAATCCGGCTTGGCTTTTAAAAGCCAGGCATTGACCATCATTAGGATGATGCCGATAATGATGACCCAGCTCCCGATCGTAAGCCCGGCTGTCCTGGCAAGGCCTGCATTCAGCGCATCCCAAGGACCTGCCCCGAGATTAGATAGGATGGCAATGCAGATGCCCAATGTCAGAATGACCAGGCCCGCCACATAAAAAATAACCCTCACTAGCAGTTTCATATTCACTCCCCCAACTGTTACACAATTGTAAAAATCTGAATATTTACATTTTTATAAAAATAATCTATACTTACCTTAACAACAGCAAAGGAGGGCTGAAGGAATCGCTTCTATCACAGCAAAAGGAGGCTAAACACTCATTATTATCCATTTGTTCATGAAGAGCTTGTCCAACAAGACATGAAAGCGGGTGATAGATGCAGGTAGAGTCAAGCGATGATTTCTGTCTTTTACAACATATTCGTCCAAAAGGATACTTATGATAGAAAAAGCACCGCCAATAGAAAGCACAAAAAAGGCTCTGCACAATGCAGAGCCTTCTCTTGCTGCCTTTATAACAGATAAAAACCGATGCCCACAATAATATAGGCTGCGAGGAGCGTCGCCCCTTCAAACCAGTTCGTTTCCCCGTCATTGGAGATGACGACCATGAGAAGCACGGCGGTGACCATCGTGATCAGCTCCGGCAAAGTAAAGACGAGCGGCATCGATGTTGGGAAAAACAGTGACGCAATCACCAGCACCGGTGCGACGAACATCGCTACCTGCAGGGTTGAGCCGATGGCAATTTCAACGGCAATGTCCATCTTGTTCTTGAACGCCATGATGATGGCGGAAGCATGCTCGGCCGCATTCCCGACAATCGCCACGATGACAACCCCGATGAAGAGCTCTGACCAGCCAAATGTCTCGCCGACCGCTTCAAAGGTATGGACAAGGTTTTCCGATACATAGGCAACCGCTACAGTCGCAATGGCCAGTATCGCGATCGCCTTGCCTTTGCTCCATTCCGGCTCTTCTTCATGATGAGCTTGAGCTGCTGCCCCTTCTTCACCGGCCGGCTGGTAGACCCCTCGGTGAGTGACAAGCTTGAACAAAAGCGCAGCCAGGTATAAAGCAATCAGAATAACAGAAATCCCGATGCTGAACGTCATCCGCTCTCCTTCTCCCATTGTCATGGAAAATACTTCGGGAATGACGAACGCAACGACAACAGCAAACATCAGCAGGCCTGAATTATGCCTGGCATCATACACATTGAATTTCTGGCGCTTATATTTGACCCCGCCGATAAAAAAGCTGAGTCCCGCGACCAGCAGAAGATTCCCAAGCACTGACCCCGTGAGTGACGCCAGGACGACCTCAACAAGCCCTTCTCTCAGCGCAAAAATCGAAATGATCAGCTCGACCGCATTCCCGAAGGTCGCGTTCAATAGTCCGCCGATCCTTGGCCCGGCCACAATCGCCAGGCTTTCTGTCGCCCTGCCCATATAGCTTGCAAGGGCAATGATGGTTAAGCAATAGATAATAAAAAGTGCAACACTCGGCCAGCCCAGAAGCGTCCCGATGACAGACAATGGCACACCCGCAAAGGTGAGCACCATAAAAATCTTATTGACCATTCTTCCGATCCCCACCTTTCTATTTTTTGAAGCCGCGTAAAAAACTCCTTATGTACAGCTTTTCCTGACCGGGGATAAATATCCCGGCGCGGCCCTTCACCATATATACCCGCTTTTACAAATTGCATTCCTGATGTTTTTTCGCTCGGATAATACAAGAGGAAAAATGACAGATTATAAAGGGAAGAAAATTGTAAGGAGTGAAATGACAATGGCAGACACAAAGCAGAAGGTGCTTGATATGTTCGAGAAATACAGCATCGGCACACTGGCATCCATCCGGAATGACAGGCCGTACAGCCGCTTTATGCTGTTTTTCCATGATGATTTGATTCTTTTTGCCGCTACCGACAAAGATGCCCATAAAGTAGAAGACATCGAGAAAAATCCAAATGTCCATATTCTGCTGGGGGTGGAGCAGGGCGGATATGACGGGCCGTACTGTGAAATTGAAGCGAAAGCCTCATTCGAGGACTCCGGCGAGCTGAAGGAGAAATTCTGGAGCGAAAAGCTGAAGGACTGGCTCTCCGGCCCTGACGATCCGGATTATCTGCTCCTGAAAATGGAGCCATCGCTGATCCGCTATTTTGAAAAAGCGGGCGCGGAGCCTGAGGAATTGTCACTATAGAAGAAAGGGGCGGACCCGTCTATGGATCCGCCCCCCTGCTTTTCTTATGCTTCCACCAATGTGAATGTTTCTTCGATTTCAATGCTGTCCTTGACAGACTGAACCATACTGCAGTTCTTGCGCGTCAGCTCCATGGCCTTCTGGATCTTTTCCTCTTTCAGGTTTGTTCCAGTGATCGTAAAATGGACCGAAATCTTCGATACCCGATTGGCTTCCTCTTCCACTCTCTCTGCCTCTGCATTGATTTTGATATCCTCCACATCGATCCTCTGCTTCTCCAAAATTTTGCGGAGCACGCCGCCGCTGCAGACCGCCACTGAGGATACAAGCAGCTGATAAGGCCTGAAGCCGTACGCTTCATCACCGGCTACATCCAGCTTGCCATAGCTCGTTTCCGTGAAAAAGCCGACATCCTTCATTGTAAATTCCATCGTTTCCACTCCCTCTTTTCTGCTGTATGCAGTGATTATACTACTATTTCTGCCATAGCTATGAACAATACGCTCTTTTTTCCTTGCAAAGCCGATGGGGAGCCGTTACCATCAATTTGGAAAGAATTTTTTTTAGAAACTGAGGCCAACAACATGAATAAAGAAAATATGCGTTTCTGGATTTTAATCAGCATTGTGGCAATCTCGGGGTTCAGCCAGGGCATGCTGCTTCCCCTGATTGCGATTATATTTGAAAATGACGGGCTGTCTTCAAGCATGAACGGCCTGAATGCGACCGGCCTTTATGTCGGCATCCTGCTCGTTTCCCCTTTTATGGAGCAGCCTCTCCGGAAGTATGGCTACAAGCCGGTCATCATTTTTGGCGGACTGCTTGTCATCGTCTCGCTCGTGCTGTTTCCATTATGGAAATCATTCTGGTTCTGGTTCGTGCTCAGGCTCCTGATCGGAATCGGCGACCATGCCCTCCACTTCGGGACACAGACCTGGATCACCAGCTTCTCGCCGGAACACAAGCGCGGCCGGAATATCTCCCTGTACGGACTGTTCTTCGGTGTCGGCTTTGCGGTCGGGCCGCTGATGGCGCCGCTCGTCAATGTGCACGAAACCCTGCCGTTCATCCTGTCATCGGTACTCTGCCTCGTGGCATGGGTATTCCTGTTCCTTTTAAAAAATGACTACCCGGAGCAGACAATCGAGGTCAATTCGATGAAAAATACATTGAAGCGATTCTCCGCTGCTTTTAAGTATGCGTGGGTCGCCTTCCTTCCGCCGCTCGGCTATGGATTCCTGGAGTCTTCCCTGAACGGCAGCTTCCCGGTTTACGGACTGCGGATAGGGCTAGAAGTGAAAAGCGTTTCGGTCCTATTGACTGCCTTTGCAATCGGCGGCATCGTCTTCCAGCTTCCGCTTGGGATCTTGAGCGATAAATTGGGCAGGCAGCGGATATTGACCATCATCCTTCTGTCAGGCTCTATCTTCTTTTTCCTGGCGAGCTTTCTGGAAGGAGCTGTCTGGGCGCTCACAGCCACACTGTTTCTGGCCGGGATGGCGGTTGGCTCGACTTTTTCACTCGGGATCAGCTATATGACCGACCTGATGCCAAAGGATCTGCTGCCGACCGGCAATCTGCTCTGCGGCATCGCCTTCAGCCTGGGGAGCCTGGCTGGCCCTTATCTGGGCGGGATCTTCATTCAATTTTTCAAGAATATCTCGTTCTTCAATATTATCAGCATCATGCTGCTCGTGATTTTCCTGGCTGTTCTGACAAACCGCGGAGCGGGGCAGAGGGACGAACAGCATTCGCTGAGCCAATGAGGTTTGCCTTTCGGCGGGCTGGGTAAAAAAGAAATATAGGCCATTTTTATTTTTTCCCCCTAACCCCCTTTCTAAATAAAAATGACTATGATATGATAACGATACTAATCTAGAAACCTATGCGAAAATGCTGTCCCCAAAAGAGGTAGAATCCTCCGGCGGGGGCAGCTTTCGTCGTTTTATAGGGGTATTGATGTTGATTATTCTTCTCAATGAGAAACCGATAACCCAGGAGGGAATTCCAATGACGACAGAAGCCAAAGCACTATTAGAACTGAAGCAAGAACAGGAAAGCCTGCTCCAAAAAATACTCCCTCACGCCGAGCTGATCGCCGCCATCCTGAGCGGGGTCCTTATCCTTGCCGGCTGGCTGCTTGCGCGGAATGATATGGGGGCCGCCTCCATCACCGCCTATCTGCTCGCCTTTGTCATCGGCGGCTTTGCGAAAGCCAAGGAAGGCATCGAAGAAACAATTGAAAACAAAGAATTGAATGTGGAAATGCTGATGATTTTCGCCGCCATCGGCTCGGCCATCATCGGCTACTGGACGGAAGGCGCCATCCTGATCTTCATTTTCGCCGTCAGCGGCGCACTGGAAACGTACACGATGAACAAAAGCAACAAAGAGATTTCATCGCTGATGGAGCTGCAGCCTGAGGAAGCCCTGCTTTTAACAGATGGCGGAGAACAGCGTGTGCATGTCTCCGAGCTGAGCATTGGGGACCAGATCCTCGTAAAGCCGGGAGAGCGCGTGCCGTCAGACGGGATGATCCTAAAGGGCACGACGACTTTGGATGAAGCCGCCATCACCGGGGAATCCATCCCCGTCAGCAAATCGAATGCCGATGAAGTTTTCGCAGGAACGGTCAATCTGAACGGCTCGATCACAGTCGAAATCACAAAGCCTGCCAGCGACACCCTCTTCCAAAAGATCATCCAGCTTGTCCAGACCGCACAGAGCGAAAAGTCGCCATCCCAGCTTTTTATTGAAAAATTTGAAGGCACTTATGTAAAAGTGGTGCTTGCTGCAGTGGCCGCGATGATGATCCTGCCCCATTACCTCCTGGGCTGGAGCTGGACGGAAACCTTTTACCGGGCGATGATCCTGCTCGTAGTCGCCAGTCCGTGCGCCCTTGTCGCAAGCATCATGCCGGCCACATTATCGGCCATCTCAAACGGCGCGCGCCGCGGGATCCTGTTCAAAGGCGGGGTCCATCTGGAGAATCTCGGCCACCTGAAGGCGATTGCCTTTGATAAAACCGGCACCCTGACGAAGGGCCGTCCTGAAGTGACTGATTATCTGGTCGGCGGGGATATGGAGGAAGAAGAAATCCTTTTGGCGGCAGCATCGATTGAAAGTCACTCCAATCACCCGCTTGCAGGGGCCATCGTCAAATATGCGAAGAATGAGCTGAAGCAGCCGCTTGTGAGCCCGGAAAGCATTGAAGATATCTCCGGGTTTGGCGTCAAGGCGATGCTGCAGGATGAAGAATGGAAGATCGGCAAAGCTGATTTCATCGGCCGTGAAGAAGCGGAAGGGTTTGCAGAAGGAGCCGCGTTGGCTCTGGCCGGAGAAGGAAAGACAATTGTTTTTATTAAAAATGGCTCCAAGATCGCCGGGCTGCTGGCACTGAAGGATGTTGTCCGCGAGGAAACGAAGGCAGCGATCAGCACCCTGAACTCTCAGGGCATCTACACGGTGATGCTGACAGGAGACAGCGAAAAGACCGCCCAGGCGATTGCCGCCGAAAGCACGGTTGATGAATATATCGCGGAGTGCCTGCCGGCCAATAAAGTTGAGCACCTGAAGGATTTGAAGAAGCGCTACGAAAATGTGGCCATGGTTGGCGACGGCATCAATGACGCCCCGGCCCTCGCCGCTGCCAATGTCGGGATTGCCATGGGCGAAGGAACAGACGTTGCGCTGGAAACAGCAGATGTAGTCCTGATGAAAAATGAGCTTCCGAAGATTGCTGAAGCCATCACCCTCTCTCAGCGGATGAACAAAATCATCAAGCAGAATGTGATTTTTTCCATCACGGTCATCATGCTTCTGATCGCGTCGAACTTCCTGCAGATCCTTGATTTGCCGTTCGGTGTCATTGGGCATGAAGGCAGCACCATTCTGGTCATTCTGAACAGCTTGAGATTGTTGAAGTCATAGGAAAAAACGCTCGGGGATGGTGCCCGGGCGTTTTTTCTATTGCTCCAGCACTTTCCGGTCATCCGCATCAGGCGGCTGCTCGATCCAATTCTTCTCGATCATCAGCTTGCCGAAGCTTCCATACACAAGCAGATCATCCAATATCGCTTTCTCGGCAAGCACGGCGATATCCGCCCTCATACAGGCAACCGCAGCTGCGCCGTAATACGAGATCGCCGCCGCAAAGAAAAAGCCGGAATGAAACAGCATCAGCTTTTCCGAAAAAGGAGCAGTCGTCGAGTTCGTGATCTCCGACTCGAATGGCCTTGGCGAATGGAGTCCTTCTTTTAAAAGCATAGAAGCAAAGCTTGCGATATGCTTGTTTTTATTATTGATGCATTTATCCAGGAACCTTTGCACATCACTATCCCGGGAAACCTGCTTGAACGCAATAAAGCTGCTTTTCGCGATATAGCTTTTCTGCAGATTGAAAAAGATATTGCCCGCCTCGATGGTATTGATTTTCCGCTTTTTCCCGAACACATCGGTGACATATTTAAAGTCCGGGACAAACACCGGTTTTTCGGGCGTTGCGTAAAGCGGCGGTTTTTCGAGCAGATTTTTCTCGGACAGAAGGTCGATCGCTTTGTTGTAGAGATCGTGCGTATCCTGATTGCACCGGCCATAAAAATCGCGGACGTCCTTCCGGATGGACACGCTTGAAGCCAGGCCATACGCCTGCATCCCGTGCATCGTCATTGTGTGCATGTATAAGAGGCAGTAGGCGTCTGTGAACAGTGCTGGTGCATCCATATTCACATCTTCCTTCGAAAACCCCTTGGGGATTGGGAACTTCTCTTTTTTGAAAAGCTCAGTGAGCGAATCGATATGCTGAAATGACAGATCGAGCGCGTATTGAAGAAAATCGTATATCTCCTTATCTTTTATGCCCTTCAGCATATATTTCGTAATGCAGACCGCCATCGTTTCGCGGATATAATGAGTCCATATATTTGATATTTCTGATGAAGTCAGCCTTTCCTGCTGCATGTAGAACACCTCCGGGACTTAGTTTTAGCTATTTTTGGGGAGATTAACCGGGGGTTGGGGTGTGGCGGGGGGATTTTGTGCGGTGTGAGGGTGTGGATATTTGGGTTATTAGCAACTTTTGGGTTTTATTAGCAAGTTTTCTGGTTTATTAGCAACTTTTTCCTTTTATTAGCAACTTTTCATTTTTATTAGCAACTTTTTCCTTTTATTAGCAACTTTTCATTTTTATTAGCAACTTTCCCGTTTTATTAGCAACTTTCCCGTTTTATTAGCAACTCCCGCTCGACCATCGCCTCGGCAGCTTCACTAATCCCCCGCCAAACCCCAAAAAAGAACGCCCCCAAAGGGCGTCCTCACTATTAATGATAACCATTCGATTTATTAGCTGATCCCGATGTCTTATGCTTCGGGCTGTCTTTGCCTTTTTGCTTGGTTTTGCCTTTTCCCATGTGTTTCCCCTCCTGATGATGGTGGTGTGTTCCCCTTTTATAGTGTGAACATCACACCCTTTTTCTAAGAAGGCAATATCAGGGGGTGTATCCTAGCAATCCCCATTCTTCCGCTTGCTGACATAGGCGTTGACCTCGCCGCCAAGGATGATGATGACGCCGGTCAGGTAGAACCAGACCATCAGGACAATGATGGCGCCGATGCTTCCGTAGGCCGCGGTATAATTGGCAAAGTTGCCAACATAATAGGAGAAAGCGAGTGAGGCAAGTATCCAGCCGGCGGTGGCAAAAATGGCACCGGGCAGCGCGCTGATGCATTTCATTTTCACATTGGGGGCAATCCAGTAGAGCACAAGAAAAACAATGAACAGGATGACGATACTGACAAGCCAGCGCAGGGCGTTCCAGGCTGAGAGGAATTCGGATGACAAATCAAAAGCGGAAAACAGGAAAACGCCGATCTGCTTCCCGAATACCGGCAGCAGAAGGGCCACGACAAATACAAATATCATGGCGAACGTCAATAAAATCGCCATGCCGCGCGCCACGATCAGCGGACGGCTTTCTTTGACCTCATAAGCCAGATTGAAGGCTTTAACAATTGCATGAATTCCATTGGATGCTGACCAGATGGTCCCGATGATCCCGACAGACAGAAGCGTCCCGCTCCGGTCTGCGATCTGGTTAAGGTTCGACTCAATCAGCGCCATCGTATCGCCTGGCGCATAATCCCTGATGAAGCCGAGGATATCCACCTGGCTGACGGGCAGATAGGTGATGAGGGTGACGAGGAAGATGAGGAGCGGAAATAGGGAGAGCAGAAAAAAATAGGCCAGCTGGGCTGCGAGGCCAAAGATATCGTCTTCGTGGATTTTTTTCCATACATACGGAATTCCCGGCCTCATTGCAGCCCCTCCTCTGCTCATTCTTCTTCTGTACTGATAGCTGAAGTCTTCTTTAATGGCTCATCCTCGGCTAAAGCAGCCTTCTTGCTTTCTTTTGAAAAAGCAGAGCGGGTTTCCTGGACAATGTCCACCACCTGGGGAGTCGCTTCTCTCAGCTCCTCGACTTTTTCCGTGATAAACGCAACATCTTCCGTTACCTGTTCAATGGTCGTGCGGATCGAGCTGGCCGTCTGTTTGACCGACTCGGCTGCTTTTGAAGGATTTTTTATGTAATAGGCTGCACTTCCCGCTGTTTTGCGGCTTGTCTCCAGTACGGCCCGGCGTGTTTCTTTATCAAATAGTGACAATGCACCGCCTGCAATCGCACCAAGCAGCATTCCCTGCAGTAATTTCGTTTTCCCCATGCTTATCCCTCTTTCCATTTTTACTTTATAAATGATGAATTATGCTTATATCTTTCAGGAGCCTTTCGCAGCTCTCCTTCAGAAGGCTGTAGACTTCCTCGAAGTTGCCGGTATAATATGGATCCGGCACGTCTTTATCACTAAGGTCGCTGTAGTCGAGGAGTCTGACTACCCTGGCATCAGGATTGCCTTTTTTAAGGCTCCGGATATCTGCCTGGTTTTGGCTGTCCATCGCCACGATCCACTGGAATTCATCCAGGTCGGCTGCTTTAATCTGCCGTGCGGCCATTCCCGCAGCATTCACCTTGTATTTCTCAAGGATTTTCCTGGTTCCTTCATGGGGCGGCTTGCCGATATGCCAGTCACCTGTCCCCGCAGAATCAGCCTCAATCGCATGCTCAAGCCCTTCCTTTTTGACCTGGTCCCTGAACAGGGCTTCTGCCATCGGCGAGCGGCAGATATTGCCGAGGCACACAAACAAAACGCGAATCACAATCACATTCCCCCTTAGCTACATTTTCTTCTATTTCACTGCTTTCATGCAACTATAAGCAGGAAGGCCACTCTATAATTTGATTGACATTCCGCTCTTATCATGGAAAGATGAAGAGTAAAGAAGACAGGCAAGGCCTGTTGATATCGTTATGAGAGGATGACTCCCCCATGAACCTATCGGAAAAATCTACGGAAAATGTAGAATATATGATTGAACAGATCAAAGAAAAGCTGAAGGTCCTGAACCTCGGTGCCATCAAGCCGTCCCATTTTGACGAGGAAATGTACACAGAGCTGAAGGAAATCTACGATCTTGTCATGAAAAAAGATTCTTTCAGCCCCAACGAAATGCAGGCGCTCGTAGAAGAGCTCGGCAACTTGAGAAAAATGTAAGAAAAGCAGCAGGCCTATAGGGTCTGCTTTTGTTTTATTACCATCAAAGGAGGATTCCCATGCTCATCCATAAAGACCAAAACACAGCCATTTTCCAAAGCAGCCTGTTTAAGACCAATTCTGCCGTCATTCAAACAGAGGATCTGGTACTCGTCATCGACCCATGCTGGCTTCCCCACGAGATTGAAGAAATCCGCTCCTATGCATACCGCGCAGCCGGGAGCCTGCCGATTTTTGTCCTGTACACCCATTCCGACTATGATCATATTATCGGCCACGGTGCTTTCCCTGATGCAAGCATCATCGGCAGCAAAGCACTCAATGAAAAAGACGGCCAGGAGAAGGCAAAAATCCTGGATCAGATCCTCTCATTTGATGATTCCTATTATATCGACCGGGACTATGCACCTTCCTATCCGGGAGCTGACATCGTCATTTCACAGGACGGGCAGGCACTGGCTGTCGGCGGGACAGAGCTTAAATTTTTCCTGACGCCCGGCCATACTGACTGCGGGATTGCCTGCATCATCCCCTCGCTTGACCTGCTGATCGCAGGAGACTATCTCTGTGATACAGAGTTCCCTTATGTTTATTTTTCCAGCACCGATTATCTGCTCACTTTGGAAAAATTCGCGGACAGCCTCGCAGACCACAGCTTCCGGCTCATGATGACCGGGCACGGACTGCCGGCCTACAGCAATGAGGAGATTTCATCCCGCATCCACTCCTCTGCCGGTTATCTTGCAAAACTGAAGGAATATGTGGCTGAAGGGAATGCAGCCGAAAGCTATGTACTGTTTGAGGAATATAAGTATCCCCGCATCATGAAAGACTTCCATGACGGCAATATTGAACTGATGAAAAAAGAATTCGGAAACTGATTGCCCGGCATATGCCTGGCTTTTTCTGTGGATAAGACATTTTCCAATAAAAATGACCCTGTGGATAAGTGTGATTTTTCAGAAAGATATATACTTTTGTGGATAGTTTGACTGTTTTATGGGGATAAGCCTCATAATAGTAACCTTCCATTCACTTTTCCATATTTATATACTACACTGCGCGCGCGTTCCAATATGGATCATTAAGAATGGAAAGGATGCACAATGACAGACACTCAAACACCATATCATTGCCCTTTTTGCAATCAAAGCTTTGACTCATTTTTCCCGTGGCCGGATTTTTACGACTTTCCCAGCCATATCTATGAAATGTGGAACAAAGAAACCGCCATCTGCCCTCATTGCCACTCCCTTGACCGTGAGCGGCTCTACAGGCTTTACATCGAAAGGGAAACAAATCTGCTGGAAAAAAAGCAGAAGCTGCTGCATATCGCCCCTGAAACGAATTTACGGCGATGGATCAGCAAAGTTTCAACAGTTGACTATCTGGCGGGGGATCTGATGCCCGCGGATGCAGAAACCATACAGATGGACATTCGGGCCATTCCTTATCCTGAGGGCAGCTTCGATGTGATTCTGTGCAGCCATGTGCTGGAGCATATACTTGAAGATCAAGCTGCCATGGACGAGATTTACCGGGTGCTGAAGCCCGGCGGCTGGAGCATTCTGCAGGTACCCATCAGCCTGAATCTGAAGAAAAGCCTTGAGAATCCCTTGATCACCTCTCCCGCTGATAAGCTGAGGTATTTTGGCCAGAGTGACCATGTCAGACTCTACAGCAAGGAAGATTTTACGGGCAGACTTGAAGCTGCAGGCTTTATAGTGGAACAGTATGATTTTGCTGAGCATCACGGCCTTGGGGAAGCAAGGAAGTATGGATTGTCGGCAGGCGATACCCTGTATATCGGAAGGAAAAAGGCCCTGTGAGCATTCACGGGGCTTTTCTTGAGAATAAGCAGAGATCGACGTATAAACGAGGTAAATAAAGACGGGCTAATGCGGCTGCGTGATAAATCTCTTTTGACACTAATTTCCCAAGAGGTCCTTATGTATAGACTGTCCCAATCGCATTGGAACAGTCTGTAATCTCTTTTACCAGCTTTCTAAAACCAGGAACGTAGCATTAACGGTTGCAGTACCTCCTTCAAGGTTAGCTACAGCCAATGTTACAATTTCATCATCGGGCAGTTGAAAGTCAAGCAGTTCTGCCTGAGCTGTTACCCGGCTGATACTGCTTCCTCCTGAACTCACTCCCTGATAGACTACTTCCCCTCCAGTAAAGGTAGTGGAGTTATTATTTACCAATAAACTGGTTTCATCATCAGGAATATTGGTAGTGGCTGTCGGAAAATTAACGAATGTCCCATCGACAGTTCCCCCTACCAGCACCTGGAATGCAATATCAAGAGAGGATACTATATTTACTCCTTGAAGAAGTACATTTACCGAGTTTGGCCTTCCGGAACCTGCCGGGAACTCTGCTTTTCTTCTAAAAGAGATAACAGGCCTAAGTGTTGCCCCGACTCCTGATACAGACCTTACCTCTGAGGTAATCCGAAATACTGGATTGAACTTTCCTATAATTGTATACTGCCGTCCACCCATGAATAAGGTGAGACTGCTGGCTGTACCCGCATTATCTACTTCACCTCTCAAGGGAAGGTTCGGGTCAATGAAGCTTGTTTGTCCGCTTGGCACATATCTATGGACAGTGACGACTTCCTGGGCAAGTGTTAATGGATTTGGAATAACAACTCTAAATTCGACTACACCGTAGCCATACCACGTAAAAACGATTTGATAGATGTTACCTTCACTTAAACTCAATGTGGCACCGCTGGGTCCACTGCCATCCAACGGATCCACATTCCATGAAGCCTGCGGTATGACTGTATCAACACCGCCTCTGCGGATTGCAGCAAATATTGTACTGCTTGTTGTACCGAAAAAAGCACCATTTTCACTGTCAAACAATCCCCATCTTGCCACTTGAGTGCCTGTCGGGTTCACGGGCAGCCGTACACCGACTCCTGCTTCACCTGCGTACCCTGGCTGATACCGTCCTCTCAGTGCACTTTCAAGAATTGCGGTGTCCGTTCCTCCAACTCCTGTACTGATGAGATATTCGGTACCATCATTTGTAACTGTACCGCCGCCGGCAGTTGTGACCACATCCCTCAAATCTGACAGGCCGTAAACTGAAGTTAATTCTACAACGGGAAATTTACTCGCAACCCGGAGCTCGTTGAACTGAGAATTAACATTGGGGCCAATATTTGAAATTATGATATCTGACAAAATATTCCCTCCCTGAATTTTCTACTGTTACCACTCTTCCGTCACCCTAAAGGCGGATATCACTGAGCTTGTGCCTGTAAACGTCGCTATTGCTAGAGTTACGATGCTGTCATCAGGAAGTTCGAAGTCTAACAGTTCAGCTGAAACCAATACCCGGTTGTTCCCCGGTGCACCTGATGCAGCTAATCCCTGAAAGACGACCTGGCCCCCTGTCAATGTTGTTGATGTTGTGTTTACAAGCAGTGCCGTTTCATTGGAAGGTATATTTGTTGTAGCTGTAGGGAAGTCAACAAATGTTCCGTTTATAACTGGGTCCAGAAGAATTTGGAAGTAGATATCTGTGGTTGGCAGCAGATCTACCCCTTCCAATTTTACACTCACAGAGTTCGGCCTCCCTGAGCCAGCCGGGAATATCGCTTTTCTCTGGAATGAGATTACAGGGGTTAAAGTTGTGGTAGCTGTTACCTGCCTTCTTTCCGAGGTAATACGGAAAACAGGATCATATTCACCGATAATTGAGTACTGCCTTCCTCCCACAAATAAGCTGAGTGGACTTGCAGTGCCGTTATTTTCCACCTCTGCTCTTACTGGCAGATTAGGATCTGTAAAGCTTGTTTGGCCCGTCGGCGAGTACCTATTAACAGTAATAACTTCCTGGGCAAGGGTGAGTGGATTTGGTATAACTACGGAAAAGGAGATCACTCCATACCCATACCAGGTAAAATCAATTTGGAATATATTACCTTCAGAAAGATCAAGTGTAGCCCCGCTTGGACCCGTTCCGTCGAGAGGATCCACATTCCATGAAGCTTGAGGAATGATGTCTATATCTGTTCCTGCTCTCCTGATTCCAATAAAAACACCCGTTGCATCCTGTCCAAAAAATGCTCCGTTTTCATCGTCAAATAGTCCCCATCTGACAACCTGGGAACCAGTCGGAGGGCTTGGAAGACGTACACCAATCCCGCTTTCCCCACTAAAACCAGGCTGATATCTGCCTCTTTCAGCCGTTTCCAGCACAGCAGAATCTGTCCCATTAGCAGTTGTGCTTAATATAAACTCTGTATTATTAGTTCCTACCGTACCGCTCCCGGTAACAGTAGTGACATCCCTTAAATCAGATAGGCCGTATACTGATACAAGCTCTACAATTGATGTTCTTGCGGCAGTCCTTAATTCATTAAATTGAGAATTTACATTAGGTCCGACATTCACAATGGTTGCGGCCGGGTCAAAGACTCCTGTTTCTCCCTGCGGACCTTGAGGACCTTGAGGGCCTTGCGCTCCGGTGGCTCCGGTTTCTCCCTGCGGCCCTTGGGCACCGGTGGCTCCGGTTTCTCCCTGTGGCCCTTGGGCTCCGGTGGCTCCGGTTTCTCCCTGTGGCCCTTGGGCTCCGGTGGCTCCAGTTTCTCCCTGTGGCCCTTGCGCTCCGGTTGCTCCGGTTTCTCCCTGCGGCCCTTGGGCTCCGGTGGCTCCGGTTTCTCCCTGTGGCCCTTGGGCTCCGGTGGCTCCGGTCTCTCCTTGCGGCCCTTGCGCTCCGGTGGCTCCGGTTTCTCCCTGCGGTCCTTGCGCTCCGGTGGCTCCGGTTTCTCCCTGTGGCCCTTGGGCTCCGGTGGCTCCGGTTTCTCCCTGCGGCCCTTGGGCTCCGGTGGCTCCGGTTTCTCCCTGCGGCCCTTGCGCTCCGGTGGCTCCGGTTTCTCCCTGTGGCCCTTGGGCTCCGGTTGCTCCGGTTTCTCCCTGTGGCCCTTGCGCTCCGGTTGCTCCGGTTTCTCCCTGCGGTCCTTGCGCTCCGGTGGCTCCTGTGTCTCCCTGCGGCCCTTGGGCTCCGGTTGCTCCGGTTTCTCCCTGCGGCCCTTGCGCTCCGGTTGCTCCGGTTTCTCCCTGTGGCCCTTGGGCTCCGGTTGCTCCGGTTTCTCCCTGCGGCCCTTGGGCTCCGGTGGCTCCTGTGTCTCCCTGCGGCCCTTGGGCTCCTGTGGCTCCGGTTTCTCCTTGCGGCCCTTGGGCTCCGGTTGCTCCGGTTTCTCCTTGCGGGCCTTGCGCTCCGGTTGCTCCGGTTTCTCCTTGCGGGCCTTGCGCTCCGGTTGCCCCTGTATTTCCTTGCGGCCCTTGGGCTCCGGTTGCTCCTGTATTTCCTTGCGGCCCTTGCGCTCCGGTTGCTCCTGTTTCTCCCTGCGGGCCCTGGGCTCCGGTTGCTCCTGTGTCTCCTTGCGGGCCTTGCGCTCCGGTTGCTCCTGTATTTCCTTGCGGCCCTTGGGCTCCGGTTGCTCCTGTATTTCCTTGCGGCCCTTGGGCTCCGGTTGCTCCTGTATTTCCTTGCGGCCCTTGCGCTCCCGTTGATCCTTGCGGGCCCTGGGCTCCGGTTGCTCCTGTATTTCCTTGCGGGCCCTGGGCTCCGGTTGCTCCCGTTGATCCTTGCGGGCCCTGGGCTCCGGTTGCTCCTGTATTTCCTTGCGGGCCCTGGGCTCCGGTTGCTCCTGTATTTCCTTGCGGGCCCTGGGCTCCGGTTGCTCCCTGAGGACCCTGAGGGCCCTGCTCCCCATTACCTTCACCTAATAGCTCGTCTGAAACTAATCGGTGGGCTGCTACAAGCTGTCCATTGGCATCTTTTCCCCATACAGACACTTCTATTGCCTCTTCAGCAGACCCGCCTGTCTCAAAGGTGTACTCAAAAGCGTTTAAATCTGCAAAGTAATTTTTTGTGACCACTGAATTTGGAGCCAGTGAAAATTGCTCCAATACATACAAACTGCGGCTTCCAGTCAGATTATAGCCTTCGATCTTAATATTGCCGCTAAGAGCAATACTTCTATTTGCAACCTTAACTGTTACCTGCCTTGTGGGACGGCTACCTCCAACTGGATTATTTTCGATAGGTCCCGTTAAGAAAAATGTCAATATATCCCCGCCTTTTTTAGCTCCTTTCAGAAATTTTTTATTCATTGGGAGCTATTAATCTTGCAATAAATCTCCATCCATTCATGGTGATCATCAAGAAAACCGAGGTATATTTAAATCTGCTTCTTTATGTTTTTCATCTATATAACTCGGTTTTCTCATTCAGTCTATTCAAAAATTAAGAGATGGCTTATCCAAAAACCTATGTCTGCAAACTATTTATAGTGGCAGGCAGAAGTTATGGGAGAACAGGCTGCCTTTTCTGAAGCGGCCACGACTCGCTGGCCCCAAAAGGCGGGGATTGAACCGAATCAAAATGTAAAAATAATAGCCCCATGTAATATATTTATCAAAAAAAAAAGAAGGCCTGAGAGCCTTCCTTCCATTTATTCCTGATCTGTCAAAATCAATGTGCCTTCCTTCGTAACCGCAATGGTATGCTCATACTGCGCAGAGAATTTGCCGTCTGCCGTCCTCGCTGTCCAGCCGTTATTGTCCATTTTCGTGTCATACACGCCGACATTGACCATCGGCTCGATGGTGAAAACCATCCCTTCCTTGATGCGCGGCCCTTTTCCAGCAAGGCCAAAGTGCGGCACATCCGGCTTTTCATGAATCACATTGCCGATTCCGTGCCCGATGAAATTGCGGACAACAGAGAAGCCCTCACCCTCGACATAGGTCTGGATGGCGTGGCCGATATCCCCGATCCGCTTGCCAGGCACAGCCTGCTCGATCCCTTTATAGAGGGCTTCCTTTGTGACCTCCAGCAGCTTGCGGTGCTTCTCGGACAGATTGCCGACCGCATAGGTCCAGGCAGAATCTGCGAGCGCCCCGTTATATCTGACAACCATATCAATCGTGACAATATCGCCGTCCTTCAATTCTTCCCTGCGCGGAAAACCGTGGCAGATTTCATCATTAATGCTGGCACAGGTCGCATATTTATAGCCTTTATAGCCTTTCTGCTCCGGAGTCGCATCATGTTCCTTAAGGAATCCCTCCACAAACTCATCGATTTCCCAAGTGGTCACACCCGGCTTGATTCTCTTCGCAATCTCTTTATGGCACGAGGCGAGAATTTCGCCCGCTTTTTTCATCGCTTCAATCTCACGCGCTGATTTCAATACAATCATCATTTTACCTGCCTTCCCCGCTCATTTATGTAAAACTGTATATGGTTCAGATAGCAAAAAAGTCCCTTTCTCTATCTTATCGCGACAAAGGAAGAATTTCAAAGGAATGGCGCCTAATGCCTTTTACCACTATATGTTTGGAGGGCTGGGTGTGCCACAAAACAGGAAATGGCCACTCTCCCTGGATTTAGGATTATTCTGCCTAGAATTTGATTTTTTCTCCCCGGATTGCGGTTTTTTCACCCCACTTTAAGCAGGATTCACCCCAAAAACAGCAATAATTTTTCCTCTTTACAAAAATACCTATTTACCATCAAAAAAAGAACGGTCACCACTCATGTAACCGCCCCGCCCCCTTCTATTTTGAGTGTGTTTTATGGGCATTTCCAGCTGGGAAAAAAGCCATTGTCTCTACATTTTAAATTATTCATGCCAAAATCTGTTTTTTTCTCCCCGGATTGCGGTTTTTTCACCCCACTTTAAGCAGGATTCACCCCAAAAACAGCAATAATTTTTCCACTTTACAAAAATACCCAAATCCAAGCGCAAAAAAAGAGCGGGCCACGCTCAACCAAGCGCCCCCGCTCCTGCTCCATTTTATTTTGAAAGTACATTCAATGACTCTTTAATGAACGCCGGGATGTCATCCGGGTTGCGGCTTGTTACCAGCTGGTTCTGGCATACGACAACTTCCTGGTCCTTGAAGTTGACGCCGGCGTTTTCCATGTCGACGCGGATGGATTTGAAGCCTGTCGCATCTCTTCCATCAAGCGTTTTTGCTGTGATGAGCAGCTGCGGTCCGTGGCAGATTGCCAATACAGGCTTCATGTCGTCCATGAAGGATTTTGCAAACTGGACAAAACGGTCATCGGCACGAAGCTGGTCAGGAGAAAATCCGCCTGGCAGGAAAAGTGCATCAAAGTCGGAAGGATTTACATCATCGATCCCTTTATCAATCTGCACGGTTGCGTCTCCCTGCTTGCCTTTGACAGATTTGCCTGCTTCCTTCTCGATTGCCGTAATTTCATGTCCTGCTTCTTTGAAAGCTTTCGCAGGATCTGTATACTCTACGTCTTCAAACATTTCGGTAATTAAGCATGCGATTTTAGCCAATTTGGTCATCTCCTTTAAATTTGATCACATTAATGAGATTTCCCTCCCTGGGCAGTGATAAAACCTTGTTTTACTGTACAACTTCTTCTTCCCTCGGGACAAAGCGGTGAAAGACGTTTTTCTTGTTGCTTTTATAGATTTCTTTTTCAGCAAGGGTGTTGATGATCCGCCTGTTCCTGTCGACTGACAAGCCGAGATGGGTGGCAGCGGCCCCGTGGGAATGCTCAATATTGGTCAGGGTGAAGATCCTGTTTGTGCGCTTCTTTTTAAAAAGGATTTCATATGAGAGAGACACTTTGAATTCGCGCTCTCCCTCCCAGATGATTTCGTCCCCATAGCGGCTGAGCAGCCAGTCAGGCAGATGCGGCCGATAACCCGTCGCCAGGACCACTTTGTCAGAATCCAGTTTAAAAGGTGTTTCTGCCTGTTTCTGCTGGAGCTGCAGCGCGAAGCCGGATGATGTGCGCTCCATCCCCTGAAGCTCCGCGTGCGGCTGAATCCTCGCTAGGCTGGACTCGCCGCCGATTGTCTGGTGATAAAGCTCTTTGTAGATAAGGTCCAGCAGCCCCGGCTCAATGCCATTGCGGAGGCCGTTCAATGTATCCAGTGACTGGATCCGCTCCTCATAAGGAAGGCTGTGAAAATAATTCACATACTCCGGTGAAAAAAACTCCTGGCCGAGCTTTGTGCTTTCCAGCTGCAGGAATCCGGCAGAGCGGGCCAGCCAGTTGAGCTGAAAATCATGCGTTTTCTGGCATTGCAGAAGATCATAAAAGATTTCCGCAGCACTCTGCCCTGAACCGATGACACTGATGGACCCGCCCTCAACCAGCTTGTCCTTGTACTGCAGATAGCAGCTGGAGTGGATGCAATCCTCCCCCAGGAATTCCTTCATATGGCCCGGCACCAATGGTTCATTCCCTGTGCCGAGAATCAGATTATAGGCAAAATAAGTCTCTTCCTGCCCATTTTCCATATTCAGCACTGTCACCTCAAAAAAGCGCTCTCCATTCTCCTCCCTGTCCCGCACATCCGCCACTTCCATGCCGAACCTGCAATTGTCCAGATTTGAAGCTGCCCATTGGCAGTAATGATTATATTCCTTCCTCGGGATCTCCAGCCGGTGAAAATAGGAAAACTGGGTCAGCCGGTCATGCTCGTGCAGATAATTTAAATACGTGTATGGGCTTGTCGGATCAGCCAATGTGACCAGGTCATCCAGAAACGGCACCTGCATCTCCGAGCCTTCAATCAGCATGCCGGGATGCCAGGAGAATTCCGGTGTTTTGTCAAAAAAGAGCCCCGTCAGTCCAGGGACCTTCTTTAGCATCACCGCCAGGCTTAAATTATAGGGACCAATGCCGATGCCAATCAGATTATATATATTCATGCTATTACCCCTTCTCAAGGATTTTTCACAACAAAAAAAACTAACAGACTTTAATCTGTTAGTTTTTACCCATTTTCTTATTTTTTCAAGCCCGATCCAGCACATCCTGTCAGCCTGAAGGCATGTCCATCCGCCTGGCAAAATCGACAAATCGGAACTTGTCCGGCCGGTGGCGTGATTCAGTATATTGGAAAAGGGATGCATCATCAAAATAGATATAATTTTTCACGACGACGACGGAATGGTATCCTTCCAGGTCCAGCATCCTCCGGTCTTCGTCTGTCGGCTCCTCGACAGTGAATTCCTTTTTCGCAAAACTGATTTTCTGGTTCAGCGTGTTCTCGATATATTCAAATATTGAATTGCGGCAAATCTCTTCTGTCAGGCCGGGAACCAATTTTTCTACCAGGAAATCTTTATCAAGGATGATCCGCTCACCCTCGATTTTCCGCACACGGCATACCTTCCATATCTTTTCCTCTTCCTTGATATGCAGCTGCCTCATCAAATCATCATCCGGGAACGCAAGTGCAAACTCCGCGACATCGGTTTCCGCCTTCTGGCCCATCTTTCCTGCCAGCTCCTTAAAGCTGACCAGGCCGGAAATCGGGAACTGCAGCTTCTTGAGATCAAGCACAATCGAGCCCTTCCCCCGTATCTTCTGGATGAACCCGTTCTGCGCCAGCAGATTCAGCGCCTTCCGAATCGTTTCCCTCGATGTCTCAAACATCTCCGTCAATTCATTTTCAGACGGCAGAATGCTTCTTGCAGGATAATATCCATCCTGTATCTTTGATGCCAGTTCTTCGTATATGAGCAGATATTTATTCTTCATTATTAATCACCTAAGGTTATTTTACCGTTATAGAAGCGGTTTGAGAATGCCTAATCATGTTATCAGTTATATATTACCAAAATAATTGCCAGGATTTCCACATTAGGGATATGTTACTATATAAGTGGCAAATTTTATGAAAGTAAAAGACGCAAAGCTGCGGGCCTAAGGCTTTTGCTATGGCAGCCGGGCTGCTTGCTATTTTTTTAGCATGACACCTTGCCAGATTAATAGAAAGGTGAAGAAATCATTGAAAAAAATAGAAAATCACAAATTGAAAACAACTATTCAAGAACCAGGTGCCCCCCTGGTTGAAAATATACATATCTATGAAAGCTTATTCCTGAACACATCAGACCTGGCTTACATACTGGATAAAGAAGGCCAAATCCTTAAAGTAAATGAGGCGGCCGTTAAGGCCACAGGATTTAGTGCAGAAGAAATTCAAAAGAGGGGATTTTTTCCCTTTGTCTGCAAGGAAGACCTCCCCGAGGCAGAGACAAGCTTCCAGGCAGTATTGCAGGGTTCTACCCAAACACATATTTTCCGGATCAACCGCAGAGACGGCGGGCTGATTCTGTTAAACAGTGTCGCCATCCCGATTATCCAGGAAAACCAAACCATCGGGATCATTGGGATCTCAAAGGATATTACAGCCGAGGAAAACTTAAAGCAAAAGCTCAGCATAAGTGAACAGATGTACAGATCTCTTTTTGACAACCATCCGGATGCCGTATATTCACTGGATCTAAACGGAGATGTGACAGCCTTTAACGAATCCCTCGTCCGTTTGTTCGATTATGATCCCGACATGCATGGAATATCTTTCAGGCAATTTGTTGCCCCGGAATCTATGAGTCTTGTGCTGCGCATGTTTAAACTGGCCGCAAAAGGAAAACCGCAAAACTACAATATGACCGGCATCAACAGATCCGGGGAAAAGTTTGATGCAAATATCACAAATATTCCTATCATTACAGATAATCAGATAACCGGCGTATTCGGGATTGCCAAGGATATCACCGAACTGGCTGATAAGGAGCGCAAGCTGCAGAAAGCGGAGGAAAGGCTCAATCTCGCCCAGAAGACGGCTGACTTCGGATATTGGGACTACTATTTCAAGGAAGACTACGCCTACTGGTCTGAGCATATGTATGAAATGTTCGGAGTATCAAAAGATGAATTCATTCCTTCTTTTGATTATTATAAAGACTTTATCCACCCGGAGGACCTTGCACCGTTTCTGAAAAATTACCATGCATCCCTGGAGGAAAAGACCCCGGCAGATTTGGAATACCGGATCATCCGGAAGGACGGCCAAGTACGCCGGCTCCATCGTCAGTCCACCTTGATCCTCGATGGTGACGGCAATCCTGAACGGGCGGTCGGCATTTCGCGCGATGTGACGGAACAGCGGGAAATAGAGGACAGACTGGCTGAGAACACAGAGCAATTTAAGAGCTTTTATAATAATTCAGATGTGGGTGTATGGTCGCTCGACCCCGCTGGCAAAAAGGTTCTGATCTGTTCTGATGCGATCCTTGCTATCTATGGGTATACCAAAAAAGAACTGTATAGAGATCCCCGTATATGGAATAGATCTATTCATCCGGATGATATGCGGGAAGTGATGAACAATCAGAATAAAATATCAGAAGGAAATATTATCAAGCAGCAATACAGAATCATCACGAGGGATGGAAAGCTCAAATGGGTAAGCGACCACCTGATCCCCATCTATGATGAAAATGGCCGGCTCATTCGCCTGGATGGTATTGTGGCTGATATCACAGCCCAAAAGCAGGCCGAGGCACAAATGGAATTCCTCGCCTATCATGATTATATGACAGGCCTGCCGAACAGGCGCCTGTTCGACCAGACCCTGAATGGCCTGTTCGAGGACAAAAATCCGGAAAAATTCGCAATCATGTATCTGGATCTTGACCGATTTAAGCATATCAATGACACCCTGGGCCATCCGATTGGCGATCAGGTACTGAAAGAGGCGGCGGAGAGGATAAAGGCCTCAATTCGGAAGGATGATTTTGCTTCCAGGATGGGCGGCGATGAATTTGCCATTATCGCGCCGAACGTTGAGAGCATTGAGGATGCAAGCAGGCTGGCAGCGGAAATTACAGGCACCATCCAGAAGCCCTACGAGATTGAAGGCTACGAATTATTCATTACGGCAAGCATCGGGATCAGCCTGTATCCCAATAATGGCAGCACGCCGGAGGAACTGGCGCGCAATGCCGATGCCGCCCTGTACCATGCCAAGCAGATGGGCAAAAGCAGCCATCAGGTGTACAACGCATCCATGAATATTGAATCATTCAAAAAGTACTGCCTGGAAAGAGATATGCGGAATGCTCTGAAGGATGACCAATTTTACGTGGAATTCCAGCCAAAGATCGAGCCAAGGACCCATAAGCTGGCAGGCGCCGAAGCGCTGCTGCGCTGGAACCATCCTGACTGGGGCATCGTATCCCCGATGGAATTCATCCCTGTTGCGGAAGAGTCAGGGCTGATCGTTGAAATCGGAGACTGGGTGATCGAAAATGTGATAGCCAAGATGGAGGAATGGCAGAAAGGCGGCCTCTCCCTTGTGCCAATCTCCATCAATGTGTCAGGACAGCGCTTTTACAAAAATAATCTGGCCGAAATGATCGGGGACCTTTGCCAAAAGCATGGAATTTCCCCCACGCTGCTTGAATTGGAGCTGACTGAATCCAGCCTGATCCACTATTCGGACCAGGTCCTCCAGGAGCTTGAAAAGCTTGGGCAGCTAAAAATAAAACTGTCTCTCGATGACTTTGGAACAGGCTTTTCATCGCTAACGCACCTTAGGAAATTCAAGTTCAATACGCTAAAAATAGACAAATCTTTTACCAAAAATATCATCTCCAATCTGGAGGACGCCACCATTACCTCCAGCCTGATCGACATGGCCCATGGTCTGAATATGAAGGTAGTCGCTGAGGGAGTCGAGGAATTTGAACAGCTGGATTTTCTCAAAAAGAAGGGCTGCGATGAAATCCAGGGCTTTCTCTTTTCCCGGCCTGTTTCCGGCATAGTGTTCAGGGACTTTCTAAAAGAAGGGTATATTCTGCCGGACGGCGGTAAAGGCTTGGACAAGCTGAAAAAACAAAGGAAGTATTTCCGGATCGATCTTCCCCTCCCTCTCAGTGCTGACCTGACCATCCTCAAGCTGAAAGATAAACAGGTCGAGATGGGCAAAAATGAAGTGCTGATCGAAAATATCGGACCCGGCGGCGCCAGATTGTATACCAACATCAAACTGCCGATCAGACAGGATATTCTCTTTCAGATCCAAACAAAGATTCTTGGAGAAACACTCAGCCTTGATGGGCATATTGTCTGGAAAGAAGAAAAATCGGACCTTGTCACACAATATGGGCTGGAGTTCAGCATAGATGACAAGCGCCGGGAAGAGCTCACCCAGCTTCTGAATGAAATACAGGGACCTGCCGAAAAAGGCACAAGGATTCCCGGCTCCCGGCAAGTAGAGGCAGAATGCCCGGTTGATTATTTCGGCTAGAGTGCCTTATTGCCATCTGCACAGGAAAAGACGGAGCACCTGCCCCGTCTTTTTTCTATGCCCGTCCCAGCTCAACGAAATACCATCCGCCTTCTGTGATGATCGGCTTGAAGGTCTTTATTTCCATCCCGAGCTTGCCGGCTATTTTCATCATATCTTCTTCCGTCGGGGTGGCATACAGATTTTCAAATGCCGAGAAAAAGCTGTTGAAGACGCTTGAAAATTCCTCGCCCTTCTTGGAATGAAGAATCGGGGTAATGACAGTGATCGTCCCCTTATCCGACAGCCAGCCGCTCATCCGCTCAAACAAGCCTTCCCGTTCCTCAGGCTCAATATAATGAAGGAGATTATTGATCATGATCAAATCTGCCTTTTTCTCCGGTTCATATTCCTGCATATCCGCATGGACGATGCTGATATTCGGATTGTCAGCACAATTGCCGGCTGCAGATTCTGCAACATCTTCATTGATTTCAATACCGGTCATGGTAATGTCCGGATGTTTCTGGCTGATCCGTTTAAGATACCCTCCTTCGCCGCATCCTACATCCAGAATCGATTTTATATCATTATTCTTTATTACCTTGGACATCTTTGGCAGTGCGAGCTGCTCCAAGAGGGAGGAAGTCCGTGCCACGGTCGGTCCGTGCTCGTCATTGTCAAATGTGTTCCGCTCATTTTTCCGCAGCATATCCGGATAGGTCAGCAGTGTCGGGATATGGAGCTCCATCATTTCCTTCAGGATGACACCTGTCGAACGCGGATTCTTAGGCGATGAGGGGAGGCTGAATTTTGAGGCGGTCTTGATTTTTCCATCGCGCTTCTTCTTCAGATGCTTGACCGCCAGTCCCACCTCCACCCATCTGGTGAGGAGCTCCTCCTGGTAATCATGCGCCGCCGCCACCTCGCGGACCGTCTTCGGATCCTTGAACTGGGAGAACAAATCCAGCTCAAATCCCACATAAGCATGCCAGCTGTACAGGAAAGGCTGGTTTTTCTTCATCCAGTTCCTTGCTTTTAATAGTCTTATATATTCCGAGATCATAGCACGCCTCCTGCCAATTTCGTTTTCCAAGGATAGTCATCCTTTTCTTTGTAAAAATAACTTTCCTTCTCTGCAGGCGAGAGCTTCTTCTCGCGGGCAGGCAGCATCCCGATCTGAATGGCGCGGTCCAGCAGGCTTTCCTGCCAGAATCCGAGTCCTGAAATATTCAGCATCTGTTTGAACTGCAGCTTCTTGTCCCTTTCGATCTGCTTCAGCCCCTTCTGCCTGATCCCTGTCACAAGCTGATAAGGATAGGAATAGGCAAGTGCTGATAAATGGCTGAACTTGATCATTTTTTCCGCCCGGTGCTTGCGGACTTTTTCATAGCAGCTCAGCCATTTCGGGCTGAGATTCCCTGTCTCATACATCGTCACCAGCAGCTCGCCGAGCACATCGGCATCCTGGATCGCCATATTCATGCCCTCACCGGCCATCGGATGGACCGTATGCGCCGCATCGCCAAGGATGACATGGTTGCCGTCCACATATTTATCTGCATAAAAGGCGGTCGGAATCATCAGCTGAATATCCTTCCAGCTCTTCAGCTTCGTCACATAACCATCAAGCTCCGGGTACAGCTCGATGTACTTCTGATGGAAATGCTCGATCCCCTTCTCCTGAAACTCCTTATAAGTCCCCTCCGGTATGAGATACACCGAACGGACCTTGTTGTCCGGAAGCGGGAACAATCCGAGGAACTTATCCTTCGCCGTAATGATCTGCCCTTCTGTCAAACTGTCCGGCCGCGGGAAAGTCACCGTCAGGAAATGATGATTATAATCAATCTTCTTCGTCTCGCTCTCAATCTTCTTTCTCGTCAGGGAGTTGCGGCCCTCTGCCCCGACATAGAAATCCGCCTTCAGCGAAAACTGCTCCTTCCGCTTCCGCACCTCCACAATCAGCCGGTCTTCGCAATACCCTTTGCCAAGCCCGCCTTTTATATATTCGAAATTGGAATAGCTCATCGCATGCTTCAGGAGAATGCCCTTCAGCGTCTCATGCTCAATCATCAGCGCATAATCAAATTCCCCGGGAAGCACCTGGTAATCCATCGCCAGCTCTTCTTCCTCTTCATCAATCTCGGAAAAATTGATCCTCGAAAACTTATGGCCGTTATACTCAATCTCACTCAGGATCTCCAGCTGCTCAAAAATCTGCAGACTCTTCGGCTGCAGCAGCTCTCCCTTATACACCGGCGACGGACCATCAAGCTTTTCAATCACCGTCACATGCACATCCGCCTGCGCCAGCTTCAGCCCCAGCGTCAGCCCGCCGATTCCGCCGCCCAATATCGCCACCTCTGTCTTAAGAACCATCCAGTCCACCACCTTTTTCTCATCTTATAGCCTGGAATGGGGATTTTGAAACCAGGGGGTGTGCTGGGGGGATGGGGTTTGGGGAGCGGTTTGGGTTGGCGGGAGGGTTTGTGGTGCGGAGTTTGTGAGGGGTGGTGCGCCTGGCACCGGGGCGGTGGAGGTGTGGCGGCTTGGCGGCGGAGTTGCTAATAAAACCTGAAAGTTGCTAATATAAATGAAAAGTTGCTAATATATGGCGAAAGTTGCTAATATACTGGAAAACTTGCTAATAAAACGAAAAAGTTGCTAATATCCGCCCGGCAGCAGCTCCCTTCCAGCCAGCGGCACGCTCAACCGAGCCACCCCCGCCGCCCCAAGTCGCAAATATAATCGGAAACTCGCAAATAAACCCAGCAAACTCGCAAATATATCAAAAATCCCGCAAATAATCGCCCGCCGAACCCCCAGCCAGCCAACCCACCGCACAAACAAAAAAAGCGCCAAATCCCAGATTCAGCGCCCCACTCCACTCAAACCTCCACTTCCGCCGCTTCCCCCACATGCATCAGCACATCAAAATGCTTCACCGGCAGCATTTCTTCATCCAAATGGTGGTGCCAGGCACCTTGGCAGCGTGAAAGCAGAATTGGCGCTGTTTTTCGGGGCGGGGTGCCTGGCACCGGGATGCGGTGTGGCGGGCTGGCGGCGGAGTTGCTAATAAAACCTGAAAGTTGCTAATATAATTTAAAAGTTGCTAATATATGGAGAAAGTTGCTAATAAAATGAAAAAGTTGCTAATATCCGCCCGGCAGCAGCTCCCTTCCAGCCAGCCGCCCCCTCAACTGTGCCACACCCACCGCCCCAAGTCGCAAATATAATCGAAAACTCGCAAATAAACCCAGCAAAGTCGCAAATATATCCCAAAACTCGCAAATAAATTCCGAAACTCGCAAATAACCGCCCGCCGAACCACCAGCAAACCACCCCCACAGCACAAAAAAAGCGCCAAATCCCAGATTCAGCGCCCCACTCCATTCAAATTTCCACTTCCACCGCTTCCCCCACATGCATCAGCACATCAAAATGCTTCACCGGCAGCATTTCTTCATCCAAAACCTCAGTCAGCCCCCAAATATCATTCAAAAACACCCGCGCTACAATCTCTTTCCGCTCACCACCGACAGCTGCATCCTTCAAAGCAATCACACTTTCATAGATTTTCCCCATCAGCACAGCTGCCCGCTTGCAGTGGTACGTCTGCATATCGCGATCTGCGCGTCCAACAGCCGCAAGCAATTCCTTCAACCTCAACAGCCCCTCATAAACAGGTGCCGCAAACTCCTGCAGCCGCTCATCCAGCCCCTCAAGCTCCGCCTCCATTTTCCCAACAAACAGCTCATCTGCCCGAAACTTCTCTATCAATCTCAAAATCTCAAGCCCGAGAATATTAGCTGTACCTTCCCAAACCGTCAGCACCTGCGCATCCCGCAATAGCCGCGGTGTGACAAAGTCTTCAATATAGCCGTTCCCGCCATGCATCTCAATCGATTCATGCGCAAAATGAATGGCCTGCTCAGCTGTTTCTTTCTTCAGCAGTGCGATCAAAAGCCGGTTCATCGCTTCCTCTTCGCGCGAAGCTTCGCCTGCCGCAACCCGGTCATACAGCGCAATCAGACTGAACACGGCACTCGTCTCAACCTCCTGCTTTGAAGCCAGCTTGGCAAGTGTCTCTTTTACCATCGGAAAGTCAGCAAGCCTGCTGCCAAAGGCGTTCCGCACAAAAGCGTATTGTTTCGCCTCCAAAAAAGCCCGCTGCATGATGCCGATGCTAGCCACGCTATTGCAGATCCGCGACAGATTAAGCGCCTCCATCATATAGTGGATTCCTTTATCCGCATCGCCTACCAGATGGGCCTCTGCCCCGTGGAAGACCACTTCTCCTGACGGCACAGCGCGGACGCCAAGCTTATCCTTCAGCCGCCTGATCTCAAGTCCGTTCAGCTCGCCGGTCTCCTTCCTCCATGGAACAAGGAACAAGCTCAAGCCTTTCGATCCAGAAGCCGCCCCCTCTCTCCTTGCCAAAACCATCGCCACTCCGCACGCACCCGCGTTGGAGGCAAAATATTTTTCCCCATAAATCCGGTAAGCCCCATCCTCCCGAACAGCCTTCACCTCATTAGCACCTACATCAGAGCCGCCCTGCCGCTCGGTCAAAAAGGTCGCCCCTTCAAACAGCTCGGTCTCGCCAGTGCTGATCACATGAGGCAAATACTTCTCCCTCAGCTCTTCATCCGCATAATGGTCGATCAGATATGCGGTCGCCATCGTCAAAGTAACCGGGCAGTAAAAGCCAGGCTCTGTCTGCGACAGCAGATATCCCTGTGCATACGAATACACATAATTCCCCTTGCGCCCAAGCTCGGGAATTTCCTTATGGACATAGCCGACAATGCCGGCATTATAAGTCTGCTCCACCGTTTTCCTGTATCCCTCATTCAGCCAGACATGGGAAATATCATTGCCCATTTTGTCATACTTAATCAGCCGCGGCTGGCCTTCCCTGTCGGTATGGACCGCCCGCTCGTCAATTTCCCCGGCACATAACCCCCCGAACGTTTCAAGCTCCTTTTCAGCCCATGCAAAAAATTCCTCATCCATATACTGCTTCAGCACAAATGCCAAATTCGGATCTTCCTGATAAAAATTCATAGGTTGCCCCTCCTCAAACAGATTGCTTCTGCTGCCTCAATGACTGCTTCAAAATCTTACCTGTCGCATTCCGCGGCAGCGCCTCTATTTCTTCATATAATTTAGGTATCTTATAATCAGCTATTTTTCCTGACAAAAATGCCTTTAACTCACTCTCATCCAGACTGCCCGGCTGCTTCAGCACAACATAGGCCTTAACTGTCTCGCCCCACTCCGGATGCGGCACGCCGACAACTGCTGTCTCGGCAATGGCAGGATGCGAAGCCAGCAGTTCCTCAATCTCTTTCGGAAAAATATTGACGCCGCCGGAAATGATCATATCCTTCTTACGGTCGACAACCCAGATATATCCATCCTTGTCATACCTGGCCATATCACCGGAATAGAGCCAGCCGTCCTTAATCGTTTCCGCTGTTTTTTCGGAATCCTTATAATACCCCTTCATCACGCCTTCGCCCTTCAGAAGGATTTCGCCAGCCTCGCCTGGCTCGACTGGATTGCCTTTTTCATCGGCAATCATGATCTCCGTTCCGAGCGCCGCTCTCTTCCCGATGCTGCCTGCCTTCTGTCCATGCTCGCCAGCCAGCAGCAGGGTCCCGCTCGGACCGGCCTCTGTCAGTCCATACACACAATAAAGGCTGTCCGTTTTCAGCCGCTCCTTCACCAGCCTGACTTCCTTTTCCCCAAGCGGAGCCCCGCCGTATACCCAATACTCCATTGAAGACAAATCATATTTTTCGATATCAGGCTGCTTGGCTGTGAAAAGATAGGCAACTGGTGCACCGAAGAAATGGGTCGCTTTTTCCGAAGAAACGAGCTTTAACAAAACTTCCGGTGTGAAAATGGGAGCCATGATATGGGCTGCCCCCACATAAGTGCCTGCAATCAGGAACAGATGAAGCGGCGCCGAGTGGCTCAGCGGCATCAAATGGAGCATGCGGCTTTCCGGCTGCATGGACATTTCCACCGCCATCATGATCGCTGATGAAAGAATATTGCGATGAGTGAACAGCACCCCCTTCGGACTTCCGGTCGTCCCTGACGTATAAAGGATCGCGGCCTCGTCATCCTCCATCAAAGGAATTCCCGCATCCATATCCCGGCCGCCCGTCACCAGCTCTTCAAAACTGGCCCAGCCAGCCGCTGCTGCACCTGTCTTCACACACTCGAGACCAGCCCTTTCATTCAGGGTTCCCGTCTGTTCAAGCAGCATTTCATGGGCAAACAAAGCTCTCGCTCCGCTATGTTCGAGGATATAACCCAATTCCGAGGCCGTCAGCCGGCTGTTCACCGGCACAATCAGCGCACCAATCCTAATCGCCGCGAAATACGTAACCACAAATTCCGGAACATTTGGCATGAAAAGCAGAATTCTATCTCCTTTCTCATAGCCCCTCGTCCTCAATGCATCTGCCAGCTTATTGACCCTGCTGTTCAGCTCTTTATAAGACAGCCTCTCCTCCCCGGAAATGACAGCCTCCCTGTTTGGATATTTCCTTCCGTTCCTCGCCAGCAATTCAGATACGTTCATATATGATCCCCCTTTTCGTTCAGCCTTTTTTCAAATTGGTCCAGCATCTTTTCCATTTCTTCTTTTAAAAAAAGCAGCTCCTCGATGCGGGCGTTCACCTCCTTTACTCTGTCCCTGCCATACTCGACCGTCCGCTCCAGCTGCTTCCGCCCTGAACGGTCCTGGTCAAAGAGCACGATCATTTCTTTTATTTCATCCAGCTTAAATCCGAAGCGCTTGCCCCGGAAAATCAGCTTCAGGCGGATATAATCCTTTTTGGCAAAAATTCTTCTTCCATTTTCATTTCTATTAGGGCTTAATAAGCCAAGCTCTTCATAATATCTGATGGTCCTGGTGCTGACATCGAAAGCCTTTGCCAGCTCAGAAATGGTGTATTCCACATTATCACCTAAATTCTTTAACTATTCTGACACCAATATAACATTTACGTTAACGTAAAGTTCAAGTCTTCAGCGGATTCAGTTTCTATTAAGAAAAATTTGATTTTTTCGTCTGGACTCTTAGGAAAAGATATTACAATTGTGTTAAAATGAAATATAGTGATTGAACAAATCGTTCTTAATAAATAACTCTTCGATCAAATAACTTCTGGACAAAAGGTGTGTGGAACAATGATTGGCGAACGTGTAAAAAGACTGCGTCAGGAGAGAAAGATGTCATTATCAGAGCTCGCTGAACAGGCAGGCGTAGCAAAATCCTACCTAAGCTCCCTGGAAAGAAATCTTCAGACGAATCCTTCCATTCAATTTTTAGAAAAAATTTCTGCTGTTCTTCATGTTCCGGTTGATACACTGATCCTGGACCAGCCCAATAAAGAAGAATTGGATTCTGAATGGATGAACATCGTCAAAGAAGCAATGGATTCCGGCATCTCAAAGGACCAGTTCCGCGAATTCCTCGAATTCAATAAATGGAGGATCAATCAAAAAAAGTAATTGCTCCGAGGCTGTTATACAAAAAAGGACAACCAGTCATCAAGCTTGACAGCCTCCGTAACCTCCAATGTCCCCGCAAAATAAAAAAGCATTTCTCCTGCAGAGAAACACTTAGCTTTCTATATTCTGTTGTTAGTTTTCAGCCGTTATCCGCTATCAGATCCACTGCCGGCTGGCCGGCAAGAAAGTTAAGTATATCTTCTTTTTTCAGGCCAATATTCTTTGCTTCCGCAATTAGTGCCACCCATTCCAAGTCCAATTCCTGCAAATTATTTTTCATAACCCTTCTCTTCCCCCTAAAATACATTTCGTATTCCAGGCAATCCAGCCGTCCTGGCGCCTCATCCGACTTTACTATCGATAAGCGCGGTAGACCTGTGACTTTGCGTCCCCATCTTTCAACAGGTTTGCCTTTTTCTGCTCACTCCTGCTTTTTTCATATCCTCTTAAGACTACTATAAAAGTTTTCCCAACATTTTCGTGTTGCTTTTTGTCAAATTCTTCAAATATTTTTAAGCTATTATTCGACAAAAAGAAGGTTAATTGGGTAGTTTTAGAAATTTCCCAAAAGTTCATGAGACTTATGGCCCGGTGAATCTAAGGGTAACGTGTTAGAATTTTGCTCATTTAGTCGACAGCTTTTAGGTAGGCCTTATTTCCTCTATCTATTTAATGGCCCTTCCCTTATAGATCTCCATCTTCCTCTTAAAAGGCACAACCTTCACCGGAAGCTGCTCAAATGTAAAAGCATCAAAAAAGGGAAACAGCGACAGATCATTGCCGCACACCGGGCAGAGCCATTCGCCTATTTCACTGCTGCTGTAGGATGGGCGGTGGCATTTAGGGCAGTTTTTTCGGTACATGGGGGGTCTCCTTCCAAAAAATGCTTCTGCTAAGTTAGAAATAGTATAGTTTATGCCTCTCCTGAAATAAATTTCCATATTTATTCATATTTTCGTCAAATAGAACGTTTTTCGTTCTTTATCTTGTATTTCCTCTCGTTTTCTCACTATTTTGTATTTTATAAATTACTTAATCGTTCGTTATAATGTATAAAATGCGTGTAAGGGGTAGATTATATGCTCGGAAAAAAATTAAAATCTCTGAGATTAAAAAATGGCTACTCACTTAATGCATTGGCAAAAAAGGCTGGCATTTCTAAGTCATATCTCAGCTATATTGAAAGAGACGTCCAGATGAATCCATCACTCCAGATCTTATCCAAGCTGTCAGGAGCATTGGAGGTGCGGCTTGATGAACTGATTGAGATCGAGGATCATGCCAAAGATCAAAATTCCGAGATTGCAGCAGATCCAGAGTGGATTGAAATTGTACACGAAGCAATAGAACAGGGCATTTCAAAAGAGGACTTCAGCTATTATCTTGATTTTCTTAAATATAATCGTGAACAGAAAAAAAGACAGTAAAAAACCGGCCCCCCACCCAGGGACCGGCTCTCCACCATTTTATTTCTGCAGCCCAACCGCAATCTTCGCTCCAACTTCGGCATTATGCTTAACTAGCGCGATGTTGGCTGTGAGGCTTGTTCCTTCTGTCAGTTCTTTTACTTTGCTTAGGAGGAAAGGTGTGACCAGCTTTCCGGCAATCTGATTGTCTTTCGCTTCTTGAAGCGCTGTTTCGATGACGTTGGTGATGAAGCTTTCTTCCAGGGCATCCCCTTCCGGTATCGGATTGGCGATGACGACTCCGCCGTTCAGGCCAAGCTCCCATTTTGTGCGGATCAGGCTGGCGGCATCTTCAGGCGCATCCACGCGGTGGTTGACGTCAAATGGGCTTGTCCGGGTGTAGAATGCCGGCAGCTTGTCTGTTTCATAGCCGACGACCGGGACGCCGTGTGTTTCCAGGTATTCAAGGGTCAGACCGATATCCAGTATGGATTTGGCGCCTGCACAGACGACTGCTACATTGGTCTGGGCGAGCTCCTGCAGGTCAGCAGAGATATCCATGGTTGTTTCCGCTTCACGGTGGACACCGCCGATGCCGCCTGTGACGAATACTTCAATGCCGGCAAGCTCTGCGCAGATCATGGTTGCTGCTACAGTGGTTGCGCCATTTTTGCCCTGGGCGATCAGATAAGGAAGATCGCGGCGGCTGGCTTTTTCAATGTCCTTGCTTTGAGCGAGGAATTCGAGCTCGTCCTCAGAGATGCCGATTTTTATTTTTCCATTGATGATGGCGATGGTTGCAGGCACCGCACCATTTTGGCGGATGATTTCTTCTACTTCTTTGGCTGTCACGATATTCTGCGGGTATGGCATGCCATGGGAAATGATTGTTGATTCCAATGCGACAACCGGTTTATTTGCTTTTCTTGCTTCCAATACTTCTTCTGAGAATTCAAGATAGTTTTCTAACATAGTATGAGTCTCCTTTTTTAGCTGAAATTTTGCTGAAATGTTTCCTGCAGTCTGACATTATTTAAAATCGGACTGACGGTTTCTTCTGATTGCAGTGTCAGCATGCTGCAGGCAATGCCGATTTTGCAGGCATTTTCTGTATTAAGCCCTTTCAGGTGGGCGTAAAGGATTCCGGCAACCAGCGAGTCGCCTGCCCCTGTCACATCCTGTACCTTGATCTTAGGCGGAAGCAGCACCCCTGCCTCGCCTTCCTTCGTGTAGAAAATCAGCCCTTTGTCTCCTCTTGTGATGACGACCTTCTCCACGCCTTTTTTCATGATCTTCTCGGCTGCTTTAAAGAAATCTCCATCACTATTAATCTTCATTCCTGACAGTGTCTCAGCTTCGTCATGATTGGCGATCAGCCATGTGACACCCATCAGATTTTCAGGCAGCTTCTTCACCTTTGGGGACGAGACCGGCGTGATGCAAAGCGGAACAGACTCTTCGTAGCAGCGGGAAATCGTCTTTTTCAATACTTCTGCCGGAAAATTGGTATCGAGCAGGACAACCTCTGCTGAGGCAATATAGCCCCATCTTTTTTCGATAAAATCTGAATCTATGCTATCGTATAAGGCCATATCGGCAAAAGCGACTGTCATTTCGCCGTCATGGTCCAAAACAGCTGTATATGTTCCTGTTGCTGTATTAGGCAATGTCTGGGAAGGGGAAATGTCGACAAAATCCTTTGTATAGCCCAGCAGCCAGCTGCCCTCAGCATCATCGCCCACTGCCGTCATAAGACTTGCGTCGCAGCCAAGGCGCCCAAGGTTTTCGGCAATATTCCTGGCAACGCCCCCGCATGACTGCGAGCTGGCCGACGGATTAGATGTACCGCTTTCAATTTTGCCAATAGCCTGAATTTTCCGGTCAATATTAGCCCCGCCGATGCAGAGAACTTCTTTCTTGTTCGGCAGCATATAAGCCCTTCCAAGAATTTTACCCTGCCTGGCAAGCGAGGAAATATAGCCTGCTGCAGCCGAGCGTGACAACCCCGTCTTCTCTGCAATCTCACTTTGGGAAATGAACGGATCCTCTTTTATCAGATTCAAAATGAATTGCTCTTTTTCATTCACAGCGTTTCACCGCCTTTATAAACTTTTGTCTAAATTATAAACACTTGTTTAACGAAAGGACAATGGGTTTCGGGAAAAAACATAGGTCTGACTTATAGGTATGAAGTCAGACCACACAAGGGTTTGCACAAAAAAAGACGGGGAAATCCCCGCCTCTTTATGCCGCATCATCTTTCTTTTTAATATCCTTCAAATAGTATTTCTCCGAGGTAAAAAACTCATTTTTAAGCTCTTTCACCTGCTTGCTCAGCAGAAGGACGGCAATGATGTTTGGAACCAATATTGCTGCCAGCGCCAGGTCAAGGAACTGCCAGATCGTCTGCGCAGCGCCGACCGACCCAAGCACGATAGCTCCGATATAAACAAACTTGATAGCCTGTCCGGCAAAATCGCCAAACAGGAATTCCGCCTGCTTTGATCCGTAGAAAATGACTACAATGATCGTTGATACAACAAAGAATATAAGTGAAATCGTAACAATGAGGCTGCCTGTCTGTCCGAAATACTGGGAAAAAGCTGCTGTTGTCAGGGATGACGGATCATCCATAGCTCCTTCCCTCTGCCAGACGCCTGAAGACAGCACCACAAAAGCTGTCGCAGAGCAGACAATCAGCGTATCAACGACAATGCCGACGATCGCCCAAAAGCCCTGCCGTACAGGATGGTCCGTCTGTGCGGCCGCATGGGCAATCGGAGCAGTTCCAAGTCCTGCTTCATTGGAATATAATCCTCTCGCAAAGCCCCAGCGGATGACCTCGCCGATGGCTGCACCTGCAAAGCCGCCCATCGCCGCTGCCGGCTGGAACGCGTATGTGAAGATTAATTCCAATACCTCAGGAACCTTGCTGATGTTCATAAAAAGGATTACAAGTGCTGTTCCTACATAAATCAATGCCATAAACGGAACCAGGATTTCAGTCACCTGTCCGATCCGCTTGATGCCGCCGAATACAATTAATGATACAACTGCTGCAACAGCAATTCCCGTCCACAATCCATTGATTTCAAATGTTTCTGAAACAGCCGATGACACCGCATTTCCCTGCACCATGATGCTTGGGATCAGCTCGATCATAAGCGCAAAGGCAAACCAGACACCCAGCCATTTCATATTGAGCCCTTTTGTCATATAGTACATCGGCCCGCCGACATATTCGCCGTCTTCATTCTTTTCCCGGTACTTGACCGCCAGAACGCTTTCCGAAAACTTGATGGCCATGCCGATCAAAGCGATCACCCACATCCAAAAGACTGCGCCGGGTCCGCCGAACATGATGGCTGCCGGGACACCGACGATATTAGCCGCTCCGATTGTCGAGGACAGTGCAGATGTCAGTGCCTGAAGCGGAGTGACCGTCCCTTCTCCTTTCGGCTTTTTAAACACACTGCCGAAGGTCTGCTTGAAAATATAAACCGGGTATCTGAATTGAAAGAATCCCAGTAAAAAGGTTAAATATATGCCTGTTCCAGCCAGGATGATGATGATCGGCGGCCCCCACAGCCAAGCCGATATACTTCCCACAAGCTCTAAAAATGAGTCCAATTGAATTTCCCCCTAGTAGATAAATTGCACATTGCTGCTGTTTAACCCATTCCCTTCAAGCCGCTCTTCAAACCTGTTTCCTAAAAACGGACTGGACAAATATGTCTTTTTCCCTTATAGTTAGCTAGGCAACTAATTGAAACGGGTGATAGTATATGAATAAAATGGATCCTTTTTTTCACAGCTTCAACCAATGTACCCGGCAGTTCTCCAAGGGCCTGAACGATGTGCTTACCCCTATGGGACTTTATGCCGCACAATGGCCGATCATCTACAGGCTGAAAACAACAGGCTCCAGCACACAGGTTGAGCTTTCCACCTATCTCAGCGTTGAGGCCCCGACCATGACAAGAGCCCTCCTTCGCCTTGAAAAATCAGGCTGGATCAGCAGGGTGCCGGGGAAAGACAAGCGTGAAAAAAAGATTCTGCTCACAGATGCAGCCCTCACTCAATATCCAGATTGGCTGGCCGCCGTAGAAGGATATGAACAAAAAATGCTGGAGGATATTTCTGAAGAAGAATTAATGGCTGCCATATCAGTCATGCAAAAAATGAAGCAAAATTCCGGACGTTGATCAGCCCCGCAAGGCCTTCCGTTTTTCTTCTCACTACTTCACAGACTCTCAGTAAACATGACATCAAGGAGGACAATCATGAAGAAACAACCCCTTTGGACAAAGGACTTTTTAGGCGTTTCTATTACTAGTTTTTTCTTATTTATCGGGTTTTATATATTGCTCACCACTCTTCCCATTTACATTCTCGATGATTTAAAAGGAAGTGAATCACAGGTCGGCCTCATCATTTCGGTATTCCTGATCGCCGCCGTCATTTCCCGGCCTTTTACAGGAAAATGGATTGATGAAATCGGCCGCAAGAAAATCCTGATGATTTCGATGGTTATTTTTACAATTGCTTCCGCACTTTACTTTACGGCAGACAGCCTGCCTATGCTTTTGGCAGTCCGCTTCCTGCATGGCGCGGGCTTCGGAATGGCTACAACGGCCACTGGTGCCATTGTCGCTGATATCGTACCGGCTGAAAGGCGCGGCGAAGGGCTTGGCTATTATGCCATGTTCATGAACCTTGCCATGGTTATCGGGCCTTTCACAGGGCTGACCATCATTCAGTATGCCGCATACAGCTGGATTTTTGTTCTATGTATGGTGCTTGCCGTCCTGGCTCTGGTGCTGTCATCTATCATCAGCATCCCGGAAAACACTGGCGAAAAAACAAAGCAGCCTTCATTCGCTTTTTCAAGCCTGTTTGAAAAAAATGCCGTTCCGGTTTCCATTGCAGCCGGCACGCTCGCGTTTGCCTATTCAGGTGTATTATCCTTCATTTCGGTGTATGCCAAGGAGCTCGGACTAATGCAGGCGGCGTCCTTTTTCTTTGTCGTCTATGCAGCCTTCATCCTGATTTCACGCCCGTTCACAGGCCGCTGGTTTGACCTGTACGGTGAAAACAGGGTCATCTATCCGGCAATCGTCTTATTTGCCGCCGGTTTGTTCCTGCTCAGCCTTGCAGACAACAGCTTCCTGTTCCTGCTTGCCGGCGCTGTGATCGGCCTGGGCTACGGCACCATTGTGCCAAGCATGCAGACCGTTGCCATTAAAAATGCCGACCCTGCCAAAAGAGGGCTGGCCACCTCCACATTCTTTACGATGTTCGACTCCGGCATCGGCCTCGGCTCCTATGTACTCGGCATCGTCGCCGTCTACACAGGATTTGCCAAACTATACATGGTGCTAGTTTTGGTCTCACTGATCGGCCTTGGGCTCTACTACATCCTTCATGGGAAAAAAACAGCAGCAGCCAAAGAAGAAATGCAGTCAGAAGTTAATATTTCTATGTAATATTGAACAGGACCCCCGGCTGGAGGGTCCTGTTTTTGTGTTTGGGGATGGAATTTGGGCGTTTAGTTGCGGTTTTTGGGCTAATGGTCAGCTTTAAACGTTCATTGGGCAGCTCATTTTGCGGTTATTAGCAAGTTTTTCGTTTTATTAGCAAGTTCCCACTTTTATTAGCAACTTTTTCATTTTATTAGCAACTTTTCCAGTATATTAGCTACTTCCAGCTTTTATTAGCAACTTTTTCATTTTATTAGCAACTTTTCCAGTATATTAGCTACTTCCAGCTTTTATTAGCAACTCTGCAAAAACCGGCCCGCGGCTCTTATTTGCGAGTTTTCCGGTTTATTTGCGAGTTTTCCATTATATTTGCGACTCTCCGACTTTATTTGCGAGTTTCCCCAATATATTTGCGACTCCGTGCTTTGCCAGCTGCTCCTCCCCCAGCACCTCACCCATTACAAAACACCCTACCCTTCCACACTCCGCACTCCCGCCTTCACTGTCACCAGATTCCCCATCCTGTAAAAGACGATACTGCCCAATGACAGCCCCGCGATCATCCAGAAGGCAATCTGCCCTCCGGTCTGGCCGAGCAGGAAGCCGCCGAGGATCGGGCCTGCGAAATGGCCGATTTTCCGGAATTGGCTGGCCCCAAAGTAGGTTCCTCTGTTCGTATCATCTGCCAGCTGGTCAATCATGATGCTGCTGGAAGGAAAGATCAGAATTTCTCCGATTGTAACGATGAGCATGGCCAGGATGCCAATGATCCAGCCGTTTGTAAAGCTGAAGCATACCAGTCCGAGCGATAGAAGGACAGAGCCGCACATCATTACCTGCAGCGGCTGGAATTTTTCAGCAAAAGAGCTGATCGGCAGCTGCAGGATCACCACCATCACAGCATTGATGGAAAGCAGGCTTGAGTATACAACTATGCCATTGGCCAGTTCGTTTTCCAAAAATTGCGGGAGGGTTGAGTCAATCTGGGCATAGCCGAAATTGATCAGAATGCTTCCCAGTATCAGGAAGAGCAGTGCTTTGTCCCGTCTGACCACACGGATCGACTCCTTGAAGGTCGCCCCCTTCTTGGCGGGATCTGCTGTTTTTTTAATCTTATATCTGGCCAAAAATACTGCCAGGAATATTCCATACAGCAGATAGATCGTCCCGGTTATCACAAACGTGCTGTCTGCGGAAACAGCAGCCAGATAGGCGCCAAGCAGCGGGCCGGCAGATGCACCGACATTGATGGCGGTATAGCGGAGCGAAAAGGCCTTCATCCGGTATTTCTTGTCTGTCAGGTCCGCTATAAGCGCCTGAGAGGTCGGCTCAAAAAAGGAGCTGCACAAGCCGTTTAACGCATTCAATATGACAAATAAGGCCGGTGAATCAGCCAGGGCAAACCCGTAAAAAACGAGGCACCACATCATCAGGGCACTCAGCATGACGGGCTTTCGGCCAAATCTGTCCGAAAGATAGCCGCCTACAAAGCCGCCAATGGTCCCGGTCAGCGGACTGATCCCAATGGTCAGGCCGATCAAAAGCGGGTGGAGGTCCATTGTACTGGAAAGGTAAATGGCGAGGAAGGGCAGCGTCATAAAGGAAGCGCCTCTTGCCAGTACCGTCCCTCCCAGAAGGACCCATACCACTGGATGGAACTGCTTAGCATATAACTTCAGTCTGGTCATTTTCATAGCCTTCTTTTAGTAAATTTTGTGATTTCTAAATTTTATCAAAGCAAGAGCAGATACACTATATAAATTTATATAAAAAAACCGAACCATTCCGGCTCGGCTTATGTTCTCGGCAATATTAAAATTTCAACCCGCCTGTTTTTGTCACGGCCTTCTTTTGTGTCATTGGAGGCGGCCGGCTGGAATTCGCCGAATCCTTTCGCACTGAAGGCCCGGGCGTCCAGGTCTTTGTTATGCAGCAGGATTTTCATGAAGTTTACGGCTCTCATGACGCTTAATTCCCAGTTGGATTCAAACTCGGAGTTTTTGATCGGCATATTGTCAGTATGTCCGCTGATGATGATATTGCGCGGCGGGTCCATGACGAGCAATTCACCGATTTCGTCGGCGATCGTCAATTCGCCGGATCTTACTTCAGCGCTTCCGGAAGCGAAAAAGACGTTGTCCCGGATCGTTACAAGCAGTCCTTCATCTGTCAGAGAGGTCTCAAGCTTGTCTGTGAGGCCATTGTTTTGAATATAGGTTTTCACCTTTTCTTCGACTTCCTTGAGTTCCTGCTTGTCTGTGAGTTTCTGGATTTTGCCTTCTGCTTCCATATCGTTCTGGCCTTCTTCTAAAGTGCCGGCAGCAGAAGCCTTTTCTACTTCGTCTTTGTTTTCGGTATCGGCCTTGTCGGCTGACTGCATGGCGCCATCCGGCATCGGGCTCGGGAAGTCGAAGAAGCCGGTCCCGCCATTGAATGCATCATTGAAGGCCTTTGACAGGGCCTCGAATTTCCGGGCATCCACTGAGCTCATCGCAAACAGGACGATGAAAAGGGCAAGCAGGAGCGTCAGGATGTCAGCATAGGGAATCAGCCAGGACTCGTCAACATGCTCCTCATGATGCTCCTTTTTCTTCCGCTTACTCATTTGCCTTCACTTCGCTTTCCTCGAGGAATTGCTTCCTTTCCCCTGAAGGCAGATAAGATGCCAGCTTTTGCTCGATGACGCGCGGTGCCTCTCCTTCCAGGATGGAGAGGACCCCCTCGATCATCATATATTTCAGCTTTGACTCCTGCTTTGATTTGCGCTTCAGTTTGTTGGCAAAAGGATGCCAAAGCACGTATCCAGTGAAAATCCCAAGCAGTGTTGCCACAAAGGCTGCACTGATGGCATGTCCGAGCGCGTCGGTGTTCGTCATATCCCCCAGGGCGGCAATCAGTCCGACAACCGCACCAAGCACACCAAGTGTCGGTGCATATGTACCGGCCTGTGTGAAAATGGCTGCTCCTGAAAGATGCCTTTCTTCCATTGACTCGATCTCTTCAGAGAGTACATCCCTGATATAATCGGCACTTTGACCATCCACTGCGAGCGAGAGGCCGTTTTTCAGGAAAGGGTCTTCAATCTCGTTTGTTTTGGCTTCCAGTGCAAGAAGGCCTTCCTTCCTCGCCAGCTGTGCCCACTCTGAAAACATTCTGATCAGTTCTGCCGGCACCATTTGTTTTCTTTCTTTGAATAATATACCGAAAAGCTTTGGCACCTTTTTCAGCTCATTCATTGGAAAAGCGATGGTAACTGCGGCTATAGTTCCAACGATGATGATCAGGATGGCAGCCGGGTTCACCAATGCTGAAGGATGCACCCCTTTCAACACCATACCGACCCCTACGCCAATGATTGCCAGAATAACCCCAATTAATGATGATTTATCCATATACGTCACCTGTCTTAATAAAATGTCTATTTCTATTTATTTCGACAGGGACCCTCATTTATTTAGGACATTCCTAATATTAATCTGCAATTCTTTTACTTTTAAAATAAAATCGCCACAATAACCAGGTCCATATACCTGCTATTTGGCTGTTTCTCTTTCTTCATCATAGCCTTTGATATAAAAACCGTCCTCTTTATTCCATTCTGCATAATAAATATCTTCTGCTCTTTCGTACCCCAGCTTTTCAATTTCCGAGAGAAGCCAATCAGTGGTTTTCCCTGCAAAATTAAGATTTTCCTTTTCTATGGCTCCTTCATCGATCAGCAGAATGCTAATCTCCTTGGAAGGCGGCTTTATATCCATCATTTTAGCTGTCGGCGGCTCTATCTCAGCGTTCTTCATGACGCTGAGCGTTCCTCCTGTTTCCAGGATGGCATACTTCACATCACGAAGTGAAAACACCCCCTTGCCCCTGAGCATCGAGAGCAGCTGCTCCAGTTCCATATGGTTTTTATCCATCGCTTTAATATTAATATTGCCGTTCTCAATAAGGAGGGCGGGCTGCCCTTTGATGGGTGCCCGAAGATTATCCTTCCGCTGGACGAGAATTTCAATCGCATAGATGAGGACAGCCCAGACGGCGAAGGTGAACAGAATATGTAAAATAGAGACTTTGCTGTCGTACAAACCTTCCTCAAGAATCCCTCCAAGGACCAATGCATAAATAAAATCGAATGGAGTTGCCTGTGCCATCTCCTTTTTTCCCAGCACCCGCATGATAACCAGCAGGGATATCAGTCCCAGCAGGAGCTTGATTGCAATAGATAAATACACGGACCATCCCTCCCATTTTTATTCTATTCCAGTCAATTCCCAACTCTGAATTTCGGCAAAACATTCTAACCAAAAAGGGGAGAATTTCCTCATGCTATTCGTGCAGGGTGATTTTAAAAGAAAAAAGCCCCTGACACAGGAGCTTTCAATCAACTAATTTATGATGAATTTTATCTTCATAGTTTTTAAATATCGAGGAGTTTGTGCTTGCCCGCCTTTGAGACATCATGCTGTTGAATTTCAGCAGCTTCTGGTTCAGCTGCTTCTGAAGATCTTTCTTTTCTGCAGGGTCTTCGCATTTTTTTATAAGATCCTCGATGGTGGCCATTTCCTGCTTCACAGCATTGTCTTCTTCTGTATAGCCTGCATTTTTCATCATTCTGTAAGCCATGCGCAAATCGTCAGGAACATGGGAGAGCTCATCATGCGGAAGCGGTTTTCCAAAGCCGGGAAGGTTTTCAAATTCGCCTTCTTTATAGCCTTTCTTGATCCGATCCTCTGAAATGATTCCAAAAAAGTCCATCTGCGGCCTCCTTTCAATCCTTTCCTTTATTATAAATGCCTTTCTCTCTATTTGAAAGCTGATGGCATTATATCCCACTAGAGCAAAAGGTTTGAAATGTGCCATTTCAGGTTATTAAACGAACAAAAAAGAGAAAAGGAAGTGCACCTATGTTTACTGGGGGAATTGCTTTCACTTTAATATCCTGCGCCTTTTTTATGGCGATCGTTGCCTGGATTTCGTATGTAAAAACGAAAGGGGCAGTCAGCGATTCTACAGGATATTTCCTGGCAGGGAGGGGACTGACAGGGGGCTTCATCGCCGGATCGCTATTATTGACAAACCTGTCGGCTGAGCAGCTGATCGGCCTGAATGGACAGGCCTACCGGACCAATTTGAGCAATATGGCCTGGGAAGTTACCGCTGCTTTTGCCATCATCTTCATGGCTGTTTATCTGCTGCCAAAGTATTTGGGCGGAAACTTCACGACACTGCCTGAATTTTTAAGCAAGCGCTTTGATGAAGGGGTGAGGCGCTACACCGTCATCCTGTTCATGCTTGGCTATATCCTTGTTACTATTCCATCCATGCTTTATTCGGGGGCATTGGCTGTGCTGCAGCTGTTTGATGTGCCGTCCCTGTTGGGCATTACATACCAATCTTCTGTTTGGCTCGTCATCTGGATCATCGGCATCATCGGAGCCATTTACGCCATCTTCGGCGGACTGAAGGCTGTTGCTGTTTCTGATACATTAAACGGGATCGGCCTTTTAATCATCGGTATTCTGATCCCGGTTCTTGGCTTTTTCGCCCTTGGTGACGGCAATTTCTTCAGCGGCCTGAAAACCATTGCCACTGAGCATCCTGAAAAATTGAACAGCATTGGGACAAAGGAAGATTCTGTTCCATTCGGCACCATTTTTACCGGGATGATTTTTGCCAATCTCTTCTACTGGGCTTCTAATCAATATGTCATCCAGCGTACATTAGGCGCTAAAAACCTGGCTGAAGGCCAAAAGGGTGTTATGATTTCAGGCTTCTATAAGCTGCTTGTCCCTGTTTTTATGATGATTCCCGGCGTTATCGCCTTTCATCTTTACGGCAATTCGCTGAAATCAGTCGACCTTGCCTACCCAACCCTGATTTCAGATGTGATGCCCGGCTATCTGTCCGGATTTTTCCTTGCGGTCCTGCTGGGAGCCGTGTTCAGCTCCTTCAATTCATTGCTGAACAGCGCCGCCACCCTTTTTGCACTGGATATCTACAAGCCAAGGATCAATCCTAATGTGAGTGATGAAAAGCTGATCAGCATCAGCAAATGGTTCGGAACCATTCTCGCCATTGTCTCTTTATTCATCTCTCCGATGCTGATGAACGCATCTGACGGCCTTTGGGACCTGATCAGAAGATTCACTGGATTTTTCAACATACCGATCATCGCCATCGTACTCGTCGGTATTTTCTCGAAATATATTCCGGCACTGGCACCGAAAGTGGTCATCATTTTCCATGTGATAGCTTATTATATGCTCGTATGGGGCACTGACCATCTGTTTGGCTATACGGTGCCAATCCACTTTATCCATATCTATGCCATCCTGTTTGCTGTCGAAATCCTGATGATGATCATTATCGGAAAAATAAAGCCGAGAGCCTCTGCCTATCATTTCCGTGCAGATGCCCAGGTGAATATGGTTCCCTGGAAGGGCGTCATTCCGGTTTCCATCATTCTTCTCTCGCTTGTCGCTTTTACGTATATCGTCTTTTCAAAAATCGGCCTTGCTTATGAAGCTGCTGTCGTTTCCCCAGCCTTCTGGCCAGCCACAGTTGCCATCTTGATCATTGCCGGCATCTTCATCTATCTGTCCATGAAATACTGGAACAGAAAATATGCTTCCTATCTGGAAGGCCAGAACACAGAAGGCGCCACACAGGTCAAAAGAACAGGTTCAGGCTTGAACCCGCTGATTGTGAATGCCAAGCAGAGTACGGTTAAAGACTAGGAAGCCTGCGTTCCGCAGTTCATATATTAAGCTGAAAGACCCGCTTTAAGGAAGGCGGGTCTTCTTTTTTTGGATACCACTGTTCCCTGCTGCATTCCTATACCAGCAGCTCCAATTTATATTTTCCCAATCATATTCGGGTCGCTCATCATCCCCTGCTGGCCGGGCATCCAGTTGGCAGGTGTGCCTTTGCCAGTCTGTTTTGCATATTGGAGGGCCTGAAGGATGCGGACATGCTCATGGAGATTGCGGCCGATATTGCCGGGATAAATCAGTTTTGCCTGGATGATCTGCTCCGGGTTCAAGAACACAGATGCCCGGAATGATGCGCCTGAATTTTCATCAAGCACGCGGTATGCCTTGCTGATGCTGTGGGTCCGGTCGCTCAGGAGCGGGAAGGTCACATGCTTCAGGGAAGGCGATGTTTCTTTGAACACTTTGTGGGAATAGACGCTGTCCGTGCTGATGGCAAGGACTTCCACATTCATGTTCTTTACATAAGGGTAAATAGCGGCGACCGCCGCCAATTCTGTCGGTCAGACAAAGGTGAAATCACTGGGGTAAAAAAACAGCAGCACCCACTGGCCCTGGAAATCCTGCAGGCTGACCTTCTGGATTCCCTGGTCAATCACAGCATCCGCTGTAAACAGCGGGGCTGGATCCCCTTTTGAAGCTGTAAAAGGCATGGGCTGTTTGGCCAGATCCTCCGCCTGGAACGCTTCCCGCATATGCACCGCTCCTTTCTAATTTGCTATATATCAATATAGATATGCACTTCCTGCAAAAGCTGAACAAGTTTTGCGCACATATCCGGCGGCCGGGGCGGGAAAGCTACGGAAAGAACCGATTTCCACCTATGAAAGGAGACGATCTGCTTATGTCACGCGGAGAGCATTTTGACCATAAACGAAAAGGGCATCCCGGAAAATTCCCTGAGGGGACGCTAGTGGAAAGGCACTCTAAGGACGCGATTGAGGATGAAGAATTCATCGTCGTCCAGGAAGCCTTCAAAAACCGGATCGAAGAAGAAGATTAAACATAAGGGGAGGCAGTCCTCCCCTTATTTCATTATTCCTTCCTTCAGCCAGGCCGCACAATTTTCAATATCCTTTGAGAATACCCTGTCTTTTGTAATAGATGGGACGATTTCCCTTGCTTTTTCGTAGATTTTTCTTGTTTTAGGGGCCATTTTTTCAACACCCCTGAACTCGGCTGCCTGCATCGCGCAGATCAGCTCGATCGCCAGCACCCGGGTCGCATTCTGGATGATCTGCCACGCATGGCGGGATCCAATCGTCCCCATGCTTACATGATCCTCCTGGTTGGCGGAGGACGGAATAGAATCAACGCTCGCCGGATGTGCCAGCGTCTTATTTTCCGAAACCAGAGACGCCGCACTGTATTGCATGATCATCGCACCTGACTGCAGGCCAGGCTCCGGACTTAAGAAAGCAGGCAGGTCACTGAGCTGCGGATTGACGAGCCGCTCGATTCTCCTTTCCGAAATATTGGCCAGCTCCGCAACAGCAATTTTCATGAAATCCATCGCAAACGCAATCGGCTGCCCATGAAAATTCCCGCCGGAAATGACCTTTTCCCCCTCATCAAAAATCAGCGGATTATCGGTCGCCGCATTCATTTCAATCTCCAATTTTTCTTTTACATAATCGAGCGCCTGCCAGCTTGCCCCATGAACCTGGGGGATGCACCGGAGAGAATAGGCATCCTGGACACGCAGCTCACCTTGAACGGTCGTCAGCCTGCTTCCGGCCAGATAATCCCTCATCCGAGCGGCTGTATCTATCTGCTGCTGGTAGCCGCGGGCCTGATGGATTCTTTCATCAAATGCGTCTGTGATGCCGTTCAGGCCCTCCATCGTCATTGCAGCGATCATCTCACTTTGAAAAGCCAGCTGCTCGGCTTCCAGATAGGCGACCGCCCCCATGCTCGTCATCGCCTGGGTGCCATTGATGAGGGCAAGCCCCTCCTTCGCCTCCAGATGGAACGGAGGGAGTCCGGCAGATTCGATGGCCTCTGATGAAGGCATCCTCTTTCCTTTATAAAAAACCTCCCCCTCACCGATCAGAGCAAGAGCAAGATGGGACAATGGTGCAAGATCCCCGCTCGCCCCAAGCGACCCTTGCTGCGGAATGACAGGATGGATTTCTTCATTTAAGAAAGCCAGCAGCCTTTCAACCAGCTCCGGCCTTACACCTGAAAATCCTTTCAAAAGCGCATTAGCCCTCAGCAGCAGCATCGCCCTTGAAACAGACTCCGGAAAAGGCTCCCCCACCCCGCATGCATGGGAACGGATCAGATTCAGCTGAAGCGCCTTTACATCCTTCTGGTTAATGAGCACATCGCTGAACTTCCCAAAGCCGGTGTTGATGCCATAAATGACCCTTTCTTCTTCAACAATCTTCCGGACCGCCTCATGGCTTTCCTTCACCCTCTCCATACTACCTGCTGATGCTGCCGCCTGTTCTTTTTCAAAAACAATTACCTTTACCTGTTCCAATGTCAATGTGCTGCCTGTCAATTCAATCATGATCTTTCCCCCTCAGCATATTAGCGAAATAAAGAAGAGGCTGCCATCAAACCAGGGGTTTGACATGCAGCCTCTTTCGAAAATTATAAGTTGATGTGTTTTTTCTCTTCATTGCGCATCATCCATTATGATTTATTTATTCTATTCTTCATTGTATGAATAGAATTTTTATGATGTCAACAGATTTTTACCATATTTTAACATGTTAGATTGGCAGATGATTAGCATGGTAGCGGGGTGAAGTTTTTTGGCAGCGGACTGTTTTGTGGCTTTTCGGGTGGATGAATGATTGAGTTGGTAGATTATCCGCTCAATTGATTAAATTAATCGCTAGTTCGGTAGATTAATACTCTCAATCGGTAGAATCGTTAGCTAGTTCGGTAGATTCCGCTCTCATACCATTAAAATAGCCGCAATGGAAGCACCCCACTCATAAAAATACCGCGAGCCTTGGCAGCTCCCGCTCTCCAACTGGTTAAAAACCACGAATTTGCAGCCGATTTCGCTGAGTTGGTAGATTATCCGCTCAATTGGTTAAATTAATCGCTAATTCGGTAGATTAATGCTCTCAATCGGTAGATTAATTCGCTAGTTCGGTAGATTCCCCGCCTCCCAGAGCTCTCTCCCTTCATCCGCACACCTCATTAACCACATTACCGGATCATCCTCCGCCTCGAAATCTCCGCCCAATCAAAAAAACCGCTTCTCAGCGGTTTTTTCAGTCGATATCCTTCTTATTTTTCCCTTTTACAAAGATATAGGCCAGATAGGCGATATACATGGGTGCTGCAATATAGATCAGGTAGGGAAATTGGCCGTATGTCCCTTTGTAGATCAGATACAGAAGGCAGCCGAGAAAGATGGTGACGATGGTGCCGTATTTCGGAAGCGGGACTTCCTTCAGGCTTGGGATCCTGATTTTCGAGACCATTAGAAAGCATAATGCGGTAAAAATGACAGTCGTGACGATATTCGGGATTTTGTCCCCGAACAGCGTGAGGAGTGCCATGATGCCTCCTGCGGCTGTGATCGGGACGCCGACGAAATAATTCATGGACGATTTTGGGGAACTGATATTGAACCTGGCCAGCCTAAATGCTCCGAAGAGAGGGAAAAGGCCGGCGATGGCAAGGCCAAGAAGGTCGAATTGATAGAAATATGTATAATACACTAAAAAGGACGGCGCCACTCCAAAAGTGACGATGTCTGCGAGCGAGTCGAGCTCTTTTCCGAGCGCGCTGTCAGCCTTCAGCATCCGGGCAAGTCTGCCGTCCATGCTGTCGAGCATCATGCCGATCAGAATGAGGATCGCCGCATTTTTGAATTGGCCGTTCGCTGCAAATCCTATAGAGAGGAAACCGCAGTACAGGTTTCCTTGAGTGACCAGATTGGGGATAGATTTCGTAAATCGTAATCGCACAGGCTTCCATCACACTCCAGCAACATAATATGTACGCCGGTGCCAGGCACTAGTCTCATGCCTGGCACCCGCAGCCGTTACAGCCATTATACCACTTCAATGCGGCAGGGAAGAAAAAAACCGGGCAGAAAGTTTGTCTTTCCCTTTACCCGCAGTCCTGAACGGCTAACCTCAAGCCGTTTGCAACTGGTCTATAACTGGTATAGGTGCCTGTCACCTTCTCTGCCTTCTCTACCTTCTCTCCCCTCCCTCCATCATCTCGAAAAAGCCGGGAACTTCCTCAAGTTTGTTGTCGCGGAGCTTGCGGAGGACGGCTTCGCGCAGCTCCTGCTCGAGGTCCTCCCGGTTTTCCTTGCCTGTCTGGTATAAGGATTTTTTGATTTTAGGCTCGATGGCCTTCATGATTTCCTCTATTTCCTGCTGTGACAAATTCATGCTTTCACCCTTTGTCTTTTTCAATCTGTGCGATGCTTCGGGAAATGTCCTCCATTTTCATTTTCAGCTGTTCGAACCGGTTTTCATAGCGGTGCAGCAAATACATGGTAATGGCAATGGGGAATCCGAAATTGCCGATGATCTGCAAAAGATTCAGCTGTTCAAGCATTGTATTTCCTCCTTATGGTTTCAATCGCTTTATTTTTGGTCTTTGATACTGCCTGCGGGCTGATGCCGAGCAATCTGGCTGTTTCGGCATCAGGGAGGCTGCGGACAAATGCGTAAAAGAGAATTTCCTGCTGCCTTGGAGTCAGTTCTTTGATGATTCTGGCGAGCCGGGGATCGGCTGTGTAATCTTCCAGCCTTCCGGAGGGGATTTCCATGAAAGGCTGGAGCGCCGTCTCATCTTCGAGGAGCTGTGTCAGCGGTTCTGCGCCGCTCTCTGCTTCTGCTGCAGGCCGATCCAGGGTGAGCTGATACCTGGCGCGCAATTCCCGCGCCTTCATGTCAAACTTCCTTGACTCATAATAAATAGTCTTATTTAAATAAGAAACGAAGCGGATATGTCTGAAGTACCTTTTAAAGGCTGCTTCGAGCCGGGCTTTATTTTTCTCATGGGGATCATCCAGATAAGTCTCATACAGCTTTTGATGCTCTTCCTGCCTCAAAAATTCACGAACCACCAAACTTGGCTCCCTGCCTTCCATTTTGCCACCTCCATCTTTAGAACATATGTTCTGTTTTTGGGTTAAAAAAAGGAGAACAAGCTTGCCTGTTCTAATTTATAAAGTATAAAAATCAGGAAAAAAAACAACCTGTCCTGCATTATTTTAACATCGCTGCCCCTTTTTTATAAGGGTCTTTGGTGCCAGGCACTGATATTTACTGTATATCCTTTTTATCGGGTTCCCATTCCGTTTTGTCCATTACAATTTTTCCTGCGTTTCCGTTATACTTATAGAGGAAGCACAGATTTGAAAGGAGCTTTACATGAAATCACTCGTACTTGCGGAAAAACCGAGTGTAGCCCGGGAGATTGCCCGGGTGCTCGGCTGTACGCAGACACATAAATCTTATATAGAAGGAAATAAATACATTGTCACTTGGGCGCTCGGCCATCTGGTTGAACTGAAAATGCCTGAGAATTATGATACAAAATTCAAGCATTGGAACCTGGAAGACCTGCCGATCATCCCTGACCGGATGGGGCTTAAGGTCATGAAGCAGACGAGCCACCAGTTCCGGGCCATCGACACGCTTTCCAAGCGGAAGGACATCAATGAAATCATCATCGCGACTGATGCCGGACGTGAAGGTGAGCTGGTAGCCCGCTGGATTCTTGAGAAGATTTATTGGAAAAAGCAGGTCAAGCGCCTGTGGATCTCCTCTGTCACAGACCGTGCGATTAAAGAAGGCTTTCAAAGCCTGAAGCCCGGGGACCAGTTCCTCGCCCTTTACGATTCAGCGGTATGCCGCGCTGAAGCGGACTGGCTGATCGGATTGAATGTGACACGTGCCTTGACGACGAAATATAATGACCCGCTGTCTGCCGGGCGTGTGCAGACACCGACGCTTGCCCTGATCATGGAAAGGGAGAAAATGATCCAATCCTTCACCCCGAAGGAATACTGGACGATTTCCGCCCAGGTTGGGCCGTTTAAGGCAGACTGGGAAAAGAACGGCGAGAAAAGGACTTTTTCTAAAGAAACAGCCGAAGCCATCGTGGCAAAAACCGATTCAGCAAAGGCCGTGATCCAGTCCATCAGCCGCAAGGAAAAAAGCGAGCAGCAGCCGCTTCCTTATGATCTGACCGAGCTGCAGCGGGATGCCAATAAGCGCTTCGGTTTTTCGGCGAAAAAAACATCCAATGTCCTGCAGAGATTGTATGAGCAATACAAGCTCGTCACCTATCCAAGGACAGATTCCCGCTACCTGACAAAGGATATGGAAGCAACGATGCTGGACCGCCTCCATGGAATCGCCTCAGGCTACAGGGATGAAGTGAAGCCGCTACTGGCGAAAAAAGGGAAGGTCCTTGCCAAGCGCGTGTTCAACAATGAAAAGGTGACCGATCACCATGCCATCATCCCGACCGAGGAGCGCCTTCATCTGAGCGACCTGGACAGTGATGAGAAAAAGCTGTACGACATCATTGTCCGCCGCTTCCTGGCCCTTTTCCATGAGCCGTACAAATATGAAACCATTCAAGCTTCCTTTGATCTGAACGGCGAAATCTTTTCAACAAGAGAAACCGCCGTCATTGAAGAAGGCTTCCGGCAGGTGACAGGCAAGGGAGAAGAAAAGGAATTGAAGCTGAATCTCTCTTCCCTCTCAAAAGGCCAGACCCTGACGGTAAAATCAGTTTCTTCCGAGCAAAAACTGACTGAGCCGCCTGGTCGCTATACCGAGGCCGATATTTTATCCCAAATGGAGAAATACAGCCTCGGGACACCGGCAACAAGGGCAGAGATCATTGAACGCCTGCTTACGACCGAAGCAGTTGAACGCCAGAACGGCGGACGCCTCCACCCTACAGGGAAGGGCAAGCAGCTGATGGACCTTGTGAACGAGGACTTGAAATCACCTGAGCTCACAGCCAAATGGGAGCAGGAGCTTGAAGCGATCGCGCGCGGAAAAGCGAGCCCGAAGGAATTCCTGAAAAAGATCCGCCAGCAGACCCAGCAGCTGGTATCCGAAATCAAGACAAGCGATAAATCGTACAGAGCCCATAATCTGACCGGCTCAAAATGCCCGGAATGCGGCTCCTTCCTGAAAGAGCGCAATACGAAAGACGGCAAAGTGCTCGTCTGCTCTGACATGGAATGCAGCTACCGGAAGCGCAAGGATCCGAAGCTTTCCAACCGCCGCTGCCCGCAGTGCCATAAAAAAATGGAAATCCACAACGGCAAGGCCGGCACCTACTTCCAGTGCCGCCCGTGCAATGTTGTAGAGAAGGCGCAGGATAAAAAGAAAGCTGTCAACAAGCGGGAAGAACGCAAGCTTGTGCAGAAATACAGCAAAAACGAAGAATCCTTCGGAACCAGCCTCGGCGATCTGCTGAAAGCGGCCATGAAGGACGAAGATTGATAACAGGACCCCGGCCGGCAGCGGCTGGGGTCTTTTTATGGGCTGAAGGCTGAGACTGCAGGCACGTTCCCGACTCCCCTTGCTTCCCGGAACAGGCAGTTTTGGCGTCACATAAGAATTTATCATGCCCCTCCGAAGCTTTCGGAGGGGGGTTCCGAGAGATTTATAAATAAGCGGACAGGTTCCGAAAGAGGTTCCGAATGCCTCGGAAGGCTTTTGCCCGAAAGGCCATTCGTTCAGAGGGAGGCTGCGAAACTTTCGGAAGGCGCCATAGCACTAGAGAGTGCCTGGCACCTTCAAAAGACACTTTCCCTCTATTTATCCATTTGCCGTGCCTGACATACTCTTCGCACCATATGTTGCCTGATAAAACTTTGTTATCTCACCCTCTCTTCAAAAGAAAATTCAGCACTCATGCACCTGTCATTTTTTTCAAAAAGGTAGTATGATAGCGATATTGACCAGAGAAGTGAGGATTTCAGCATGAGAATCAGAGATTGGGATTTTAATCTGAAGGTGCGCCTGTTCGGCGAATCTTTGATGAATATTACGTTTTGGATGTTTTTTCCGTTTTTGACGATTTATTTTGCGGAGGCGTTCGGCAAGGATAAGGCCGGCCTTCTGCTTATTTTATCGCAGGTGTTTTCTGTATTGGCGAACCTGATGGGCGGCTATTGCGCCGACCGTTTCGGCAGGAAAACGATGATGGTGCTGTCGGCCTTCGGGCAGGGGATCTGCTTTATCCTGTTTGCAGTCGCCAGCTCCCCTGCCATCGAATCCTATTGGCTCGGCTTTATCTGCTTCACCTTTGTCGGAGTGTTCGGCGCCTTCTACTGGCCGGCAAGCCAGGCGATGGTGGCCGACGTGGTCGAGGAAAAGCACCGCAGCGATGTGTTTGCGATCTTTTATACTTCCATCAATATTGCGGTGGTTGTCGGGCCGATCCTTGGGGCGCTCTTTTATGTGCAGTACCGCTCACAGCTCCTCTTGATCGCGGGCATTGTCTGCATCCTGCTCGCATTGGTTCTGGCGAAATGGACGCGCGAAACGGTTCCGGAGAATACAGCTGTCGCAGGGGAAAATGATAAATGGTACAGCTTCCTTGGGGCCCAGGTGAAGGATTACGGCATCATTTTCAGGGACAGGACCTTCCTGCTTTTTATCATCGCAGGCGTCCTGGCCGCCCAGACATTCATGCAGCTGGACCTGCTGATCCCTGTTTATACGAAAGAGGCCGTCGACAACCAGTCCCTCTTCAGCATTGGAAGCTGGTCGTTCACTGTCCACGGCGAGCAGGCTTTTGGCGTCCTGCTCTCGGAAAATGGATTCCTGGTGGCATTGTTCACAGTCGCTGTCACTAGATATGTAGCCAAATTTAAAGAGCGGAATGTATTTGTCACCTCTTCCCTTTTCTACGCTGCCAGCATTATTATGTTCGGGCAGACGCAGTGGATCTGGGGCCTGATCATTGCCATGGCCATCTTTACTTTAGGAGAGCTGATGGCGGTCGGGCTTCAGCAGAGCTTTGTGTCGCGCATCGCCCCGGAGCATATGAGGGGCCAGTATTTTGCAGCAGCCAGCCTTCGTTTTACCGTCGGGAAGACCATCGCTCCCATATCGATTCCACTGACCGTCTGGATCGGCTATGACTGGACCTTTGCCATTCTCGCGGTGCTTGCAGTGATAAGCGCATTTCTTTATTGGCTCATGTTTGCCTTATATGAAAAGCAGGAAAAACACCCTGCCAGACAAAACTCGATTTAAGGCCGGCGATAAGCCGGCTTTTTCATTTTTAAAATAGCCTGATGGGAGGTATCCCGGTGCTCCCATTGCAGGTTCGTATTAGGGGGCCTTGCATTTTTCCCGTGAAAAAGGAATCAGGCCAAACTGTTTCTTTTTCACGCAGAAACCGATAAAATGTAGAAGAAGATTCTGAAAAAGGAGATACATAATATGAGCCAATTCCAGCAAAATCTCGAAAAATATGCCGAGCTGGCAGTCAAGGTCGGCGTCAATGTCCAGGAGGGCCAGACGCTTGTAATCAACGCAGCACTTGATGCAGCAGAGTTTGTACGCCTTGCCGTTAAAAAAGCCTATGAAACAGGAGCAGCCAATGTGGTGGTCAACTGGTCTGATGATACAGTGACACGCCTGAAGTATGATCTAGCGCCTGAGGAATCTTTTACAGAGTATCCTGAGTTCCGCGCCAAGGAAATGGAAGACCTCGCAGAGAAGGGCGCTGCGTTCATGTCAATCGTATCTGCAAGCCCTGACCTGCTCAAAGGGGTCAAATCCGAGCGGATCGCCAATTTCCAAAAAGCAGCCGGGAAAGCGCTGAGCAAATACCGCCGCTACGCACAGTCTGATAAGGTAAGCTGGACGGTCATCGCTGTCCCATCTGAAGGCTGGGCAGACAAAGTATTCGCAGACGATCCTAAGGAAAGCCGCGTGGAAAAACTTTGGGATGCGATTTTTAAAGCAACGCGCGCAGACCTTGAAGATCCTGTGCAGGCATGGAAGGATCATGACGCTTCCCTGCATGAAAAAGTCGATTACCTGAACAGCAAAGGCTTCAAAAAGCTGCATTATACAGCGCCAGGCACTGATTTGACCATCGAGCTTCCTGAGAAGCATCTGTGGGTCGGGGCAGGCAGCGTCAATGAAAAAGGCCATGAATTCATGGCTAATATGCCGACTGAGGAAGTCTTTACCGTTCCGCTTAAAACCGGTGTCAATGGGCATGTTTCCAGCACAAAGCCACTCAGCTATGGCGGCAATATCATTGATAACTTCACGATTACCTTTGAAAACGGGCGCATTGTGGATGTGAAGGCTGAAGAAGGCGAAGAGATCCTGAAGCAGCTTGTTGAGACAGATGAAGGCTCCCATTACCTTGGAGAAGTAGCCCTTGTGCCGTTCAACTCGCCGATCTCACAGTCCAACCTGCTTTTCTACAACACTTTGTTTGACGAAAATGCCTCTAATCACCTGGCAATCGGAAGCGCTTATGCATTCTGCATCGAGGGCGGCAAAAAAATGTCCTCTGAAGAGCTTGCTGAAAATGGCCTGAACGAAAGCCTTACACATGTCGACTTCATGATCGGCTCAGCCGAAATGGATATTGACGGCATCAAGGAAGACGGACAGTCAGAGCCCGTTTTCCGCAAAGGCGACTGGGCATTTTAATTGATATAACAAAAGGAAGCTGCGGGCCATTTAGGCCTGCAGCTTTTTGCTGTTAACGACGTTCAGATTGACAGGCCCCTCCAGCTGATCCACCCCAACAATCACGTTCTTGTATACCCTGACTGGTTCTGTTCATCCCTTAAAGCTTCCTAAGCTGAACAGACTTTATTTTTCCTGACTGGTCTGCATACACATCAATATTGTATTTTCCGGCAGCATAGATCGCCAGCACCTCTGTTCCTCTCCTGCTCTCCCTGAACGGCTCGCCGAACATTTTCTTGATATCTGCAAGCGTTGACTGCAGGCGGATTCCGGGAATTGAAACGACAGCTACCTCTTGTGTGGCTTCATCATAAAAATACGTTACTTCTGGATATTTCAGGTACGCATATTTGCCTTTTTTCCCTGCCTCGATAGAAGGGGGGCTCGCCTTTTTGACATCATTGATATTCGTGCCGATCGGATATTGGCTTCCGGTCAGTATGCCTTGTGAGGCTTTATCGATAATGCCCTTTTCAAGCTGAATGTTGTAGAACGGATGATAGTTTTCTTCGGCTGCACTCCAGATTTCAAACCATTTTTCCCCTTCGCCCAGACCGTCCTTCATGTCAGAATCATCGTAGACCGTCTCGCTGACCTGTTTGATTTCCAGCTTTTCCTTGTCGAATGCCCATGTTGAAAAAACCCATCCTTCATTGTCATCAATAGAATTGACTGTCTGGATGTATTCCTGTTTGATTGCTTTGATTTCAGGTCCGAGTATGGACCTGATTCCCTCACCGGACTGGACGATTTTCAGCTCTCCATTCTGGATGCTGTACAGCTCTGCCGAGAACCGGCTGTCCCCCTCAGGCTGGACGATGGCAAGCAGGGTCTTATCACCAAGCTTAAGCGGATACGCCCCTTTTACTTCTTCATTGAAAACAAGCGGCAGGGATGAAAGAATATCCTGCTTAAAGGCAGACTTTGCCCCTTTTTTGGCCATATAGACTGAATAATTCCCTTCATGCACCGTGTCCTGCTTATCTCCTAAAACGCCTGCTTGTTCAAGCTTGACGGTTGTTTCATTTTCCGCATAAATATAGACTTCATAAGCCAGGCCTTCATCGGCAGCTTCAATGCGGTAAAGGGACTTTTCCTTAAGCCATGAAGTATCCTTTTTATCCTTGCCTTCTGTCTGGATCGTCAGGATAGCAGAATCGTCTTTCTGTTTCTCTGTTTTGTGCGAAATTTCCTCTGCAAGTGATGTGTGGATCTGATTGCTGCACGCGGCGGTTAACATTGACAGCACCATTAGCATTGCATATATATATTTATTCATCTTATCTCCCACTCATTTTAGCTCGATTTTGATGCCGGCTGACGCTTTTTCCCTGTCATGGCCGGTCACATTTCTAAAGTTTAACAAAGACATTTGTATTCTACAAATCTGTTTTAACTGGTTTTTAAACAGTTTGTAATCTAATTGTAACATAAAACCGGAAACTTTTTTAACCCCTTCTTTTACAGGCAGGTATTTCCATCTTATTTCTTTTTAAAGACTATCTACACCATTCGTTAGGCCGGAAAATTTTATGGGGGCCGACCTTTATTTTTTCTGTCTTCTTGAATATTGCATTAGCCCCTCTTTTGTGGGACGATGTAGGTAATTATGGTGCCGGAGGAGAAGAAGATGATCCATTTGAACATTATAGTTTCCGGAAAGGTGCAGGGAGTGGGATTCCGCTTTTTTGCACAGAGAAAAGCTGTTCAATACGGCATCAATGGCTGGGTGCGCAACCTGGATGACGGTTCTGTGGAGATCCGGGCAATCGGAGACAAGAAACAGCTGGATTCTTTTATGAGGGATTTGAAGAGAGGCAACCCCTTCTCGGCGATCGATCAGATGCAAGTGGATGAACTGGATGGCCAGGGCGAGCTGTCTTCTTCCTTTAAGATAAAATATTAGTTCATACACAAAAAGACGGGACCAGCAAAAGCTGTCCCGTCTTTTTTCAGGCTGTCTGCCCCATATCTTTCTGTGCTGTTCCGGCCGTCAGCATGCTGATGAGCATGTAAGCGGCAAATGACAGGATGATCGGCATGATGACTGTGTTCATGCCAAAGGCATTCGGATAGTATGTATAAAAAAGGATATACGAGACTACCCCGGTGATCATGGAGGCAATGGCTCCATGCTTATTTCCCCTGCTCCAGTACAGGCCAAGGACGACCGGCCATATGAAGGCAGCCTCAAGCCCTCCAAAGGAAAACAGATTGAGCCAGATGATCAGATCCGGCGGACTGAGCGCCATCAGGCAGACCAGGATTCCGAGGACCGCTGTAACGCCGAGGCTCAGCTTCTTAACCGTCCCTTCACTTGCATCAGGCTTGATATAATTCAGATACACATCCTTCACGACAGCCGAGCTGACGAGGAGGAGCAGAGAATCGACAGTCGACATGATCGCTGCCATCGGGGCGGCCAATACTACCCCTGCCAGCCACGGTGGCAGGACCTCCATCGCAATGAGCGGCATTACCTTGTCCCCCACCTCAATACCAGGCAGGATCGGACGCGCGAACACGCCGATCAGATGCATGCCAAGCATGATGAAGCCGACCACAAAGGTCCCGATGATGATCGCCCTGTGCATGGCCTTGGAGTTTTTGTAGCTCATCGCCCTGACAGTCACCTGCGGCAGGCCGACCACCCCCACGCCGACAAGAATCCAAAAGGAAGAAACATAGAGCGGGGACAGTCCGCCATCAAAGCCATACGGCGAAACAAGCCCCGGATTTTCCGTCCTTAGATCTGTGATGATATTTCCAATCCCGCCGCCGGCAATAATGACCGCAATCAGAAGGATCAAGGTACCCGCAAACATGATGACCCCCTGGACCGCATCTGTCACAGCCACGGCCCTGAAGCCGCCGATGATGACATATACAAGGACTGATGCCGCAAAAATGAACAGGGCAGCCCCATATGAAAGGCCTGTCAGCGATTCGATCAGACGGGCGCCGCCGACCCACTGGGCCGCCATGGAAGCGAACAGGAAGATGATGATGCTCAGCGCTGAGAGCAGCACCACCCACTTGCTCTGATACCTTTCTTTCAAAAAGTCGATCAGTGTGACAGCATTATACTGCCTGGCGACAATCGCAAATTTTTTCCCGAGCACCATCAGCACAAAATAGCCTGTCACAAGCTGTGACATCGCAAGCAGCACCCAGCCGAGCCCCTGGGTGTAGGCGACACCGGGTCCGCCGATGAAGCTGCTGGCGCTGCCGTAAGTGGCAATCATCGTCATGGCGAGGATGAATCCGCCCAGCTCCCTTCCGCCGAGGAAGTATTCCTGCAGAAAAGAATCTGTCGAGCGGACATGCCTGCTCGCCCAAAAGCCTACCAGGAAAATCGCCACCAGGAACACAAGAAGCGGGATAATGACACCTATATTCATTCCGCCTTCCCCCCTTCTTCACTGTCATCGAAAGGGACTTCTTTAAACAGAAACTTCACGGCTGCCCAAACAAGGACAAACACAACCGCAAATCCCGCCACACAGCTATAGAAAAACCAGGCAGGCAGCCCCATGATATATGTATACTCTTCGACAGGACCTGAGCCCATCCCGTAAGCAAAGCCAAACCACCACAGAAAATTAAAAAGGACAAGACCGATACCGATCCAGGCTTCCCTCTTCGCCACCTTAAAACGGGGATCCTTCCCCCCGGCTTTATTATCCAAGTCCTTCCCTCCTTATCCCATTATCCTTCACAAAAAAATTAAGAATTATTTCCACCTTGATTGTAAACCAAAAACACCGAACCAGAAACAAAAACTTGGTTTCCGTGCCAGGCACCGCTGGTGGACACTTTTGCCCCATTTGTCTTTTTGCGGTGCCAGGTACCCTCCGTGGACACTTTGGCTATGTTTGTCTTTTCATGGTACCTGGCACCATCGGTGGACACTTTGGCCACATTGTCTTTTCATGGTACCTGGCACCATCATACAGCATCATCAAAAAACAGCCCCCTGCTAGAGGCTGTTTTCATGACGCAGATTCTGCTGTCAGCCTGCGAACTCGCCAGGCTGCTTTTTTTCTTTTCTGGCCATGCCCACCAGCAGGTAAACCAGGGGTGTATCAATCAGCGCGACAAGGAACTTAAAGGCATATTGTGTTCCGATCATCGCAAGGAGCGCCCCTGCAGGCATGGTGCCGTAAAAAGCGATCAGAATGAACACAGAGGTATCGATCAGCTGGCTTGAGACTGTGGACAGATTATTACGGATCCACAGTTTCCTGCTGCCATGCTTTTCCTTCAGCTTATGGAAGACATACACATCCAGGTTTTGGCTGACCAGATAAGAAATAAGGCTTGCAATGGTGATGCGGAAGCTTCCGCTTAAAATTGTTTCAAATTCAGCCTGCGCTCCAAAGAATGGCGCTGATGGCAGATGGATCGCCGCAAAAATGAAAACGGCTGACAGGAGCTGTGTTACGAATCCGGCGAGCACGGTCTTCCTGGCAGCTTCTTTTCCATAAACTTCACCGATGATATCAGTAATCGGATACGTAAAAACATAAACAATCACAGCCGCCGGCAGAACAGCCCAGGATCCCAGGCTGAACAGTTTGACGGCAAGAATATTGGATAATATGAGCAGGCCGGCAAATGCGGCATTCAAATATAATAGCAAAACGTCTGTCTCCTTTTAACGGTTGTCGATGGTTTCAGGGTAAAGATCGTGGTTCATCATCCTGTACTCTGCCATCTTTTCATATTTTGTGCCCGGCTTTCCGTAATTGGTATACGGATCGATGGAAATGCCGCCGCGCGGAGTGAATTTGCCCCATACCTCGATATAGCGCGGATCCATCAGCTCAATCAGATCATTCATGATGATGTTCATGCAGTCTTCATGAAAGTCGCCATGATTGCGGAAGCTGAACAGATACAGCTTCAGTGACTTGCTTTCAACCATTCTCTGATCAGGAATATAGCTGATATAGATGGTCGCAAAGTCCGGCTGGCCCGTTTTCGGGCACAGGCTTGTGAACTCCGGGCAGTTGAATTTTACGAAATAGTCACGGTTCGGGTGCTTATTATCAAAAGCCTCCAGGATGGACGGCGAGTATTCAAACAAATACTGTGTCCCCTGATTGCCAAGCAAAGTAACATCCTTCAATTCTTCATCTTTTCTTCCAGACATAGAAAAAAGCCTCCTCATATGGTACTGCGCATACAAGAGAGGCTCCTCGATATATAAAAATCAGCCCGAGAAAAATAAAAACCATATCCCCGCGGATATGGCTGATCAATTTTATCAGAACCATAGTTTTTTATAGAGGGTTTGTTGCTATGAACCTCTCCTGCATGATGCAGGAATGTCGTATATTTTTTTGTCCTCTGTAACTATAGTGAAAAAGCCGGATTCTGTCAATACCATGCGCGGGAAGCTTTTCTCTCCTTAACAACCGGCTCTTTTATAAGTATAATAACTTTTATCGCTATACACCTTGGACAAAAAAGAAAGGAATGACCTATATGCTGAAGGAATTCAAGAAATTTGCCATCAAAGGCAATGTGGTCGATCTGGCAGTCGGTGTGATCATCGGCGGAGCCTTTGGAAAAATCGTCACCTCGCTCGTCAATGATATTGTCATGCCATTTCTCGGACTGCTCACCGGAGGGGTTGATTTTTCCGAGCGGTCTGTAAAAATCGAGGACGCTACCATCAAATATGGTGCATTCATCCAATCTATCATTGATTTTGTCATCATCGCCTTTTCCATCTTCCTCTTTGTCAGGTTCATCAACAGGCTGAAGAGCAGGCATGAACAGGAAAAGCAGGTAGAAGAAGCACCGACCGTCGATGCGAAGGAAGAACTGCTGAAAGAAATCCGTGATCTATTAAAAGAAGAAAAAATGAATTGAAACCTTACCCGATTTTCTGCGTATAAAAGGTAATCAATTCATATGAGGTGAAACATATGTATGCACAAACTGCCAACACCGGCTATCTTCCATCTGTTTTAAGAGCCTTTGCCCTGTCACTGGCATTTGCCTTTCTCGGGACGATGGCTGGCGTCTATATCCCTCCGGCGCTGTTTCTGCCGCTCGTCATCCTTGAGCTGGCCATGCTGATCGGAGCGTTCTTCTTAAGAAAGAAAAAAGCAATTTCCTACACTTTTCTGTACAGCTTCACCTTTATTTCGGGGATTACAACCTACCCGATCATTGCGCATTATATTGCGACATCAGGTGCCAATACCGTCCTGATGGCCGTCGGAACAACAGCTGTTGTATTTGGCGGACTTGCTTTTTATGCAACCACAACCAAGCGTGACCTCTCATTTCTCGGCGGCATGCTGATGGCAGCCCTGCTGGCTCTGATCTGCATCTCCATTTTCCATATGATCTGGCCGTTAAGCTCCACAGCACTGCTCGCTTTTTCCTTTATCGGCGTGCTAGTCTTCAGCGGCTATGTCCTGTTCGACTTTAACCGCATGAAGCAGTACGGAGTAAGCGCTGAGGAAGTGCCGCTCATGGCGCTGAATCTTTATCTTGATTTTATCAATCTGTTTATCAATATTCTTAGGATCTTCGGCATTCTGGCCAGTGATGACTAAGAAAATAATGCGCCTTGATTCTGTAAATGAATCTGGCGCTTTTTTCCGGCAGAGAGTCCCGAAGTCCGGCAGATTCAGAAACTTTGGCATTTTCCTTCAAGCACATCACCCGATCCCCTTTTTTTGCCCATTCCCCCCTCTTCCGTTATGATAGAGCTAATTCTATTAAATTTGTTCTGAAAGAGGGATGGGTATGGATTACAAATTAGAGATCCCCGGTTCGCAGGATACGATCACTTTGGGTGAAGCAATCAGCGGACAGGATACGATGCTCGTTTTTGTCCGCCACCTTGGCTGACCAGTCTGCAGGGAATATCTCGCGCAGTTGCGTGAGCGCATAGCAGAAATTGAAGATAAAAGGTTTCACGTGAAAATTGTGGCGCCTTCCAAAGGGGCGTTCATTGAACAATTCCTGGAGCATTTCGGGCCGTTTCCGTTTCCGATTTACGGTAATCCGTCCCGGGCAGCGTATAAAGGAATGGGCCATCAGATGATGCCGAAGTGGAAGCTTCTTGCAAAGGCCGGGTTCGGATTTGTCACCGGACAGGTGAAAGGCTTTATCCCGGATGAAGAAAAACAGAAGCAATTTGTGATGAAATCGATGAAGACGCAGGATGTTTATATCCAGGGCGGAACTTGGCTATATTCATCACAGGGTGAGTTGCTGTGGAAGCATATTGATCCTTCACCGGAAAACCATGCCAGCATTGATGAAGTTTTGGCGGTCATTGACAGCCGGGGCTGAGAGCTGTAAAATGACGCGCCTCCACATTTGTAACGGGTTTTCTGATGAGGTACAAAACGTTAAATCGCAGACTAATCACACAGTAAATCACACAAATTCCACACACAAATCACAGTATATTCGCAGTCAAAAAAGGCTTAGAGTATTTCCAACTCTAAGCCTTTTTTGTAGTAACTTATTCCACTAAAGCACCCGTTTGTTTAAGTGCACTTATTCACAAATTCAGCTTTAATTTAGGAAGGTGCCTATTTCTAAATTAGGTTGTATATTTTTTCAAGTTAGATTCACCCTAAGAAAAAAGGGTGTGAAATCTTGAGAAGAATCAATACTTCAATTCTGATTTTAACATTACTTCTAACATCGATTCCCATTAATGCATTTGCTGTATCTCCTGACAAGCTGCCGGTAAAGGTCACGTCCGAGCAATGGAGCTTGGAGATAGGAAAACCAGATAGCCCTGTTTCAAATAATAACAAATCAAGAGATACTAATCTCTATAATCGTTACAGCATGGATTTAAAGAACATTGGTAATAAAAACATCAAGTTAATTAGGATTGAAGCCTTTAGAGATGATCCAAAGCTTAAATCAGATATAGAATTATTTACTATCGAAAGCGATAAACTTTTAACGCCCACTTTTCATCACAACAATTTTCCTTTATTAAATGGAGCTAAATTAAAAGTAATCGTTACTTGGACCGTAGACCAAAACGGAGATTCTGAACGGAAATATCAGGATCGTTTTATCTTTGATAATTAATCCATGTGAGAGGAGATAATCCTCTCTTTTTTATGTGATCTTTGGTGTCCAATGCCTCTGGAAGTTGTATTCTCTTGCACAAACCTGCCCCGTTTGTGGATTAACAAATGAACATTAATTTATTTCCCACTTTATGTCGATTTTCCCTTTCAAGTTATCACCTGTGACTATCAACATATATTCACCTGCTTTTTCTGCATTAAACTGGATTGTATTCCTATCAATACCTCTATATTCCTCAGACGTATCTTCTAGTTCTGTCACCCCTACATACTTACCATTATCATCTAAGATATGATATCCATATCCACCTCCATTTAGTGGCTCAAATGATATATAAAACGTTACTACCTCTCCCTTATTTAAAAATATTGGAATCTCATTTTTCCCATTAAAACGCTCAAACTCTGCGGAAAAATTTGAATTAGTTTTCTCTTCAGTCCAACCTTCTTTAATAGTAAAATCAAACAATCTTATACAGAGCATTAGAGGGAAAACTAAAAGAAAAATCCATACTAATTGTTTTCTTTTCTTTAATAGGGAGGAGCCAAAGATATAGATAAATGCACATAATGCACCAACACTTCCAGCAATTACTGAAAACAAATTAACACCCGTAATTAGAAAAAACACAAGAAATCCTGCTAAACAGTGCAACAGCACTCTCGTATGGTATTTGATCTCTATCCATTTAAATGTTACTAAATCAATTAGCAATGTCGTCATTAGTGCATATCCGCATATCAAACCCCAGATCTTAATATTCAATAAATTTTCGCTAAACTCATACAAATCAAATCCAGTTGCCATAATGATATACAAACACATAACAATTACTAATAAACCAAGGGCTGCTAGTTTATTCAGTATGTAATCCATTAGATTTTTATTAAACTTTGTTCCTAAAATCATAAATCCCCCTAAATGTTTTCTCCAGATGGTATACATTATATATTAGCGGATATTACAATATTTAACACGTTAGATATTAAGAATGATTCTCCAGACACTTAAAAATGAAGATTAGTATGCCTACTGGTTATAACTCCTCAATATTTTGAACCAGTTGTTCAAGGAAGTATAAACAGCAGTCTACAACAATCCTGCTCCTTTTATAGAATAACAAAAAGCCGCCAAATGTTAATGGCAGCTTCTATTAGACACAGGCACTTGTAGTTACACAAACTAAATATCACTTTGACATGGCTAATTACCAAGAAAAGAAGCGTTCCTTTTCGGTGATTATAACAATGAGGTCTTATTAGTCTGGAAAAATCGAATTAGCAATTGAAACCAACATTTCTGGTGGTACTTTATTGGCAATCCTCTTTGAAACACCGAGCATGTATTGCCAATGGTCCTTTTCAAAGACAAGCAATGTATGGTTCCTGTCAACAATGTAAACAGCTTCTTCTCCATTTTGAAGTCTGTATATTTTTTGATCACCTTTAGTCCTGAAGTCAATCTTATTCTTTAATGGTCTTATATCAATATTAAAGTGATTTTGACCCTGGTCTTCATTTATAAACTCTATTTCTAAGCCATCATTAATGCCGTATCGTTTGTCCTCATAAAACCTTCCGAAAATGTGGGTGAAAGGTATAGGCGGCAATCTTGTTGGCAGCTTTAAGTCTTCCTTGAAGTGCTCTTCAAACTCCCTTACTGCCTCCTCAACCGGCTTATACCCGAGCTGAGGGTATATTTCTTCTAAAGGTTGAGGTTTGTCTTCCTGGGCAGCATATGTAGGAGCAGTGTTCAATCCAAGGGTTAAGAAACTTAAAATACAAAGTAAATGAGATCTCATTTGCATCCCCCTTAATCAATTTAGGGATATCATGTCCAGGATTGCTGATTACATCCTTTTCAACATAAAATAATTGAAAGTCTTCATTTTTTACCGTTTGAGCTGCAATAAAGGTTAGATTTATTTACATGAAAATTTACTAAAACATACTTGCCCCTTTGGACTAATATGGAATCCCACAAAAAAAGCGTCAGTCCTGCTTAGACTAACGCTCTTGCTTATTTTGCTTTTAATGATTTTTTCATTGAACGTGCAATATCCACCATCTTCGCCTTTGGTATCCTTGAACTATGTATTTCAATATCAGTTCCTTTTTGCGACCATTGAAGTAATCCTCCAGTAATAATTTCTCCTTTACGGTCAACTTCACCGTCATTACCCCATTTAGTTAATCTGCCTAAATGTCCATTTATCGATATTGTTTTGGCATTAGGGATATACTCTTTTGTTTGTTTAGCTATACTCTTCTTTTGAGTAATGCTAACCAACATTTTTCCATCATTTCTATCCATATAATGCAGACTAAAGCTGGTGAAATCGGTCTTTGTTCCCCAAGGGTAAGTTTTGATTTCTAGTGTCCAATCGTCTGGTACATTTTCAGGTACAATGACATTAAAAGGAACGTGCTTTTTAACTTCGGAAATAGTCATACTGTTATGGTTATATTTGATTTCTTCTTTTAGTGGTACTTCAATGGCTTTAGTATGATTGGCAGCAGCAAGTACCATAAAGCAAAAAACGAGTAATATTCCTAGTTGTCTGTTCATATGAACACCTCGATGTAAGTCTGCCCTTACCAAGGTTTCTTTATTTATGACTTCTTATTAAGCTAACCTCCCTCAATAAAAGAAGCTAAAACGCCGATTTACTCATGTTTTCTTAGAATTTCATAGTTGTTTACCAAACGGTAAATGCCTTTATATCTGGAGTATATATACTTGAAAGGATATTTCTGGACACAATGAGAAAAAAAGAGCTATAACCCACTAATCAACCTCTTACAGAAATTGGTGACTGAGTAAAAATATAACCGCACTGGTGGATGTCCACATCTACTCATGGAGGTCAACCCTCCCATGTCTCACAGAGTCTTCGCTCTCAAATTCCTTCGTCCAACCTTTCCATGAGGTGGATGTCAGCCATGCTGCCCCACAGGGTCCAAGCCCGTAATTTAGTTGCTTTGCCGACTAATCCGTGCTTCAAATGTCTCCAAGAATATAAACCCACAACTACTAATTATCTAAACCAAACTAGAATTAAGCGGCCAATTCTGCCTGCTTTAATAATGCCAAATGAGGGATGTCCTTTAACATTCTTTCTTCACTAAATTCAAACTGCTTTTTACCAATGCCAAAGAAGATACGAATCAATTTATTACACAAAGCAATCAGGGACTGCATCTTCTTTAACGGATTATCCGGACGTTGAGTATAGTAGGCATGTAACGACTTAAATGCAGTATTCTTGGCGACGAGAATCATACAGACCCTGAATAACAGGGCCCTGAGTTTCTTTCGGCCTCTTTTTGTGATGGTCGTTTTTCCTTTGTGTTTACCGGAAGTATTTTCTTTTAGGCTTAAGCCAGCCAGCTTGATAATTTGCCGAGGATGATTGTATTCGCCTAAATCCCCTACTTCCGCGAAAAAGCCGGCAATTGTATCCCTGCCCACACCTTTTATCGCTAACATTTGTTGTACGCCTGGTATTTCATCAAGCAGATCGTCTATTTTTGTATCCAATTCTTCGAATTGTAGCTGAATTAATTCATACTTAGCGAGAATGGTTTTAAGCTCCAGTCTGGCCATTTCAGCACCTTGTCGAAGTCCGATGGACTTACAGGCTGCCTGCATTAACTCCCGAATTTTGGTTAATCCAACGCTCCGTGATACGGATTTTCTCAAATGGACAAGTAGTTCTTCTTCGGAGAATACAGCTATTTCATGCGGCAGGGCATAGAGCTTTAAGAATTGTAAAGCAGCCTTACCTTCCCATTTCTTAAATACCTGAAGGAATTCCGGAAAGTACCGGTCAATCCAGTTGTGCACCTGTCCTTGGACCGTTTGTAGGTCTTCAGTTAAAAGATCGCGTATTTTCTTTGCCACACGGAGCTCTGCATAAACACCTTGCGGTATGGTTGGTTCGGCGTATCTTCCGTCCTTGACCAGTTGAGCTATGACCTTTGCATCTTTCACATCATTCTTGGTAGGTGAGTTATCATCCAACTCCTTGCTTTTCTTGACGTGCAAGGGGTTTACTGCGACAAACTTAATTCCGTTTTCTTTTAAAATATGAGCGAGGTTAAACCAATAGTGGCCCGTTGGCTCCATGCCAACCATCACTTTGTCCATACGCTGTTCTTTTTTAATTCCAGAAATCCAATTCAAGAATTGCTCAAATCCCTCTTTTGTATTTTCAAATTGACAAGGAGATCCAAACTCCATTCCCCTAAAGTCCTGAGCACGTGCCACATGCTTGAACTTCGCAATATCGACTCCTATAATAAGAGTTTGAGAAGTAATTTGAGCAATCTTCTTATTCTGGTTATAATTCATTTTAGTGCCTCCTGGTATTTGAGTTATAGTCCTTTTTGCTTGCCGGCTACAGGACTCTCTCATTCTACCAAGAGGTTATTTTTTTGTTCAAACCCCATTTTCCTTCATTACAGGAATGCTGCCCCTTTAGTTCAACAAAAAAGCCGCCTGGTTCGGCAGCTGATATTGAACAATTGCCCATTTTAGTTGAAAGAGTTTATATCAGTAATTGTCAATTTTCAGTGCATTTGTTCCAATTAAAAGGCATCAGTTGCAGCTTTTCTGCTTTCTTTTCATCTACTGACATAACAACCCAAACTTCACCCATTTTATGCAATTCCTTTTTGACATTGTTTCCTTCGATTCTTTTATAAAGAAAATATCCTTTTGACCCTTCTAAGCCATTCTCTAAGAACAATCGCATTGAACCAATACTATGACCTACAAATAAATGCTGTAATGAAATTTTATCAGAATGGTCATTAATTTTATCCCCTACTTTTAAGTTTAAGTCACTGTGCTTAAATTCTTGATACCCAGATAAGTCTAAGTTGTAGCTCTTAACAATATCTTTTAGTACACTGTCATCAAATTTTATCCATTTCTTTTCAAATTCCTTTATACATACACTTTTAGGTGGCTTTCTTTCTCCTTTTGAATTGGCTAATACATTTACATTATTTGTTCCGCAAATTATGATACTGAACATAAGTAATAAAAGAGAAAACCTTTTTTTCATTCTTCAGCACCCCTAAATTATATTTAGGGGTATTTTTCCCAATTAAATTAAGACTATTCTTATTGAACAAACCTGCCCCTTTTATAACATAAGCAAAGCGCCATGGTTTGGTAGCTGATCTGGAACGTAAGCACCGTAAGTCTAATAAGATAAACTTTTAAAACTACATTTTATAGTAACGATTATTCGTATGAAAAAATAACTAACTTACACGTTTCACACCTATATGCTGGGATTTTGCCGATTTTAACTTCTGCTTTATCTACTAATACTTCATTTCTAAAATCAAAGAAAACTGAATCACTAGATTCCGACCAACATATTCGGCGAGCAGAATAAATATATCCTTCCATTACTTCATTACTACATTTAGGGCATTCTATAGCAAATCCCATATAGGTACAGCCACCTTTCCCATCTTTCTTTTATAAAAATAAACAATTATCATCCCTTTTTTGTTAAACAACATTGTTAATTAAATTCATCCAACCTATCGAAAAGCTTCCACCTAAGTAAGTAGTTACTCATTGAATAATAGGTGTTTTACAAATTCCTTTTTGTTCTAAACTGTCCCTTTTATGGATTAAGAAAAGCCGCCTAACTTCGGCAGCTAATCTTTAACATAAGTCTCTGTAATGATAATAAAGTTAATTACTCACCACCATTTGTATATCTGTTGTCTCCCATCATATAGTTAGAACTATCCCCAGGTTTGGAGTTTGGATTGGTTGGTATATACGGATTATTGTTGTTCTTCTTGCGTCTCCAGTCTATAAATAAGGCGAATAATAAAACCCCAACAATTAAAATTACAAACCACCACATCTCTTAAGCCCCCTTTGTTTTGTTTCATATCACCTACATTATATTCTAGACTAAATATACGGATAGCCATCATTAAAGTTTCAATTTTCTGAACTCTAACATAGGAATTCATTAATCAACAAACCTGCCCCTTTTATCAAATAAGAAAAGCTGCCTGGTGTAGCAGCTGATCTGGAACATAAGCACCCCTTACTTTAAGTAACACTGAAATCAAATATCACAGTTATCAAGGTCAATTTCGTACTCTTTTGGAATGTAATTTAACATTTTTATTGTACTATTGATTCTATTATCATTAGTTATTACAGTGAATCCAACTTCATGTATATCAACGAACGTTGCTACCTTTTTCCAATCAAGATTAGGGAACTCTGTTGGATGAATCCATTCCACATTTGGCCATAAATCATCATAATGGATACCATTACCTTGAAACAAAAACGAGCCAACCCCATTACAAGCAGACCACTCACAATATCCCGTTATTAGTTTTAATTGAGCATTTGTTTCTACTTTGAGAGTCATCCATTCACTTTTTTTATTTATTTGACATTCAATATTAAGCAGTTTCATTTGTCCTATTTCCTCATCATCTATGAACATCATTGGTAAAACCAAGTATAAAGGAAATTTAAGTGTAGCTTTTATGAAATTGTTAGTAAAACCTTCAAAATCTCTTAACATAACTCCAATACTTAACACTGTGAAATCTTTCTTATTAAACTTAATCGAGTTAATCAAGCTTATATGACTATTTTGAATGAAGACTGACATTTATAATCACTTCCTATCGTTAACATCTTTCATAATAGAACTATTAGTATTCAATAATCCTGCCCCTTTTGTTATATAAGATAAGCCGCCTGAATCGGCAGCTGTTCTGGAGTATAAGCACTTGTTTGTTGAAGAGTAACTAAAACAGTTTGAGGTTTAGTTTAAATATTGTTCACTTTAGGAATTTGTTTTCATTTTATTCTTATTCTTATCGTCTCCTTGATCTTCATCTACTACAACAATTCTTTGTTCTTCGTGAAATTCAACTTGAGATTGTCCAGTAATTTCATCAAGTGGAGTGTAAAAAGGAGTTAAAGTTTTCTTCTTAACAAACGCTTTATAAAAGAGAATTAGGACGAAAGAAAATAAAATAGCTGGTAACCCTGCAACCATAAGAAGCATTAAAACCATCCATATCCCCCTTTCTTTCATTCCTCTTAAGACTTACGAATATAAACCGTTATAGTTTCAATGATTCTAACTTATATGTTTTAAAACAAATCTTGACGAAGCATTGCTGGAGAAGTCCAATGAGGACATTTCAGAAATGAAGAATGAATTTATATATATTAAATAATCCTGCCCCGTTTATTGAAAAATAAAAGGTGCCTCAATTTATCCTGGACAAATAGAATCCTTTAATTGATCTAGTGAATCGTATATAGCTAAGTATATTGATGGAAATTCGTCCCACTCGGCATTACTGATTTGATGAATGCGATATCTTTTTTGTTAACGTTGGGTGCAAAAAACTCATTCCCCCAATGTTCGGAATGAAAAATGGTAGTGGCATTATTCATTAAAAAAATTGAGAACCACTTTATCTTCCCCTCTACATTTACATTATTAATTAATAAATAATCTACAACATCCGGTGTTAAATTTCCCTTGAATAAAGTAAGGTTGTACTCCTTCGATATTTCGAATGATCCTTTTAATATAGTTTGCATTTCTTTCACAATACCCTTTTCCTCATTCCAACAATGAATTTCAATAGTATTTGATTGCACTAAGAAATACTTCATCAAAGGTACCCAGTAATCAGCTTTTTCATAAACAGGTAAACTAAAATACAGTTGGTAATTCATCTAATCCCTCATTTAGTTTAAGAAAATTCCGATTTTTATTTTTCCACTTCTTCAATAACTGATATTATAAGTAATTTATTCAATTTCTTGTTCAGCTAACCTGCCCCATTAGCATAAGTAAATCTTTTCATAAACTCTGATATATATTTCTAATATTACTTTAACATATATTCCCAACAACCTTCGTGATTGCAACATAATGCACTCACTAAAATTTTCGCACAATAATCATTACATACTATGATTTGATATGTGAATTGGGAAAAAGTGAATGACTTAAACTCGCAAATATATTGGTATATCAATAAAAACGCACTGTGAATGATATTGTGAATTCATGTGGGTTTTCCTATGTGTTATATCATGTTTGCACTCCTGGACTAAACCCGTTATCACATTTGGAGGGCGTTATTTTTTTTGCCCAAAAGCAAAATTTGTGCATGCCCGAATTAAAATACTTTATTTGCCTTATGGTTGGCTGTATACTTAACACAAATTATCTGTGTTAAACGTCTGCATATTTTCAGTCTGGCAAAGATCAGGGGGCTTATCATGCAAGAGGCAATTATCGGCAGCATTCTTTCTGCCATGGCAACAGGGGCCGGAGCGATTCCGATCCTTTTTTTCAAAAGCGTCACACACAAGTGGCGGGATGTGCTATTGGCCTATACGGCAGGCATCATGATGGCGGCGTCCACCTTCAGTTTGATACCGCAGGCGCTTGAATCCTCCAATATGATTGTTCTGACCATCGGTCTCCTCCTGGGGACGTTTGTGCTGAACTTTCTGGAAAAGCATACACCGCATATCGATCTGGAGCATACCAAGCTGAATATGAAACTGGAGCAAAAGGCCGTGCTGATTGTCGCAGCCATTACACTCCACAATCTGCCCGAGGGCCTGTCGGTCGGTGTCAGCTATGCATCTGACGGCGGTGAGCTTGGTCCGCTGATCGCATTTGCCATCGGCCTGCAGAATGCGCCGGAAGGATTTCTGGTCGCTCTTTTTCTCGTCAATCAGAATATTTCCAGATGGAAGGCTTTGGCCGTTGCCACACTGACCGGGATGGTAGAGATCGTGACAGCCATTATCGGATACTTCCTTTCCCGCAATATTGAGGGACTTGTTCCTTATGGGCTGAGCTTTGCAGCCGGCGCGATGCTGTTCATCATCTACAAGGAATTAATACCGGAAAGCCATGGGGATGGAAACGAACGGTTCTCGACCTATTCCTTCATCCTTGGCCTTGTGACCATGCTCGTCATGATCAACAGCTTCGGCAGCTAGAATTATTTCCAGATATTTCTGCGGTTTAAATGTTTTAACCTTGTACACCCGGGTATATGTATAATGCAAAGCCAATAACAAACAGAAGGGACTGGTAAACGATGAAAAGGTTAACAGCGACTTCACCGTTAGACATTGGCGATGCAAAAGGCACGGATTTTGCAAGGAGGACAAAAGGCACTACAGTATATAACCGATATACTTAGAACCGATTTCCCCCATGTACTTTGAAGTGCTGAGAAAAAAGGCAGGCTGGATGGCCTGCCTTTTTTATTTTTGTAAAAAAACAACCAGAAAAGCTGGCCTCCCTCCCGGAATGCCAGCTTTTTTTATGATATTTTATTATTTTTTTTCTGCCAGCCAAGCTGCAACATTGTCAGCCTTCTCGCCTTCAATCAGGTTAGCCGGCATTCCGCCGCCGCCTTCTTCAATCTTAGTGCGGATTTCTTCTTCACTTAAATCACTTCCAACATTCTCCAGGGCAGGACCAGCTCCGCCGCTGAGATCACCGCCATGGCAGGATGCGCAGCTCTGCTGGAAGGTTTCCTCTGCAGCTGCCGTATCTACCTCACCGCCGCCTCCATTGCTTTCGCCGCCGCTGCTTTCTTCCCCGCCGCCGCAGGCTGCCAAGCTGAGTACAAGACCGGAAACAACCATCGCTCTTTTTAACATTCTATCTCCCTCTTTCTTTCTGCTGATTACATATAACAGTTCCACTTTGACTTTTAAGCTAAACCTGAATTTTTAAGGTGACATCCTTGGCTTAAAAACCCGCGGCACTTCTTTCTCCAAAAATGTAATTGTTATCCCAGTTATTTAGGACTAAAGTATCAATTCAAAAAAGAATCCTGCATTCTATGTTTAGTAGAAAAACAAGAGTGGAAGCTTGATAGAGTATTTTCTTTCCTATTTAATATATTTTTTTCAAGAAGGAGGAACAATTATGGCTGACCAATCGACTGGTTCAAAAATGTCGAGACGTAAATTCATACGCAATTCCAGCTATGTTGCAGGTGGATTGGTTGGTGGCGGGCTGCTCGGGGGACTGATCGGATCCAGGATGAACGGTTCTGAACAGGCGTCCAGCTCCAACTCTGAAGGACACAGCTCGTCCAATTCACATCAGCAGGCACCGCTTTATTTTACAAACCCGCAGAAATTCGAAGTGCTGCAGCAGGCAGTCGAGCGCATTTATCCACAGGACGAAACCGGTCCTGGCGCAATCGAACTCGGGGTGCCCTTTTTCATCGACCATCAGCTGGCAGGTGCGTGGGGCAATAATGCACGGGAGTATATGCAGGGCCCATTTTTCCCAGGCTCCAATTTCCAGGGCTATCAATCGCCTCTTAAGAGGAATGAAATGTTTGATACCGGGATTGACCGGATTGAATCCTACAGCCAGGAGAAGTTCACGAAGGGCTTCGCCGATCTGGAAGGAGATCAGCAGGATGAGATTCTGAAAGATTTTGAGGCTGATAAAGTTAAAATACGCGGCGTGTCTTCCAAGACCTTTTTCAATCAGCTCAGGGCCGCAACGATAGAAGGAGTCTATGCGGATCCGGCTTACAGCGGAAACATCGGCATGGAAGGCTGGAAGATGAAGGACTTCCCGGGGCATCAGATGAGCTACATAGACAAAATCGAATCAGACGAATTTATGGAAATCGAACCAAAAGCACTTCATTCTTATACAAACTAGATAGAAATCGGGGGATATCATGGCAAAAACTTTACCAAAGACAGATGTAGTGGTAGTCGGAGTAGGATGGGCAGGCGGCATCATTTCCGCCGAGCTCGCTAAACAGGGCATGAAGGTTGTCGGGCTTGAACGCGGTAAGGAAAGGGGCGTCAAGGACTATTATGTTGTCCACGATGAGCTGCGCTACGCGATCCGCTACGAATTGATGCAGGATTTATCAAAAGAAACACTCACTTTCCGAAACACTGCAAAGGAACGGGCTTTGCCGATGCGCCAGCTTGGATCGTTCCTGCTTGGGGAGGGGCTTGGCGGTTCAGGTGTGCACTGGAATGGCCATACCTTCCGTTTCCTGCCTTATGATTTTGAAATCAAGTCACAAACGGTGGCAAAGTACGGCGAAAACAAAATAAAGGGCCTCCAGGTACAGGACTGGGGCATCACCTATGATGAACTTGAACCATATTACGATACTTTTGAAAAAACAGCCGGCATCGGCGGCGAGGAAAATCCGTTCGGCGGCAAAAGGTCCAATCCCTATCCAAACCCGCCAATGAAGGAAACGCCTCTCACCAAGCGCTTCAAGGATGCGGCTAAGAACCTGGGAATGAAGCCTTACCACATGCCTTCTGCCAACATGAGCCAGGCTTATGAGAACCAATATGGCGCCAAAATGGCAGCCTGCCAGTACTGTGCTTTCTGCGAGCGCTTCGGCTGTGAATATGGCGCAAAAGCGGATCCAACAGTTTCAGTCATCCCTTATGCAAAGGATACTGGAAACTTCGAGCTCCGCACCTATTCCAATGTAACCGAGGTCCTTCATGACGGAACGAAGGCAACCGGAGTCAGATATGTCGATGTGCTGACAAAGGAAGAATTCATCCAGCCAGCAGACATCGTCGTTCTGACAAGCTATGTCATGAATAATGCACGCCTGCTGCTGTCTTCAAACCTTGGCAGGCCTTATAATCCGGAAACCGGACAGGGCGTTATCGGGAAAAATTACTGCTATCAGATCCTGCCAGGCTCAACCGGATTCTTTGATGAAGAGCAGTTCAATACATTCATGGGAGCAGGCGCACTCGGTGCCTCTGTCGATGATTATAACGGAGACAATTTCGACCATTCTGAAGTCGACTTTATCCATGGGGGCTCCATTTCACTGAACCAATCAGGAAAGCGCCCGATCCAGACAAATCCGGTGCCGCAGGATACGCCAAGATGGGGTAAAGAATTCAAGCAGCAGTCTGTTAAATATTATACACGCCACCTGAATATCGGGACCCAGGGTGCATCTATGCCGACACAGTACAATTATCTTGATCTTGATCCATCCTACAAAGATGCATTCGGGCTTCCGCTATTGAGGCTGACGTATGACTTTACCCAGCAGGACAAGAATTTGTATAACTATATCGGCAAGATCACCGACAATATCATGAAGGAAATGGGCGCAAACCTGGTCAATGACCGCAGCCCGCTTGAGCATTATGATATCGTCCCTTACCAGACCACACATAACACGGGCGGTGTCATCATGGGGGCTGAACCGGAAACGTCAGCAGTGAACAATTATTTGCAGATGTGGGATGCAGAGAACCTCTTTGTAGTCGGAGCATCCGCATTTGCCCATAATGGCGGCTACAACCCTACCGGCACTGTCGGCGCATTTGCCTACCGTGCCGCAGAAGGCATCATCAAATACAGCAAACAAGGCGGAGCCCTTGTATAAATGAAAAGGAGTGAAAAGAAATGGGATTCACTAATATCGGCATTCCCGGCTTAATCATCATTCTCGTCATCACCCTGATCATCTTTGGACCGAAAAAACTGCCTGAAATCGGTTCAGCCTTCGGGAAGACTTTATCCGAGTTCAAGAAATCAGCCAACAGCCTGATGAATGATGACGATGAAGAAGACAAAGCAAAAAAAGCAGATCTGTCCAAGGACAAGAACCAGCAGATCTAACAGCAGGGAGGGATTACAATGAAAACCGATGAGCAAACACTTGTTGAACATATAACCGATCTCAGGAAAGCAATCATCCGGTCACTGATCTTTTTCCTATCCTGCTTTATTTTGTCGTTCGTGTTCATTAACAAGCTGCTCCCCCTCCTTTCCCAGGAATATAAGCTGGTCATGCTGGGGCCGCTGGATGTGGTGAGGCTGTACACCGGGATTGCCGGCTGCATCAGCCTCGGCCTCTCCCTCCCTTTCATCGCTTACCAGCTGTGGATCTTTGTGAAGCCGGCATTGACTGAGAAAGAAAGCAAAACCACCGTCATGTACCTTCCGGCCATCTTTTTAAGCTTTGCCGGAGGCATTGCATTCGGGTTTTACATCATCTTCCCTACCGTCTACCGGTTTCTGATCAATTTGGGCAATCATCATTTTGATATGATGATCACAGCGAGGGAATATTTTTCATTCATGATGATGTCCACCATTCCATTCGGCTTCCTGTTCGAGGTGCCGCTGATGCTGATGTTCCTGACCACCATCAATATCGTCACACCAAAGCAGTTAAGCTCGATGCGCAAGTATGCCTATCTCGTACTTGCAGTCGTTTCTGCCTTGATCACACCGCCTGATCTGTTTTCGCAGATGATCGTCCTCATTCCGCTGATCGGATTATATGAAGTCGGCATCCTGCTGTCAAAGCTGTCATTCCGCAAAATCCTCAGGCAGGAAGCAGCACTGCAGGCAACAGAGGTTTAAAGCCTGCTAGTTTAAAAGACGAATGGGCGAGGTATTGAAGAATCATAGACTTCATCACACGGAGGGATCAGGAATGTCAGAACAAAACCATATGGTAAATGAGAATGGCGAACTGAACGAGAATAATATTGAGGATACTGTAAGCAGAATCTCAGAAGACAAGGCAGCGGATATCTTAAGCAGCTTTGACGAGTTCCGAGGCTACCTGGCGGAGCGGATCGAGCTTGGCAAGAAGATTGGTTTAAATGAAGAACAGCTTGCCGCTACAGCAAAAAAGATCGCAGAATATCTTGCTCAAAATGTCGACCCGCAAAACCGTGAGGAAAAACTGCTGAAGGAATTATGGAAAGCCGGAAACGATGAAGAAAAAGAGAAACTGTCACATCTGCTTTTGAAATTTGCGGATGGGGCTGCTTGATAGACCAGGAAATTGTTAGGACTGCTTAATAGATTAGGATAATATTTTGGATGGGGCTGTTTAGTAAAAATGAAAAATGGACCCTCTTTGGTTCATTGGCAGACAAAAGGAGGTGCGGAAGAGATTTTCCGCACCTCCTTTTTTAAGTCTGTTTGGATTAATTATTGGAAGTTATGGCTTTTGCCCAACAATGTTCAAAGAGCCTGTTGATTGGAGTGCAAGGCACGTAGACTCCTGCGGGAAATAGCGGAAGAGTTGAGACCCCACAGGAGCTTGCTCCGAGGAGGCTCAACTCCGCCCCGCGGAAAGCGAAGTGCCTGGAACGGAAATCAACAGCCCCATCAAACCAGGATCCCCCTTAACGATAAAAAAGAGACAGTCTAAACTGCCCCTTCCTCCCCTTAATTAGGCTCCACATGAACATGGACATCGTAAACCCCGTGATCCTTCATCAGCACTTTTTCCACATGTGTGGCGATATCATGCGCTTGCCTGATATCCAGGGTTGAATTGACCAGGATGACTACATCCAATACTTCATTATTGCCGTAATTCCTTCCCTTGATTGCTTTAATGCCCTTTACGCCGGGCACCTTCAGGATTTCGTCGCTGTATGTGAGGAGCAAATTTTCATCAAATCCGTCGGAAAGGTCATGTGAGGCCTGTATGAATATATCCCAGGCAGTCTTGCAGATCAGCAGCCCGACAATGATGGCTGTTACGGTATCAAGCCAGGGCATTTTCAATTGCGAACCAAAGATCCCGATGGCCGTACCGATACTCACCCAGGCATCGGATAGATTATCCTTCGCCGCAGCCATGACGGCTTTGCTTTTAATTTTATCAGCCAGCCGCTTATTATACCGGTAGACAAAATACATGGCTAGCGCTGAAAAGATGCCTGTATAGGCCGCGATGATATCAGGCGGCGTTTCTTTGCCTCCATCAAAAATGGAAGCTGCTCCTTCTATTAACACCTGCAGTCCGACAGCAGCCATGATGAACGAAGCAACCATGGAGGCGATCGTCTCGCTCTTCCAATGGCCATAGCCATGATTCTGGTCAGGCGGCCGCTGCGATATCTTCAGTCCGATCAATACGGCGATAGATGCGATAATATCCGTTGTATTATTTAAACCGTCTGCCTTCAGGGCAGCCGAGTCACTTATATATCCTACTGCGAGCTTAAGGACCGAAAGGCATATGTAAGCGATGATGCTTATGATGGCCCCGCGCTCCCCAAGCTTCAGATCCTTATACTTTTGTTCTTCCATCCCGGACCTCCTTTTTAGCACTTGACTATAATAGCAGGCAGGAATCGGGTGGGTCTAGAGCAATCTTATTGTGTCCCCTTAACTAATTAAGAAGCAAGCAAGTAAGTTGGCTGGAGGAAAATTAACTGCGTGCAGAAAAAAAAAGCCGCCCAGTATACTGGGAGCTCCAGAAAACACACAAAGCCTTGCAGCCGCCTTGTGTGAGGTTAGTGTCTCTATCCTAACATCATCTTTACAAAAACATCTCGGAATTTTTAGAGCAGCAGCTCCAATTCTCCTTTATTTCCAGTGAAGCCAGCTTTTCTGTAGAGCGGCTCGCCGTCCTGGGAAGCATGGAGCCAAACCCTCTTGACTCCCCTGGCCCTGCATTCATCCAAACATTCCTGCAAAAGCCTCTTCCCAATGCCAAGTCCGCGGAATTCCGGCAGTGTATACATGTTCAGAATATAAGCTTCCACTCCTTTAATGTTCCCCGGATAAGGAGGCCTTCGGAAAATAGCAATCCCGCTGGAGGCTGCCATTTTTCCATCTCTCTCCGCGAGATAAGAGATAAATTCCCCGTTAGCTAAAGCTACTTGAAGATAATCCCTTGTTGCCGCGGAAAGTATGTCTTCCTCTTTAGGCGATGCCAGCTCACCCAGCTCTTTTAAGAGAAGAATCCTTAAATTTAAGATACTCTCAATATGCTCAGTTGAAGCCTTTATGATAACTTCCAATTCAACCCCTCCGCTTAACCAGCTTCCTAAATTTATCTTAATTAAAAGACTCTGCCATCTTGATCATCTGGGTTCGACTGACTTCGCCAGGCGTCAATAATGGTATATATGTAATTTGATAGTGGATGCCTTCATCCTCCCAGTACAGAATCCTTTTATCGCCATCATCTGGAATAAATAAGCCTTCCAGGTCTCCGATTCGGACCTCTTCCTGCTTTAACCCTTCCTGGTACTCAAATTCTTCTTTTTTAATGACCAGCTCCACGGTGTTTTTGTTTTTATTCATAAAAGTCAATTCCACCTGACCAACACCGTCTGAATAGGTTTCCCATACTTTCATGTCAGGGAAAGGCATTCTTTCCGGCAGCTTGATTGCCATCGGCAGCTTATCCCGTTTTAGCTGCTTCGTTTCCTGAGTGTAGTCGTATTCATGCATATTTCCCCTTGCATACGTCCAGCCGCCGCCCGCTGCTGCCAATAAAAGAACAACAAGAACTAAAATTCCCCGTTTATTCAAGCTTCTATTCTCTCCTTCAATATAGACTTTTCCTATATTCTACCATTTCCTTTCTTCCTTTTGCTCTAATCTTGGCAAAAAAAAGAAGCAGCTCTTCCAGCTGCTCCTTCGTGTGCCGGTCATCCCCTGTCCCGCTGCCAGGGAAGGTCTGCACCATATTTATTTGCCCGCGCTTCGCTGTCTTTCCGGCGTTTTTTGCGGATTTCGAGGCGCTCCTTGGCTGATTCATGAAGACTTTTCTCTTCTTCTGTTTCCGGGACAACCTGCGGCACTGCAGTCGGCTTGCCCTGATCATCTATTGCGACAAAAGTCAGGAATGAGACGGCGCAGACATTTCTCTCTCCTGTAATCAGGTCCTCGGCAATGACCTTGACGAAGATTTCCATTGAAGATCTTCCTGTATAAGTGACGAAAGATTCCAGACAGACGGAATTGCTTTCATAGATCGGATGGAGGAAATCGACAGAGTCAGTAGAAGCTGTCAGGACATTCATCCTGGCATGGCGCATAGCCGAGATGGCTGCAACATCATCAATATAGGCCATCAGCCTGCCGCCAAATAAAGTTCCATAATTATTTGTATCCGGCGGGAGCACAATGCTCGTTTTAACGACAAAAGACTCCCGGCAAAATTTTTTATTTTCCATGATAGTACCCCTTTGCAAAAATAAACTTATGTATCCATCTTATCAGATTCCCTCTTTAGCGGCCCGGGAATCCTTTTCTTGTGTGAAGTTTTAATAAAAACTGGCTGCTTTTTATTAATATGGTTGAAAATTCCTTTTTGAATGCATATAATTTAATTAACCACTGTTCAATAAAATATATTCAGCAAAGGTGATCATCATGTCTCCAAGAAAATCTGCCCAGTCTGAGCTGACAAAAGAAGCAATCCTGGACGCCGCAAGAGAACTATTTGTATCCCAAGGCTACAGCTCCGCCTCTATGAGGAAGGTGGCCCAGGCCCTGAACTGCAGCCATGGCGCCCTTTATTATCATTTTAAAAATAAAGCTGATCTTTTCTACGGAATTGCGGAGCAGGGGTTTGAAAAATTAAATGCCCTGCTGAAGGAAATCATGGGCCGCACGGGGTTGTCCGATGAAGAAAAGCTGTTTGAGATCCTTCTCGGCTATATCCGTTTCGGATTGACCCATCAAAAGCATTATGAAGTGATGTTTCTGATCCGTGACGAAGAACTGGACTGCTATATGCAGGAAGCTCCTTATGAAAGCTACCGGCACTTTGCCGAAGCGGTTGCCGCCCTTCTTTCAAAGCCGCCTGCTGCCCAGCAAATCTGGTCCGCTTTTATCAGCCTGCACGGATTTGTCACCCACTTCAGCCGCTCAGAGTCTGAGTTTGAGGAAACACAAAATCTTGCCCGCACACATGCGCGCTTTATCATTGGCGGATTAGAGGCTGCAGCTAAATCATAAAAAGAAATGGAATCCATTTCTTTTTTTAAAACGAACAATTGAACACTGGTCAATAAATGAAAGGGAGAGAATTATTTTGAAAACTGCATTAGTATTAGGCGCTGCCGGCGGAATGGGCTATTCCCTCACGGAAGCGCTGCTTAATAAGGGCTTTCATGTCATTGCTGCTTCAAGATCGCTTGAAAATCTGGAAAAACTGCGCAGGATTCCGGGGATGCTGCCTGATATCATCGCATGCGATGCCATGGACAGGGCTCAGGTAAAGAAGGCCGTTTCCCAGGCAGACCTTATTTTTCACAGCATCAATATCCCTTATCAGGAATGGGGCAGCCTATCTATCATCATGACCAACATCCTCGAAGAATGCCGCATCCAGAACAAGCCTTTCATCTACACAGATAATATCTATGCTTACGGCAGGCAAGCATCCCCTGTCAATGAAAGTGCGGTTAAGAATCCGCATACGAAAAAAGGCAGAATCCGCCTGGAGCTGCTTGAACAGATCCGGAAGTCAGGCACCCGCTACATCATCGCCCATTTCCCTGACTTCTATGGCCCTGACACAAGCAATACCCTGCTTGACTATACGTTTAGGCAGGCCATGGCCAAGAACAAGGCAGGCTTTCTCGGCAAAACTGATCTGGAACGGGAATTCATTTTTATTAAAGATGCCGCGGAAGCACTGGCAGAGCTTGCGCTGCATGAGGAGGCATACGGGGAGGACTGGAATATTCCCGGATCCGGCACCATCACCGGAAAGGAAATCGAAGCAGTCCTGGCCAGGTACTTCGGAAGGCCAATCAAGCTGTGGCCCATCTCACGCTGGATGATCCAGTCCATTGGCCTCTTTGATCCCTTCATGAGGGAATACGCCGAAATGATGTATCTGAACGAAACGCCTGTTATTCTGGATGGCTCCAAATATGAACGCCTGATTGCTCCTATTCCAAGGACTCCTTATAGCGAGGGGATAACCGCGGCACTGCGGCAGCTCGAGTCCCAGCCCGCTGCACGATAATAATGAGATGGCTGCTCTTGGCTGGCAGACTTTTGGTTTTGCAGGGTGAACTGAGAACTTCTGATGATAGATCATGAGATTTAGAGGGTTCAGTGTGGATTTGAAGCTCTCTACTTTAGAAAATGTGGCTTCAGAGGGTTCTAGTCCAGCGAACTAAGATCCCCTATTCTCGAAAATGTGATTCAGAAGGTTCTAGTCAACCGAACTAAGACCCTCTATCCTTAAAAAAGAGATTCAAAGGGTTCTAGTCGAACGAACTAAGACCCCCTATTCTCGAAAATGTGATTCAGAGGGTTCTAGTCAACCGAACTAAGACCCTCTATCCTCCAAAATGTGATTCAGAAGGTTCTAGTCGAACGAACTAAGACCCCCTATTCTCGAAAATGTGATTCAGAGGGTTCTAGTCAACCGAACTAAGACCCTCTATCCTCCAAAATGTGATTCAGAGGGTTCTAGTCGAGCGGACTAACACCCTCTATTCTTAAAAAAGAGATTCAGAGGGTTCTAGTCCAGCGAACTAAGACCCTCTATCCTCCAAAATGTGATTCAGAGGGTTCTAGGCGAGCCAACTATGACCCTCTATCCTCAAAAAAGAGATTCAGAGGGTATTAGTCGGGCCAACTAATACCCCCTATCCTCCAGAAAGACATTCAGAGCCCCCAACGACTTCATCAAAGACCCTCCATTTCCCAAAAGAAATCACGTCCATAAAAAAAATCCCTCCAGGCAGACATTTTCCTACTGTCTCCTGAAAGGGATCACACCTCCATCCAAAGGCGCATCTTATTTAAAAAACGAATTCTTTTTCCTGCCTTTAAGAATATCGCCCATCCAGCCTTTGCTGCGCAGAATCATATAGATGCCGATGGTGGAGACAATCATGAGGACGATGGCGAATAGATAACCCCATTTCCACTCCAGCTCCGGCATAAGCTTAAAGTTCATTCCCCAGATTGCCCCGAGAGCGGTTATTGGTGTAAAGAGGGTTGTAAGCACGGTGAGTGTCTTCATGATTTCATTTCCCCTGTGGGCAGAAACAACTTCTTCGATACTGACTAGTGTCGCGATTTCCTGCTGGTATTCCCTGATCAGCATCAGGGCCCGGTCCGTCCTCTTGGCGGTCCGCTGATATTGCCTTCCTTCTGCTGCAAAATCGCCAAATGCCTCTTCTGCCGCAATTTTCAGTTCCTGGAAAGGCACCGTCAGGTTTTTCCAGACAAGAAGCTCATGGCGGGATTCATAGATTTCCTCAAAGGTGCTGAGGCTGTTTCTTTGCTTGACCTTCCAGAGAAGATCGTTCAGTTTTTTCTCATAACCATCTATCTTCGTTAAATTGGAGTCAAGTATCTGCCCCAAAAAGACAAAAAAACCTTCAATAGCGTTATCCGCATCGTCCATCTGCTTCAGGAGCAAATCCTCACGGACAGATTCAATCGCATCAAATTTAAAATTAACGGTAATTAAGAAATCACGAGTTAGAAAGAAATGAAAAAAATTGTAATCCTTCTGGTCCTCCAGCGTCTGCTGGTAGATCAGGGAGCCGCGGATATGCTCCCTGCCAGGGATCAGTGTATCCATTTGGAGGCAGTTCGTATCATTATCGCTCGACGAGTCCCTCCACTCCTTGATTGATTTTTCAAAATGTACCTCATTCAAACTCAGTGATTCATCTATAGTATCAAAATTATGCCAAGCCCATTTATTATCATTCAATTTATACTTCATATTATCCCCCGCCTTTCTTTTCCTGTTTCCCTGCTCAAAGGCTTCCTTAAACCAATTTAGCAAGGAAGCGGATAAAGGTTTTACCAGTTTCTCCAAATACTGATGCTGCGGGCCGGGTTTGAGCAGGGTTCAAAAGGGTACATATAAAGCAAGTCAAATTTAAATCATTTTTTAAGGAGGAGCTTTTAACCATGAATACTCGTCCATTGAATTCGTATATCCTTGCCGGAGTCGGCATCAGCAGTATCCTCTTGCTGGCTTTGAAGAGCAGAAAGAGAATCCAGACATTTACAGTGAATGTTACAAACAAAGTACTACCTTCGAAAGCGAAGAACCACCGGGTGGTACCTGTTGAAAAAGGCGGGCATCCAGATCCATATGATGTCCAGGATAATAAAATGGTGGATGAAGGATCCATGTACGCTGTAAATTACTACAACGAGAAAGAGCAGGCCTGAAGCGATTTTTATCCTTCAGGCTTATTTTTGTCCAGAGGAAATTAGGGGGATATTATGGCCTATCTGTTTATTTTTATTTATATTTTAATCATTCTGGCGGTCATTGAGATCAGTGCCCTGCTCTTTATTTATACAGGGCTTGATAAGCAGATCGCCCGCTTTCAGGTTATATCCATGATGACCGGGACCGGGTTCACGACCGGGGAATCTGAGCTGATCCTCGAGCACCCATTGAGGAGGAAGATCTGCGCCTTCCTGATATTATTCGGTGCGTTCTCCCTTGCCGTCATTATATCAACCATAAGCAGCATTCTGTCAGACGACTTCCTTACAAAGGAAGTCGGTTATATTGCCGCCGCACTTTTCTTGATTATCCTTATATTAAAAATGCCGTCTGTCAAAAACAAATTCATTGACTGGCTGAAACACGATGTGGAAGAGCATTACGACTTTACTGATCTGCCTATTAAAGATGTCCTTTTGACAAATGAAGACGATTATATTTTAAAATATCCGGTACTGGAGGATTCTCCGTTCGCCGGCAAAAAACTGAGTGAGATCATAGATCCCGAGAAGGATGATGTGGTTGTCCTGTATGTCAGCAGAGGCGAAATTACGATCCGGAAGGAATGCCTGTCCACTGAAATACAGGAGGGTGATGATATAGTCGTTTACGGGGATGAAAAAACCATCAAAAAAACCTTCGGGGACGATTCAGAAGGAAAAGAGGTCAAAAAAGAGGGCTGACATCTACTCGCTGCCCAGCCTGGCTTTAAGCCTTTCTTTCCCTCTTTTCATTCTTGTTTTGACAGTGGACATCGGCGCATCCACTTCAGCGCTGATTTCCATCAATGTCCGGTTATGATAGTAGAATAGCAGAAGCGGATCCCGGTACATATCCGGCAGTGAGCTTATCGTTTCCACCATTTCCTCACGTTCGGATTTATGGAGGAATTCCTCCTCGGGCTCCGGGCTTTTTTCTGCTTCCATGGGATATTTATAAGCTTCTTCTTCCCAGAATCTCTTTTCCTTTTTCTCTTTTCTCCAGAAGTCTCTGCACTTATTGATGGCAATCCTGTACAGCCAGCTCCTGAATTTAGCTTCTTCCTTGAAGGCCGGAAAAGCGAGGAAGGCAGATATCAGAACCTCCTGATAAAGGTCTTCTGTCTGCTCTTTATGGCGAATCAGCGAATAAATATATTTATAGATAAATAGTCCGTTTTCCTTGATCAGCTGGTCAAAACGGCTGTGGCCGTTTGTGTTTTCATGATATTGGGGCAGCATGCTTTCTTCTCCTTTCCCCATTTGCGTTTTCATTTAATAAACGCATAAAAGGAATGCCTCCCCTACAGTTTTCAAAAAAAAATTATGTCATTGACTCATGCCTGTACTTTTCCCTCAAGCGGGAGATTCCCTCCTTGCATACTCCATAGGGAAGCCATGAGCAGCCTTCACATAAATAATCCAGGTCATCCGGATGGACCTTGGCAGCTGTCAGGCTGAGCAGCAGATGCTTATCATATTCCCTGTTTTCCTCTATGCCAAGATGCTCGATCACCTTTGCATCCATGGACAGCACATGGGTGTTAGACCCTTCGCTTGCCTCGCAAATCACCTTTCCCTTATGCGGGCATGCCTGGCAGGCGTGGTCGAAATCAGCCACTGCCTTTATCCGGAATTGCTTGCGGTCATTGCGGATATCCTCCACAATTTCTGCCATATTTTCAACGAATCCCTGACTGTAGCCCATCCCGCGAAAACCGTGGACACATAATAAATGGTGGCCTCTGAGCGTTCGATCCATAAGCTTCTCTCCCTTCCACCTATCAATTCTCCATTGTGCTGGAAAATCCTTTTAGAGAATCCCCGGCCTGTCAGCCTTAAGAGTCCAGAAGGTGATGCCGATTCTTTTGCATATGGTCAGGTAATGCATGAATGTCAGCAGCATAATCCCTGTATTCATGCCGATGATAATGCCGTCCATCCCAAGCCTCCCGCCGAGGAAATACATGATCGAAAACGAAACGAGCGTGGACCAGACAGTATGGATAAAAGCATCCTTCATCAGACCGAGTCCGATCAGATAAGCCTGCATGGGAATGACAAAATAATGGAGCAGGAAATAAGGGCACAGCAGCATCAGATATACAGCGGCATCCGAGGAATGGAAAAATGTTTCTGTCAGCGGCTCCGCAAAGAAATAGATGGCAGCAGCTGCAGGAATGCCATAGATGGCCGTAATCAGCATCACCTGCTTCAGCAGCCCGATGAGCACACCCGTTTCGCTGCGTGCCTGGGCCTTGGACACTGCCGGAATCAGCATGATCAAAAAGGAATGGGCAATAAAAGCAGGAAAAAAGCCGATGGCCATGGCGATTCCCGTCAGCATCCCAAATTGCCCGAGTGCCATCTCCTGGCTGAGGCCGGCCTGCACAAGTGCAGCTTTTATCAAAAATGGCTGTATGGCATGTGTAAAAGAATGGAATACACGCAAAGCAGTTGTCGGTATGGACACAGCCATCAAATTCTTCCTCACCGCCGCCCCCTTCAGGCTTTCCGAAGGACGTCCCTTCAGCTGATGATACTGAATAAAAAACACATGAAGCAGATACAGGAAAATGACGATCTCACTGCCGATGAACGTACAGATGGCGACCAGCATCGCTGTTTCTGTATTAAAGTCAAAGAGCTGATACAGAAAAACAAGCAGCAGCAGCTGGACCAGCTTCCGCACCAGGCTGGTGTAGGCGATTTTACCCATCTCGTTCTTCCCCATAAAAAATCCGCGGGCAATCGATGAAAAAGAAATGATTGGGATCAGGAGGATGACCAGCCATCTGAGCAGCGGAGAGAAGTGCTGGAAAACCGGGACAAAAGGCAGAATGGCGATCGCGGCAAGAAATAGCACCGAGGAAAAAACGATGGTCAGCCTGATGGCATGCCCCAGCATGCTCCGATGATATTTTTCTTCTTTTTCCGCGACGAATTTAGAAACGGAAATAGGCAGCTCAAAACTGGCAAGCAGCATAACAAGGAATATCGTCGGAAGAATCGACATATACATCCCAAGCCCCTGTTCGCCCAATTCCCGTGCCAGCACCATATTGACCAGAAATTCTATGCACTCCCCCAAAAAAGAGGCAATCACCAACACGAGTGTTCCCTTTAAAAACGAATTCATTGTTCAGATTCTCCTTGTCTCTCGATCTTTGGCCGGCAGCCATACTTTTAAAAGATATGAGACAAGTCTATGAATTATTATCCTCATGCAGGATTACGCTGGTGATTCCGCTTTTTAACAGGAAGGAGCCTGCCTTCCCGTTCGCATCAGTTATATCCTCCCATTTTCCGCATAAGATGAAATGACGAGTTTTATCCTGAAGGAGGTTAAAGGCTTGAACTATCAGAATGAAGTGCATTTTACCCCCATGAAAGCCTATAGTCCCTACCACAGCCCTTATGATCCCTGCCCGCCTTTGAAAATCAAATACTACAGTACACCGCCTCAATTATATATGCATTTTCAGCCGCCGAATCTTGAGCAATTCCCGCCCCACGAAGCCCTGATGAGGGGAACGCTCTGGAAGCCTCTCTATGATTATTATGATAATCCTTATAAGAAAGGAATCCATGGCCATGGCTAAACAGATGGGCAGTGACTATTACCAGCTGATGCATGAGATTCAGGCTGCCGATTTCGTGCTTGTGGAGCTGACATTATACCTCGATACTCATCCCGGCGACAGGCAGGCTCTGCAGCAGTTCCAGCAGTTCTCCGACTATTCACGAAAACTGAAGAAGCGATACGAAAAAGAATTCGGGCCGCTCCTGCAATTCGGGGTCAGCAACAACCCCGGCGACACCTGGAAATGGAGCCAGGGACCCTGGCCCTGGCAAGTATAAGGAGGATCCTTCATGTGGGTTTATGAGAAAAAACTGCAATATCCAGTGAAAGTAAGCACATGCAATCCGACATTGGCGAAGTACTTAATCGAGCAGTACGGCGGAGCAGACGGCGAGCTGGCGGCTGCCCTCCGCTACTTGAATCAGCGCTATACCATCCCGGAAAAAGTGATCGGACTCCTCACAGACATCGGAACAGAGGAATTCGCCCATCTTGAGATGATCGCTACTATGATTTACAAGCTGACCAAGGACGCCACCCCTGAACAGCTGAAGGAAGCGGGTCTTGGCGAGCATTATGTTAATCACGACAGTGCACTGTTTTATCATAATGCCGCCGGTGTCCCATGGACCGCCTCCTACATACAGGCGAAAGGGGACCCGATTGCCGACCTGTACGAGGATATCGCGGCAGAGGAAAAAGCGCGGGCAACCTATCAATGGCTGATCGACATTTCTGACGACCCTGATCTGAATGACAGCCTCCGCTTCCTGAGGGAAAGGGAAATCGTCCACAGCATGCGCTTCCGTGAAGCGGTGGAGATCCTGAAGGATGAGCGTGATAAAAAGAAGATATTCTAATAGATCCAAAATGAAGAAGCCGGATCCTCATCCGGCTTCTGTCTGTTATGAAAGGCATTCTTCCAGCTTCCTATACAATTCTTCTCTTCTTTGTTCCAGCTCTTCTTTCTCCCTGAACATATTTTGCAGGGCAGACAAATCCTTTTCAGCCTCCAGTCTGCCGTCCAGTGCAGAGATTTCCGCTTCTATCAGCATAATGTCTTTTTCGGTCTGCTCAGGATTCTCACTGCTCACCTTTTGGACTGCACGATGCACTGCCGGCTTCTTTTTCGCAAGCTTTTCTTTTGTAAAGGACGCCTGCTTTTTTTCTGCCTTCTTCCCCTTAGCCCAATCATAGCTGCCAGCAAAGGTAAGCAGCTGCCGGTTTTCAATCCAGCTGATCCTGGTGAACAGCTTATTCAGGAAATAGCGGTCATGCGAGACTGCGAGAATGGTCCCTTTATAGTCCTGCAGCGCCTCCTCCAGCACCTCCCGGGATTCAATGTCGAGATGGTTTGTCGGTTCATCCAGAATCAGAAAGTTGATATCCTGGTACATCAGCTGGGCGAGCCGCAGGCGCATTTTTTCACCGCCGCTCAATTTGGACACCTTGCGGAAGACCGCATGGCCGTAGAACAGGAAGCCTGCCAGGATATTACGCGCCTCCCCTTCTGCCACAGAAACCTCATTCCGGAATGCTTCAAGGACGGTTTCATCTTCCGAGCCAGGCTGGATATGCTGCGAAAGATAGCCTATTTTCACATTGCTCCCAATCCGCACCTCCCCTGCATCTGCCGGCACCTCGCCGAGGATCATTTTTAAGAGTGTCGACTTGCCGCTGCCGTTGCTGCCGACAATCGCTGTCCTTTCCTGAAACTGGATATGGAGATGGGCATCTTCAAAAAGCGTCTGACTGCCAAAATGCTTGGAAGCCCCTTTCACCACCACTACATCCTTGCCGCTCCGCTGGGCAGAATCAAGTTCCATATTCATTTTCTTCCGGTTCAGGATGGGACGGTCGAGCTTTTCCATCCGTTCAAGCGCTCTTTCCATGCTTCTCGCCCTTTTGTGTAGCCCTTCATTCGGCGGGTTGGCCTGATTGGCCCATTCACGCAGGCGTTTGATGGCTTCCTTCATTTTCTTGATTTTCTTCTGCTGCTCTTCGTACTGCTGGAATTCCCTCAAAAGCCTTTCTTCTTTTTCTTTTACAAATCCGCTGTAGCCGGTCTGATAAGAAGTGAGCTCCCCATCTTCAAGGTCAAAAATCCTGTTGGCGATTTCATCCAGAAAATAGCGGTCGTGGGATACAACAATCACCGTTCCATCGTATTCTTTTAAAAATACCCCCAGCCACTCTACCGCATCGATATCCAGATGATTAGTCGGCTCATCGAGCAGGAGGAAATCAGGATTTTGCAGCAGGGTGAAGCCAAGTGAGACTTTTGTTTTTTCCCCGCCGCTCAAGGACGAAAAGCTTTTGTTCAGTAAATCCTCAATCTTCAGGCCTGATGCCACCCTGGCCAGACTTGCCTCCATTTCATAGCCGCCGCCGTGGGCAAATTGCTCCTGAAGCACGCCATACTCTGCGATATACCGCTCCAGCCTGCTAGCATCTTTTTCCTCGGCCATTGCCTGCTCGCACTCTTTCATCTTCCTCTCAACCATTGTCAGTTCCTTGAATGCCTGAAGGAGTACATCCCTGCCTGAAAAATGCTCAGGATATTCAGGGATCTGCGAGAGATAGCCAATCCTCGTGCCTTTTTTCCAATGGACCTGGCCTTTATCAGGTGTTTCGATGCCGGCCAGCAGTTTGAATAAAGTTGTCTTGCCGCTGCCATTCCTTCCTACAAGGCCGACGCGGTCCCCTTCATGAATTTCAAAAGCCACTTCCTCAAAGATTGTTGTGCCTGCGTACATTCTTGCTATATCATTTCCGCTGCATGCGATCATTTTTCATTTCCTCCAAATTTCAGTTATTTTTTTGCATAATAAAAAGCCATGGGAAAAATTCACCCATGGCCCTGCTTTTATGACAGACCCGTCCTGATAGCAGGACAAAGCCAAAAAAAAGGGGAGCATCCATAAGAAGCTCCCCTTTTGCCCGTTCATAAATAAGCGGATCAGAGATGTTTCTCACCGTTTTGTTTTCCATATGAAGCTGCTGAAAATGGACAGACTTGTCCCGTTAACAGCAGCTTCATGAAAAATTGCACGGCAGATCGACAGGTATGACATCCAGTCTCCGCGCAGCAAAACAGCGTTATTCATCTCTTCTCCACCTCCCTTTGATATAGTTAGCTATATTCTACCGTTGTCAGAATCATTTTGCAAGCCTGATTATTAGGGGTATACATTCCCTTGTGCAGCAGTAGCTGACCGGCCACACCCGGCTGGAGCATGATATTGAGGGCTTTTTCTTTCTTTTGCATAGATCAGCGCTCTCTCCAGTGGTTATCTTCTCCCTCTGTGAGGAATAAGGTAAATAGGCAGCTGGTGCCTGCCACCATGCTCAATCTATAGAGAGAGGAGAAATATTGATGCTTCGTACCATCCTGCATGTTATTTTCTTTTTACTTGTTGTGGGCGTTAATATACTGGCAAATGCGCTTCCCTTGAATGGGCAGACCACCGGGGAAATCTCGGACCGGCTCGATGTGCTGTTCACCCCTGCCGGCTATGTATTTTCAATATGGGGACTTATTTATATACTGCTGGGGATCTGGGTACTGAGGGAATTTCCAAAGGACCGGCGGAACCTTCCGCTTTATGAGAATACCAGCTTGTTCTTTATCCTCAGCTGCCTGCTGAACAGCGCGTGGATTTTTGCCTGGCATTATGAATTCTTCCTTGTATCAGTCCTGCTGCTGATCGGACTTCTGCTGGCTTTGATCTTTCTTTATGTCCGTCTGCAGGCTGCCAGCCCATCCTTCTTCGACAGGCTGCCCTTCTCCGTTTATCTCGGCTGGGTCAGCGTCGCAGTGATTGCGAATATCAGCTATTATCTCGAGTATATCGGCTGGAACGGCTTCGGCCTGCCGGATGCCGCCTGGACAATCATCATGCTCTGCGTGGCTTCAGCCCTAGCCATCATATTCCGGATCAAAAACAGCGACCGCATATACCCGCTCGTCTTTGTCTGGGCCTTCATCGGCATCGCCGTCAGAAACTGGGGTGATCATGCTGCTGTATCTTATATAGCGCTGGGATTGGCAGCGGTTATCTTGGTTTTTGCAGTCATTCCTTTTAAGAGGGATTGATGAAAACTCCTGCCCGGTGGTGGGCAGGAGTTTTGTTTGGCTTTCATATGGGGCCGCTGATTTCCGTTCCAGGCACTTCGCTTTCCGCGGGGCGGCGCTGAGCCTCCTCGTCGTACCTCCTGCGGGGTCTCAGCTCTGCCGCTGCAATCCCGCAGGAGTCTGCGTGCCTTCCACTGCAATCAGCGGGCTTTCATTACCTTTTTCAGCATTAAAACCTAGCCAGGCAGAACAAACCTCCAATTAGTTCGCCAGCGAATGCTTAAACGCATAAATCACAGCCTGTGTCCGGTCCTGGACCTGAAGCTTGCTGAGGATATTGCTGACATGCGTCTTCACTGTCTTTAAGGCAATAAAAAGCTCATCCGCAATTTCCTGGTTCGTCTTCCCTTCTGTCATCAGCAGCAGGATTTCCATTTCCCTGCTCGTGAGCTCTTCATGGGGAAGCACAGTCTGCTTCTGCCGCATTTTCACCATCATTTTTCCTGTGACCTCAGGCTCGAGCACGGATTGGCCATGGAAAGTTGCTCGGACCGCATCGGCAATCTCGCTTGCCTTCGAGGTTTTCAGCATATAGCTGGATGCGCCTGCTTCAAGTGCCGGATAGACCTTTTCATCATCCAGGAAGCTTGTCACGATAATCACCTTTGCTTCCGGCCATGCTTCAATGATTCCCCGTGTTGCCTCGATCCCGTCCATTTCCTTCATCACCAGGTCCATCAGGATAATATCCGGCCGGAGCTCAAGGGCCAGATCAATCGCCGTCCGGCCGTTATCCGCTTCCCCGATCACCTCGATATCCGGCTGGGCGGAAAGATAGGAAGATACACCGATCCTAACCATTTCATGATCATCCACAAATAATACTTTAATCATTCTCTTCACCCTCACTCTTCATCATTGGCACCTTCACTTCAAGGCGCGTTCCTTTATTCTTGAGGCTGATGATTTTCAGGGAGCCGCCGATCTCCACTGCACGCTCATACATATTCTGCATGCCATATGAGCCTGCCTTTGTTTCCTCGACGTCAAATCCGATCCCGTCATCGGCAATCCGCATGATGATCAGCCCGTCCCGCTGGATCAGCAGCACTTCAAGCTGGGTCGACTTGGCATGGCGCAGCGTATTGGAGACAGATTCCTGGAGGATCCGGAACAGATGGTCCTCGACTCCTTTATCCATCAAAAACTCTTCAACCTTCCACTGGATTTTCATGGTGACTTTCTGGGAGAGCTCAAGCAGCAGCTCTTCTATGCCCTCCTGCAGTGTTTTTCCCTTCAGGGCGGCCGGACGCAAGTGGAGGAGCAGGGCGCGCATCTCAAGCTGGGATTGATGGATCATCGCTTCGACCATCTTCAGCTGCTTGGTTTCCCTGTCTTCCTGGATCCGTGTTTCATTGATGGCAGACATCAGCATGGAGGCCGCGAACAGCTGCTGGCTCACAGAGTCATGAAGCTCGCGCGCCAGCCGGTTGCGCTCCTGGGAAATGATTTCCTGGATCCGGCTTTCCAGATCCTCTGCCTTTTCTGTCGCAAGCTTCTGCGAAATCTTTGCCTGCTCCGAAATCTGCCGCTGGATTTTGCCTACCCTCATCCATAGGGGCTGAAGCTCTGAAGGGGTGTTATCATCATGAAGGCTGATGGCCCTGCCTTCCTCCAGCTGGTAAAGCCAGTCGTCAACCGTCTGGAGCTGTTTTTTCCTGTAGATGCCGGATACAAGCCCAGAGAGAATGCCGATTGCCGCACAGATGCTTGCTGCAAACAGGAGAAAGGGAATATCCATGATCTCCCGTTCCCAAAGCCCGCTCCAATCGGCCAGCGGAAAGACGGTAAAATAGGAAACGCCAAGAAAGATGGACACAAGGAGAGCAACCGACAGTCCTAACGCAATCTGCCGCTGGATTGTCTTCATACACGCTTCACCTCGATATCCCCAACAAGGAGCGAAGTAAAGATCTTAATCTTCTGCTCTGCTTCTTCATAGCCTGGTGTTTTGAACTGCAGTGTCTGATTGAACATCTGCGGCTCTCGTTTATCAAAAATACCGGCAGATCCGGCAATCACAGAATGATACACATTCACTTCGAGATCATACGGAACAAGGATCTGTATATTACCGATAAAATTGCGGATGAATATGACCGTCTCCCCTTTTGGGAGCACCGTATAGCTCAAATCGATGATCGTATCGCCGATGCCGGCCTGGATATTGATGTCGCTCCATTCATATACATGCTCAGGCGTTTTCTGCCGCCCGAACAGAATGTTTTCAAAAAGCGGGCGCCCTTTGATGATCTCTTCACTCGGCTTTGAATCAAAAGGATCTGCTTCCTTGATGACCGGCCTGATACGGTCGGCGTCCCGTTTGGACTGCGCATATTGGATGACAAAATGGATCAGGATGGCCAGCAGGAAAAATTTGAAGGTCATCATATTGAAGACACTGATGACAAAGAAGGCAAGTCCTGCCCAGAAGAGGATTTTTCCGGAGCTGTGGGGAAGGCGTTTCCTTCCGAAATACACCATTCCAATCGAAACCAGAAGGGAGAAAATCAGCCCGTGATTAAAAAAAGATACCTCCAGAAAAAGGACAAGGGCACCAAGCAATAGAATCCAGCTGATATATTCGCTTTTGATTTTTTTAAGCATTGATCATTTCCTCCCTTCATGATGACTGGCGCATGATGTACGCGATTCTCTATTGTAAGCTGTTTCAGCATAATGGCGAAAAAAGGCGCAGGAACTCTACGCCTCTTTAGAATACCAGTTTGTTTTATGAAATAGAATGAGTTTCTTTCTTTTTCATATCTTTTTCAAGCTGGGCGATTTTTGAATCGATTGTGCTCTGATAGTAGGCATCGTTCACCTTCTGCTCAAGCCGGTCAAGATATGACTCGATATTTTCAAACCTTGATTCAGCTTTGCCTGATTGGGAGCTGCTGTCAATCACCTGGTCCATCTTGCGGTTGGCCCTGGTCACATTTTCCCTTCCCATGAGCTCAAGGCGGCGGATATGCATATCCTTCAGCTTATGCTTCATATCTTCATATTTTCTTTCCAGCTCAACCAGCTGCTGGGAAGCCTGCTCGAGGGCCTGCTTCAGCCTTACAGCCCGCTCTTCATATTGAAGCTGTTCCTGGACTGCAAATTGGGATAATTCTGTCTCCCCTGCCTCTGAAGCAACTTCTGCCTGGCGCTTGCGCTTTTCAGCCAATTCAGCCGCTCCCTTATATTCTTTTGCAAATTCCTCTTTCAGAGAATACTGGCGCTCAAGGAGCTTGCGGACTTTCTCTGTTTCCTGCTCGCATTGGCGCAGGTACTGGTTAAGAAGTGATACCGGATTCTTCTGCTCTTTCTGGTCCATTGCCTCGTGCAGATCTGCCATGATGGTATTTTTCAGTCTGGTAAATAAGTTTGCCATAATAATCTCCCTTTCGTTTTCAGATTAATATTGATTGATTTTTGACCATTCTTTTTCAAAGTTAGTGAATGGATCCTGGTCTTCTTTGACAAATGTTTTCTTGTCATTCCACTTTTTATAGATCACATAAAGGATGTAAGCAGCGGCAATTCCGAGGATAGCCGGAATATTGGAGGCAGCTGCCGTGAGGGCGAACACCCCGACAATGCCCCAGCCGATTTTTGCCCCTGTTGAATCAGCCTTCAGGAACTGCTTGAATACGAAGTATAGAATCAGCAATGAGATGGCCAGGCCGATCATCGGCCCCAAATTGGATAGAAGCACCAGCCCTGCGATTCCCCCTGCTAAAAGTAAGCCAAATTTTTTCATGTACGTTTCCTCCTTTCATGTTTCCATCTTACCTTTCCAGCCAAAATCCTATAACGAGCCTGAGCTTTATTTTCATATAGGACCTGGGGCTTAGGAGCTGGTCAGACTTTGCGGAAGGCGTAAATATTGGAAGGGGAAAACCTGTTATTGTGCTGGCAGGAAGGGTAGATAAAGGAGGAATTACAATTGAGACAATCAGGAGGACACCAATGTGTTTGGCTTCGATGATTTTGTAAAGTTTATGCAGGCATTTTTTATTGTTTTTCCTATCGTGACACTCATCCATGTGGCCGGACATGTTTTTTTCGCCGGAATCTTTGGAGGGAAGGGCCTTAAAGTCATTATCGGCTGCGGTAAAAGTTTATTTTCTTTTAAATACTTTGAGATAAAGCGGTTCTACTTCTGGTATAGCGGCTGTGAGTTCCAAAGCCTGAAGTACGAAAATAAAATCAGCCTCTCTTTTATATATCTTGGCGGCACACTCTTCAACATGATCAGTATCTTTCTTATCAACTACCTGATCGGCTCAGGCGTACTTGAAGCATCTTTGCTTTGGTACCAATTTATCTATTTCTCTTTTTATTTTGTGTTCTTCGCTCTATTCCCGATGGATTTCCCTGACGGCAATCCAAGTGACGGCAAAGCCTTTTACCGGATTATCAGAGACAAGAAGGTTGATTCTACTGATGATTGCCAATGGAAGGTTGAATAGATAAAGCCCCGGATTTCAGTCCGGGGCTTCACTTTTTTCTATATAATGGCTCAAGGCCAGGAGCGGCCATATACAGCGGTAGCTGTGGTAATGAATATAAAAGAAATTGGCCATCCCCTGACCCATTGGATAATCGGCAGTCCAATCCTTGCGCTTGCCTTCCCTCACCAGGAAGGCAGCCCCTTTCCTTGCTGGCGTGCTATCCGCCATGCCGGCAGCAGCAAGGGCATCAACGGCCCATGCGGTCTGGGTGAGGGTGCTTTCCTTCAGCGGGATATACTTTTTCTCCATATCGCTCCGGCAGGATTCTCCCCAGCCGCCATCTTCATTCTGGATGGACAAAAGCCAGTCGATCCCTTTTTTCATGCTTTTATCCTCTAATGTGACACCAACAGCCGCCATTCCGGTTACTGCCGCCCAGGTTCCGTATATATAGCAGATTCCCCAGCGGCCATACCAGGATCCATTCGGTTCCTGATGCTTTTTGAGCCACTTGACCGCTTTTTTGATAGGCGGAAGAGAAGCATCCGAATAGCCGGCCTTGCCAAGGAATTCAAGAGTCCTCCCCGTCAGGTCGGCAGTTGAGGGATCGGTCAGGATAAACTCTGCTCCCTGGATGGGAAGGAGATGCAGCAGCTTCTTATCGACATTCCTTTCAAACGCAGGCCAGCCCCCGTCCCTGTTCTGCATAGACAGTGTCCAAAGAAGACCCTTTTTCCATATATCATCATAATGCGGCTTTTCCCGGGCAGGCTGGTAAAGGCTTCTCAGGGCGGCGGTTGTGTCATCCACATCAGGATTGATTGTATTGAAACGCGAAAATCCCCAGCCGCCCGGCTCTGCCTTTGTATTATGGACAATCCAGTCCCCAAACCGGCGATGCTGCTGGCCCGCCAGATACTGGTTGGCTTTTTGGATGGCATTCTCTTTCGGAGGGACGCCTGCTTCCTGAAGGGCATGGCTGATCAGTGCTGTATTCCAGACAGCAGCCGTTGTATATTGAATATGCGTACGGCCGTCGGCTTTTACAGTCATCCGCTTCAAGCCGGCAACAGCATTTCTGATCGCGGGTTCCTCCGGGCCGCCTCCCAATGCCAGCAGAGCAAAAATCATATAAAATGTGCTGCTGAAATAATTATAAAGCGTCCCGTCCGGCTCTGTATGCGACTGCATATATTCCCTCGCTTTTTCTATCGACCATGCCCGGATCTGACGCGGAATGCCCACAAGCGCCTTAACCCCGGCGGCAAGAAAAGAAGTTAAGCTCCTCCATTCTGCACTCCTCAGCTCCGGCCATGGATCATCATCATCCCTGACGGATAAATCGCCAAGATCCGGGCTCAAGGCCGTCTTTCTGCTGAATTTTTTATTGCCCAGAAGAATGACCGGAATCAGATTGGAGCGGCCAAAGACCGAAATATCATACATATTGAGCGGAAAGCTTCTCGGCAGGAGGATCACTTCCATCGGGACCGGAAAAAGAATGGGCCATGGATACTGCCCTGTCAAGGCAAGCATGATTTTCGTATACATTCCTGCCTTCTTCAGGCCCCCTCCTTTTGTAATAACCCTTCTTGCCTTCACCAGAGCAGGATGATTTTTCTCATAATACCCTGAGTAGAGGAGCGCGTAATAGGCCTCAATCGTTAGTGAAAGGCTCCCTTCATAATGGTCATGGAAAAGCCGCCATGCCCCGTCCTTTCCCTGCCGGCTCAGGATTCCCTTTGCCAGCTCTTTGATCAGCTCTTCCTCATCCTCTTCCTCAAGCATCCGCAAAAGGACAATCATATAAATATCGGTCATGCACCCTGTATCAAAAGGATGATTCCAGGAACCGTCCGGTGTCTGCTCACTTAAAAGCTGCTGCTTTAACCGTTCAATTTCGCTTTTCACCAGCTGCATGCAGCCCGCCCCCTTATTTCTATTCTTCATAAATATGTATTCAGGAGAAGCCTGTCAGATTCTGAAGCAGCTTATGGCCGATAGGCAATATCTTTCATGCCCCTGCATATAGTTCAGTGAGGACAACTATAAGAAAGGGGGAGGACATATGCTTCTTTCATGGATCATTACTGCCGGCTTTATCCTTTGCCTGGGGCTAGTTGGCGGCATGTTCATCCATTATCTGCGTGCCGCCATGCACACCCATGATTCTGTTACGGTCGACCCGGCGCCGGAGGAAACTAGTGAGGAAATCAAATAAAGGGGCAGCTCGACATATGGTCCAGCGCCGAGCTGGATGATGCAGGTCTTCAGGGCGGCGAAATAGGCTGTAAGCTGGACTTGGTAGATTATCTTTTCATTTGATTAAAAAAGAAGGAAATTCGGTAGATTATTCCGCGAATTGATCGAAAAAATCTTTAAGCTGGTAAATTAACCGGCTCATCAATTAGAAAACGCCAGCCTGCCTTAAAAATCGGGCCGCCAATTCATGTAAAAACATAAAAAGCCCAAGGACCTCCTCCCTGGGCTATTTTTACGCATATAAAAAAGAATTCACGACTGGCAGCCTGGACAATAAAAGGTTTTCCGTGATGAAATTTCTTCCTTTACGATCTGTGAGCCGCAGCGGAGGCAGCTTTCCCCTTTTCTGTCATATACCATGCAGCGTTCATTATAACCGCCGGTTATCAGATCGCCTTTAAAAAGCGGCTCATCCATATAGCCTCCGCTCTGGATTGCGTTTGCAAACACTGTTTTTATTGCCGAATACAGTCTGCTCTTCTCCATTTCGCTGAGCTCCTCGATTTTCCTCATCGGCAAAAGCCCGGCCTGGTGGCAGATTTCATCTGAATAGCAGTTGCCGATTCCTGCAATGAAATGCTGATTCACAAGCGATGTCTTGAGCATTCCGCGCTTTTTCTCCAATAACTGGGCAAATGAGGCTGCCGTAAATCCAGGATCCAGAGGCTCGGGTCCAAGTTCTTCAAAATCTTTCTCGAGCTCCTCAGCAGAAAGCAGATGCAGGTAGCCGAGCCGCAGGCCGATGAAGTACAGCTTCCGGCTGCCAAATGACAGGATCACCTGCTTTGTCCTGTCAGGATTATCTTCGTCATTGCCAAGATACATCCATCCTCCAAGCATCAGATGGAGGAGAAGATTTTTTCCGGAGCTGAGCCGGAAGATCAGATGCTTTGCGCGCCTATCGATGCTTGTGATTGTGCTGTTCTGCACCTGCCTGGTAAATTCTGCCGGCGGAACATTGATAGATTTTTCTCTGTTGATTTCGGCCTCTGTGATCATAAGCCCCGTCAGCTGACGGCCCAGCAGCTGGCGGTAGGTTTCCATTTCAGGAAGCTCGGGCATAAGATGGCCCCCTTTCATATAACTAGTATGAAATGAAAAGGGGATCTTCATGTACCGGTTCAGTCAGCCAGCGCCAGGGCCAGGCTGTCACTTGCAGCGCCAACTAGAACTGCATCCCCGCGGTCATGGGCATATACCGCAAGCAGCAAGGCTGTATAGATGCCTTTGAATCTTGCGAGATCCCTTGCTTCGGGCCCAGGTTCTCCATATGCCCCAAAAAACTCTTCCCTGGCATCCGGCCGGAGATAGCTGTACGCAATGGAAAGGTCAATGCTCGGATTGCCGAGATGAACATCGCCCCAGTCAATGATTCCGCTGATTTCCCCTTCAGGATCGGCCAGGATATTTCTTATATGCAGATCGCCGTGCACAAGAACTGGATCACATTCCACTTTTATGGGTATGGCTTTTTTGATATAAGAAAAAAGGCTTTCTTCCTCCTTAAGGATTCCAGCCGCTTTCCCTTTTTCTGCGTACTCTTCCATCTTCACGAGCCTTGTTTCCATATCAAGCCTGTTGTATGTATCAAACGGGACGCCAAGTTCCTTAGCTCTTTTAACGGGAAAAGAGTGGTGCTGTTTCAGGAATTCAGCCAGCCTGATGGCCGACTTCGTCCCGCCCGGCCCGGCTGGAGCTGATCCGCTGATTTTTCTGTATCCGGAAAAAAACCACGGATAGCCTTTATCAGGTTTTCCGCTAAATACCGGCACAGGATAATCGACTCCGGCAGCAATTCGGAGCTCAGGCAGTATCCGGCTTTCTGTCTTCAACAGCTCTTCTGCTGCCGCTTTCCGCGGAAAGCGGAATACATATTCATCATTGACTAAAAACACTCTGTTATCAAAGCCTTCTCCAAAGTGCTCCACCTCAGCAGGCGCCAATTCGGGAAACTGGCTCAACAGGAGTTCCCTCGCCTCAAGGGGAGCAATGGACACTTCTCCATTCCATAGCTGATTCTGCATATAGATCCCCCTTTTTTCTTAGTTATACTACTGGCCGCTCCGTTTTTCAACATAAGGAAAAAGGCACCCTTTGCAGCGGGTGCCCTTTCTTTAATACATTTTATTGTTGTCGACCTTCATTCTGTCTTTTACAATTTCCGGGTCATCTGAGACAGGCGACCTTGTCCCTTGAGGGGGAACATAGACGTTGTCGACCGGCATAACTGGTTCATTGTCCGGCATGCCAGCTTCACCAGGATTCATTTTCTGCTCACGCAGCTTGTCCGATCTGCCGTCAACAAACACCAGTATTTTGCCTTCCTTGATTTGGCCGCTGTAATGCTCGGCATCATCTTCCGGAATCCCCATACCGACGAGGGCTCCTGTAAGCCCTCCAAGTCCGGCTCCGGCAGCTGCCCCTGTGAGCGCTCCTGCAAGGGGTCCTGCGGCGAGCACCGGACCGATGCCCGGGATGGCAAGGGCTCCGGCTCCTGCCAGCAGTCCTGCAAGTCCGCCGAGCGTACCTCCGGCAGCAGCTCCGGCAGCAAGGCCTTCTTCCGCCTTCGTCCCTGTCTGCTCTGTTACTGCTTCCACGTCATCATCATTTTTCCCTACCACTGAAATATCCTTTGTGTCATAGCCTTGGGCCCTTAATTCCTCTACAGCTTCAATGGCTTCACTTTGTGTATCATAAACGCCTACTATATGCTTCTGTTCTTCTGCCATTATCTTTTGCCTCCTTAATTAGCTAAGATAAATAGACAAGCTTTTCAGGCGAGCCTATAGAGTGATTTTACCCGCAGGCGCATCCTGTAAACATCAGCTAGTTGGTCTCTGATAAGAATGATTTGGTTCTGATCCCCGTCCTTCTCATTTTAATGAGAGCGGTCACCTCGACATCCGCCTCAGAAAAGTATTGGTCCCAATCGGCTTCTATCTCGTGGAAGTGTTTATAATCTTTTCTTCTGACCACATCACCGAATCCGAAGATATCTGCTTTGTCTTCTTTTTGCACTCTTCTGATAGTATCTGCAACGATTTTTTCAATGTGGTTCTCTGTCTTCTCCTCATAATCTTCATAAGTTGATACAGAGTCGACTGAATCAGCGCATTGGGTGCCCTCCAAATAACTCTCCCCTCTTATGTCGATCTTAACTTTCGCCTTGCCGTCCTCAATCCTTGCTTTTGTCTTTGTTGTTGTATTATAGATTCTGATGTCGATGTAGCGGTTTTCCCCGCAGCTTATTGTTAGGCTTGTACTCTTAATCTTGTCCTGTGTCCAGAGGTAATTCCGAGCATCCTCAAGACTTAGAAAACCATCCAGCCTGCCGCCTTCAAAAATTGCAAGCGAATCCAGCACAACCAGCGCATCCGGTGTTACTTTCTTCATATTCTCTACACTCGATCCCTTTTCCGGATCCCCCTTAATGGCAACAGCAGCCATGACCGGCTGCCGGCCAGGGGACGTCCAGGCGCTGATCACATCATTCAGCCTCACGCCGGGGTCGCCTCCCCAGGTTTCTTCCATCGTGTCCAGCTGTGTATGGAGCTTAAGGGAAGTGGACTTTTGGAACTGGTACGTCACCTTCAGCACTTCTTCGGCCCTTACTCCCCTTGAAATTACGATATTAAAATCATCCCGCATCTCCCTATTGCGCTCCAGGTAATCCAGAAACTCCAGCATCCCGTCCTCCGCCACTTCTTCACTGATGATCAAAGTCCTCATATGCGAATAAACCAGGTTTCGCGAAATGCCCTCACTCATTTGGTTCGTCAATTCGGACAGGGAATTCCCTTCCTTCCCATACACAATCGAAGGTGCATTACCGCCGGCAGTCCGGTTATTCAGCTCCGCAGCATTAATGCCTTCTACAGACAGGTAGTATTTTTCATCTTTCCCCTTGTCCACAGCCATACCGGTAATTACGGTAACCTCTGCCAGCTCCTTTTGGTCCCAGCATCCAGTCAGCAGGCAGCACAAAGCCATAACAGCTATGATCTTTTTCAATTCCCATTACCCCCATTCATCGGAGGCGGAGAAGGGGAGCCGGTCTTAGGCTGCTTCTCTTCTTTTTGCGGCTTCAAATAGCTTGGCCTTTTATTCATGCTCCAGAAAGGAAAGCGGAAGAACACATCCTTCTGGCTTTCAATGATAAACGGGGCTACTGGGGCCAGATAAGGAACTCCAAAGGAACGGAGAGCGCTTAAGTGAGCCACCATCAGAACAAGCACAATCAGGACTCCATACAGGCCAAGGAAAGCGGCTGTGATGATCAGCAGGAATCTCAGCAGCCTCGAGGCATTGGCGAAGCTGTATGTGGGTGAAACAAAATTGGCAATGGCTGTGATGGCAACGATAATGACCATAATATTGGATATGATCCCCGCCTCGGCTGCAGCCTGCCCGATGACGAGCGCTCCGACGATCGATACCGTCTGCCCGACAGCGCGCGGCATTCTGACGCCTGCCTCACGCAGGATTTCAAAGGTGATTTCCATCAGCAGAACTTCAATCACAGCCGGGAACGGCACCCCTTCCCGCTGCGCGATTACACTCAAAAGCAGCGTGGTCGGAAGCAGTTCATGATGAAAGGTAAGAATGCCGACATACAGGGAAGGCGTGATAAGTGCAATCATAAACGAAATATAGCGGATAAAACGGATGAATGTGCCCATCAGGAAGTTTTGGTAATAGTCTTCTGAGACGGAAAAAAAGTCGACCAGCACCGCAGGCACGAGCAGCACAAATGGCGTTCCGTCACAAAGGATGGCCACCTTTCCCTCCAGCAGATTGGCCGCTACTGCATCTGGCCTCTCGGTGTTGAGGGCCAACGGAAATAGAGTGGCCGTTTTATCTGCAATCAGTTCTTCAATATTCCCTGTTTCTAAAATCGCGCCCGTATCAATCTTTTTCAGCCGTTTGCGGACCTCCTCGACAATCCCGCTGTCGGCAATATCCTTCATATAACTGATAAAGACCGTTGTGCGCGTGTCATTTCCGATAGTAAATTCCTCAAATTGAAGCCTGGGATTCTTGATCCTCCTGCGGATCAGACTGACGTTTACCGATAAAGTTTCTACAAATCCATCCTTAGGCCCCCTGACGACGGTCTGAGTGCTTGGTTCAGCTATCGACCGGCTTTCCGTGGTGGGAACAGGAATGGAAATGGCCCGGGGTACACCTTTAAAAGCAAGGATAATGCTTCCCGAAAGCATAAAGTCAGTCATTTGCGAGACTGTCTCTGCAAGCTTATAGCCTGATCCTCCGAAATGCTCTTTGCCGTAGCCCTTGACATCATCAATGGTTTTTACCTTTGAATCAGGTCCTGGCTCTTTGGCAATTGAATGAATGATTTCCTTAAGCACATTGCTGTCGATCATGGTTTCCAAATAAAAAAGAAGGGCATCAGCCGCTCCGGCCTTGAGTTCTTCAATTTTCAGATCGGCTGAAGCCCCGAAACGGCAGGATAATTCCTCTTTAAGTTCTTCTAGCTCATAGCTGTCAAGGCTCTTATCGCCAGTTTCCTTTTCAGTCTTTTCCTCCCTCTCTTTTTCGACTCTTTTTATGCGGCTGAGTGTTTTAATGCGTTTCAACATTTCACCCCATTTTTCCCGGAACTCTTCCGGCTTCGGTTTTTCCACAGCAAGACAGCCAGGAGGACAGATGGAATGCCGAATTGCATCGGCAAATGAACAAAATAAGGGACTACAACAAGCCCTTCCTCCAGATGGTCGGCAAAATTGACCGAAATCAGTACAGAAAACAGGGACACGACCGCTGACATAGGAAGGGCAAAGTATCGATAGGGCAGCCGGAAAACGTATTCCAGCCCTTTCAGCGCGCCAAAAAGAAAGACCGAGCCTTTTATCAGGATGCCGAGCATCATAATGAAAACGACGAGGGCATCGATCCGCTCAATAAAATTGCCGATGGAAACCTGCCTTGCCGCACTGAGCATCGGAAAATTGGATCGGACCATCGCATCCGAACCGAGCGTCATGACCATCAGAATGGTCGCATGGGTCAGCAGCAGCCCGGCAATCGCTGTTCCCATTAATGAGACTCTTTTGACATATTTGAAGCTGGTGACTTTTCCGAGGATGACCGTAAAGGCGATAAGCTCGCCGAATGGAAATACAAACAGCGAAGGAAAAACAGCTTTGGCCACAGGCATGATGCCCTCGCCAAGGACCGGCTCGATCCGGCTGAATTCCAGGTTTCCGCTTGCCAGCAGGAAAATCGTCAGCAATAGCACAAACAGCACCACATAAGGAGAGAAAATTTCAGATGTCCGCCCAAGCACTTCAATGCCAAGGTAAAGGATATAGCCCATCGTCAAAGCGATGGTAAGGGATATCATTTCAATTGGCGTATTGGGAAGAATGGCAGACGCGATCAGCTCGCCAAAATCCCTCACCACCCTGCTGGATATGTAGAGAAAATAAATGACATATAGTAATGCCATTGGAATGACAAGATAGCGCTTAAAGCAGTGCTCCATGATTTCATAAAGGTTTTTTCCGGGAAGTCGGCTGATCAGGAACCAGTAAAAGTAGACAATTCCCATTCCAAAGCCTGTAGAAATGACCATGGCTATCCAGGCATCCTGCTCTGCGCCTTTGCCGACACCAATGATAATCGCACTGCCGAGCAGGAAATTGATGACCAGCGTCATCAGCTGGCTGAGCGATATACTTTCTTTTAACATCAGCTCCCACTTCCCTTCGACTGTGCTTTTTCAGCTTTTTTATTTTTATAAAGCCTTATGTCGATAAACAGGCTGGAACCCATGCCGAGGAAAAAAACAAACAATGCAATGACCCTTCCTGCAGCGATTTCGGCATAAAAAATATTCAGAATTGCTTCAGTGACTGTACTTTTAAAAACAAATAAATCAAAGAGAAGAGTCAGCACAAACAAGCCTGTGGAAACCAATATAAACGAAAGAGTGACCATCATATCTTCCCATCCATTTTAAAGTTGCATTTCTAGTATTTAAGTTTGCTGCTTATTTTATCCAATAATTCCGTCCCTGCCGCAACTCTTTTTCCTGCGATTATCTTCCGGCCCAAAAGGGTATGAAATTTACAGCAGCTATGCAGAAGAACGAATATGCCCCCCTTGGAAAGGAAAGATTATCTACTAGAAGAAAAACCTGAGGAGGAAAGATATGAATCATTCACAAATGCCGCAGTTTCCGGAACCGTACTGGAGGGAAACCCCGCTCTCATCCTATGAGGCGCTTAATGAAAATATCGAGACTGATGTCGCAATCGTCGGCGGAGGAATTACAGGAATCACCGCTGCCTACCTTCTCGCAAAAGAGGGATTTAAGGTAGCGATCCTTGAAGCAGGAAACGTCCTCAACGGAACAACGGGGCATACAACTGCCAAACTGACCGCCCAGCACGGAGTCATCTATGATGAGCTGATCAGCCACTTTGGGGAAGACAAAACGAAGCTTTATTATCAGGCGAATGCAGAAGCAATCACTTTTGTAAAAAACCTTGTCGAGGAAAAAAAGATCGACTGTGACTTCAGCATGGAGGACGCTTATATCTATGCGGTTTCCGACCAGGCTGCCGGCAAGGTGCAAAAGGAGTATGAAGCCTACCAGAAGCTTGGAATCGACAGCGGCTTTGCTGATAGCATCCCATTTAACATAGACATCAAAGGGGCAGCAGTCATGAAGGGGCAGGCACAATTTCACCCTTTGAAATTCCTGAAGGTGCTTCTTGAGGAATTTACAGCAGCAGGCGGCAAAGTGTATGAAAATACAACAGCTGTCGATATTGAGGAGGGACAGCCTGCCTCAGTTAAAACAAGGAATGGCCAAACCGTTACAGCCAAGCATGTGATTGTCGCCTCACACTTCCCATTCTATGATGGCAAGGGCTTTTATTTTGCGAGAATGGAGCCGGAAAGATCCTATATTGTCGCTGTGAAGACCCGTGAGGAATATCCGGGCGGGATGTATTACAGTGCCGATCAGCCGACACGCTCCCTGCGTTATACACCGGTAAATGGCGAGAAGCTGGTCCTTATCAGCGGTGACAGCCACAAAACCGGGCACGAATCGGATACTCTTAAGCATTATGAGGCTTTGGAGGAATTCGCAGAGGAGGTTATGGGCATAGAGGAGTATCCATACAGATGGTCTGCACAGGATTTAATCACATTGGATAAGATCCCGTATGTTGGCCCAATCACTGAAAATGCCTCGAACATTTATGTTGCCACCGGCTACCGTAAATGGGGGATGACGAACGGAATTGCGGCTGCCCATTTGCTGAATGATTTTATTGCCAAAAAGGATAGTCCTTATAAGGAAGTATTCACCCCTTCCCGATTTAAAGCCGATCCAAGCATCAAGGAATTCATTAAATTCAATACCGATGTTGCAGGCCAGCTGATTAAAGGGAAGCTCGAATATATCCCTGCCGAGCTCGATGATATTGAACCGGACCACGGTGCACCTGTCATCGTAAATGGCAAAAGGGCCGGGGCCTACCGGGATAAAGAAGGAGCCCTTCATATCGTCGACACCACCTGTACACATATGGGCTGCGAATGTGAATGGAATAATGGCGAACGGACCTGGGACTGCCCGTGCCACGGCTCGCGCTTTTCTTACACAGGAGAAGTTGTCGAAGGCCCGGCAGAAACTCCGCTTAAAAAAATCCAGGGTGAATGATTTGGGAAGCTCCTGCGGCTGGCTGCTGCGGGAGCTTTCTGTCTGCCATCGGGTACTGGCTGGGGCTTCAAAAAGATAATCCGGCACTTCTTTTCCACTTCCAACTCCCGCATCAAACAAATTCTACTCTTTCCCTCTTCTCCTCTGTTTCAATCCTTTTTTTACTATATTACAGGATTTGACCCATAAGTCCCCTTTAATATGACAGACTGTAAAGGCTTAGTGTAAAGGATTCATTTTGCATCAATCAGCAAAACGCTTTCACGAAGTGACGCAAACGATTTCACAGCAGCATTTCTGGGGCTTCTGGGTCCAATGACTTCATCTGTTTAGTTGTATATACAAGTATTGACCGCCTCCACGTTCTCCTCTAAAGTCAGGTTGTAAAAACTATACAGAATTGGGGAGATACATATGGCAAAGTCCAGGAAAACCCTCCGGATGCTGGCTGCCGCGGCAATCGCTGCCGGTGTCGCACTATCTGCAAGCATACCAGGTGCGCTTGCAGTCACACAGCCTGAGGCTGACACTCCGCTCAAAAAGGAGAACCTTCAGACTCTTTCAGCCAAGAGTGTGAAAAAGCTTAAAAACGGGGTCCAATTCGACCTTGGCGATTATGAAGCATTTATACGTATTTATTCAGAAGACCTTGTCAAAGTTTCTGTCTTAAAGGACGGCCAGAAAGAAGAAGAAACTCCTGCCATTGCAAAGAAGGATTGGAAAACTCCTCTCTTCAGCACTGAAGACGGCAAAAAAGAATATACCATCAAAACCGGCGAGCTGACCATTAAAGTAAGCAAGTCGCCATTCGGGGTGAAATTCCTTGATAAAGAGGGCCAAGTAATCAATGAAGATTATCTTCAAAACGGTGCCTCATCCGGCTATGAAGATGGAAAGCCATATGTTTTCAAGAAAACCGAAAAGGGCGAGAACTTCTACGGCTTCGGCGAACAGGCCGGCCTGAATATGAACCAGCGCGGCGAAAGCATCGGGATGTGGAATACTGATGCTTATGCTTATACAAAGGATACAAAATATGTTTATACAAGCATCCCATTCTTTATGGGCCTGAAAGATAAAAAAGCCTACGGGATCCTTTTTGATAACTCCTACCGTTCTTACTATGAAATGGCAAGCGAGTCGGATGACTATTACTACTTCTATGCCAACGGCGGACCGCTTACCTATTACTTTATGTATGGACCGGAAATTTCGGATGTCCTTGACCGGTATACTGAACTGACAGGCAAAATGGACATGCCTGCCGAATGGACATTGGGACTGCACCAGAGCAAATGGGGCTATACCGCCGATGAAATTACCGATGTGGCCCAAACTTACCGAGATAAGAATATTCCGCTTGATACCATGCATTTTGATATCGATTATATGCAGGGCTACAGGGTCTTCACTTGGGATCAGAAATATAAAGATGCCCTTTCAAAGCTGAAATCAATGGAAGGCTTCCATGCTATTGCCATCAACGACCCTGCGGTCAAGCAGGATGAAAATTACAAAATCTATCAGGAAGGCACTGCCAAAGACTTCTGGGGCAAAAATCCGGATGGCACAAACTTCATTGGCCCAGTTTGGCCTGGCGACTCTGCTTTCCCTGATTTCTCCAAAGAGGAAGTGCGGGACTGGTGGGCCAAAAACCATAACGTCCTGTTCGATGCAGGAATCGACGGCATCTGGAATGATATGAATGAGCCTGCAGTCTTTGTGGATGGCGGAGAGTATAATCATACAATGCCGCTTGATACTTATTTCGGATATGAAGATGACAAAATCATGCACACGGAATACCATAATCTTTATGGCCATGACGAGGCAGAAGCAACATACAATGCCTGGGCCATGCATAAGCCTAATGAGCGTCCGTTTGTCCTGACGCGTGACATGTTTGCCGGCTCCCAGCGCTATGCAGCACTGTGGACAGGAGATAATGAAAGCAATTGGGAGCATCTTCAGATGAGCCTGCCGATGAATATGAACCTAGGCTTATCCGGTGTTTCCTTCGTCGGTAATGATATTGGCGGATTTGCTTCCCGCCCAGATAAAGAACTTTATACACGCTGGATCGAGGTTGGAGCCTTCCTTCCTTTCTCCCGTATCCATTATGATTCAGACGCCAAAGCAGAAGTAAAGCAGGGACAGGAGCCATGGGCATTCGGGCCTGAGGTTGAAGGAATCGCCAAGAAGTATATTGAAATGCGCTACCAGCTGATGCCTTATCTTTATAATGCCTTCAAGGATTCCTCCGAGACAGGCAAGCCGGTCCAGCAGCCGCTTGTTTATCACTACCAGGAAGATGCCAACACATATGACATTGCTGACCAGTTCATGTTCGGCGACTCTATGATGCTTGCCCCTGTCGTAAAAGAAGGACAGACACGCCGCGATGTATATCTGCCAAAAGGCGACACATGGGTGGACTTCTGGACCAAGAAGGAATATAAAGGCGGACAGACAATCAATGTCAGCGCCCCATTAGAGCATCTGCCGATTTTCGTGAAAAAAGACAGCATCATTCCAACACGTGAAGTCCAGCAGTATACAGGAGAAAAGGAACTGACAAACCTGGTGCTCGACACCTATTTGGACAAAGAAGCAAGCTACAGCTTCTATGAAGATGACGGCAAATCACTCGACCATCAGGACGGTGAATTTGATATCACAAACTTTACACTGAATGAAAAACCGAATAAGATCGAATTCACCCAAAAGAAAGAGACTGATAACTACGATTCAGCTCTCCAGCAGGTGACATTGAAGCTTAATAATGAGAAAGCGCCTAAGCGCATCCAGGCAGCCGGCAAGAAATACCGCGCCGTCTTCTCACTGGAAGAAATGACACAAACAAAAGAATCTTATTTTTATGAAACAAACTCAAAAACATTGTATGTAAATGTGCCTGCAGCAGAAGGCAAAAAGGTTCAAATTAAATTCTAAAAGATCTAGGGGGCTAATCTGACAGGGATTAGCCCTTCTTTTTTGAAAGAGGTGATCATATTGAAAGGCAAAGCAGCCATCCTCGGACTTCTGCTGCTGGCGGCGCTTGCCAGCTTCTGCCTGAAAGAAAAGGAAGAGAAAACCACTCATGATGCTCCCTCCCTGCAGGAGTCAAAAGATTTATTTTTCAATCTGCAGACCGATAAAGCCCGCTATAATCCCGGGGACTCTGTCCAATTTTCAATAAAAGCAGAGGCTGGGAGCACGGTGGAGGTCACCTATTATCATCTTGGCCGCCCATTGGACACAGTGGCTGCAGAACTGAAGGCTCCCGGCACCCACAGATGGAGCTGGAATCCTCCGGAAAAGGATTATAAAGGCTACTTGGCCGTCGTATCTGTGGAAAATGGCGGCAGCATACAGACCGAAACAATTGCTGTAGACGTTTCAAGCAGCTGGAGCCGGTTTCCCCGCTACGGGTTTCTGTCTGACTTTGCTGACTCTTCCCCCGAAACAGCTGCCGCTATCATATCCGACTTGAACCGCTATCATCTTAATGGGCTTCAATTCTATGACTGGCATTTTGAGCATCAGGAGCCCCTGAAGATGGAGGATAAGCTGCCGGCGGGCCATTGGGAGGATGTCGCAAACCGCCGCATCTCATTGCAGAAAGTACAGCAGTATATCGGCGAAGCCAAACAGAGGAACATAAAAACCATGGCATATAATCTACTGTACGGATCTTTTGAAGATAACGGCTTGCCCCGTGAATGGCAGCTTTTTAAGGATCAGAGCAGCCCGGAGCCTGACATCCATCCCCTCCCTGGCGGCTGGAAAAGCAATCTGCTGATCATGAATCCCACCAATCCATGGTGGCAGGACCATCTGATAGAACAGCAGAAAATGGTATACCAATACCTGGGCTTTGATGGCTGGCATATCGATCAGCTTGGTGACAGGGGAGAAGTTTTTAATGAGCTTGGAGACAGCATCCACCTTGCAGAAAGCTTCCAGCCTTTCCTGGAGAAAATCAAACAGAAGCTGCCTGAAAAAGAGATTGTGATGAATGCCGTGAATCAGTATGGCCAGCCGGCCATCAGCAGAGCAGGTGCTGCGTTTCTGTATACCGAAGTATGGGATCCGTATAAGCATTATGGGGATCTCAAGAAGATACTGGATGAAAATAGGAACCTTACAAATAACGGACAGGCCTCTGTTCTGGCCGCTTATATGAATTACCGTCATTCTGATGAGCAGGGAATGTTTAATGAAGCCGGCGTCCTGCTTACAGATGCTGTTATCTTTTCCAATGGCGGAGCACATCTGGAATTGGGCGAGCATATGCTTTCCAAGGAATATTTCCCTCACAATCAACTTCAGGTGTCCGAAGGCCTTCAGCAAGAAATGGCCAGTTATTATGATTTTTTAACAGCTTATGAGAATATCCTGCGAGATCATACACGGGACTCTGAGGCAGCGATCATATCCCATGAAGGGCTGCCATTAGCGATGGGAGATCCTGAACAGCAAAAGATTTGGGTGCTGCCGAAAGAATCCGGAAACAGGAAAATCCTCCATTTCATCAACTTCCTGGATGCGGTCCATATGGAATGGCGCGATACAAATGCCGATCAAGCTAAGCCAAAGGAACGGCGGGACCTTACATTTAGTTTAGAGGAAGATCGGAAGGTCAAAAACCTATGGTTTGCCTCCCCTGATATTAAAGGCGGCAGGCCTGAAGAGCTTCCGTTCAGGCAGGAAAACGGGAATGTTATATTCAGCATTCCGTCATTAACCTACTGGGATATGGTGGTTGCTGAATACTAGGACACAGATTCCTGTCCAAAAATAAAAGCGTGCCCGGGCTTTCCGCCTGGACACGCTATTGTTAGTTTAGATTAAAATCCCCGGACGCAGTATGAACCTTTACCACATGCTCGCCTGAACCAATTTTGCCGAGAATCCTGTCTTCTTCTTTTTCTTCAAAAAGAAATCCATCAAGCTGGACATTGCCCTCCCCGGAGGTTGCCTTAAAATCAACCATCATATCGCTTGGCTCCTCTTTGAATGAAATATTGACATCCCCGCTTGCCGTTTCGGCAGTAATGCTGGCTGCCAGCTGATCATTGCTGATGTTCAGGTCGCCCGAAGTAATTTTTGCAGCGATATCCCCGGAAAGTTCGCTGATTTTTATATCCCCTGAAGCTGTATATAAATCTGCTGACTCTGCGGCTGACCCATCGATTTGCATGTCCCCGCTTGCTGCCTTAAACTTCAATTCCTTCGCCTTTGAATCTTCTACCCTTACATCGCCGCTCGCCACCTGGATTTCCATTTGGCCTCCGGCTTCCATTCCCTTCAGCGCAACATCACCGCTCTTTGTCTCAAAAATGCTGTCCTTGCTTTGAATGTTTTCCGCTTTGATATCGCCGGATAATACCTGTACTGCCAGTTCCTCATATTCCTTTTTCGGGAGAAGCACCTCGATTTTCACATCACGGATGATAACCACTCCCATGCGGAACATATTCTTCACATCAAGGTCGACATTCAGGGTGCCGTCATCTTCGCTGACCTTCAGTTTATAATCATCTTTGAGCTTTTTGCTGACTTTCCCCGTTAGTGCCACCTTTATATCTTTCTCGCTGCCAGCTTCCCTGATGACCACATCTGTAGAAGCGCTATTTACTGAGATATGCTGGATGGAATCTGCTTTTATCGTCTCGCTTTGATTAATCTCAACCGTGTTAAAATTCAGACCTCCCGAAGCGCTGAGTGTAATGGCTGAACCGCCGACACCGATCAGGAATAAAACGACCAAACCCGCCACCAGTTTCTTCATGCCGCCTTCTCTCCTTTTCCTTTGACTAGCCTGACATTGAATTTGATATAGCCGAGAAGTACCCGGTAGAAAAATTTGCCGACATAAATCATTCCGATGCTAAGCAGCAGGCCCAGGCTGAACAGTGCCAGCGAAGCAAAGAAATTCAGGGTCATATCCTCAAAGCCCGTAAAAAACGAAGACCCCAGCAAGGCAAATGGCGACAATGTCAAAACGAGCGCCACCGCACATAGTGAAATATAGACGCCTGCGAGGCCGATCAGCGGCCCAAGTATAAAGACCAGATTGAAAAAGCTGAGGCTGACCGCCGCTGTCGCAGCTTGAAAAATATTGGAGACCGACTGCGTTTTCTCCGCTTTGACAATCCTGTAGTCTGCAAGCAGGTCGCGCGCAATGACATGCGGGTCACCGAGCTCCTCCATGATTTCCCTTTCCGTCCTGCCGTTTGCAAGCCCGATTTCAAAATGCTCCTCATAATCGTACAGCATTTCCCGCCGGTCATATTCCGGCACCTTACCAAGCAGCTTTTCCAGCCTTTCTAAAAACTCATTCCCTGCCACTGGACTTTCCCTCCTCAACAAATTGATTAACCGCCAATGAAAACTGCTGCCATTCCTCGATCAGCATATTCATATAATCCCTGCCCTTTTCTGTCAGTGAATAGTATTTTCTGGGAGGCCCTTCCGTTGATTCTGCCAGATAGGTTGTTAAATACTCTTCTTTTGTCAGTCTTCTGAGCAAAGGATAGAGCGTCCCTTCAGCCACCTCGATTTTATCCGAGATGTTTTGCGCGAGCTCGTAGCCATACTGATCTTTCTTAGAAATCAGCAGCAGCACGCACAGCTCAAGAACACCCTTCTTGAATTGAACATTCAATCCTTGCACCTCCACCGGTAGTGAACATTATTCAGTAGTCATGTAAATCCTTCCATTCATTCACAAACCCATCATACAATACACTATTGAACATTACAAGGTACTGAACGTAAAAAAATACCTATTTTTTAAAAATAGGCATTTTCCAAAGATGATTATGGCCTCAAATCCATCCAGCTTTGAAGATGATGGACAGCGAATCCCACATGGGAATCTGAGGAATAAGCGTCACGGACAAGTGAAAGCTGTTCTTCCATTCTTAGTGTGCCTTCCTCATAAAAAGTGATATACGCCGCTTCAGAAGAAGCCCCTGTTTCTGCGGCAATTTCTATCTTTTTCCCATATTGTGCCGCAAGCTCAACCTCGTTCCTGGACAGCTCAATCATCCCATTAGGGCCTGCTGCTGTATCTCTGTAGGCCATGATCGTCACACTGTCAGTATTCTTTATGACCCAGCCTGCGAGGGAATCTTTGCCGAATTTATTGCTGAACATCATTTCATCAAACCAGAAAGGCATATCTGCCCCCAACGGAAGACTGAGCTCTGCGGACAAGGAAGCAGCCTGAAGCATCCGGGTCTGATAATTCACCACAGTGCTTTTATAATTGCTTTCCCAGCCTGGCAGAAGATAGGGCTCGATATCCAGGTGGATGCCTGAAAACTGCTGGGCAGGGCTTGCCTGCTCCTGATAAGCAGCTACCCAGAAGAAGAAGCTGCGCATGGCTGCTTCACCTTTTGCCGTGGCCCATTTAGGTGCTCCATCCAATGCATGGACACTGATTCCGCCGGCATTTGCTTTTTCTATAAAAGATTGGTAGACAGCGGCCGGCAGGCTCTGGTCAATCTGCAGATACAGCTGATCTGCCTGCCTGTCCGCCAGGAATTGAATGATTTCATCAGACCTGTCCTTTATGGCTGCTGTATCCCACAGCCAGGTTGAGCGGTTCATATCAGCAGCCTCTCCTTTCACGGGGCAGGCTGCAAACACGAGCAGTACAGCCAAAAGAGCTGTCTTAAAAAATTTGATAGTCATTGTATACTCTCCTTTGTATGATGCCATGACATCCATAAAAAGGAGCCCGGCAGCCTGGCAGCCAGCCGCATATCCGCGGGAAGGCCCATAGCTTTGCGTCCCTGCCTTTCGACAGGTTTGCCTTTATCAGTAAGTTGTTAATTTGATTATAATCACTTTTCAGGAAAAATAAAGATATTTTTTACACAAAAAGGCCCCCTGATGACAGGGGCCTTCTTCTTAGTCTTTAGGCTGATTTTCTTTCTTGCTTTTCGTGCCGGTGTTGAATTCCACCAGCTCTTCGCTTGTCCAGCCTTCTCTTTTTTTATTATTGTTGCGCTGTGCATTTGCATTTCCAAGCTTTGTCCTGCCCATGCTGCCTCGCTCCTTTACTGGCGTTTTCTCTGGTAGTATGGGCCTTTTCACTATGTGTTATTCTGCTTTGGCGGCCTTACAGGAGAGGGGATTTCCTCACTTTTGTCCCCTGCTCGAAAGCATAGGCCATGCTGATCAGACCGGCTTCTGAAAAAGCAGTGCCGGTAAACGTAATGCCCACAGGCTCATTCTCTAAGGAATAGCCTGCCGGTACTGTGATGGAAGGATAGCCTGCCTTTGCCGGAATGCCCGCTCCAAAATTGTTCGGCGTCACGATTGCATCAAGATGATGCTCTTTCAGGACATGATCAATTCCCTGCTCAGTCGAAAAGTAGACATCCTCCTCAAGCGAGCTGATATAAGCCTCTTCAGTCAGAGTCCCGCTTGTTCTTTCGGCTTCCTCCAGGATGGTCTGTCCGTACTTAAGGGCTGCATCACTGTTTTCGAGGTTAAAGGCAATCACATCGGCAAGGGATTTCACTTTTATATGAGGAGCAACCCCGCGCAGGTAGGCGTTTAGATCTGCTTTGAATTCGTATGTAAGTACATCATACTTCCAATTATTTTTTGTAGAAGGGATTTCTACAGGGTCAACCACCTCGGCACCAAGAGCTTTCAGCTGTTCAACCGCATGGTTCATCACTTCAAGCTTGTCCCCGCTCAAATAATCAAAATACACTTCACGTGCAATGCCGATCCTTTTGCCCTTCAGCCCGTTTTCATCAAGAAAACCAGCAAACTCGGTATAGTCTGACTCTGGATTGTTCAGCACAGCAGGATCCCTGTCATCATTGCCGGCAAGCACATCGAGAAGGTAAACGGCATCCCTGACGGTTCTTGCCATCGGGCCTGCCGTATCCTGGGAATGCGCAATCGGGATGATCCCCCTTCTGCTGATCAGGCCGACCGTCGGCTTAATGCCTACAAGCGAGTTTTGGCTTGCCGGGCTGAGAATCGAGCCTGACGTCTCCGTTCCGACAGCCACTGCCGCAAAGTTCGAAGCGATGGCTGCACCTGAACCCGAACTGGAGCCGCCGACATCAAAATTACCCGGCCCATAAGGATTCAGCACCTGCCCGCCCCTTGAGCTGTAGCCGCTCGGCATGCCCTCTGTCATAAAATTGGCCCATTCCGTCATATTCGTTTTTCCGAGAATAACGGCTCCGGCCTTTCTTAAAGCTTCAGCCACATAGGAATCCTCTTTTGCAACCGACTCCTTCAGTGCAAGAGATCCGGCACTGGTGTGCATTTTATCAGCAGTATCAATATTATCCTTGATCAGTACAGGAATGCCATGCAGCGGCCCGCGGCTGCCCTTCAGCTTACGTTCGGCATCCAGTGCCGCCGCAATCTGGGCAGCATCCGGATTGACCTCAAGTACAGAGTTGATGGCCGGGCCGTTCTTATCCTTCTGCGCAATCCTGTGCAGGTACATCAGCACAAGCTCTTTCGAAGAAACCTCGCCCTTCTCCAATTTCTCCTGCATCTCATCTATAGTGGCCTCCAGGAGCCATTCTTCCTGGAGCTTTTTCAGCCTTGGATTTTTCATATAGGAATCGATTCCTTTCACATTGAGTTTACTTTCATATTTTAGCATATTTTCTGAATCCTTTACTATAATGAAGGTTGGTTAGAGAGGACATCGAATATTCGCTGGTGGATTTGTGGTGTTTTTCTAGGAAATGATTCTTTTCTTTAAGGCTGGGTTTAATTCTGCTGTTCCATCTTGTTGAATCAGACCAATTTAGAGTGGATCCTGATTCATTTAGGGTGGATCCCCGGTCAATTTAAGTTAATCACCCTACTTTTCCGTTTATTCATCCTACTTTTCCGTTTATTCACCCTACTTTTCCATGTATTCACCCTACTTTTTCAATTATTCACCCTAGTTTACCAATAATTCTACCCAAAACAGCCGATATTTTTTCCACCTTACATTTTTTCACAAAAACCCATCAAAAAAAGCTGACAACCCAAACCCGGGTTGTCAGCTCCCTATTATCTTCTTCTATCAGCGTCCACGATATCACCGGAATAAAACACTTTCTTCTCCGGCGTGATGCCAAGCTCCTGGCAAAACTTCTTCAGTTCGCGTTCTTCCCTTTCGGTGACGAGCGAGATGACCGTCCCGCTTGCGCCGAAACGGCCCGTGCGCCCTGAGCGGTGGACATATTGCTTGATGTCTTTCGGAAAATCATAGTGCACAACATGAGTGACACCCTGGATGTCAAGGCCCCTTGCTGCCACATCTGTTGCGAACAGCAGGCTGCTTTTTCCTTCGCGGAAATTTTTCAAATGCTTCTGCCTGTCCATTTTGTCCAGGTCGCTATGCAGGATTCCGGCCTTCACGCCTTTAAAATCAAGCTTTTCGGAAAGGACAGCCAGATTGCCGATATCCTTTACAAAGGCAAGCCCCTTGATATCCTTCACACGGGAGATCTTTTCTAGGAGTTTAATTTTATCCCGCTGCTCACAGGCAAAATAAATATGGTCCACATCTGAAGGGATTGCCTCTTCCTTCCCTACGCGGATGAGCTCGGCATCAGCGGAGAGCTCCTGTGCAACCTTCGCGGTGCTTTCAGGAAGTGTTGCTGAAAAGAAAGCAAGCTGCCTGTCAGCAAGGGTTGACTTTAAAATGGTCTTTACTGTCTCAAGATGCTCAGGAACAAGGAGCTGATCTCCCTCATCGAGCACAACCGTTTTGACTTCATGCATCTTCAGTTTTTTCTGTTTGATCAGCTCGAGCATCCGCCCAGGCGTGCCCAAAGCGATCTGCGGGTGCTTCTTCAGCTTTTCTAGCTGTCTTTTCGTATTGGCGCCGCCGATGAAGGTGGCTCCTTTTATGCCGCTTCCTTCTGCCCACTTTTGGACCTCCGAGAAGATTTGCATAACAAGCTCCTGTGAAGGGGCCACAATAACGGCTTGAACCGCTTTTTTGCCGGGATCGATTTTATCAAGAAGCGGCAGCAGGTAAGCAAGCGTCTTGCCTGTCCCTGTCGGCGATTCGGCGATCACGTCCCTGCCCTCCTGGATAAGGGGGATGCTCTTCGATTGAACGGCGGTTGGCTCATTAAAGCCGGATTTTTCCCAGACTTCCTGGATAAAAGGCTTCAGGCCGGTAACTACAGATTGATTTTCAGTCATAACTATCTCCTTCTTTTGCAAAAAAATCTCATCTATTCCAGAGCTGCTTTTTTAAAGCATGCCCAGTTTTACAAAAAGTTGTGTACCGTTCTGATACTAGCTTATGATGTTCCAGATGTCCAGCCTTCATGCCAGCTGAGCTGGGTCCCACAGTAAAAAATCCCCCTAACTGCCTCTCAATATTTCCTTAGCCAATGAGGCGTCTGTTCCAGTTCAAATGCAAGCCGGAACAAAAGATCCTCCCGCCCTTTGGCTGCCATAAACTGAACACCGCATGGCAAGCCCTCTGCTGTACTGTGCAGGGGCACGCTCATCGCCGGCTGCCCTGTCAGGTTGGCGAGCTGGGTGAACGGCGTCCGCTTCAGGCTGTTTTCAGCGAGCTGGCCGGCAAGCCCGGCCTTTTGGGCAAGCTTTCCCAGCTTCAGCATGCTGATCAGCCGGACAGCTGTTTTTTCTGCATTTCTAAGGCTGAGCTCGCCGATCCTTGCAGGCGGAAAAGCAGTGGCAGGAGTCAAATAAAAGTCATAGGTCTCATGGAAAGAATCCATCACATAGGCGGCTTTGTCCCATTCCCTCATGCTCAGGACAAAATCCCCGGCAGAGATTGTTTTTCCAAGCATCCCGAGGAGCCATGTAGATGCTTCCACATCCGTCCTGGACACCTTCCGCCCGAGTGTTGCCTCCATTCCAGCCAGCGCCGCAGCCACCTCTCCAAAGTACATGGTGATATAGCTTTGGGCAAGCTTCTTCCCGTCTATATCCGGTTCAGCTTCTTCGGTCCGGTACCCCAGATCTTCGAGGATAGCAGCCGTGCGGAGCACAGCTTCCCTGCAGTCGGGATGGACATCGGTGCCAAGCGGGGAAGCTGTGGTATAAGCAATTTTCATGGTTTTTGGGAGCGGCTTTTCCAGACAGCCCAGATACGATTCTGATGGGGGAATAGCGTAGAAGGCGCCGCCTTTTTCCGGTCCATGCAGCTCATCTAGCATGGCAGCGCTGTCCCTGACCGAACGGGTGAGCACATGGTCGGATGAAGCCCCCTGCCAATGCCGGCCAATCCCAGGGCCGGCCGGTGTCCTTCCCCTGCCCGGCTTCAGGCCGAACAGGCCGCAATAAGCGGCAGGGATGCGGATCGAGCCGCCGCCGTCATTGGCGCCTGCAATCGGCACCATCCCGCTCGCCACTGCTGCAGCGGAACCGCCGCTTGAGCCGCCCGGAGTGTAATCAGGATTCCATGGATTCCTGGCCGGTCCGTAAAATTCAGGCTCTGTAATCCCCATCAAGGCAAGCTCGGGAACATTCGTCTGCCCTATAAAAATGGCACCCGTCCGCCGGAGCCTGGCCACAAATTCAGAATCGCTCTTTGCACGGTAATTCTGCAGCGCCTTTGAGCCGGAAGTGATTCTTTCTCCCGCGATTTCCTGCGTGATATCTTTCAGCAGCATCGGCACTCCTGCAAAACTTCCCTCCAGATCAGCAGATAAAGCAGCCTTTTTTGCCTGGTCATACATTTTATTGATTACTGCATTAAGCCCAGGATTCAATGCTTCAATATTCTCAATGGCGGCTTCTGCCAGCTCAATCGGCGCAGCTTCTTTCTTTTTGACCAGCTCTGCCAGCGCAAGGGCATCATTTTCCAAAAACAGTTTGTTCATTTTTCCACCTGCTTTAAAAGAAATAGTATACTTACATTTCTCTGACATCAGGTGGATATCCTGCAAAATGCCAAAAGGAAAGGCAGGCCCGGAAAGGACCTGCCTGCTGTTTATGGCTTCAATACAACCTTTGTGCAATCGTCTTCATGTTCATTGAACAGATGGTAGCCGCGTGCCGCATCTGCGAGGGGCAGTTTGTGGCTGACAATGTGGGTCGGATCAATCTTTTTCTCTTCAATCATATTATAGATTTCCGGCATCAGATGGATAACTGGTGCCTGTCCTGTTTTAATCGTTACGTTCCTGGAGAAGAAAGCTTCAAGCGGGAACATATTGTAGGTTGCACCGTAAACGCCGGTCAGCTGGACTGTTCCGAATTTCTTGACAGCCTTCGTTGCCATCTGGATAGGCCCGAGTGTTCCTCCCTGAAGCTTCAGCTTTTGCTCGATTTTTTCAATCGCTGATTTCTTCCCGTCCATGCCGACGCAGTCGATGACAACCTCGGCACCGCCGCTTGTGATTTCCTTTAGATAATCACCCATATCATCATGTTCACTGAAGTTGAAGGTTTCAACCTTATTGACGAGCTTGGCATGCTGCAGGCGGTAGTCAAGATGGTCGACTGCAATCACTCGGGAAGCACCTTTCATCCAGGCGAATTTCTGTGCCATCAAGCCGATCGGTCCACAGCCAAGAACAACAACTGTATCGCCCTTTTTGACGCCGGAATGAAGAACGCTCCAATAAGCAGTCGGGAGAACATCGGAAAGGAACAGCAGCTCCTCGTCTTCCATTTCATTGGATTCGGGTACAACAAACGGTACAAAATTTCCATAAGGGACGCGCAGATACTCTGCCTGGCCGCCAGGGTAGTTTCCGTATCTTTCTGTATAGCCAAAGTAAGCTCCTGTATCCTGGTGAGGATTGGAATTATCGCATTGGCTTTCCATGTCATGCTGGCAGAAGAAGCACTGCCCGCAGGAAACGTTAAAAGGAATGACAACCCTGTCCCCTTTTTTCACCTTCGTAACCTCAGGGCCAACCTCTTCAACAATGCCCATCGGTTCATGTCCGATAATATAGCCTTCCCTCAGGGGCATATTTCCCTGGTAGATATGCAGATCTGACCCGCAAATCGCTGTGGAAGTTATTTTGACAATAACATCATCATTTTTCTCAATCCTTGGATCTTCAACTTCCTTGACTTGAATATCTTTGGAACCTTGGTAAGTTACGGCTTTCATCTCTCACACTCCTATCCAGAATCTATTTGGATATACCCTATTACCTGAGGAAGGGAACATGTTTTTTCAGAAAAGTATTCCAAAATTTTTTTGGCAGGAATATTTTATTTTACTTTTCGCTTTCCAAATATGCCCATCACCCCAGTCCCTTACTCCTAAAAGGATTTTCTAAAAAACTTCAAATTTTTTTATGAAAAAGTAATCCAAAACGAATTCTTTTTCGTTAGTTCAGCAGAACACCGAAAAGTTTATAAGCATTTCCGCCGGGTACAAAAGGATGGAATAAGTTCCAATTCAGGCGGAATTTTGAAAGGAGGTGAGCGATTCGAGTGTCAGCCAGATTCGTACAAGCCTTTGTTCTTGCGGCTTTCTGCTTCATCCCTTCGACTGCACTGGCGGACGGGCTGCTGGGCTCTGCGACAGAAAAAGTCACAAGCACCGTTAAAGAAACGGTCCCCCTGCAGCGAAGCGAGAAAAGCCAGGATCAAAGCGGACAACAGAATAATGACAAAGCCAAACCAAAAGATGCCTCTCTTCTTGGCACAGTGACCGGTGCAGTAGAAGAAACAGTCAAGACGGTGACAAAGCCAATCATCACTGTGGAAAAGGACGAAAATGCGGAAGAAAAATCCCTGGTGAATATTAACCTTTCCGAGGACCCTTCCATAAAAGTGGACGCAAAGATTACCGAAGCCAGCGTTTCCGATTCCATTTCCGTCAAAACTCCGGTGGCCGATGCTGAAGTGGGCGACTCCATCAAGGTGAAGACTCCGGTCGCAGATGTGGACGTGTCTGATTCTATTTCTGTTAAAACACCGGTTGTCAATGCTGAAGTGGGTGACTCCATCAAGGTGAACACGCCGGTCGCAGATGTAGATGTGTCTGATTCTATTTCTGTTAAAACTCCGGTTGTCGATGCCGAGGTGGGCGATTCCATCAAGGTGAAGACTCCGGTCGCGGATGTAGATGTGTCTGATTCTATTTCTGTTAAAACTCCGGTTGTCGATGCCGAGGTGGGCGATTCCATCAAAGTGAATACTCCGGCCGCAGATGTAGATGTGTCTGATTCTATTTCTGTTAAAACTCCGGCGGCTGATATTGGAGCGGGCGATTCCACCAAGGTGAATACGCCGTCTGCCGATAATGGCAGGACCGATTCTATCAGCATTACAACACCTGCTGATACAAACGTCCCGGATGGTATGACGGCAGCAGACACACCGGCCAATCAAACAGAGCCAGATTCGGTTAATGATAAAACACCTGTCAAGTCTGATGGAGTTTTAACTGATGGATTGTCTCAGCCAGAACCTTTGGCAGCAGACGCTTCTGAACAGTTCTTCGGTTCTTCAGCAGAGACTGGAACAGCGCCTTCTGCTGAAAGCGGAAACAAGTTCCAAAACAAGGCCACTGATAAGGCACCAGCTGAAAAGCCGGTACAAGCGGCAATTGCCTACGTACCTGCCAACAGCGGAACAAATGGCACCAGCACAACGGCAAGCGGAGGACAATCCGCATCAAGCGGAGCAGCACTCCCTTCCATATACTTTGCCGGTGTTCCTATGATTGATGCAATGTCTGAAAAAGCGGCCAGATATAGCGCAGTTGCTTTTTTCCATGATCAATGGTTAAATGCTCCTCCTTCACAGCCGCCGCAAACAACCTTCTTCTTACACGTTTTTATATAAAAAACTAAAAAGAAGAAGGAGAGAATTCAATTGAAAAACAAACACTTATTGAAAACATTAGCGATCACAGGTTTTGCTGCAGCAGGTCTTTTTGCAGGAGGCTCCTACACTCTGGCATCTGAAGACACTAACCAAAATTCAGTTGGACTTTCAACCAATCTACTGACAAGCTTGAATTCAAGCGAGGAGAATGACAGCTCCTCACTCACTTCAAACTTAAAGGCCAACGTGAATCTTAAGTCTAAATCAACTGATTTAAACAATGGAGAAAGTTCATCTGAAAACGGTGAAACAGCTGCCAAAACAGCTAATGGACAAGAAAGTGTGAATTCCGATGGACATGAACAATCCGAAGACTCAAGCAGCCTGGATACCAATCTCGGCCTGGGTCTGGGACTCGAAAGCTCTGAAGAAGGTTCATCTTTAGATGCAAACACAAACGCAGATGTACAATCGTCCTCAAGTGAAGACAACGGAGAAGAGCAATCTTCTGCCAATCTTGGAACTAATCTTGATCTTGGTGCTTCCACTTCTGATGATGAGTCTTCTCTTATGGCAGGTGCTGATGTCGATGCTTCTGCTATGAACAAAGATGAAGATGAAGAGTCTTCTGCTGATTTGAACACTGGATTGGATCTTGGTGCGATGACTTCTGACGATGAGTCTTCACTTATGGCAGGTGCTGATGTTGATGCTTCTGCTATGAACAAAGACGAAGACGAAGAGTCTTCTGCGGATCTGAACACTGGATTAGATCTTGGTGCGATGACTTCTGAGGACGAGTCTTCTCTTATGGCAGGTGCTGATGTTGATGCTTCTGCTATGAACAAAGATGAAGATGAAGAGTCTTCTGCTGATTTGAACACTGGATTGGATCTTGGTGCGATGACTTCTGAGGACGAGTCTTCTCTTATGGCAGGTGCTGATGTTGATGCTTCTGCTATGAACAAAGATGAAGATGAAGATGAAGAGTCTTCTGCTAATTTGAACAGTGGATTAGATCTAGGAGCTACTGCTTCTGATGATGAGTCTTCTCTTATGGCAGGTGCTGATGTTGATGCTTCTGCTATGAACAAAGATGAAGATGAAGAGTCTTCTGCTAATTTGAACAGTGGATTAGATCTAGGAGCTACTGCTTCTGATGATGAGTCTTCTCTTATGGCAGGTGCTGATGTCGATGCTTCTGCTATGAACAAAGACAAGGACGAAGAGTCTTCTGCTGATCTGAACACTGGATTGGATCTTGGTGCGGTGACTTCTGAAGATGAAGAATCTTCTCTTTGGGCGGATACTGATGTTGATGCTTCTGCTATGAACAAAGATGAAGATGAAGAGTCTTCTGCTGATTTGAACACTGGATTGGATCTTGGTGCGGTGACTTCTGAAGATGAAGAATCTTCTCTTTGGGCGGATACTGATGTTGATGCTTCTGCTATGAACAAAGACGAGGACGAAGAGTCTTCTGCTGATCTGAACACTGGATTGGATCTTGGTGCGGTGACTTCTGAAGATAACGAAGAATCTTCTGCCAATCTTGATGCAATGAACAAGCTTGGTTTTGTTTCTGAAGACGAAGACGAAATGACTTCTTTTTGGAATAACACTGGTTTGAACGCTTTTGCGATGAACAAAGATGATGAAGAATCTTCTGCCAATCTTGATGCAATGAACAAGCTCGGTTTTGTTTCTGAAGACGAAGATGAAATGACTTCTTTTTGGAATAACACTGGGTTGAACGCTTTTGCGATGAACAAGGATGATGAAGAATCTTCTGCTAATGTTGATGCAATGAACAAGCTAGGCTTTGTTTCTGAAGACGAAGATGAAATGACTTCTTTTTGGAATAACACTGGTTTGAATGCTTTTGCGATGAACAAGGATGACGAAGATGAGTCTTCTGCTAATCTTGATGCAATGAACAAGCTAGGTTTTGTTTCTGAAGACGAAGATGAAATGACTTCTTTTTGGAATAACACTGGTTTGAACGCTTTTGCGATGAACAAGGATGATGAAGAATCTTCTGCCAATCTTGATGCAATGAACAAGCTAGGCTTTGTTTCTGAAGACGAAGATGAAATGACTTCTTTTTGGAATAACACTGGTTTGAACGCTTTTGCGATGAACAAGGATGATGAAGAATCTTCTGCCAGCTTAAATTTTTTAAATGATTTAGGTTTCGTTTCTGAAGATGACGAAGATAAATCTTCATTTTGGAACAAAACAGGCTTGAATGCTTCTACAATGAACAATGACGAAAATGATGAGTCTTCTGCCCGTTTTGATCTGATGAACGATCTTGGTTTATTTTCACAAGACGATGAAGATTATTCAGGTCTTTGGAGCAAGCTTGGACTTTCAGCTTCTGCCATGAATAATGATGACGAAGATTATTCTGCTTCCCGCCTGGATGCAATGACTGATTTGGGACTTGCCTCTTTAAGCGATGAAGAAGAAGCTATTTTATGGGCAAAGCTTGGCCTTCACCTTGCAGGCATGTCCAGCGAATATGAAGAGGAAGACTTCTCTTCATTAGGTTTAGATCTTGACCTTGGTCTTGAACTCGAAAACCTGATGTAAGATTCCATTTTCCAGCACTGTATCTGCTGAAACTCGCGACTTCAGAGAGACAGGCTGCAGTAATCCGGTTAACTTACGAAAAGAAAGGAGCTCTGCGACGGCAGGGCTCCTTTTTATTGGCTGTTGGAGGGGCGAGTTGCTAATAAAATGGGGAAGTTGCTAGTATATGGGGAAAGTTGCTAGTAAAATTGAAAACTTGCTAATAAAACAGAGAAGTTGCATAAAATCCAAAAGTTGCTAATATCCGGTTGGCCTCATAAACCCGCAACCTGGGGAAGTCGCAAATATATCCAAATTCCCGCAAATAAAATCCAGAACTCGCAAATATCCTCCCCTGAATTACCCCAGCTAACCCCATCCTCATAGAAAAAGCAGCCAAATCTGCGTTTCAGCACCCATCTACCCCAAATACCGATGATAAACCCGCTTCGCCTCCTGGATATCCTTCGTTCCGTGAACCAGCGCCCGTCCGTCTTTAAAAAGAACAAGCCGCTGACCGTCTTTTTCAAAAGAAAGCAGGAATGGATTTCTTTCTACTATCCCGCCTGCAAGCCGAAGCTGCTCAGCTGCAGCATCCAAGCTAATCACCACTCCAGCTCCCGGACGGATTTGTACGGTATTCCTCCCGCATAAAACTGCTGTCTTCATCCTATTTTCATAAGCAAGATATGGATACACAGCATTCACCCCGCAGGAAGGGCAGTCTTCTTTTTTCAAGGTGCTTGTAGACACCGCTGAGAACTGGTTTTCCCACAAATCAAAGGTAACTAGCTTCCGCCTCACCGACTTAAAATCTCCAACCAATATTTTCAGCGCTTCGGCCGTCTGATAGGCGACGGTCATCCCGACTGCGGGAGCAATGATCCCCGCTGTATCACAGGTCGCCCCGCCGATCGGCACCTGTTCAAGCAGGCAGCTGAGGCAGGGTGTTTCTCCGGGCAGGAAGGCTGTGCTGATGCCATAGCTTCCTACACAGGCTCCGTAGATCCATGGGACTGAGTGCTTGGACGCAATGTCATTGATGACCATCCTCGTGTCAAAATTATCGGTGCTGTCCATGATCAGATCGATGCTGCCAGCGAGAGCCTCAAGCTCTTCAGGCCCGGCATCACCTACGATACTCTCAATCTGAACCGATGAATTGACCGACTGAAGACGGCGGCCTGCAGCTATTGCCTTCGGGATCCTCCCCGCCGCATCCTCCTCTGTATAAAGCTGCTGCCTCTGCAGATTGCTCCACTCTACATAATCGCGGTCAATGATGGTAATTTTACCAACTCCAGCCCTCACAAGCACTTCGGCATTGCCGCTCCCGAGTGCCCCGGCACCGATGATCAGAACATGCTTCCGGCTTAAGTTCTCTTGCCCCTCGGCGCCGATCGGGGCAAAGAGCTCCTGCCTGGAGTATCTGCCGTTCAAACAGTGCTCAATCCTTCCATCGGACTGCTTGCAGAAGCATACTTTTTCTTTGGCATGCGTCCGGCTTCATAGCCAAGCCTCCCCGCCTCCACGGCAAGCTTCATTGCTTCGGCCATCTTGACCGGATCCTTGGCAGCCGAGACAGCTGTGTTCAGAAGGACCCCGTCCGCTCCAAGCTCCATCGCCAGGGCCGCGTCTGCAGGGGAGCCGATCCCGGCATCGACTATGACAGGGACTTCAGCTTGTTCAATGATAAAGCTGAGATTGAGGGGATTGATGATTCCCTGGCCTGAGCCGATTGGCGATGCTCCCGGCATGATGGCATGCACGCCCATTTCCTGCAGCCTTTTCGCCAGCATCACATCATCCGAAATATACGGAAGGACAATGAAGCCTTCCTTTAAGAGCTCCTCGGACGCCTTCAAGGTTTCAATCGGATCCGGCAGCAGTGTTTTCATATCGCCGATCACCTCGACTTTGATCATGTCGCAAAGGCCTGAAGCCCTGGCCAGTTTTGCCGTACGGACTGCTTCCTCTGCTGTCTTTGCACCCGCCGTATTGGGGAGCAGCCTGTAGTTTTCCACATCCAGCTCCTCCAGCAGATTCGGCTGTTCCGGGTCAAAAATATCCATGCGGCGTACTGAAAAAGTCAGCACCTCTGTATGTGATGCTTTGACCGCCATTTTCTGCGTTTCATAATCCGGATACTTCCCTGTTCCGAGCAATAGCCTTGAGTTAAATTCATATGTTCCGATTTTCAGCATTTCATCCGCCTCCTACAAAATGTACGATTTCTATGCGATCACCTTCTGCAAGCTCTGTTTCAGCATGCTGGCTTTTTTCCAAAATAGCGGCGTTCAGTTCTACAATCGCCGCCTTTTGATTCAGTTTCAAATGTTCCAGTAAATCCCCTACCGACTTGACGGTGCCAGGCACCAGGATATCACTGCTATTCACATGAAGCTTCAATGAATCCACCCCTCCTGCACTTTTTTCAAACCTCTCTCAATCTCAAAATCTCTGTAAAGCTCCTTATCTTCTGCGGCTGCGGTTCCTTCAATAGAATCAGAAACCATTTTTCCTGTGATGGGGCTGAGCAGGATGCCGTTCCGGTAATGCCCGGCAGCGATGAACAGGCCTTTATAGGCGGGGTGCCAGCCGATATAGGGAAGGCCGTCCCCTGTCTGCGGCCGAATCCCTGCCCAAGCCTTTTCCCACCGTGCCGATGCGAGCTGGGGCAGCAGCTTATAGGCCCGTTCGGCCAGCATCCTGACTCCGCCAAACGAAACGGAAGGATTGAAATCATTTTCATAGCTTGTTGCACCTATGATCAGGCGACCGTCTTTCTTCGGCACCATATACCCGCCAGAATCGGAAAAGATGGTCGACCGGATCAAAGGCCGCTGAGGTATGACTGACAGACATTCCCCTTTTATAGGAAAAATAGGAAGCTCAAGATCTGTCTTTTTCAGCAGCTCTCCCGTCCATGCACCTGCGGCAGCAATTACGGTTTCTCCATAAAAACTTCCTTTGCTGGTCATCACACCCTCGACGGATTCTTTATCAAATATGAAGTCTTTGATCTCCGTCCCTTCCAGCACGACTGCACCTCGGGCCATTGCCCCCACCGCAAATGCCCGCGCCAGGTTCGGTGCGATCAGCTGGCCGTCATTCGGAATCAGCATACCCCCTGCGAGCCCCCGGGAGAGATGGGGCTCCCTTTCACAGATTTCTGCCTGGTCCATCCACCTTACCTGTCCGTCCCACTCTTCATGGAATCTGACCTGCTTTTTAAGGACCTCTGCCTCTGTATCATCCCAAGCAATTTTTATCATCCCTTCATTAACAAGGCCGATGCTGATTCCTGTCAGATCCTCAAGCTCCTGGATGATGTCAGGGAACATGGCCCTGCTTTTCAGGGCCAGCTTCAGCATTGATAGATTCTCATCTATTTCTGCCTGGGCACCGAGCATTCCGGCTGCGGCAGAAGAAGCTTCAGAACACAGCTCCCTTTTTTCCAGAATGAGCACCTGCTTGCCAAGCTTCGCCTGCTGATAGGCGATAGAGCACCCTATAATGCCGCCCCCGGCAATGATCACATCATAAACTTTCTTCATATCTGCCTCCTCCCCGGTTCAGTGCAACCCTATATGCGCCAGCTGCCTCCTCCGGACTGACGGCTTTAAAAATTCCCGAGAGTACAGCAGCACCTGAAGCTCCGGCCCTTATCACCTGTTCCATATTGTCAGGAGAAATTCCCCCGAGCGCTATCACCGGAATAGAAAGCCTTCCTGTCATTTCCTCAAGGCTGGAGAGGCCCCTTGGCTCCATACCTGGCTTGGAACTGGTCGGAAAACAGTGGCCATACATGACATAATCTGCGCCATCCTCTTCTGCCTGAACAGCTTCTTCAATTGAGTGGACGGATTTTCCGATGAGCAGGCCAGGGAATGTTATCCGCACTTCCCGTACCGGAAGACTGTGATAGCCGAGCTGGACTCCCTTCACTCCCAATGCGGCCGCTGCATCCACTCTGTTATTAATGATGATCTGCTCCCCCGGGACTCCCTTTTCCAGCAGAATTCTCCCCATCTCGTAGATGTCAGCCGCTGTCAGGTGATGCTCCCTGATATGAATATAGTCCACATTCCGCGAGATGCTTGAAGCTATCCTGATAAATTCCTCCGCCGGCTGTCCTGCAGAAATGGCGTGGAGCTGCAGTTTATCCCTGCTGGGCCAACCTTGTAAACGACGCAAAAAAACCACTCCCCATTGCGCAGGAAAGTGGCTGATTAATGATCTATGGCTAAAAAAATATGTACTTTTTATAACCGTTCGGCACACTTCCCTACGCTAGTATGAACTAGATCAGGTTCAAAGGGTCTCAAATGCTTGATCTCAGCCTCTTGCAGGCTCCCCTAGTGATAATTCTATTATTCAATTGTTCTCTTTTATTTTAGCATACACGATCAGCAGGGAGAACCCGAAATCTGAATCAGACTGTTTTTTCTCCGTCAGGCAGAATCGGCAGTACTGTTGAATATTTGACTTCCCTCAAGGAGAGGCTTGTCTGTATCTTCGTGATCCCGAGCTGATTCAGCTTTCGGATGAATTGTTCCAGCCCTTTCCGGTCTTTGATGGCCACTTTTAAGATATAATCATATTCTCCTGTCAGGCAGTGGCATTCCAGCACCTCAGCCATATCCACCAGCGTGCCCTCCAGTGCTTCCAGCTTTTCCGCCTGATGGATGTTAGTGCTGATGAAAATAAAGCAGAGCAGATCAAAGCCCAGTTTTTCCTGGCTTAAAATTGCCACCTGCTTCTCGATATAGCCTTCATTTTCGAGCCGCTTCACCCTCCCATGAATGGCGGGGGCAGACAGGCTGACCCTCCTGGCAAGCTCAGCGTTGCTTATTTGGCTATCCTTCTGGAGCAGATCAAGGATTTTTAAGTCCACGTCATCCAGCACCTTGTTCACAATCGATTCCATCTTACAGCCTCCTTATGATTATTCCGCCAACTCCGTTTAAGTCTATCCTTAATTTAATTTCATTCACAAAAAACACAATTGCTCTTAATAAAATTTCATATTTACTCTATTGTACGAAATGATCATTAAAACACAAAGAGAAAATGTTAAAATTAATTCAATAACTATCGAAGGAGCTGCTCCTATGCCAGCTTTATATGTATGCCTGATGCTTCTCACCTCCCTGCTGTGGGGCGGGAATTTTGTTGTAGGCAAGTCGCTTGTGGAGCATGCTTCCCCTGTGGCCTTGACCGCATTTAGATGGATCATTGCTGTTATCTTCCTGTTGCCTATCGTGCTGCGGAAGGAAAAAAAGCTTCTGCCTCCTGCAAAATCGCTTGTCCCGCTGATTCTGATTGGCATCACAGGTGTAGTGCTGTTCAATATCTTTCAATTTTGGGCGCTGGAAGAAACAACGGCCACAAATGTCGGACTGATTTCAACGCTTAACGCTATTTCAATAGCTGTTTTTTCAGCAATCTTTTTAAAAGACAGAATTAACCTGCCGCAGATTCTGACCATGATGTTTTCACTCTTCGGCGTCCTGCTTGTCCTTACCAAAGGCCATCTGGAAATGCTGCTGTCTTTGACGTTTAATAAAGGGGATTTATGGATGTTGGCAGCGGTGTGCATTTGGGGAATCTATTCGATCCTCGGCAAGTGGGCCGGAAAATATACTTCTCCAATCCTGTCGACCTTTTATTCAGGGATCTTCGGATTGGCCTTCCTGCTTCCATTCAGCTATTCTGATCTCCAAATCAAAAATCCTGATCTGTCCTTTGCAGGATCCATGCTTTATACCGGACTCATTTCAACCGTTGTATGCATGGTGCTCTGGAATAAAGGGGTCCAGAAAATCGGGGCTGTCACCGCAGGAGTGTTCCTGAATTTCAACCCTGTCTTCACTGCGATCCTGGCTTTTCTGCTGCTCGGAGAAAAGCTTGAAGCAATCCAGTTTCTCGGAGGCATGATCGTCATCCTTGGCTGCTATCTGTTTACCCGCCTTCAGGCACAGCGGCAAAGAAAAAGCCTTCGCGGCAAACCGGAAGCTTCCATTACAGCTATAGACTAGAAAAGGGATGAACAAAAAGGTAAATAGTTACTCCACTGTTAGAAAAGGTAAAATATACACTAAGATGCACTTTGTTCAGCACTATAAATAACAATGCAAGAGCATAGAAAAACGCTTGGATTATGGATATTCCAAGCGTTCTTTTTTACGCGTTAGTCATACATAAAGACTTACATAATAAGTCATTATTTCTTACGTTTTCGTTCTAAGAATATAGGTGCTATATTTAGCAAGATAGAAACAATTGTCAGAAACCAAAATGCCCTTGCCATACCAGGTATTACATCCGATAAAGCCGCCCAATCTTCCGCATTTACCCACCGAGTTAAATAACTGTAATCTGCGCAAATTGTTAATGCTGTAAATGATAATGCCATCGCCATAGCAAGCTTATAATCCTTTCCTGCTGCATACAAAGAAAGATTTATAACAGTTAATACTATTGCAAAAACCCCTAATATTAACCACATAACTATACCCCCAAGTTATATTTTTGGTTTAAGTATCCTGCTTCGTTTGTCACATAAAAAGACTGCCAGGTTGGTCACTGATCTGGAACATAAGCACCCGTTGCTTCAAGTGAATTTATTCATAGATCTTTTTTATATTATTGATTAAGTTCATCAATCGATTTGAATATTCTTGAATATATTTCTTTTATGTGTTCATCTGTTTTTCTATCATTATACAAACCGAATTCCCAGCTTTTTAACGACTCATCTTCTTTTAATGTAAGAACCCCAACAGCATAGCTTTGACCAGCTTCCCAATGCCAAGACTCATTATATTCTGTTTCTTTTGTGGAGACAGGGACATGATTACTAGCTGATATAAAAAAGAATGGAATTGTAGAATTTAGGTAAACATCTGCATATTGGCTTTCAGCAGCCTCTAAAAGGTTATCTTCCCTGATAACTACTGCGTCAAAATATTTCAGTTCTTCACTTGCCATTTCATCAAATGCGATCTCTGTAAACATCACTTGTTTTTCATTTACTTCTGGTCGTTTTCCAACCACCGCTATTTTTAAAGGTTTTCCTTCATACAACTCAAAATCAGGACTTTGAGTACAAGCTGTTAATGCGAAAATCAGCATTAATGATATGTATTTTTTTCTATACATTTCTAACCCCCTTACCTATCAAACTATACCATAAAATCCCATATATTTTTTTGAAGTATTCTGCCTCTTTTATGGAATAAGAACAGCTGCCTATGTTGGCAGCTGTCCCGAAACATCGCCTATATCAACCTACCGTGCCATGCAGCTTAAACGGAAAATCTCCGCTTATTTTGATGCTTGCTGATTACTTAAATAAGGATAAGGCTTCCTGTTTTTTAAAAATAGTCATTATCACATTGGATGTAATTTTGCTTGTCCATTCATGCGTTAAAAATCATAAAAACACAAAAAAAAACAACAGACCAAATCATATGAGATTTGGCCTGTTCATTAGTGTGCTATTTCAAATGTTTCTCCACCAAGATGGGACTGCTCACCATCCAGGGCATCCTTTTTCCATTTATGAAACTCTTTCATCCTGCTGCACATATTCCTCTTCCCAATACTCAGCATTTTTGATGCCAAGCTTCTTCGAGTTGAAGACCGGATCAAGACCCTGCTTCTTCTGTGCTTCGTAATCCTTGAGGGCAATGAGTGCCGGTTTGGCAAGGATCAGGATGGCAATGAGATTGAGCCATACCATCAGGCCGAGCCCGACATCCCCAAGCGCCCAGGCAAGATCTGCTGCATTGACGGCCCCGTAAAAAGTCGCCCCCAGCAATACAATCTTCAGAAGAAAAGTCAAAAGTCTGCCGTCCTTATTGCGCATCAGATACGCCATATTGGTTTCGGCGATATAGTAGTAAGCCATGATTGTTGTAAAGGCAAAGAAGAATAGAGATACTGCCACAAATCCTGCACCGAAGCCAGGAAGTGCAGAGTCAACTGCAGCCTGGGTGAATGCCGGGCCTGCTTCCACTCCCGGAAGGCCGTTTACAATCATTGTCGTGCCGTCCTCACCGACTGTATTGTACATGCCGGTGAAAAGAATCATAAAGGCTGTTGCTGAACATACGAAAAGCGTATCGATATAAACAGAGAAGGCCTGGACAAGCCCCTGCTTTGCCGGGTGTGATACCTCTGCAGCCGCAGCAGCATGCGCACCTGTACCCTGGCCGGCTTCGTTCGAATAGATTCCCCTTTTCACACCCCAGGCGATCGCACTGCCGACAATTCCGCCAAACATGGAATCTGCGGCAAACGCACTCCTGAAGATGAGGGAGAATACGCCTGGAAGCTCGCCGATATTCATGGCAATGATAATTAAGGCCACCAGGATATACCCTACCGCCATAAATGGAACAGCATATTGAGCAACCGTTGCAATCCTTTTTACCCCGCCAAAGATAATCAGGCCAAGAAGGACGACAATGATGCCTCCAGTGATATATATATTAACACCAAATGCATTTTCTATGCCCAGAGCAATGGAATTTGACTGGATGCCAGGCATTAGCACTGACATAGCCAGCAGGGCAGCCACCGCAAATAAAACTGCAAACCATTTGATGCCGATGCCCTTTTCAATATAATAAGCAGGGCCCCCGCGGTATAAGCCATCCTGTTTTACTTTGTAGATTTGTGCAAGAGTCGATTCCACAAAGGCGCTTCCTGCACCGATGAATGCAATTGCCCACATCCAAAAGACGGCACCAGGTCCGCCCATAGCGATTGCTGTAGCGGTACCAGCGATGTTACCAGTTCCCACGCGGCCGGAAAGAGCAATAGATAAGGCCTGGAAAGAAGAAACGCCCGCATCGGAACTTTTGCCTTTGAACATGAGCAGCACCATGTCTTTAATGTGCCTGACCTGCAGAAAACGGGTTAACACGGAAAACAGGAGTCCGACGGCAAGACAGATATAAATGACCGGTGTACTCCAAAGAATGCCGTTTAATTGGCTAACAAAACCTTCCAAACAAATTCCCCCTTTTATTCTGAATCTTTTTCCTATTAAGAATTATATGTGAAATGGTAATGGAGTACAATCTTTTTTTGCTCTGCCTTCTACAGACATTAATGAAGGAACAGAACTCTCCCGCCCCGAAATACAAAAAAGGTGCACAGCCCAAATGGCCGTGCACCTTTTTCCTATATGGCCTCTTCCTTCAGCTGGCTGTGGTAAAGCCCATGGTAGAATCCTTCCTGTTCAAGAAGTTCTTCATGGGAGCCTTTCTCGATGATGCTGCCCTCATCAAGGACAAGAATCTGGTCGGCCTGCTGGATGGTGTTCAGCCTGTGGGCCACCACAAAGCTTGTTCTTCCTTCCATCAAGGTCTGGAGGGCTTCCTGGATTTTCATTTCTGTAATTGTATCGATGCTGCTTGTTGCTTCATCCAAAATCAATATCGAAGGATCGGCAAGGAAAGCTCTGGCAATGGATAAAAGCTGGCGCTGCCCCTGGCTGATTCCGCTGGCGTCCCCCTTCAGGAGGGTATCATACTGCTGCGGCAGCTTCATGATGAACGAGTGTGCATTCGCCATTTTTGCAGCTTTTTCCACTTCGTCATCTGTCGCATCCAGCTTTCCGTAGCGGATATTTTCCCTGACGGTCCCCTGGAACAGGAGTGAATCCTGGAGGACGAATGCCATATGCTGCCTTAAGCTTTCTCGCTTAATTTTTTTCAGCTCACGGCCATCGATCGTGATGCTTCCGCTGTCATAATTATAGAACCGGGAGATCAGGTTGATAATCGTAGACTTCCCGGCGCCGGTCGGGCCGACAAGGGCCACAGTCTGCCCGGTGTTTGCCCTGAAATTGATGCCCGTTACTGTATTCTCACCCTTTTCATAAGAAAAAGAGACATCCCTGAACTCGACTTCCCCTTTGATAAAGCTGATTTCTTCTGCATCTGCTTCATCCTCGAATTCTTCTTTCTGGTCCATGATTTCAAACACCCGTTCAGCACCGGCGATAGCCGACAAGAGGGTATTGAACTGGTTGGCCAGGTCATTCAGGGGGCGGGTGAACTGGCGGGCATACTCGGCAAAAATGACGATGACGCCGATCGATATCATCCCTTTTAGGACAAAAATGCCGCCCACTCCTGCAATGATGGCAAAGCTCATATTATTCAGCATGTTCATCAGCTTGGGGATGAAGCCTGAATACGTCTGGGCCCAGAATCCTGCGGCCCGCAGCTTTTCGCCTTTGCCGATGAATTCTTCAATCACTCTGTCTTCCTGGGAAAAAGTCTTGACGATCCGCTGGCCGGAAATCGTCTCCTGGACAAAGCCATTCAGCTCTCCCAAGTTGCGCTGCTGCTCCTTGAAAAGCCGGCCCGTCCGGTTGGTTATCCACTTCATCCCATAAAACATGACCGGAACAATGATCATGGTGATCAGGGTAAGCAGCGGACTCAGCCACAGCATGACCCCTACGGTCCCAACAAGGGTGAGCACACTGGAAAAAACCTGTATGACCGAGCTGTTCAGCGTGGAGCTGACATTTTCGATATCATTTGTCACCCGGCTCATCAGCTCTCCATGCTGCCTTTTATCAAAGAACGGAATCGGCAGTTTGTGAAGGTGTCGGAAAAGCTGGGTCCTCATTTTAAAGACTGTGTTCTGGGCAATCCCGATCATCCAATAGTTCTGGAACCAAAGGGACGCAGAATAGACAATATATATAGCAGCAAGCCCGGCTAGCAGGGCAGCAAAGCCGCTGTTGCTTCTTTCAACGATATACTGGTCAATCCCTCTCCCAAGGAGGAACGGACCTAGCAGCCCCAGTACACTGCTGAGAATGACCATGAGCAGGACGAGGAAGAGGAGCCCTTTTTCCTCGGCGAGATAGTTCCAGATCCTGCGGAGAGTCCCTGCCCAGTTCTTCGATTTTACTTTTGGTTTCTTTGCATCATCGGCTGTCTTTTTGAGATTCTCTTTCTCCAGGACAGCAATCTTCTTGTAGCGGAATGGATCAGTCAGCTCCCTGAACATGCTCCAGCGCCTCCTCCCCGAACTGTGACCTGAAGATCTTTTGATACAGCTCCGATTCCCTCAGAAGTGTTTCGTGGTCTCCCTCGGCAATCAGCCTGCCGTCTTCAAGCAGCAGAATATGGTCCGATTCTATCGCTGTACTGATTTTTTGCGTAATGATCAGCGTAGTCGCGGTATACGTCCGCAATGCCTGCAGCAGCTTTGCCTCTGTTTTCAAATCCAAAGCACTTGTGCTGTCATCCAGCAGAAGTATCTTCGGCTTGCGGACAAGGGCCCGGGCGATGGAAAGGCGCTGCTTCTGCCCTCCTGAAAGGTTGACGCCCTTTTGCCCGATCTTCGTGTCATATTTAGCGGAGAGCCTTTCAATGGAAGAATGAATCTGGGCCTTCTTTGCCGCTTCCTCCACCTCTGCAGGGGTCGCATCTTCTTTTCCCCAGCGGATATTTTCCTGGACGCTTCCTGTAAAGAGCAGCGCCTCCTGCGGGACGAAGCCGATCTGCTTGCGCAAATCATCCAGTTTGACCCGGCCGATATCCTGGCCGTCAATCCGGACGGTTCCGCCAGTCACGTCATACAGCCGGGGAATCAGCTGAAACAGAGATGATTTGCCGGCACCTGTTGCACCGAGGATGGCTGCCGTCTCGCCGGCCTTTATTTTGAAGGATACACCGTTAAGCACCACTGTGTCTGTGCCTGGATAACGGAAGCTCACAGAATCAAACTCGATTTCTCCTCCCTCAATTTCAAATCCAGCCAGGGCCTGCTCAGAATCCTTCAGATCCACTTCTGTATTCAGGACATCGGCAATCCTGCCGGCCGAGGCTTTCGCCCTTGAAAAGGCCATGATGATAAAAGAAAGCATTGAAAGAGCACCCGTAATTCTTGTGGCATAGTTGATGACAGCAACCACTTCCCCGACTTTGGCGCTTCCGTCATCCACCTGGATGCTTCCAAACCAGAGGACACCGATAATGCTTATATTCATGATCAAAAGAAGCATCGGCATCGTCACTTCCATCAGCCGCAGAGCAAAAACAGTCTGATCCTTCAGGTCCCCTGTTACCTCTGTGAACCTTTCGCTTTCATGATTCCTGCGCAAAAACGCTTTAATGAGCCTGATGCCAGCCAGATTTTCCTGCATGACATTATTGACGTCATCCAGTTTTTCCTGAACTTTTTTAAACAAGGCTCCGCCTTTATTCATAATAAAAATGAGGAAAATAAATAAAAATGGAACAACCGCACTCAGAATCAAAGCGAGCTTCACATTGACAACAAACGCCATGATCAGGCCTCCAATAACCAGGAGCGGGGCACGCATCATGATGCGCAGGCTCATGAAGACGATATTCTGGAGCAATGTGACATCATTGGTCATCCTCGTGATAAGAGAGGAGCCCGGAAACATAGCAAAGTTGGCGAACGAGAAGGATTGCACTTTCCTGAATACACTCTTCCTGATATCAAAGCCGAAGCTCTGGCTGACATGCGCAGCATAAAAGGAATTGATGATGCCGGCCGCGAAGGCAATCAGCGAGATGCCAACCATGACCCCTCCCCAAATCAGGACCTCATCCATATCCTTCTTCATGATTCCTTCATCAATGATTTTGGCCATCAAAAGCGGCTGAAGCAGCTCAACCGCAAGCTCCGTCAGCATCAATGAAAGAGCGACAATGACGGCAACCCTGTATATTTTTAAAAATCCAAACACCTTTCCCATAAATCGTCCTCCAAGTCTGATTCCTGCTGAATTGCTTTTCCTTTACCCGCCTTTCGAGGAAAAAGTTCAGAATCTTAATCTTTCGTTTAACTAAATATATACACTATCATACGACTTTTTACGGAATTTTGAAATTATTTATCTGCTAATTCTTTTTACTGTATGCAAAAAGGCATGCAGATACATGCCTTCCCTTGTTTTATCTACTGGAAATCCTTCAGCTCTGAACCCTTCTCGCATTCTTGATAATCTGGTTGATGACCTCTGAGAATACAAGCCCGATGGCGATTGCCCCGGAGATCATGAAGGCCCGGGCAGCAAGGCTGATGGCTGTGTTATAATCGTTCTCAACAAAATTCCTCATTGCATCATACGCAAGCCCTCCCGGTACAAGTGGAATGATCCCGGCTACGCTGAAAATGATGATCGGCGTCTTATAGGCCCTTGCAAAAAACTGGCTTGTGAATGCCACGAAAAAAGCAGCGCTAATGGTGGCACCAACCGCATCCACACCTGATGATTCCATCCAGAAGTAGACGAGCCAGCCGATTGTTCCGACCGTGCCGCACTTGATCAAAGACTTTTTCGGAGCATTGAATAGAATCCCGAATGCTGCCGATGCTACAAAGCTTGTTGCAAGCTGTTCAATCGTTTCCATGCAATGCCTCCTTAAAATGAGATGAAAGATAGTACCACCGCGATGCCTGATCCGATGGCAAAGGCAGTCAGAAATGCTTCAGCGCCTTTTGACAGTCCTGATACCAAATGCCCCGCGATCAAATCCCTGACCGCATTTGTAATCAATAGGCCGGGCACAAGCGGCATCACCGATCCGATGATGATTTTATCCAGCTCATTGCCGGCCCCTGAAAAAACAAACGCATAAGATGCAAGGCCAATGACAAATGCCGCCACAAATTCAGCAAAGAACTTGATCGGCACCCATTTATGAAAATAGATAAAAGAAATGAAACCAAGTCCGCCGCATACTACCGCGGGCAGAAAGTCCTCCCAGCTCCCCTTGAACATGATCAGGAAACAGCCGCTGGAAATGGCAGCCGCCAGTATCTGAAGAAGCAGCGAATACGCCATTGGTGCAGCCTCTACTTCCCGCAATGACTGCAGAGCCTCCTTCACTGTCAGCTCCCCGCTGCTGATATTGCGGGAAATGCTGTTGACGATGGTGACTTTATCAAGATCAGTTCCCCGTTCGGAAATCCTGATCAGCTTCGTTTTGGTCGGTTCATGGCCTTCAATGGAAAAAATGATGCCAGTCGGCGTGACATAGCTGTGTGACTGGTCAACCCCGAAGGAAGCAGCGATCCGCATCATCGTATCCTCAACCCGGTATGTTTCAGCACCGCTTTGGAGCATGATTTTTCCGGCAAGAAGGCAAACCTCCATGATTTCATATGTATCGTTCTTGAATTCCTCCACTGGCTCTCCCTCCATGCACAAATCACTTGGCTGAGGTCCCGGTCAAACAAAGCAGGAGCGATTCCGCCTTTGTTTTCTTCCGGAATTTTACCCTGCTGGGATATATATTCCCCCATGCACTTTTTACAGTGTAAGGCATGAAGGATGGCAGAGGCAATTTTAATTTCCTTTCCTTATAAAAGAAAGATAAATCGCATAACTTCAAGCCCTTTTAAAGATCACCCGGTCTCTACTTCCCCAGCCAAAAATCCATCCAGCATGCTGAATGGATTTCAGTTCATATTTTATCATCATCAGGGACAGGTTTTATCCCGAGCTTCTGAATAATCGGCTTGATTGTGAGCCCCTGGACGATCAGGGAGAACAGAACCACGCTGAAAGCAAGGAGCAGGACTGTATCCCTGCCTGCAAAAGAAGGCGGAAGGCTCAAAGCCAGGGCAATTGACAGACTTCCCTTTAAGCCTCCCCAGTTCAGCAGGATTTTGTATTGGCCGGAAAAGTCTTTGACAAATGCAAGGCTGCTGTAAAGGGCAATGGTTCGGCCTGCCAGCACAATGACAATGGCCAGGATAATCGTCCACCAGTTATTGATAAAGCTGATATTTTTGATTTCCAGGCCGATCATCAGGAAAATCAGAGAATTGGCGATCAGGGTGATCACATCCCAGAAAGAGCTGATATTGGTCTTCGTTGTCTCGGACATGCCGATTCTTGCGCCATAATTCCCGAAAATGACCCCTCCGACCACTACGGCGATGACACCTGATACCTCCAGATGCTCAGCGATGAAATAGCTGCCGAAGAACAGCAGGATCGAGAACGCAATTTCGAGCGGATAATCATCATAAATGCGAATGATCTGTGAAAAAATATAGCCCAGCAAGGCCCCAAGCAGGGCTCCGCCTATACTGAATTTAATGAACAGCCAAACGCCGCTCGCAACACCGGCCCAGCCCATTTCTATGTAAGTAAGCAGATAGATGGAGGAAATCTGAAACAATACGACAGCTACCCCATCATTGAGGAGCGATTCTCCTTCTATAATAGTCACCAGTTTTTTTGGCACACCCAGGGTTTTGAATATGGATATCACACTAATCGGGTCTGTCGCACTCATCAGGGAGGCAAACGTGAAGGAAAGGACCAGCGGAAGCCCAAGCAGATAATATGAGCCCAGGCCGATAATAATGAATGAGAGAAAGGTTCCCCCAAAGGCAAGCGCCAAAATCGGCCTCCTCTCCTGCTTCACCTGAGAAAAAGGCATTTTAATGGAGGCATCCCCCAATAAAATGGGAAGAAATAGAGAAATAATGATAGCCTGAAAAATATGTGATTGTGTAATAAACTGCTCGGCCTCTTCAAGAAGCGGTATATTGGTGAGCCCCAGGATAAGACCGACCAGTACAAGCGCAATGGAATAAGGCTGCCTGGCCAGCTTAGCAATTCCGATAACCGTTACCGAAACAGCAAGCAAAAATAAGATTTGAATAAAGACCTCATCAAAATGATGCACTGAAAATTCCCCTTTCCGGCACAGACATTAGCCTGCAGTCCTGCCATTACCTTTACCTCAATATGGAAGCAGAAAACCACCTATTGAAAAAGGATGCCGCTATAGCCCAAGTATCCCTTCCGGGAGAGGTTTTCATGCACGGGGAAGAGCACACATTATACGTTACAAAGGATTTTCAGCTTTTACCGCACGGATAATTAAAAAATGAGGCGCCTTCATCAGCTTTTCATACTGGTCAGGCTTCCGCTCTTTAAAGACCTGCGTCGGGCGGGGCTCAATCAGCTCCTGCAATGAAAAGCGGGCTATCGTCATATTGATGATATTCTGGAGCGGCCTCCGGTAAAAAGGGACATCAAAGGTTTGCCCTGCTTTTGTCCATCGATCCACAATCAATTCTGCAGCCAGGTAATCCGGTTCATCCAGCAGCTCCATATCCATGAACGGGTGATGGACGGAAAACAGAATCGTTCCGCCCGGCCTTAAAATCCGGTGGAATTCTGCAAAGGTTTGATGCCAGTCCTTCAGATAATGAAGAGTAAGAGAGCTGATGACCCAGTCGAAAGAACCGCCGTCAAATGGCAGCTTCCCTTCCAGATCACAGCAGACAAGCTGCGCTTTATTGCCAACGCGCCTCTTGGCAGAGCTGATCATTTCAGGGCTTAAATCCGCACCCGTTACATTTGCACCCCGCCTGGCCAATTCAGCCGTATACCACCCGGCCGCACATCCTGCATCCAGAATATCCTTTCCCTCAAGACTGTCCGGGAGCTGCTCAAGCATCGCCGGCCTTTCAAACTCGCTGTTAAACAAACTCCCATGATCCACCTGATGCTCATAGATGCCCGCCAGACTGTTAAATGTTTGCTTGACCTTTGCTTTCATTTCGGATGTCACCTCTTTATTCAGAAATGGGGTATTTTATAAAAAAATCGTACCATAACTGTGATTGCCGCCTTGACAGTCTTTACCTGCTTAAAATAGAAAAGCCCGCCCTCAAAGCGGGTATTCCCATAAACCCAGCCGGCCTTTGGCCGGGATTGGCTCCTTCAGGATTTCCATGCCGCTGACCTGCCAGGCATAGCAGCCAGTCCGGTAATCGCCCAGATAGAGCTCCTGTCCCGATATAATCCTGCCGTTTTCAAGCACGGCCCCTGACCCGGAGTGATCTATGACACTAAAGCAATCCTCCAGGCGGCAGACAGCTATGATCTGCCCGGCGGGAAGATTTTCCTCTGAGTACCCATGCCGGCCTAAAAGCTCCGAGACCATCTTTTGCCTGCATGCTTTTACGTCAATTTTCTGGCTGGTATGAATGGCCAGCGCCCCTCTGTATGGGGTTTTCCAAGTCCGCGTTTCATACTCAGCCTCCCGCAGGGCAAACAGACTGGCCCAGGGCTGTTTCATTGTTAATACCTTCAATCTCCATCCCCCTCCTGCATTTTGATATCTATAGTCTGCTATCCCAGGGAGAATTTATGTTTTGTGGAGCTGACGGGTCTGCTACATCAAATCAAGCCGCTGTGAGATGCCTTTGATGACTTCCTGGTAGTAAGAGCGGTCATGCGGAACGAAATCTCCGATGGCTGCTTCCTTCTCCAAGTAAATTTTCTCGCCGGCACTGCCGATCTCGAAGCCTTCCATTTGCACCTTGCCGTCCCCGCTTTCCCAAAGCTTCTTGAAGCTGTCCCATTCAATCCGGTAAATCCCGGCTACTTCTTCCGGCTGCAGCTCATACTCGCTGAACGGCTGGGAGCATTCGTAAAGAAACACATTTGCCATTTCTTTATCAATGAAGTTCTCCTTCTCAATGCAATATCTAATGATTCCGAGCGGTGACAGCTCTTCGATATCAACATCGATGCCGATTTCTTCTTTTATTTCCCTGACGCCATCCTCAACGGTTTCTTCAGCCAGCAGATGCCCGGCCGCCGTAATATCCAGAAGGTCCGGATAATCCTTTTTCTCTTTGCTTCTCAGCTGTACATATATATACACCTTGTCCTCTTCCCGCTGAATGAACCAGCAGTGGAAAGCTTCATGCCAAAAGCCCTGCCGGTGCACATCCTTCCTGGTGGCCGTTCCGATCTGATTTCCTTCATCATCGAATATTTTCAAAAGCTCCTGCTCCATATGATCTCTCCTCTGCTTGTTGTTAATTGCAGTCCTTTAGAGTTATTCTCCCATAACCAGGAAAATCCTGCATGGCAAAAAGACCCGGAAGGCATAAGTTCCAGGTCTTTCCGTCATTGTGCTTCTGCAAGAAGGTCGCCTGCTTCCTTGGCTTTCTTCGCCTTAGGTCTTCCTGATAAGGAGAAATAGGTCCACATCCGCATGATTTTTTCAAACGGGCCGGTACGGAACCACTTCAGATAGAAATAGCTTCCGGCCAGCTGGATGCTGTAGATCGCCACCGTCAGCAGGATGCCTGCCAGTACGCCAAGTTTGCCGAACATTCCCAGGCCATAGCCATAAAACACAGTGGTGCAGATAACAGACTGCAATAGATAATTACTCAGCGAAAGCCGTCCAACACTTTCAAAGGTCCTGAATAGGACGAATCTTCCTATCACCGCGTACAGCCAGGCAAAAAGGAAGATGTAGCCCAGTGATAAGATATTTCCTCCAAACATATACAGAACACCCGTCCAGCCTGTTTCCTGCACCATGAGCGGCGAAGCTTTCAGCAGTATTCCCGCTCCGGCGAGGATACCTCCCCACAGCAGATATCTGCTTTTATTCCTGCCGATTTCATGGAAGGCGCGGCGCCTGGCAGCATACATGCCAAACAGGAATAATGGCGCTGTGATGAATGGCATGGCCAGCATCATGAACAGGTAAAAAGAGTCCGGCATGCCGAAAGGATCGGCATTGCTTCGATGAAGAGAAATCTCACTGTATGTGCCTGTGCCGAATATTTTATTTGTATCGGCCACATACTCTTCCATCCTCTTTGCTTCTTCGGCTGGGACCTCTGTATGCAGGCCATATCCCATGAAGGAAGCAAGAATCAACAGCACTATGCCCCATACTAGCAGGGTTTTCTTTTTCCTGTTCAGGAAGAAGAGCAGAAAGAAGCCCATGATTCCATAAGAAAAAAGAATATCGCCTTCCCACAGAAGACCGCCGTGCAATCCGCCCAGCACAAGGAGCAGGAAAAACCTCCGCACCAGATGCCTTCTATATTTCAAACCTTTATCTTCAAGCCCCTCTTTCAGCTTGATCAAAGAATAGCCGAATAAAAAAGTGAAGATCGGCATGAAGCTGCTCTCAACAAAAACCTTCAAAAACTCATGCAGGAAGTGATCCAGCCCTGAAGGTGAAAAAGCCTCCATCTCATCTTTCCCAAACATTCCGTATTGAAAAATCAGCATATTAGCTGCCAGGATACCCAGCAGGCTAAAGCCCCTCATTCCATCGATTACGTGAATCCGCCTATTTTCCCCGTCCATTTTCATACTCCTTTATCTGCTTTCCTAATTAGGAAGCTTAAAATCTATCACTTAGTATAGTCCGCTTCTATTTCCCTTGAAGAAACAGAAGTTTACTTTCTGATAAACTTTTGAAAAAGTTGTTAATATGCTCGTAAGGTTTCTGTGCTACGATAGTGACCGAGGTGGGCAAAAGTGGAAAATGCAGAAATTTTATTAGTAGATGATGAGAAATCAATTGTTAAATTAATGGAGACTGTTCTGAGAAAAGAAGGATTCAGCTCTATACATACAGCTTATACAGCAGAAGAGGCGCTTGAGTGTGTTTCCCGGCACCCCATTGATATCGTGGTGCTTGATGTCATGCTTCCCGGACAGAGCGGCTTTGATATCTGCCCGAAAATCAGGGAGATCTCAGACGCTTATATTCTATTTTTAACAGCGCGCGTCTCTGACCTTGAAGTGCTGACTGGATTTGCGATCGGCGGGGACGATTATATTACCAAGCCCTTCAACCCGCTTGAAATCGCAGCGAGGATCAAGGCAAGGCTCCGGCGGAATCAGGCTCCTTCCCCTGCTTTAAAAGAGGCTGGCAGAAAGCATGATTTCGGGCGTTTTATCCTGGACGAAGAGGCAGGGGACCTGATTGTTGAGGGCAAGGCCGTACAGACGCCTGCCCAGGTATTTCTCCTTCTGCAGTATTTGTGCCAGCATCCGAACACCGTCATCTCAAAAACGCAGATGCTGGAAGCCGTATGGGGCTTTGACAGCTTTGTGGATGACAATACCGTTACGGTACATATTCGGAGGATTAGGGAAAGAATCGAAAAAGACCCGAGCCATCCGGAACTGCTCGTGACCGTGCGCGGGCTGGGCTACAAGCTGGTGAAGGGGAAATAAGGATGAAGTCGCTCAGGCGCAGGCTCGCCCTTCACTTCTCTCTTCAGTTCATTTCCATTATCGTGTTTGTCGCGATTTTTTCTCTGGTGCTTCTATTTGTGCTGCTGATGCATTTAAACAGAGAAGAGATGAAGCAAAATTGGCCCGCGGGTGCCCTGGAAGGCATTACGATCGATACGCTGATTGAAGATAACAAGGCCACCATCAGCGATGCCTGGAAGCATCAGCTCGAAGAACGGAATCTCTGGGTGCAGGTTGTAGATATGGAAGGAAAGGTCATCGGGTCTGAAAATACGCCTGAACTCCTGCCTGACTCATACTCTGTCAGCGAGATCCTCCAGATTGAAAAAACGAATCAATATGAAGGCTTCTATGTTTACTCCGAGGTCGACACCACTTTTAAAGACCCTTATTTTTATATGCTCGGCTATGAAAACAATGAGCTGGAGAGCCTCCAGCGCTGGTTTTCACAGTATTCCAGCAGCGGCAGGCTCCCTGATGAAAACCTGAAGAAGCTTGAACGGGAATTAGAGCCATTGGAAGGCTCCATCCATGTGGTAAACCAGGAAGGGAAAATTGTCCAATCCGCCGGGTCTGAAATAATGAAGGAAGACTACAAGCCGCTCGATGTGCTTGTCAGGACAAAATCACCGGGAAAATTCGAAACCCATACAACGATCTTCAATGATCCGGAATCGGGTTTCACTTGGATTATGCACACACCCAGGCAAGAGGCAGAGCCTGAAGGATTTGCGTTTCTCTCCGAGGTAATGAGGGTCATCGTCATCCTCGCAGCTGTCCTGCTCGCCTTGACCATAGGCATTTCCTTCTGGCATGGCTTCCGGTACGGCCAGCCTCTCCTTCTCTTCACCGGCTGGCTGGAAAGGATGGGCTACGGAAATTACGAGGAAGTGCTGACAGAGAAAGAACGCAAAAAGGTCTTCCGTAATAATGGAAAGGTGCGCCTGAGATACAAGCTTTATAAAGAAGTGATCGGGGCCTTTTACGAAATGGCTGAAAAGCTTTCTGCCTCAGACAAGGAAAGGGACCGGCTGGACAAAACGCGTGAAGAGTGGATGACCGGCATTTCCCACGATCTCCGGACACCCCTTTCAACGATCCAGGGCTATGCCCATCTGCTTGAAAGCGGGCAGTACCGCTGGACAGAAGAGGAGCTTCTGGACATGGGCAAAATGATCCGGGAAAAAGGAGATTATATGACCGCCCTCATTGAGGACTTCTCCCTTGCCTTCCAGCTCAAAAATCAGTCGCTCCCCCATCAGCTGAAGCCTGCCGATCTGAATGAACTTGTGCGAGGCATCATGCTGAAATTTGTCAACGACCGCACCCTTGAGGATGTTCCCTTTAACTTTGAAGGTGCAAATACAGCTCTTTTTATACAAGCAGATATACGCTGGTTTGAGCGGATGCTCGATAACCTTATCTATAACTGCATCAAGCATAACCCAAAGGGCACTAGCATTACCGCCTCAGTCAGCAGACAGGGGGGAACCGCCATTGTCTCCATCTCTGACAACGGTACAGGAATGGACGAAGAAACAGTCAGGCACCTCTTCGACCGCTACTTCCGCGGCACAAGCACAGACGAACAAACAGAAGGCGCCGGCCTCGGCATGAGCATCGCCCGCGCCATCGCCGAGCTGCATGGCGGGAGCATTCATGTCTCTTCTGTCAAACATAGGGGGACTGTTTTCAGGCTGGAATTTCCTTTGGGAGAGGGGCTGGAGAAAGAAGGCTGGCTGGAGGGGTTGGCATAGATAATAAAATGCTGGTAATTAGCTTAGGCAGTCCGTTAAAATGAGGAAAAGTGTAAGAAACGAAAGAAATAACTTCCTAAAAACATACAAAAACGCTTGGGCTCTTCGTCCGAGCGTTTTGTTGCTGTCATTGTCTTGTTTAATTAAAAGACCCGGTGGGAAAATTTCAGGTAAGTACCTTATATCAATCGCTGCCATTCAATTATAAATGAATCTTAAGACCTGCAACCAAGACATACAGGCAAAAAATAAACCCAGTACTCGAAGTACCAGGTTTATGAAAAGTATTATTCTTTTCCTTTACCGCGGTCTTTATTATTTTCTGCGCCTGTGTTTTGGCCATTTTGTTTCTTTTCGTTTGCTTGCTGCCTTTCAACTTTCTTTTCTTGAACCTGCTGCTGTTTATCTGCTTTCTTTTCTTGAACCTGCAGTTGTTTATCTGCTTTCTTTTCTTGAACTTGCTGTTGCTTATCAGTTTTCTTTTCTTGAGCTTCTTGCTTTTTAACAGCAGCAGTTGCCTGGCCTTCAGCACGCTTTTCAGCTGCTTTAGCCTTTGCTTCCTCTTTCTTAGTTAATTCAGGGGCAACAGCAGCTGTTTTTTTAGGTTCTTCCGCAGCTTCAGTCTCAGCTTGTTCATCAATTACTGTTTCTTCTGTTACGGCTTCCTCAACAGTCTTTTCCTTTGTTGCTTCTGAGGCTGCTTCTGTTGCAGTTTCAGTATCTGCTGCGGCTTCTTCCTCAGCGGCTTTATCATCATCAGTTGTCTCAACCTTAAATTTTTCTGCTTTTGCTTCAAGCATTGCAAGTTTTTTGTCTAATTTTGAGAAAGACTTTTGAATATTCTTCATTAATGCCTTCTGAGCTGTAGGGTTTTTAACATGTGACAATGCGGCAGCTAATGCATCGATGTTTTGAGCAAGCTTTACTTCAACTTCATCTTCTGTCCCTTCATCTTCTGCTCCAGGTTCTTCGCCTTCCGTTATTTCTGTTGTTCCTTCAGTGTCTTCAGCCGGCTGACCCTCAGCTGCTTCAGTTTCCTCAGCAGTCTCTTCTGTCGCTTCTGTATCATCACCGGCACTATCTTCTGAATCTGTTAAACTCTCAGCTGCCTGTTGAGTAGCGATTGCCTCTTCTAAAAGTGCTGTAGCCTCATCCGTTTTTCCCTCTGCAATCAGTGTATTTGCTTCGGCAATACGCTCAGCTGCAAAGTCAGCTAAAAGACGCGCTTCCTTGTAATCATCCATTGTGACAGCAAGTCTTACTTTTTCCATCATTGACTTTACAAAGTAGAAGAAATCCCCAGGAACTAAAGCCGGTGCCTCTTCTAGCTCTTGATCCTTGTCTGCTGTCCCATTGTCATCTGCTTCTTCTTCAGTTACTTCTTCCTCGGCTGCAGCTTCAGTATCAGCTGAATTTTCTTCTGCGGCTGACGTTTCATCGTTTACATCAACTTCCGCTACTTCTTCCGTATCTGCATTTTGTTCAACCGCACTCTCATCCGCATACACAGCGCTTGTCCCCAATGAAGAAAGAAGAAGTGCTGATGCTGCGACACCGCTTAATAATGATTTCTTATTTTTCAAGTCCGTTTCCTCCTGATCTGTTTTTCGGTATACCTTTCGACAAAAACAGACAGGTTTGTGACGGTCTTTTGAAAAAAATAAAATAACTTTTCTAAATCATAAGAAAAGCTTCCTGGAATGGGAAGCTGGTTTTGAAAAAAAGCCCCCTTCCCCTACCAGCCCTAAAAGAGCGGACCTTCCCTGACCTGAATGAAAGAATCAGTGACAGATTGAAAAATAAGCGGAGAATTTCTGACTATTGACTCAAAACAAAGAGAAATGGACAACTTCGCTCTGCTTGACAGGAAATTCTCTGCTTAATAACACCCACTTCCTCAAAAAGAGCCAAGGGGCCTGTCCCCTTGGCTTACTCATCAAGCTGATAACATAGTTGAACTACTCCAGATGAAAACTTTTTTGTTTCAGCAAGTTTTAGATTTACCCGTTGCTTAATGTCAGTAAAAAGGGGTTTTCCTTCTCCTAGAACAACAGGATGAACAGACAATCTAAATTCATCTACAAGCTTTAAGTTTATAAAGGTTGTAATTAGACTTGCCCCGCCATAGAGCCAAATATCTTTTCCAGGCTCGTTCTTTAATTTGATTATTTCTTCCTTAATGTCTTCATTTATAAATAAAACGTTATTTTCGGACTTATTTTGTGCTCTTGAAAACACGTATTTCTTTTTACTGTGGATCAATTCCCAAGCTTCTTTTTCAGTATCAGACACTTCAGTACCGGGTATATACTGACCCCATAAATCATAACTTTTTCTTCCATATAAAATAGTATCGATTTCATTTAAGAAGTTATTGAAGTTCATATCAGGATCCATTATGCACCAGTCTACTTCCCCTTTCGGTCCTTCAATAAATCCATCTAAAGTAACTGCCAAATCTAATATTATTTTCCTTGGCCTTTGGTATACAACCATCATTCATCCTCCTTTTGATTGCCAACGTAAAAACTATCATTCTTCAACCATCCTTTGGCAATTATCAATTCGATTAAGACTGCTTACACCCCTGTATCAGTACCTGCCATGCTTATTTTTCCATTACCAGCCCTCACGATTACACAAAGACGTAATATGTGCAAGATGGTGCCGTCCGTGCCAAGCGTAGATTCCTATATTTTTGCCTACTGTAACTTCACCAGAATCCGGGTGGATAAATGTCTTTTCCATATCAGCTGGGATTAGACTCCGTAAAAGGCCAGTCCAACGTTTGTGTAATGCTTCAAGCAAAGATAGTGAGATATCAATTGGCAGTTTATAATCAGAGAGTTCCGCCCAATTCGTTTCATCGTATGGTTTAATGACAGGTGTTTTTTCTGTAAGAGCCAATTTAAATCGAACGTAGGCATTCATATGACTATCTGCAAGGTGATGTATTACTTGTCGAACAGTCCACCCACCTGAACGATAAGGTGTATCAAGCTGTTCATCATCTAAGTCCTTTACAGCATCCCGCAGCAATCTTGGTAAAATTTCAATCTCATATATCCAATCCCTTGTAACGCTGTTAGTAATCTCACCATCATATTGAAAATTGCCAATTGGATATTTCAAATCCATCAGCTATTCCCTCCTCATAGTCCCTTGATTTTTAGACTAACTAAATAGTTCAGTTTAAAATACGTAGTTCTACATCAATTCATATAATTCCTTGCATCTATTTGTGATCTAACTAAACAGCTCTATAGTCAAATAAGAAAAGCTGCCTGGTTTGACAGCCAGCTCAAGCTCTGGTGATTTTTTTTTGTTAGCAACTATGCGAGAAAGTCGAGAACCCTCTTGATCACAAGTTTCGTCGCGACAGCATCGTAAGACGGTAAGCTGCTGTCGGTGAATAGATGTTCCCTGCCTTCGTACAGAAAAAGTTCAGCATGATCAGCCGAAGCCACAAGCTCACGGGCCGCGTCGATGTCACCGTCTTCAACGAAGAAAGGATCTGTGTCCATGGCGTGAATTTGCACAGGCAAGTCGGCCGGCCACTCAGATTTGAACACTGAGGGCGGGAGGCATGCATGAAAAAACAGTGCCCCTCTCGCACCCTCACGTGTTTGAGCGAGCTGCTGTGCTGCCGGGACACCGAGTGAAAAACCGGCATAGACGACATCGCGTGAAAGCTCGGTGGCTGCCCGAACGCCGCGCGCCGTCACTTCTTCAAATCCAATTTCCTTCACAAATGCCAAGCCTTCCTCCAGCGAGGTAAATACGCGGCCTTTAAATAAATCTGGCACGTGAACAGTATGCCCCGCATCTCTCAGTTGATCGGCAATTGCTTCAATCCCTTTCGTGCGGCCCAGAACATGGTGTAACAACAAAACCTCTGCCATCGTTTCCACCCCTAATTAAATGAATTTCATATGTCTAGCTTCGACAAGAACACCTGTTTGACCTGCAAGAACTTTACGATTTAGATATATTCACCTTAATAAAGCTCAGCCTTTATGCCGCCCCAAGAATAAAGTTATTCCCAAATGCTTTTTTTACTTTTATTTCTAAATAAAAACATGAGAATGCCACCTATTGTGAAATATATGAAAGCCAAAAATCCGTTAACTATTTCGTATCCAATTAAAAGAACTGTACTTGTAGTCATAAGCACACCAATCCATCTAATTATAAATCTAATCATTTTTTACCCCGCCCCCATTTCCTCCACCAAATTCCCGATCTCTTTATTTTAATTAAATGTAGAAAATATCTATATTCAAAACTTCATCTGTGGCATTCTACTTGAATGCAAGGAGTTAGAAGTCACCTCCTGCTTATTGCTTTTTTAAAATTGAAATAATAAAAAGGAATTTGTATAGTTAACACCAACATTAATACTTCTGTTTGGCAGCTGATTTAAACAAGCTATTTATAGTTTGAGTGACATGTTCCACAGGCCCCCGGGACAGACCCCATGGCCTACAGCCTAAAAACGAGCCAAGGGACCTGTCCCCTTGGCTCATTCCAAAAGCTCTTTTTGCTTAAAGATTTGTATGGATGAGATAAGAATGACGATGATAATAGCAATAGTTGTTATTAAGGCTGGCAAGAAACTGGAATCCAGTTTTCCTGATAATAAGACCTGTCCTGTGTGTTCAGTCATTGCAGCCGGACTCCATTTCATATACTTTTCCAGAAAGCTTGTAACCGTCGAAAGACCAAAGGCCACAAGGATTGTAAGAAAAGCGGCACTGGCATTTCCTTTCATGACCGTGCTAAAAAACAGCGTTAGTGTAACAATAAAAATTAACCATATGCTGTAGATCGCTGCACTTTGAAATACCTGCCCAACAGCGACTGTTTCAATGAGTATCTTCGTATAATACCAGGAAGCTGCATATCCGATAAACAATGAAAGAAGTGTGATGGTCAGTAACCCGGCCCATTTCGATAATATATACGAGGAATAAGGAACTGGTTTAATCATCACCATACCCGCTGCCCCACTCTGTCTTTCTGCAGATACGACACCCATTGCACTCAATACAAGAATAAGTACACCCAGCATTCCATAATTGGATAGAACCGCCATTAATACTTCCCCGCCAGTTGGAACAGGCATTTCCAGGATTGTACCTTCTGGAAGACCGCCAAAAGTATCTAAAATTTCCGGCATATAGTATGAACTGACCGGCTGCATCACACCCAGCAAAATAAAGACAATGGGAATCCATAAGATTTTATAATTCCGCGCCATTTCCAGCATTTCTTTTCGATAAAGAACAGTCCATTGTGTCATGATTTCACCACTTTCATAAATAAATCCTCTAATGTCGTCTGGGAAACCTCGAACTTACGGATCGGGAGTTCGAGGTCCACGATATCTTTTAACAATTTTTGCTTTCCTTCTACCATATCTTTTAATACAATGCTCGCCTTATTGCCCTGGATGTTTACTTCAGATACAAAGCCGTAACCTGCTATGCTCTTAAGCCAATCGGCTGCCGGCGATTCGAATTCAACTTGAATAATAGGCTGCTGATATTCTGCCATTACACTTCCCAGGCTGCCTGATACCGCAATTTCCCCTGCATGCATGATAAGAATGTCGTCACTTATTTCTTCTGCATCGTGAAGGACATGCGTTGAGAAGAGAATGGTGGTTTCCTCTTTAATCTCCCTCATCATGTCCAATACTTCCCGTCTCCCAAGCGGGTCGAGTGCTGAAACAGGCTCATCTAAAATAAGCAGGCTTGGACGGTGAATGAGTGCCTGTGCCAATCCAAGCCGCTGCTTCATTCCGCCTGAATACCCCCTTATTCTTCTTTTCTTCGCATCCGCCAGACCCACCCGTTCAAGTAATTTTTCACTTCTTATCTCCGCTTCTTTCCGACTCAGCTTTGCTAATTCGCCGGCGAAAACAAGAAACTCCTTTCCGCTCATCCAATTAAAGAAAGCAGGATATTGAGGTAAATACCCAATGAACTGCCTTAAATCCTTTGCTTTTTTCCCTTTAAAATCAATGCTTCCAGAAGTCGGCTCCAGCAATCCGGATAGCATTTTTAACGTCGTTGTTTTCCCTGCTCCATTTGGTCCAAGTAATGAAACGCATCTGCCTTCTTCAATATAAAAATTGATTCCTTTAACAGCATTCATATTTCCAAATCTTTTTACTAGATCATCTGCCTTTAATAACGCCATTAATCATTTCTCCTTCCAACCACAAAATAAAGCACTGGTCCTATAATGTTGATCATGAGAATAATAAGAATCCAAAGCCATTTGGGTCCGTTCGTTTTTTCTTCTCTAATGCAGGAAACTAATGCGGCAGTCATCAGTATTAGCTGTAAGACAAGAATGGGCGCAACCGCTTCCCATGGGATTGCATTTAACAGTTCATTCATTTTCTTCTCCACCCCAATTGTTTTTTTACTTTTAATACGATTACGATCGTCGAATCGTTCACTCTCGAAAAAATAAAAAAATCTCAGGAATTTAATCCTGAGATGCTCCGTGTATCGAAACAAACTGATTTATTACATCCATCACTTTAATTAGACTGAAATACCATAACCGGACCTTTCCAAAGATTACTCTCCAATATTTCCTCTTGATATGAAGAGTCTATAGTAAACTCAGCAATCACCTTTTTCCAAAAAGCATATGCCGGTTTATTTTCAGAGGTTTGCCTCACTTCCCAAACACCTTTAAACTGTTCGAATATAGAAAAAGCAACTTGCCTGCCAATGCCTCTGCCTCTAAACTTTCGCATGATGAAAAAATCGCTTATTACGTTTGTTTTTTTCTCGTTGCTCAGTTTTGTAAATTCTCTTGGTACATCAAGAATGACTAATACGAACCCTGCTATTTCCCCATCAACTTTAACTATAAACGGACGTCGGTACTCTTCTGTCCATTGATGGTCCAGGTATTTATATGAATATAAACCATGCTGACTTAAAACGTGGCCATCAAACTCACTGCTGTCATAACGATATAACTGAATCAGATTAGAAAGTACCGCTTTATCTTCATAAGGACAAAGTAATAAGGTTACGTTCATTTGGTATCCTCCCATAATAAGCCAAGGGGACAGGTCCCTTGGCCCAGCTTAAAAAGAGCCAAGGGACCTGTCCCCTTGTTTTTTTTTTACTCAATGGCCTGTCACCCGAAGAATTCATCTTTAAGAATGCTCATCCTCAGACGGTCAACAAATTCTCCATTTCTCAATCTATCCTGCCTCAGGATACCCTCTTCTTTATATCCTGCTCGACTATATGACTTAATTGCTTTTTCATTATCCACTTCTACCCTAAGCCAAATCTTATTTAAGCCTAATTCATTAAAGCCAACCTTCAGCATTTCTTGCATAGCTGCTAAACCAAACCCCTTATGCCAGTAATCTTTATCACCGATGGCTATTCCCAGTTCAGCATGTTTATTCAATTGATCTATATTCTTCAAATCTACCCAGCCAATATGCCTTCCTTCTTCCGTCATAATCGCTCTTTGTTCATAGCCATTCGTTCGGTTCATACACATTTCAACCCACGTCTTTGTCTCTTCCCTGCTAAACGGCGGATATCTGCTTGGCATATTCAGATGCTTTATAACCTCTCTATCCAGACACCATTTATAACGGTCCTCAACATCATCAAGAGATAACTCCCTAAGTATTACTTTAGGTAACTGATGGCTTTCCAAACTTTCCAACTCCCACTAAAGATTTTATGTATATTTCTCTCTTCTTAAAAGCTTTTCCTAGTCTAAAATCTGACCCTTTTATTAGCCACCTAAACTGGCAGCTGTAGTTGAGCAACATTCTACCGATTCCAAATTCTATTAACCTCTTTCAGATCCCTTTTATCAAAAGTTAACTTGTAGACATCTGGCATATTAAGATCTTTCCAAAAACTAAAACCATATTTTTCATCAAAGTAATTCATAATCAGTACCATTATATTGCCATGTGTTCCTACTGCAATATTTTTACCCTCATATGTTTCTAATACCTTTAGTGTTGCCTCAATCCCCCGTTTCTGGGCATCGATATTAGATTCTCCGCCTTCCCAAGAAAAAGAAGGTTCCTCCCATACCTTTGTAATAGCTAGATTAAAGTCCTCAACAGGTTTTGCAGATAAGTTCCGTTCTTTAAAACCATCTTCAATTATTACCTCTTGACCTATCACTTTAGCGACTCCCTCAACCGTTTGAACAGACCTCCTGTATGGACTGGAAATGACAATATCGATGTTTTCTTTCTCAAGAATGCCATTGATCCTTTCTGCATCAGCAAAGCCTCTGCTAGATAAAGGCCTTGCTAATTCGTCAGGTGTATATGTGGAATGTGCATGACGTACGAAGTATAAATTCGTTGGCAAAATTGTTCATCCTCTCCTCTGCCAAGGGGACAGACCCCTTGGTTCTAAAGCGTATTGGTCTGCAAATGGTATCGAGAAAAAGGAGGTGGCAGCTTTTCAGGCAATCCCCAAATAATTTCACCTGGAAATTTTATTGACTTGTTTTGTTATATCATCTAAAACCTTTTCAGAATCGGCCAGTGTAAAGTTCTCGTTGATAAGAAAATCTATGAAATAGGTTCCTTCATTCAACTTAAAGCTTACCATCACAAGTTCATTGTCTCTTTGGATATGTTCATACTGCATGGAGATTCCATTGAGTTCTCTTTCCTTTACGTTATCCCCTTCAAAGAATAAATGGTTAGGGCGGTATTGAAGGCTAAATGCCCTTTTTCCTTGATAGGGTCCGTACAAAAGGTCTGCACTTTGCTCCTTTTCCCATCTTTCCCGGTTCGTTTCATTAGCGAAAGGTTGATCCCATTTTCCTGTGTTTGTACCATAATCAATCGTCAAATCCACGGCCTCTTTATTAAGCGGATATGATATTGCTGCAAAGTTAATGGAATAGCCTTCTATTTCCGGGATGAACACCGAATGACCAAATTCTTCTGTTGCCTGCTCTTGAATATTTGCTGATACATTATTTATATCTTCTACAAAAGGCTTAACCAGGAGAAAGGAGAACAACAGTACAAAACCTACGGCTAGAGCAGGGAAAATAAATGCTATTCGCTTGGATGGCTTTTCCTCTGGTTTCTTTTTAATACTGGAGGCAAAATGGGCAGCTTCTGTTTCTGATAAGGTAAGCTGGTCAAAGAATTGTTTATCCAGTGCCTGTTTGATCTGCTTTTGGTATTGATCCATTAAAAGTCAAACCTCCTTTTAAGCAAGTCCCTTCCGCGGATTAATCTGGTTTTTACTGTATTCTGCTTTAGGCCAAGGATGATACTTATTTCGGCTGTATCGTAATCTTCATAATAGTATAGGAGGATGACTTCACGATATTTGATTGGAAGATCCATAATGGTCCTGGCGAGCTCCATGTCCCTATCATGATCAAGCACCATTTGTTCTGTATCTCGTTTGGCGGTATCCTCCTTTATTAGATTGGTAAATTGTATTGTCCTGAAATGCCAGCTTTTTAAATAATCCTTTGCTTTATTAACAGCTATTTTAATCAGCCACGTTTTTACTGAGCTTTCTCCTCGAAACTGCTCAAAATTCCGATAGGCAGACCAAAACACTTCCTGAGTAATATCTTCCATTGTGTGATGGTTTCTAACATATGTGTAAACAACTTTCCGGATATCATTTACATATTCTTTAACGATCTCATCGAACTCAACGCTTCCCCCATCTTTAAATGGTTCCACAGCTCAGCCCCCTTTCTTTGGCTTTCAACATAAATGACGAGGCACTATGGGGTTGCGGTTCATAAATGTTCATAAAAAATGCTGTCAGAGACATCTAGTGTGAAATACGACACTCTTAACATCTTCTTCTCATAAAAATGCCCTTTTTACGGAATAAGAAAAGCCGCCTGGTTTGGCAGCTAAACTTTAATAAAATTTTTTAAAATGATCTTTTTCTTCCCAGTCCCTAATAATTTTCAAGCCATCTTCAGATGAAACGGTTAATTGTCCATTGTTTTTAATGACTTCTGCATTAGAACCTTCGCCGAGCTGGATTTCTATAGTATAAGCATAATCAACCGTACCATCTTCATTCTTCTCCGACTCTTTAATCTGAACATTGTTCACCTTAATGGGTTTGTTTGTGCTGGACGCAATTTCCGGTGCAATGCTAAAGACACGATTTGCACTCAATTTCTCCATTGTATCTGTACTTAAATACGGCTTAACGCGTTGAACTATTTCATCATTTGCGGGTGGATCAGATGGCTCCTCAATTGTATACTGTTCCTTTTTATACATTTTCAGCATTTCTAAGACATCATTGTCATTTATGTGATTTTTCGAGCAGCCAAACAGACCTAAAATAAAAACAAGCATAAAGAACTGAACTGATTTCCTAATAAAAATCGCCCTCCTCTTGGAGCCAGGGGGACAGGTCCCCTGGCCCAGTTCCAAAAAGAGCCAAGGTACCTGTCCCCCTGGCTCACCCTAATCCCCAAAAATCAGTCTGGTATAGTGTAAAAAACAATATAAGTATAAATATTAACTCACTGAGTGTTACTTTATAGGCATTGGGATTCTGGGCATACTTCTTTTCCATGACTGCTGTGACTGCTTGAGAAATGACGATAAAAACTGGCAGGAAAAACCACGGCTGTAAAAACCAATACCAGTCTGATGGGTCTCTTGTGATGTTTATCGCATATCCCACCAAGATGCTGGCCATTGATGTAAGCCTGATTGTCCAATCAATCTTCATATGTTTATCATTCACATGGTTATAAGAAAAGGATTTCTTCTTCTCCACTTTAAACCATTTTCTTACTAATATATTGAAGCTAAACAACAATAATAGATTGATCGCTAAAAATAAGGCTAGTCTCGCCCCAATAGCAGGTTCAACACCATATACGTACATAACAAAACCGCCTATCTGAATATTCAATATGCGTTTATAATATCCTTATATAATATACGGTTCACCCGGTGAAGAGTTTCAAATTTTTCCCTTTTTTATGAATCTGTCACTTATGAAAGAAGACCAGCTGCATGGCTCTGTCAGCTGGCCCTTCAAGAAATTATATAGAAAAGCCGGATCGCTTTTTCAACAACAAATCCTCTGATACGCAATAATTGAAGATATCGTACTGTTAGGGAGTGATTAAATGAGGAAATTATTTATGAGCTTTTTATTGCTATTTTTTCTTTCAGGCTGTGGCGAATATTCTCCTTCTAAGCATGATGTAGTTAATATACATGGAAGCATTGTGAATATTAGTTTACTTGAAAAATTCATAGCAGATGTTTCTTTGAATAAGGACAGTGAAGTCCGGGTAGTAAATTACACAGACGAAGGCGATCCGATTATTCATGACTTAAACTATTCCAATGGTCAATTAACATCGATAAAGGATACAAGAGAAGATGAATTTGGGGATCAATTAGTAAAAGAAGATGTGTGTGAAAGCATAAAGAAATTAGACAAAAATAAACAAACGATTTATCAGTTAGAAGGATGTAAAGACAAGGAAGACGTCATACATGTGACCTACATTATTAATGATTAGCAGCTACACTCTATGGAGCCAGGGGGACAGGTCCCCTGGCCCAATTTCATAAAAAAGAGCCAAGGGGCCTGTCCCCTTGGCTCTAAATTTCGATTCTTTCACTTTTTTTAAGTACAGCCATAAACAAAACGGCCAGTGTAAGGCACCCAATTGAATATTGCAGAGGGGAGAGCGGATTTGATCCGACCATGATAGGATAGAAGTACCCGGGAAAGTTCTCAATGATTTTTGAAAGAAACCCGTTATGGGTCATTCCTTGGATACTGGCCAGGGCATTGGGGAAAAACAACAGTATGGCTGTTAAAATTCCATATACCGCACCACTGCGAAAGTTATATAAGAATAGCAGATAGCCAATTAAAAAATAGGTCACAACGAGGAGAAAGACATTCACTGAGAAGCCAGCCAGGAAAGAGAGTTCTAAGTCACCGGACACACCCATCATTTTTGCCGCTTGAAACAGCACTATTCCTATCACTGCATAAAGGAAACTTACCGAAATGGCGATAATACCATTAGCGAAAACATAGTTTCTTCTATTCTTCACTGAGTTATTAATCAGAGAAATTGTTCTGGCCGAGTAGTCTCTATTGATAAAGTAAAGCGGCATTAAGACTGCCGCGAGCATACCAAGCATACAGTAAAAATTTGAAACATGTTTGATGTTGAACGGAGTGCCCCCCTTAAGAATCACGAAACCCATAATCAATGCAGGTACACACGCCCCCAGCAAACCAGCAGCCAGATAGCCATTTTTAAGCAGCTCTTTCAGGTTATAAGCCACATATCTTTTAATACTGATGGTCATGATTTTCACCTCTGAATTTGTTCATATACACACTGCGCAGGGTTTTCTTCTCCGCAGTAAAATCAGTCAGCCGGATGCCCAGGCGATTTAGCATGTGAAAAATCTCAGCGTTTTCCGCAGCTGTTTCAAACTGAATATCTTTGTCGCCCGAATAGATTACCCTGCCGAAATGCTGTTCCGAAGTGAATTCGGCTAAATCATCTGGGTTATCAAAGACTAGCCTGATCATACGCTGCTCTTCCTGTAAAAAGTTCTGCTCAGCAGCAATTGCGCCATCCTCTATGAATAAAACCCGGTCACAGACCGCTTCAATATCCTCAAGCTTGTGGCTGGAAATCAAAATACCGACATTCCGCTCATCAGCCATTTTTCTCAGTTCCTGCAAAACCTCAAAAGAAGTTTCCACATCCATGCCGTTAGTAGGTTCATCTAAAACAATATAGCTTGGATTATTAAGCAGGCTTATGACGATTCCCAGCTTCTGCCGCATTCCAAGCGAGTATTCTTTTACCTTTTTATTCAGCACCTCGAATAAGTGCAGGTTTCTCAAAAGCTCCTCATAATCAGATAGCTTAAAAGTATTTCCGTAAATCCCCGAAAAATAGGTTAAGTGAAACAGTCCCGTTTTATTGCTGAATAGCTTTGGTTCTTCTATTAAGTATCCTACCTGATGATTGTCAGCAACTGATCCCTTATAGGTTTGAACAGTTTGCGTAATAATCCTCATCAGCGTACTTTTTCCAGCGCCATTTCTCCCCACCAGACCAACGATTTCTCCTGGATGCAACTCTAAAGAAAGATCGTGTAAGACTGTAGAACTTCCGTATTGCTTAGTCAGATTATTTATCAGCATCGTTTAACCCTCCATCCTAAGCTGGATTCCTTACGTGAAATCCTTTTTATATTGAGCTGCCAAATAAATGCCGCAAGCCAGAATTGCCAAAGCATATTTAAATAAGAAAAATATATTCCACATATAGTCCCTCGGAAAAATCGTGTCACATATAATAATGGCCATCAGCATAAAGTAACTGCTTTTCAAAAAGATCTTATTTGTCCGTTCATCATCCTGCCCAATCTTCTTGTAAAAAATGTAAGCAAACATAGCACTGCCTATAAGCAGTAAAAAACCGATTCCCACAAGGATATTCCAATTCCCGGAGGATTGTTCTGCCCATGTCTTCAAAGGGTAAAAAAGAGCGTTAGGGATATCTGATATAGACTTAATTTCCATTAGAATCATTTCCTTTCTCATAAGTGAAAATATCGTTTACATCAACCTTAAAAAATTCAGCAATACGAAAAGCCAGCAGCAGCGTGGGAACATAATTGCCTTTTTCCATTACGAAGATGGTTTGTTTAGAGACCCCGACTTGCTCAGCCAATTCTTGCTGAGACATCCTGGCAAGTACCCGGTATTCATAAACCTTATTTGATATGGAGTCACCAAAATCTTTCTTCATGACCATCACCTCTTGAATAAAATATAAACTATTCATATATAAAAGTAAAGTAAACTTATACTTTATTTAATTTAATTTTAATTTAAGTATTAAATACTTTTAGAATGCCAAGGGGTCTGGTCCCCTGGCCCAATCTCAAAAAAAGCCAAGGGGTCTGGCCCCTTGGCCCAGTCTCAAAAAAGAGCCAAGGGGTCTGGCCCCCTGGCCCAATCTCAAAAAAAGCCAAGGGGTCTGTCCCCTTGGCTTCTATTTCGCTGAAATCTCGTCTCCTGTGACCCACTGGTGATTTTTCACTTTTTCTCCACCTGTTGTCGGCGTGAAATCAACCATATAAACAGTCGTACTTTCTGCTGAATCAATTACAGCTTTAGCACCCTTCATACCTTCCATATGCTCCACATCCAAAGTGACTTCATCTCCCGCTTTATATGGAGAATCTCCAGCATCTTTTATATCCTCTTGGATGATCCACTTATGATTTTCCACCTTCTCCCCACCAGTTGTTGGCGTATAAGAAACGGCATATACTGTTGTGTCATAGGCACCGGAAACTTCTGCTTCAGCACCTTCCATTCCATCCATATGGCTGGTTTCTAAAATAACTGTGCTTCCGACTGGATATGTGGGATTATCTGCTTCTTTTAGCCCTTCAGGCACTTCCCCGGAACTAGAATGGTTCATTTCCGAATGCTCTGAATGATCCGTCTGCCCCTCTTCAGCTTCATTATTGTGATTCTCTGTGCTTGAATCATTTCCGCAGCCGCTTAGGCCAATAACTGCAGCAAGGCTAAGAACACTAATTAGTTTTTTCTTCATTCTAATTCACTCCTCAATATCAGTTGTTATATATTATACCCCCATACGGTATAAAATAAATATAAGAATTATGAATTATTTTTGAACTGCATTGTCCTGTTTGTCATATAAAAAAAGCCGCCTGAACTGGCAGCTGAATACAAAATACCTATTCACAATTCATCTCAAACCCTTAAACCCATGCTTTTCAAAAATCTTGATTGACGTTTCATTTTGCAGATAATCGTAAAATAAATGGGCTTCTTCAGGATGGGCACTATCCTTAATCACACCAACAGGATAAATGATAGGAGCATGGGCATCCTCTTCCGCAGTTGCTGCAATCTTTACCTTTTGCGAAACCATGGCATCTGTTTTATAAACTATGCCTGCATCAACATTGTTTGTTTCTACATATGTAAGGACCTGCCTGACATCCTTCGCATAAACAACTTGGCCTTCGATAGATTTCCATACATTTAAATATTCCAGTGTATCTTTGGCATATTGTCCTGCTGGCACAGCCTCCGGGGTGCCAATTGAGATTTTATCAGCATTAGCGAGGTCTTCAAATAATTGAATGTTTTTATTAGAATTCTTTGGCACGACCAGCACAAGGTCATTTCCGACCAGATCTAATCCGTCGGCACTATCAATTACCCCATCCTCTACCAGTTTATCGAATTTATCTTCTGCCGCTGAGAAAAAAAGATCAACCGGTGCTCCTTGGGATATTTGCTGCTGGAGTGCCCCTGAACCCCCAAAGTTAAAGTTGACTGTCACATTAGGATGTTCTTTTTCAAAAGAGGCTTTAATATCATCTAGAGCATCTTGAAGGCTTGCCGCCGCAGAAACTGTCAATTCCTCTTTCTTCTCCCTGCCGCCCTCTTGTCCATCCTCAGCTTCATTACCCGAACACCCTGCCATCACTCCAAAAAGCAGCAGGACATAAAACAAAATAACAAATTGCTTTTTCATATATTTCTTCCTTTCCGACTAAACAAAACTATTCATACATAATCATAACTATTTATGGCCGGAAAGGCCAAGGGGACAGGTCCCTCGGCCCAAAAGAGCCAAGGGACCTGTCCCCTTGGTTCTTCCTTGGAAAAATTTGTGCTGAATTGAGAAATAAATAAGTATAATTATGATGCAGAAGAGGTGGTCTTTTGGTAAACGCAATAATAAGTATAACGTCTCTTATATTAATCAGTATGGGTATATTACACGTTTTTTGGGCATTTGGGAGTAAGTGGGGAGTAAATTTGGTGCTTCCAACTAAGGATGATGGTCAATTGCCAGTTTTACAGCCAAGAATGGCAGGCACACTTTTTATCGGGCTGCTTTGCTTTTTTGCATCTGTACTTTTATTAGTTCAAGCAGATCTGCTCACCATCATCAAATCCTCCACTCTTTCAAAATGGCTTTGTATAGCTGGTGGAACTGTGTTCCTGCTTCGCGCTATTGAAAAAGGCCAGGGGGACAGACCCCTTGGCTCAAAAACGCCACGGGACCTGTCCCCTTGGTTCAAGAATATACTTTGACATAAAAAACAAATTCATAAAGCTTTCGCTGGAGGAGCTGTTCACCAGCCGTATTAATATCCATAACAAAAGTGTATGTTCCGGGAGACAGGTTTGGAAGCAAGTAACTGGCTGAAGGGCTTATTATTGTACTTTTTGAGGTAAGATCCCTTTTAAAAACCTCATTAGAAAAAACGGCTTCTGTTCCCATGCCTCCTATACCAGTCCCGCCTAAGTCAAGAATAGCTTCATACGTATAATAATTTGCTGTAGCGTTAGAAATAAACTCCATTCTAAAAGATCCTGTAAGTTCTAAAGTTGTATTTTTTGTAAGAGTTATAGCAGGCAAAAGGGGGATTGTAATAATTTCCCGCTCTCCTCCAGGTAAAGTTATATTTGCATTACGGAAAATTTGGCTTCTTATATCCATTAAAGTTACAGGTCCCTGTGGCCCTTGGTTTCCTTGTAGTCCTTGAACTCCTTGTGTGCCTTGGTCTCCCTGCGGTCCTTGAACCCCTTGTGTACCTTGATCTCCCTGCGGTCCCTGAACTCCTTGTGCGCCTTGATCCCCTTGCGGTCCTTGAACCCCTTGTGTGCCTTGGTCTCCTTGTGGTCCTTGAACCCCTTGCTGGCCCTGATCTCCCTGCGGTCCTTGAACCCCTTGTAGGCCCTCATCTCCTTGTGGTCCTTGAACCCCTTGCTGGCCCTGATCTCCCTGCGGTCCTTGAACCCCTTGTGTACCTTGATCTCCTTGCGGTCCTTGATTTCCTTGTGTGCCTTGGGCTCCTTGCGGTCCTTGAATTCCTTGTGTGCCTTGAGCTCCTTGCGGCCCCGATGCTCCTTGGGGACCTTGCTGGCCTGTTTCAGATCCCAAAAGCTCTGAAGAAACAAGGCGGTGAATGTCAATTAATTCCCCGGCATTATTTTTCCCCCAAACTGAGATTTCCGTGTCCTCTTCCCCTGGGCCGTTTGCAGTGAATATAAATTCAAATGCGTTAAGGTTGGCATAGTAATCCTTAGTAATCACCTGGTTTGGCGATAAAGAAAACAATTCCAGAACGTATATACTTCTGGCCCCATCTAATCTGTATCCCTGGACTTCTACTGTTGCTGGATTAACAGTATTCCTGTTCACAAATCGGATTGTCAGTTTCTGCGTGGCCCGGATACCGTTCACAAGATTATTTTCTATAGGGCCAGTTGATAATATCCGCACTGTACAAACCACCCCTTTTGCTGTATCGTCCTATTCCTGATTTCCGCTTCTAAATACTTGTTGTTATCATATGCAGAATTTTAGAGGTGGACTGGACAAAGAGAGGCAGTTCACCTAATTTCCCTATACAAAAAAGAAACCCGGGAAACATTCCTGCGCTTCTTTAATAAACATTTTTTCACCCAATCAGAATTAGCAATTGCTTACAGAGGCCGCAGGGACAGCTCCGCCGTCCCCGCCTCAAAAAGAGCCAAGGGACCTGTCCCCCTGGCTCATCTTGCACAAAGTATAAAACTATCAAGTGACTTTTCATTAATATTGCTGTGATTCATCAGTTCATAATAGCTGTTCACTAAAGTCTGGATCATTTCAGGTGCTTTTGAGAATTCAGGCCGGATACTGTTCGCATAATCTTTTTCCCATTTGGCATCCTGCAGATAAGACGCATCTACAGTCAATTGTCCCTCAACTGTAAATCCTGCCTCCTTCAGCAGCTCCTGGATACGAGATTTATGAAACAAGTTCTGGATGTTCCCCTCGTTGTCTACAAAATTAGAATATAAAGCGAGAATGGAAGCAGCACAAAAATGGGCACGCTGGTCCATTCTTGTAAAATCCAGGTCCCACTCTGCAAAACAGATCCTTTTTGCCAGCTGTCGCAGCCTTGTAAAAGTGCGGAGCAAGTCCTCCGGATGCTTAAAGTACCAGGAGCAATGAGACAGAACTGCTACATCAAAAGGAGCCTCCCCTGTAAAGTCTTCAAGATCGGCTTCAAAGTGAAAAGATACCCGGCTCCCTAAGGAGGATTTCTTAATTCTTTCTGCAGCTTCCCCCAAAGTGAACGGCGCCCCATATTCCGGACTGGCTACATCCATCGCCACCACAAATCCGTCATTCCCTACTGCATCTGCAAGAGCCGCCGTTGTATCTCCTTGCCCGCATCCTACCTCAAGCACACGCATGCCTTCCTTGATCTCAAAGACCGCCGCCAGATCCAAGCGGTGCTGCAGCTGGATCTGCTGTACAGTATCCTCTTCAAAGAGTTTATATTTCTTGATAAAGGCTTGAGTCATTTCATTGATCTCGAATTTTATCATGCATCTGCCTCCTAGAGGCCAAGGGGACAGACCCCCCGGCCCAATTTCAAAAAAGAGCCACGGGGTCTGTCCCCTTGGTTCTTCTAATAAATAGTTGGCACCATTCCTCCGTCCATACGGATAGGGGACCCTTTAAACGCATTTGCATAGGGACTGCAAACAAATGCAGCCAGTCGTCCTATTTCTATTGGTCTGATAAATCGCTGTAACTCGGATTGAGGTAAGTTTAAATTCATAAATTTTTTCTCTTTTTCCGGGAAACTCATATCCTCATCCGGGTAAATCCCATCAATTATTTGATGCACATTTTCAGAGAGTGTCGGTCCTGGCATAATGGTATTGACTGTGACTTCCGTACCTTTTGTTAATTTAGATAAGCTTTTAGACAATGATAATACCATTGATTTTGTCATACAATATTGCGGCATCTGTCCTGAAGGCATAACTGCCTCCTCGCTTGCAATAAAGATAACACGGCCAAAGCCATTATTCAGCATTTGTGGTAAATAAAATTTAGATAATCCATTTGCGGCAAGAACATTTGTCCGGAAGTACTTCTCCCAAACCTCGTCGTCTACGTCTTCATATTCCATGATTTCGTAAATACCCATATTGTTAACTAAAATATCAATATTGGGGTGCTTTCTAAACAAGGCTTCTCTTTGATTGCGATCCACTATGTCTGCCGTTGCATTCCCGGGAGCCGTATTCGGGAAATCCAACTTCATTTCATTCACAATTCGCTCTACCTCTTCGCCGTTTCGTCCATTAATCAGTACATTCACACCTTCTTTGGCAAGTTCAATAGCAATTGCTCTCCCAATGCCTCGGGTGGAACCTGTAACTAAAGCTGTTTTATTTTTTAGACCCATGTCCATAAAATTTTCCCCCTGCTCGTAATATCGCAATAAAAAGACAAGGTTAATGTATTGAGTTTGCCTCCATATGTTCATTACGCCAATTTGAAGGAGTATCTCCTTCCCAGAGGCGAAAGGCTCGGAAAAATGCATTTTGATCTTCGTAGCCAACCAGGAATGCCACTTCTTTAATATCTATAGAAGGGTTTGATAAATATTTTCGCGCCTGGCTATGCCGAACTTCTGCGAGCAGATGATTGAACCCTGTACCTTCTTCCGTTAGCCGGCGTTGTAAGGTGCGATCACTCATTCCCAGTTCGCCCGCGACTGTATGAATGTTGGGGCGCCCATCTGCTAAGCTGCGTTCAATGATCCACTTAACCACTTCGGTGTTTGAGCGGCTGCGCTGCTGTTCGTTCAATGATTGATCCAATACAGGGGTCAAAGCTTCCAGCAATTCTAAGTTATACGAGATAAAAGGGAGGCCCAGGTCTTTTTGGTGCAGAGTTAAACGGTTTCTATCTGCTCCAATTCGGATACTGCAGCCGAAATAAGCTTCAAGCGCGTTTACATTGCCCATTGGGTGCGAAAATTCAACGAATCTCGCAATCAAAGGTTTACCTGTGCCTCTTCTCCCTAACTCTATAAGAAATGATAATGTAATGCCTGCCAGCAATGGAGGACCAGATTCACCGGTATGCTGCCATTCCAGATCAATATGGCAATACTCGCCTTCCGTAGTGACAAGTAAGCTTTCGGGAGGACAGAGCTGTTTATATCTGACCATCCGGTTTAGTGCATCGAGATAATCACGCGCATGGTAAGCCGCTAAAACCGCCGGTGGATAATGCGCCGTTTCAAAAACTGTTGTAAGTTTAATGATTCCTTCCGCAATGTCGTCAACCAGGTCTGAATATGCCTGCCAGATTGCAAAATACTGAGCAGCAGTAACAACTGGTTCATTCAAGATAGTGAGGGGCACTCGTGCTTTTCGAACCACGTCTTGTGCCGAGATCCCTAATTGCTGTAACCCAGTCCAAAATCCTGCTGGCATCTTAATCCGGGTAAGAGAAGTCATAATCGTCCCTCCTTTGGCCATCTGCACACTTGCAAATTTAATTACCGTTTCAGCTTGTTTAACAGAACAGATATTATATTATCATCCCTAACCTGCCCTGTGACTAGCCAATGGCGACATTCCACTTGCAAACTGCGTCAAATTTAAAAGACCACAGGAACAGGCACTCGGCCCTGTTCCAAAAAAAGAGCCATGGGCTCTGTCCCCCTGGCTCAAACCTTAATGTTACGCCCCTTCCACTTCACTGAGTGGAATATGTTGACGCGGATGAAGGAGTATAGATAGATTCCTGCGAAGAACACGAACAATACCGGGTAAAAGGGGAAGATCGCCCATCTGAAGTTGCCGACTCTGCGGGCAAACCATGCTGTTTGAATACTGTAGAGTATATACAGTGCTGCACTGAATATCATGGCTGCAGGATTCCATTCAGTTATCGAAGAGATCAATGCTCCGGCAGCGATGAAACTGCCGGCGATCCAGAAGATGACCATCAGCATGACGGCGGGATGAGTGGATTTGCTGCCGACGGCAAAGCTTTTGCACCAGCCTTCGATAAGGCTGCCCAATCCTTCCGGATACATGCGCAAGGAAATAATCCCTTTGCCGCCGAGGCAGCGGACCGGGAGATCATGCTCCAGAAATGCCTCACCCAGTGCCAGGTCATCCATGATGGCTCCCTCGATTTTTTTATGACCTCCGCTCAAAAAGTAATCGTCCCGATTGCAAAGAATGCACGGACCGAAAGAGCCGGCAGTTTTAAACCGTGATCCCCAGATCGTAAATAGATTCATCCCAGCCACAACAATGATGTTAAATACAACGGAGAGGTGTTCATACAAGCGCTCAACGGTATGAAAGGGCTGTAATGCCACAATGCCCCTGGCTCCCTTGCCCTGATAGAAATGGAGCAGATTTCTCAGCCCGTCCACGCTGGTGAATTTTGTATCTGCGTCTAAAAATAATAGCCAATTTCCTTTGGCCTGTTCCGCACCCTGCCAGCAGGCTGATGATTTACCCGAGCCTGTATTCTTCAAAACCCTGGCACCATAGCTTTCCGCAACAGCCCTGGTATTGTCAGAGGAATCGTCATCAATGACCAGAATTTCAAAGTGCCTGAATCGCTGCTCCTGCAATGACAGCAGTAGCGGTGATATCCTGGCTTCTTCATTCCTGGCTGGGATAATGATGGACAGAAACGGGATATCCTCCTTAAGCCTGGAGGAGAAAACAGGGACCGGCAAAGACCAGAACATAATCATGCCAACGATAAATGCCAGAAATCCAATAGCAAGATTAATTGCTTCTGCAGCTGCCATGCCTGCCTCCTTTCCCTGTGTGCCGGCACACAGCTTTTATTTTCTCCGGCCTGCCTCTATTTTGCTGAGTAATCATATAGATTGCCTGTATCGTCCTGTATCAGTTCCTGTGCGGTGATCCTGGCGGAAAGCAGCACGATCGGGACACCGGCGCCGGGATGTGTGCTGCTTCCTGTAAAGTACAGATTTTCACAAGTGCTGGCCTTGCTTTGCGGACGATAGTGGTTGCTTTGCTTCAAAATAGGCTGTAAGCCGAACGTGGCACCATTATAGGCATTGAATTTCGACTCAAAGTCTTGTGGTGTTGTATACGTTTCGGTGACAATCTCATTTTCAATATTTTCAAAGCCGCGGATTTTCTTCAATTCACTCAAGATATAGCCCCGGTAATATGAAATGGTTTCCTCGTTCCATTCATAGTCTGCTGTAGATTTGTCGGATACGGGCATCAGGATATACAATCCATCCTTCCCCTCGGGTGCAAGGGAGGGATCCATTTTTGAAGCGATGTATACATAAAAGGAGGCATTGTCCAATTTCTTTCCGGAAAAAATGTCCTCCAGATTCTTATTAAGATTTTCGTTGAAAATAAAATTATGTACATGGTCGATTTCTTCATATTTGCGGTCCATGCCGAGATATAACAGAAAACATGAGCAGGAGTATTTCATGCTGTCGATTTTTTTGTCGGTATATTTCCCTTTGGCTGCCTTGTCTTTCACCAGATGCTTCATCGCATGCGGGAAGTCGGCATTGCAGACAACATAATCTGAGGAAACCTTTTGGCCATCCACGATGATTCCATCTGCCTCTCCATTTTGAATGGATATTTCCTGCACATCGCTGCCATAGTGAATGGTTCCCCCCAGTTCCCCGAAGAGCCTCTCCATGGCCAGGGCCATCGTATACATACCGCCTTTAATAAACCATACTCCATACAAAAATTGAATCATGGGGATCATGGTATAAAAAGAAGGGCTTTTAAGAGGGGAAATGCCTATGTACAATGTCTGAAAACTGATCAGCTGTTTCAGCCGTTCATTTTTGATATATTTGCCTATGAACGTATCGGCCGTGTCATATGGTTTCAGTTTCAAGGCTTTCTTCAGCATTGGGAGGTTATAAAAATCAGACCTTTTGCGGAACGGCCTTTGAAGAATGTGATGCTTCGCGATGACAAAGCGCTTGTAAATTTCCTGCAGATACTGAAAAAAGCCTGCCGTGTCTTCTTCGCTGATTGATTCAATTGTCTTTGTCAATTTGGTAAGATCTGATGAGATATCAAAAGGCTTGTCGGGAATATCACTAAAATAAGCCCGGTAAATCGGGTCCAGCTTTTCCATTGGAATATAATCATCCGGATCGCGGCCGCACAATTCGAATATTTCCTGATATAATTCCGGCATCATGACGATGCTTGGCCCCAAATCAAATTTGTAGCCATCCAGTTCAATCCGGTTCATTTTGCCGCCGGGTGTCTCTCCTTTTTCATATATCTCCACCTGGTATCCTGCATGCTGCAGCCTTATGCTAGTGGCAAGCCCGGCTACACCCGCACCAATGACAATAACTTTCTTACTCATCTAAATCCCTCATTTCCAAACAATATTCCGCTTCATCTTTTAGAAGCAATGCTAGTCATGCGCCCCCGATTGTAGCGTTGAACCACGATAATGGGAAGATTGAAACCAAGTGCATACAGAATCATTGCCCAGCCCGCCCCTGCCGGATTCCACAAGAAGAACAGCGGGGCAGGCACGATGGAAAGCCAGTGCGTCAATTCCGCGCGCTTTGTTTCCGCCGCAAAGATAGTCAAGTCCCTCGGTCCGATGCCATGCAGCTCCTTTTTACTGTATCCTTTTTTGAGAAAAATCGTGCCATCTATCAGATAGCCTTTCCATTTTTTCACCCGGAATAAACGCTGCCACAACTCACCTGACTTTTCCCAGGAGAAAATCCGGAACCAGAAAGTGTCTTTTAGAAACCAGGATAAAGGCAGCTTCAGGCAAATGGCCGAAATGGATAGATGAAAGAAAGCCCATGCAAGTACATCAATGACCATGATCCAATGAAACGGGAGTGAAGCAATCATGATAAAACTCCTTATTATGATGAGGCTTCTATTAGAGCAGCCATTTTCTTAACTTTTTCAAAGCTTTCATATTTGTATCAGAATATGGCGGGAATTTACCTTGAAAATGGATGTAATGATGTGTTCTGTATTCTGTTTTTTCATAACTGAAAGCCAGAAAACCCGCTTTGCCGTGATAAGCTCCGTATCCGCTTGTCCCTACTCCGCCAAATGCGATATGCGGACTTGCGGCATGGTGGATGACTTGATTGACGCTGATGGTTGATGACCGCATATGTTCCTTGAACAGCTGGATGTTGTCCTTGTTCTTGCTGAAAATATATCCTGTAAGTGCATCACGCTGAATCCTGCCGCTGGATAATAATGTTCTCATGTCTTTATAAGGAATGACCGGAAGGACAGGGCCGAATATTTCTTCCTGCAGGATCGGACTTCCCGGTTCTATATCCGTCAGCACGGTCGGGGCAATGAACCGGTCGGAGCGATCATAGGACCCTCCATGCCGGACATCACCCTGTCCGATAAACTTAATCACTTTCTGAAAATGATCATCGGTGCAGATCCGTCCATAATCACTGCTTTCCCTGGGCTGCTCGCCATAGAAAGCAGAAACCGCTGCAGAAATTTCATTCAGCGTTTTTTCATAAATGGACTCATGGACAAAAAGGGTGTCAGGCGCAATGCAGGTTTGTCCCGCATTCAGGAACTTACCCCAGACGATTTCCTTGACGGCCTCTTTTGAAAACCCTGTTTCATCGATGATGCACGGATTTTTCCCGCCAAGTTCGAGTATCACTGGAGTGAGCTGCCTGGCTGCCTGCTCTGCCACAGCCTTCCCTGTCTGGCCGCTGCCTGTAAAGAAAATCAGGTCAAATGGGGCTGCAGTCAACTGGCTCGCGGTCTGTGCATCTCCCGTCACAACAAGCAGCTGTTCGGGAGGAAATGCATCATTGATGATCTTTTTCAGCAGTTCAGCTGTGGCCGGTGCATGTTCAGATGGCTTGATCACGCAGCGGTTCCCCGCGGCTATTGCGCCTATGGCAGGCATCAGGGAAAGCTGGAGCGGATAATTCCACGAACCGATAATGAGTACACTCCCATAGGGATGCCGCTTCCTTTTAATCGATTCTATATATCCCATTTTAAGATAGCGGGACCGGGATTGCCGGTTCCATTTTGCTATATGCTTGCATATATGATCGATCTCATTTAATAAAACGGCAATTTCAGAGGAAAAGGATTCGAATGCCGGTTTCCCCAAATCTGCATGAAGGGCTCTGGTAAATGCCTCTTCATGGTCCACAATCATGGTTTTCAGCTTTGAAAGCTGTTTTTTGCGCGCTTCAAGAGAGGGGCTCCCCGCCGAAAACAGATCCTCCCTCTGCCTCTCCGGCAATGATTTCAGAGAATGGCTGTCATTGTCAGGCATGGGAAGAATCCCGCTGAACAATTTTCTTGCCTACAAGCTGGCCGCTTAAAGTGACCATAGGCATACCCCCGCCCGGGTTCACGGTTCCGCCGACAAAATATAGATTACTATAGCGTTCACTTTGTTTCGGGTGCTTGAATCCTTTATTTTTCTTGCGGTCTGAGACTGTTCCATAGATGGCACCACGGTCAGAGCCATACATCCGTCTGATATCCTCCGGTGTCCATACATCCTTTGTGACAATATTTTCCCGCAGCCCTTGCAGTCCCATTCTTTCCAGTTTGATAAGGACCTTCTCAGCGAATTGTTCATAGTCCTGCTGCGTAAAAGGCTTCTGATCCCGGATATAGGGAATATGGGGCAGCACTTTAATATTTTCATGTCCGTCAGGTGCCTGCGAAGGATCTGTTTTATTGACGTTGACTAAATAAATGACAGGGTCTTCCGGCAGTTCATGCTTATGAAAGATCGATTGCATTTGCTGCTTCATGTTTTCTGCAAAAAAGAAATTATGATGGCGCAGCTGCGGATAGCTCTTTTTTACGCCCAAATGCATTACAAGGCCGGAACTGGCGGGCTCGAATTTCTTTTTTAATTTTTTCACATAAGAGCTGTCTTCCTCCAGCAATCGTTCATATACCGGTATGACTTCCATATTGGAAACAAAATAATCTGCTGTCAGCACGGTTCCGTCTTCCATAACGGCTCCTGTAATTTCGCCGTTCTTTTTTTCAAGCTTGACGATCTTCCTGCCGAGGTGGAACTTCACACCCACTTCTTCAGCCAGCTTCACCAGGCCGCCTGCCAGATTGTGCAGTCCGCCGGGTACATACCAGACCCCCTGGTCATGCTGCATATAGATCATCATATTCAAAACCGCCGGTGCATCATAAGGGGACGAACCTACGTACTTGATAAAATAGGAAAGCATATCGCGGAATTGTTCATTGCTGATCCGCTTATCAATGGCTCCATGAACAGTAGAAAATAAATCAAAGTTCCTCAAAGCAGTGAACAGACCCGTATGCTTCATGATTTCTCTCGTTGTATCAACGCCATGCTGAAAGTAGGTTTTATCTGTCAGATCATAAATCCGTTTTGAATAATCGAGCAGATTTTGATATTCCTGCATGTCCTTTTCACTCAGGGACGCGTTCTTCTCTTGCATTTCCTTCAGATCTTCATACAAATCTATGACATTTCCATCAGGAAAAAAGGAGCGCCATTGATGGTCCAGCTTTTCAATCGGGACATAGTCCTTCATGGATTTCCCGCTGGCAGCAAACAATTTTTCAAAAATCTGCGGCATCGTCAGGATGGATGGGCCAAGATCAAATCCAAAGCCATCCTGATCGAGCCGGTTCAGCTTTCCTCCGATATGGTCATTTTTCTCATATAAGGAGACATCGTATCCGGCCTGGGCAAGTGAAATGGCAGCTGACAGCCCTCCGAGCCCGCCTCCGATGACTAGTACGGTTTTATTTTTCAACTGTTAATGCATCTCCTTCCCGCAAATCAAAGACTCTTTTCACTGCAGCATTGATTTGGGCCATTTTCTCTTTTGTGACATAGTTCCGTTTGGTCAGACATTGATATCCATTGTTCCGTACAGCGTCAAGTATGCCCCTGTAAACGTGAGCAGACAAATAGACCGGTATCCGGCTGTCCTCATCCAGCAGCTCTATATTGAGCAAGAAGTTGTTATATAATGATTCAGCACGTGCAGCAAGCTTCTCCCATAAGCTGATGAAATTTTCATTGATGATGCCTTTATGTAAATCTTCCTGTGAATATTGAAAATGGCTTAATTCTTCTCCGGGCAAATAGATGCGGTTTTTCTCATGGTAATCTTCGCCAATATCACGCAGGATATTGGTAATCTGCATGGCTACGCCAAGGTTTACCACGGTTGAATGCAGATCCGCCGAAGGTTTTGAAGCGATGACAGGCAAAAGCATTAAACCAACAGACCCGGCTACATAGTAGCTGTATCTTTCCAGTTCATTCATTGTGTTCGGGGCGGTAAAGGATAAATCCATGGACTGCCCGTCCAGCTGGTCATAAAATGGGCTGATATCCATTTCGTATGTATTGAACACTTGTCTGAGCGCGCGCCATAACGGCTTATCCAATTCAGCATGATCATTAAACAGATCAAGTTCCTTTTTTAGCTGCCTCAGCAGCTGAACCTTTTTCTTAAATGAATGTTTCCCATCTGCACACTCATCTGCGGTCCGGCAAAAAGCATAGATGGCATAAACAGCATTTGCTTTTTCACGCGGGAGCTGTGAAAAAGCATAGTAAAAGCTTTTGGAATGTTTTTTTATGATTCTTTCACAATAATCAAAGTCCGCTTGCCTTTGCTCTGTGTCCATATTCATCTCCTTTGGATCTATTAACAGATCATTGAAATATGACAGTCCATCAATTGTCTTTTTATCTGCTGCCGCGGAGGTCTGCAGCCTTAAAAATATTTTATACCCTTGTTTCCACCTGCAAAAACTTGGATGTGCTGAAAAGACACATTATACAAGTGGTGCCTCAATTCCCATACGATTCAGCCGCAGCTTTGATTGCAGATGCAACCATCCTCCAGGCCTCTTCGGCACTTTCTTTTGGGCCATTATGGGTGAAAGCATGCTTACAGTCCCTGAACAGCTCCTCTTGAACATTCACCCCGGCTGCTTTTAATTTCTCAGCATAATATTCGGCTTCCGGCCTGAATGCATCGTATTCCGCTATCAGGATAAGAGCGGAAGCTAAGCCCTCACTCACTTCTGCTCGGACAGGGGAAGCGTGGGGATGCTCCGCCTGTTCTTTGCCAGGTACATAGCACATATTTAAAAAATGGGCCGCTTGCGGATATCTGGCGCGCCACTTGTCCGGTTCCGGCTTATCAGCATGCGGGGTGGCAAAATCCAGCATCGGGCAGGACAGCACCTGGAGCAGCGGCTGACTGTCCCCTTTCTCCTCCAAATAGAGACAGAGGGCTGCTGCTATATTTGCCCCTGAGCTTTGTCCGCCAACCATGATTTTCTCCTCATCGATATTTAACTCACCGGCGTTTCTCTTTAACCATTGAATTACTTCATAGCCCTGTTCAATCGGTTTTGGAAAAGGGTATTCCGGTGCTTTTGCATAATCCACATTTATAACAACACATTTTGCCTGATTGGCCAGGTAGCGGCAATAAGGATCATCCATCTCTTTTTCATTCATGATGAATGCTCCCCCATGGAAATTGATATAGACAGGAAAGCTTTCCTGCTCTGATTCCAGCGGATAATATAAGGAAATGCCGGCAGGCTGAACAGAAGTTTCAACTATCACATCTTTTTTCATTTTTACAGGCTGCCTGGTAATCAAAGGGTTCTTTTTTGCTTGATTAGGAAGGAGGCGCAGCATTTTTGCAACCATAAGAGTGAACATAATAGTAACCTCACTTTTTAACATTTTAGCTGGAATGAAACGCATTTATACCTGATTGCTACAGCGATGGATTGTTTTTCATTCCGCGTGTTTCTCTGGATCTCTTTTTTCATTTTTCTTCATTCCCGTTTTCGTATCCAGGTAATAGTCATGCTGCGAAACATTTTCAAGGATGTGTTACTTTTCTATAAAACTATTCCACAAAAAGAAGCGTGACCCTGCCCTTTGGAGTTACGCCTGTTATTTGTATGATAGACGGGACACTTTTTCATCTAATAAATGATTGCATGAAATAATTTTGAATGAGCAGGAAAATTCCCCATGCTGCGATTCCCATTATAATTGCCATAGGCAGCTGGATTGCATGTTTGAAGGCGGTGTAAATGACAAGCAGCATAACGATCGTGGCGGGGAGTCCGGATAGAACACCCAGGGTGAAACGGGTGACATTCTGTGCAGGTTCCCCCTGTACAGACAGCCAGATGATGCTCAGCAGACTGACCAGCGGCAAGGCTGCAACCATGCCTCCATATACCGGAAATCTCCTTGCCAATTCCGTTATGATGCCAATGATTGCTGCAGAGCTAAATATTTTGACGAGCATATACATTTATTTGGATGCCTCGCTCAGCAGCTTAAAGGCGTTGAAAATCTGCTGCCTTTCTTCCGCAGACAATTTTTCGAGTGCCGCCTTCAGTTTTCCCCCGTCCAGTTCTGTATTCTTTTTGAGAACCGTTATTCCTGATTCTGTAAGGTGCAAATACACCTTTCGCTGATCCTTTTCATCCCTCTCTTTATAAAGCCATCCGCCCGCTGTCAGCTTTTTCACATGCTCTGAAGCTGTGTTATGCGAAATAGACAGCAGCGAAGCAATATCGCGGATCATGACGGATTGTCTTTTATCTACCATTTGCAGGATGCGTACGCTTTGGTGGGAAATGGGCTCTTGCTGTTCAGGGTGTAGATGGAAATAAATATCGGTAAAGTATTCATTGATTTGATCAATCATCGTATTCCTCCTACTTTATATCGTTTTTTACGATTATATCGTATATAACGATATAATAACACAGGAAAATACCTGACTGCCATGCAATCAGGTTTCCTAAACTATCTTACAGCTGTCCGGGCCGGTTCAAAAAACTCTTCATAAAGCGCTTTGACAGCCCTACTTTCATCATTTTCTTTTACACCGAACATCATGCTCACTTCTGATGAGCCCTGGTTGATCATCTCTATATTTACCTTCGCTGCTGCCAGCGCCTTTGAAGCCCTGGCCATTGTGCCTACATTATGCCTCATCCCTTCGCCGACAACCATAATGAGGGCAAGATCATGCTCAATGACCACTTCGTCTGCCTCCAGCTCTTCCTTGATCCTTGCCGCTATTTGGTCCTCAGCAGCTTGATCAAATTGGTGCTGCCTGAGAATAATGGAAAGGTCATCGATCCCCGAAGGAGTGTGTTCATAGGACAATCCGAAATCCTCAAGAATCTGCAGGATCCTGCGGCCGAACCCGATTTCCCGGTTCATCAGATATTTGCTCACATAGATGCTGCAGAATCCTTTATCACTGGCAATTCCGATGACCGGCCCATTTGTATTGTCCCTCTCACCGACAATCCTGGTGCCTGGCGCCTCCGGATTATTCGTATTTTTCACATTCACGGTAATGCCGGCCTTGTAGGCAGGTATCAGCGCTTCATCATGGAATACAGAAAATCCTGCGTATGACAGCTCCCGCATTTCCCTGTATGTGAGTTCCCTGATTTCCTTCGGCGAACTTACCGTGTGGGGATTCACCGAATAGACAGCATCCACATCGGTGAAATTTTCATAAAGCTCCGCTTCAATGCCATTTGCCAATATGGATCCGGTAATATCCGAACCGCTCCTTGAAAAAGTAAGCACATCCCCCTGCTTGCTGTAGCCGAAAAAGCCGGGAAAAATAATGATGCCTTTGCGTTCCCGCAATGACTTTAAATTGATGTAGGCTTCAGGAAGCGCCCTTGCATTGCCGGGTTCATCTGTCACATAAAGCCCAGCCTCCCCCGGATTTACATATGATGCTTCAATTCCCCTGGAAGAGAAATATTCCGCTATCAATCTCGCATTCAAATCCTCGCCGCATGCCTTTACTTTTTCAAGGAAATATTCCGGCCGCTCTTTGCCGGAGGCCATTGTATCGAGGAGCCTGCCCCTGACTTCTTCTGCCTTATTATCAAGGCCCAGCTCCGCTGCTATCCGGCTGTACCGTTCAACGATTTTTTCCAGCTTCGGAGGCATCCCCTCTTTCTCAAGGGCATATATCCCGCAGTCAATCAGCATATCTGTCACTTTCTCGTCCTCCGGGAATCGCTTGCCCGGAGCTGATACAACAATGATCTTACGGCTCTCATCGGCTGCTGCAATCTCAAAGACCTTTTCGACTGCTCGGCCGGAAGCAAGAGAAGAACCGCCAAACTTTACAACCTTCATTTTCACATCTCCCATAGCTGCAGTTTCCCTGCTAAAATTTAACTCTTATTATCACGCTTTAAAGCAGAAAAATCAATAGTTTTTCCTTCCAGAAAGCACAAATGTTTTTTACAGGTGTACAAAAGACTGGTTAGTGTTGGGGTTTGAAGTGAATGCAGTTATGTATTGCGCGGATTCCGATGGCGGGATACATGACTTCCTTTTTTTCACACCACTCATGTACTTCAGGACGATCCCGGGATACACGACTCCCTCTTTTCCGAACACTCATGTACTCCAAAACAATTCCGGCATACATGACTTCCTCTTTTTCACACCCCTCATGTACTTCAGAACGATCCCGAGATACACGACTCCCTCTTTTCCGAAGCACTCATGTACTCCAAAACTCTCCCGGCATACATGACTTCCTCTTTTTCACACCACTCATGTACTTCAGGACGATCCCGGGATACACGACTCCCTCTTTTCCGAACACTCATGTACTCCAAAACAATTCCGGCATACATGACTTCCTCTTTTTCACACCACTCATGTACTTCAGGACGATCCCGGGATACATGACTTCCTCTTTTTCACACCACTCGTGTACTCCAAAACGATCCCGGCATACATGACTTCCTTTTTTTCAAACCACTCATGTACTTCAGGACGATCCCGGGATACATGACTTCCTCTTCTCGACACCACTCATGTACTCCAAAACACTCCCGGCATACATGACTTCCTCTTTTTCACACCACTCATGTACTCCAAACCCCAATCCCGCCATATATAACTTGCCCTTCCCTCCGCCAGTCATGTACTTGCCGCCCGAGCAGGTGCCTGCCCAACAAAAAAGCCCCGGCAAAAAGCCAGAGCCTGATTCCCACTTATTCTCTCTTCGCTATTTAATCCAGCCTTTCGCCTTTGCCTGATTGACGGCTTCAAACCGGTTGGCGGCACCTAGCTTGCCGATGATTTCGGACATGTAGTTTCGGACTGTGCCATGTGACAAGTACAGCTGTGAGGCGATCTGGGCCATTGTGTGCCCTGCTGCAGCGGATTCAAGTATCTCGGTTTCCCTTGGTGTGAGCGGGCTTTTTTCCTCCCACATGGCAAGGGAAAGCTCCGGTGAAATCATTCTGTTCCCGGCATGCACCCGGCGGACTGCTTCCGCCAGATCCCTGCTTGGGGTATCCTTCAGCAGATAGCCGCCCACTCCTGCCGCGATCGCCCGCTGAAAATAGCCTGGCCTTGCAAAAGTGGTCAGAATGATCACTTTGCAGGAAGATCCGGCTTCCTTTAGCGCCTCTGCCACCTCCAGCCCGGTCATTAAAGGCATTTCAATATCGACGATCAATACATCAGGCTGGTGCTTTTTGACGAGCTCCAGGGTTTGCCTGCCGTTTTCCCCCTGCGCAGCTACTTCAATATCTTCCTCCAGCTCAAGCAGAGAGGCGAGTGCGCCAAGCAGAAGGCGCTGATCCTCACCCAGTACAATCCTGATCATTTGCCATCTCCCCCTTTAAAATCCTTCCCTGATGACCAGTGGAATGCTCATCATAATATCCGTTCCTTTTCCTGGTGCTGAACTGATTTGGAGGCTCCCTTCTACAAGCTGGAGCCTCTCCTTCATCCCTGCAAGGCCATTTCCCGAATGTTTGGCGATCACTGATAAATCAAACCCGATGCCATTGTCCCTTACAGAAAGATGAATTTTATCATCTGTTTCGGCAGCTGACAGAACGCATCTGGCTGCTCTGCTGTATTTGACCATATTGGTGATAGACTCTCGCAAGCACATAGCCAGGATCCTTTCCTGGAGCGGAGTCAGGCCGGCTGGCACAGGCGGTTTTTCATAAATGAATTCTATGCCGGCAGCCGCACAAAGCGTCTGGGCATGTTCGATTTCCTCTTCAAGCCTGACAAGATTCATATCTGAAACAAGGTCACGCATCTCCTTCAAGGCCATCCGCGCCGTGAGCTGGATGTCCATTGCTTCCTTTTCTGTCCGTACCGGGTCCTTGGATGCCAGCCGGGCTGTCAGCTCGCTTTTCAGTGCGATCAATGAAAGGGTGTGGCCTAGTGTATCATGAAGCTCCCTCGCAATTCTCTGCCTTTCCTCCTGCTGTGCCAGGCGCTCGATCTGCATATTGGCCACCTGCAGCTGCTCTGACATATCCTTATATTTTGCAGAAGCTTTAACAACGAAAGGAAGGATCGTCCCCCCGAACAATGGCGGACTGATGCCGGAGAGCATGAGGGGCTCAAGATAAAGGCCGGACTGGACCAGGACAGCTGCACTGGCTGCACCAAAGCAAGCACACAGGATATAGATCGTTTTCAGCGGCAGCCTGACCAGATGATTGAGCACCAGAAAGATGAGATACAGATACAGAGGATTATAGAAAAAGCTGAATAACAGCGTCATGCCGACCATCAATGCAATGATGAGAGTTTCATATTTTCTGGACCAGTACAGATGCCTGTAAAAAAAGAGGTAGGCCAGCAGCAGGAAAAAGCCCGCTTCCCTCTTAAGCGGGGCTTCTCCGAGCATGAAGTATACAGGCAGTGCAAAGTTGGCCAGATAGATATACGGAGGCCAGCTTTCCGAGGCAGGAAATAACTTTTTCCAGTAAGGATTCACTTATACCGCATCCCGTTTCTTTAGAATATAGCTTGATAGTATCATAAATAAAACCGTGCAGGCGCCAAGATAGAAAATATTTTCCAATGAGATGAGATTGCCTGAAAGCACTTCCCATGCCCCATTTGCATAATGGTAGGATGGCAGCCATTTGCCGATGCTCTGCAGCCACACTGGCAGTGCCTCCAATGGCATCCACAGCCCGCCGGCGATCGCCAGCCCCATCAAGAGGACATTGGAAATCGCAATGGCGGCATCTGCATTCTTCATTGTCCCGACAAGGGCGCCCAGCGCCAGGAACGGAAGGCTTCCGAACAGCAGCCAGATCGTGCAGGCTGCCCACTGCAGGGGAGTCAGATGGAGATCATAAACAATAGCGGCCAGCGGGAACAGCAGCAGGATGATCAGCAGATGGATAAGCATCTGCGAGGCAACCTTGGCGCTGATCCAGGTGAAGTGGGACAAAGGTGTAAGCTGAAGCTGGCGGATCCACCCTTCCTTCCTTTCAAAAGCAAGGCGGATGCCAAACTGGGAAGTCGCCGTCCCTATCAGTGAAAAAGCGGTCATGGACATAAGTGAGTATGCCCCCCATGAAGTGCCCGCTATTTCCTTATCCGCGCCATTCAAGCTGGCGAACAGAAAGTAAAAAACAAATGGCATCAAAAGGGAAAACAGCAGGAAAAATGGGCTTCTGATGATCCGGAGGCTCTCTGCCTTCCATTGGGAAATGAACATATTCATATTTTACGCACCTTCCTTATTTCTGAATGCTGATCCTGTATGTCTGTCAGCTGCCTGAAAGCGGCTTCGAGACTGCCTGAGGATACCTGGACATCCCTGATTTCCCAGCCTGATGTAATGATGTTCCGCAATAGCTCATCCGTTTCCCTCGCATATAGAGAATAAGCATTTCCGCTTTTCTCCGCCCTCTCGACGCCCGGCAGTCCATTCAGGAGATTCAGGTCCAGCTCCTGGGAGGAACGGAACGAAACTGTTCTTGATGATACCCTTGCCTTAAGTGCCTGCGGAGTCCCGGAAGCGACGAGCCTTCCTTCTGCCATCACACAGATCTGGTCAGAAACAGCATCCGCCTCCTCCAGGTAGTGGGTGGTCAGAAGAATGGTCTTCCCATCATTTGCAAGAGCGCTGATCACTTCCCAAAAGCGGAATCTTGATTCCACATCCATCCCGACAGTCGGTTCATCCAGAATAATAAGGCTCGGATTTCCGGCAAGTGCCTGTGCGAATGCAAGCCTTCTCCGCTGGCCCCCTGAAAGCGCAGTGGCCTTCCTTTTTTCTTCCTTATGCAGTCCCGAAAGATCCAGCAGCCTTTCATACGATAAGGGATTTTTATAATAGCTGCGAAAAAGCTGGAGGATTTCGCCTGTACGCAAGCCGTCTGCAGGCTTTGTTTCCTGGAGCAGGGCCCCCGTCATTTCCCTGAGCTCCTTGCTCTTCGGCTCCCGCCCGAATATTTCAATCCTGCCAGAGGAAGGCTTGAGCATATTCAGCATCAGCCCCACCGCGGAAGTCTTGCCGGCTCCATTCGGACCCAGGAGTGCTGTAACCTCCCCCGCATTGACCTTCAGATTTAATCCATCAAGCGCCCTGAAGGACCCAAAAGCCTTCACCACATTTTCAAAAACAACTGCCTGTTGCATATACTCATCAGCTCCGTCTCCATTAATTAACTTCATTGTAAAACCTTCCAGCCATACTCATTAGTACCTGATGTCATCAAATTCATATGACAAATGTCATTTTCCGTACCTGGTACGCAAAAAAGACACTATTGCCCATTCTGTCCACGGGTGGTGCCTGGCACCTTAAAAAGACACTTTCCCCCTATTTGTCCACGAACGGTGCCTGGCACGCTGGAGCCATTGCAATTTTTTCTATTAATTTCAAAAATTTTCTATATAATAGATGTTGGAAGTAGAGTGCTGCAGGCTTTTGCGGTGCTAAAAAATTATTTGACTGGCTGGAGGCGATTCGAGAATGGCTTATGAAGATGATGTTTTGTTAGATAAAGGCACTAATAAAGCGCCGAAGAAGAAGGAAGAACGGAAAGAAGGGGAACCGACTGCCGCTTTTAAAGGAGCTTCCTGGGCTGCTTTAATGGTCGGGGCTGGGGCTTATCTGATTGGGCTGTTCAATGCGGACACGATGCAGCTGAACGAGAAAGGATATTATTTTGCTGTCCTGATTTTCGGCCTCTACTCTGCGGTCTCTTTGCAAAAGGCGGTACGAGACAAAGAAGAGGGAATACCGGTTACCGGCATCTATTATGGACTGAGCTGGTTCGCACTTATTGTGGCCGTACTATTGATGGCTATCGGCTTGTACAATGCAGGAAGCATCATCCTGAGCGAAAAAGGATTTTATGCGATGTCATTCGTGCTCAGCGTCTTTGCCGCTGTTACAGTCCAGAAGAACATCCGGGATACCCAGCAGGCTAAAGACAGAGATTGAAGCAGCAAAGAACATTGCTTCGGAACAGATCATGACAGTAACCCTGCTGAAAAAATACAAAAAGACTGGCCAGAATTAATTCCGGCCAGTCTTTTATTTGGGAAAGCACATTCCCCTGCATTCTATACGCGAACCATCCGCTCATACTGCAGCTTCCTAAGCTCAAACAAAGTGATCGGATCGCGGTAAGCCTCCGGATTTTCCTTCATTTTGCTGAGGGCCTGCCCGTTGGCTTCAATAGTGTTCAAGGTTTCCTCAACTGTCATATTGAGCACGTTGAATGGATTGCGGAAAAAGATCTTAATATCCCTCTCCAGTGCTTTTTCGAACAGTTCAAACTGCTGCATGAACTTGCTGACAATGGCGTCGACGCTTTCGCTGTAATCCTCATTTTCGAGGAATTGTTTATATCTATTATACAGCATTCCTTTATTCTGCGGGATTGCGCCAAACAGCTTTCCGGCGCTTTTCAGCAGGAATTGCGAAGGAGTGAAGCGCAGTAGGATGTTCACTTTTTCCATCCTCACTCCGCTTGTCATCCTGTCGGCATCCCTGCGCCAGTCATCCAGGACTTTGAAGTCGCACTCCAGCCGGATTTTTTCCTCTCCATATAACTCATTGAACCCTTCGCCCATTTCATATAAATAAGCCTGGCTGTGATTGAACTCTTCAGTGGTGAGGGCAATCCACTTCTGGATGGAGCCGTAGAATTCAGGGAGGACAGAATCCTCCAGATACTGCTGGACGCGCTCGTTCATTGCATCGTTCAGCTCAAGATGGATTTTCCGGAAGTCGCTGTCTTCTGTGACCAGCTCGGAAGTGCCCCGCAGGATCCCGGGAATTTCCTCCTCAAGCTTCTTCCTCATCCTGTCTTTGATAGATTGATAGGATTTTGTGATCGTCCTTGTCTTTTCTTCTTCAATATCGCTGAGCTGGTTGATGGCGCCATTCAGCTTCGTGACCATCTCTTCATTCCAGCGGATATCCTCCTGCAGCGAGTTCTCCACCTCCACCCGCTTATCAAGCAGATAGCTTAAGGCGCGCTGGATATAGACAAGCACACTTTGTGTCCGGAGCTCATACCAGTCGCGGCTCAGGCTGTCATCGAAAAATCCGGCCAAATCTGCCAGCTGCTCTCTGCTTCCATAATGGGAGGAAAAGGCAAATACTTTTCCTTGCGGGAAATAAGACCGGATTTGTGCGGATATCTCGTCGACCAGCCTTTCTGCCTCACGCTGATCATGAATCGCATCCACCTTGTTCAGGAGGAAGTGCACCTTTTTGAAAGGAGCAGACTCACGAATTCTTTCCAGCGCCAGGAGGTCCTCCTCTAAAAGGCCTTCTGCTGCATTAATGACATATAAAATGCTGTCTGCAAGCGGGAGATAATGGGCCAGCTCTCCACTTGCCCTGCCGCTCCCTTTGACTCCCGGGGTGTCAATGAGCGCAATCCTGTTTTCCTGCAGGAAGGGAACCGGTACCCGGCAGTTGAAAGCAACCTTTTCTCCTTCAAGGCCGGCGGCAGCTTCATTTTCCTGATATTGCGGAAGATCTTTCATCATGATCAGCCTGCTGTCGGTAACTTCACTGAAAGCAGCGTCTTCGCCAGCCTTGAACATACTGATGGAAGATGTGTCCTCTCCAAGAACCGGCTTGCCCAGCACATAATTAATGAATGCGGACTTCCCGCTTCCAGGCCTGCCGGCAACAAGGACATGGCTGTTATCAAGATCAAGGAGCTCTTCGACGATCCATTCCAGCCTCTGTCCAAGCGGGAGATCATTTTTGAGTGCCCATTTCTTAATATCCATAAACAATTTGTAACTGTCTTCCAGTCCTCCGTTATAAAGGCTTGAGCGCTCTATCAGATTTTCTGCATCCGCTACAGCGTTAGAGTCTAATCCGGCAAATAGCTTATTCCAGGCAAGTAATGCAGCGGAAGCGTGCACCGCGTTGGCGGAATCAGTGATCCTAACCCAGTTCACAAGCAGCTCAGGAACGAGCGGAGTCAATTCCTTCACGTAATAATTGCCTGTGATAAGCTGCAGGTAGGTCTCCCTGTACATAGCGGAAAGTTCATGCCATGCATAAGATCTGTCCGCTTCAAGCTCCAGCATCATCCCGTTGAAATCCTTAAGCCATTGATGGCTGCTGCTCTGACTCTGATAATGCTGCCAAAGGGAGACAGACAGCTTTTCAAATCTTGATTCATCTTTATAAAAGACCGTTTTCAGCGCGTCAAGGAAATAAACAGGCTCAAGCTTCCTTGCCGCCCCTTGATCAATATAGCCATTCAGGACCTCAAACCATTTGAGCGAGCTTGTGCGGACTCCTTCGTTGACAGCGAGTTCAATGGCATTGCCCCAATCCTGATGCTTTTCGAAAAAGGCTCTTGCCAGCTCTGTTACATCCGGATAATCCGGATTGAGGAGAACAGCTTCCTTTATTGTCTGCACGGCCTTATCAAGCTTGCCCTGATGGACATATAAGGAAAACAGCTGGAGCAGGACCTCAGTCTGGAGCACAAGTGACTCTGTCCTGATGGCCTTGTATATTTCTTCGGCTGTTGCATGCAGCTCCAGTTCCATATAGGCGTCTGCGGTATTTTTTTTGGCCCACTCCCCCAAATCGTTATGTATGTTTTCCCATTTGAAAATGGCTGCTTCATAGTCTTTATGGTGGAAATAGATTTCACCCTGTGCAAACCTGATGACCGAAAGCTCCGGTATTTCTTTTTTCTGCTCCAGGAAATATGCCTCGCCGAGCACCTGTGCAGGCTGCTCCCCGCTATGGCCTTCCATAAACATTTCGTAATATGATTTATCGATTAATTGTTGTTCTATCGTCATTGTTATCCCCTTATGTAAATAGATTGACCTACTATATGCTAAAGAGATTCCTATTATTCTGCGCTCTCTATCCTTGTATTCTAGCAAAGAATGGAATGCAACAAATTTCATTTTACTTTCATTTTTGATACAGAAATGTTTCCTTCTGTAATAATTCTAACAGCAACCTTCAGATATGGTAAATTTTACGCAGGAACTTCTTTCTGTACTGCCTGAAACACCGTTAATCAAGCAAAACCCGCCTCTAGAGAAGGCGGGTTCGCTCTGACGAAGGATGGAAGCCCTTAGCGGGAGCCTCTTCTCAGGTTGTTTTGTTCATCTGTTGTATAGACGGTTGGCTCCCCGGATAATGATGGGCTGCCTGACGTGCCTTCCCCTTCATCTCCGCTCTCGATTTGGCCTGCGCCATACCACTCATCAGCACCGGTTTCAGCGTTGGCAAAAGCAGAATCTGCGTTCACAGCCAGGAGAATTTTGTCATTATCCATATCTGCTGCATATGACTCTACATTTTCCTCAGCAATTCCATACTTTGTCAGCCTTTCATGGGATTCGCCAAAGTCGCCGTCCAGCGAGAAGGCTTCTTTCAGTTTATCCCAGAACGATTCATCATCATGCTCTTTCGGCGCTGAGCCGGCAGCCTTTTCCACATCTGCATTTGTGTACGAATCAAGGGTGTAAATATCCTGCCGCTTTGAAATGACAGCCAGATCCTTTGAATCATAGCCTTTCGCCGTCAGCTCCCTGATTGCCTCGATCGTTTCATCTATTGAACTGTATACACCGATAATATCGCGTTTCATCACTATGCCTCCTATATGAAAATCATATATAGGCTGTTTACCCTTTAGTGCTGCAGGCAAAACGCAGGCATACTCAAGACAGTTTACGAATGAATGCCACTTTTAAATAATTCCCTTCCTTGAACTCACTGATGGTCCGAAAATCCTTTGGCAGGGAGAATTCCTCCAGCAGCTTGTACTTTCCGCCGCTTTCCTTAAAGGCGGCTTCAATAAATCCTTTGAACTTGCTCATTCCAAAGGTGCTGCAGTTGGTAGAGGCGACGATGATGCCATCCTTTTCCGTAATCGCAATCGCTTCCTTCAGCAGGTTCTTATAATCCTTGCTTGCACTGAAGGTATGCTTCTTGGAGCGGGCAAAGCTTGGAGGATCGAGGATCACCATATCAAAAAGAAGCTTTTTCCTTACGGCATATTTAAAATAATGGAAAACATCCTCTACAATGATATCCTGTGCCTCATAGTCGATCCCATTGATGCTGAACTGTTCAATCGTTTTGCTTTTGCTCCTGTTCGCAAGGTCCACGCTTGTCGTTTTCACTGCTCCGCCTTTTGCCGCAAAAATGGAGAAGGCCCCTGTATAGGAAAACGTATTGAGGACTGTCCTGCCCTTTGCATATACATCCCTGATTGTTTTTCTGACATCGCGCTGGTCAAGGAACACGCCTGTCATTGCTCCATCGTTCAGGTAGATGGCAAAGTTTTCGCCATTTTCTTTGACAATGAGCGGGAACTCTCCGCGCTCTCCTTCAACAAAGTCATCATCCTCCATATAAGAGCCTTTCGCATCAAAGCGTTTCTTTTCGTAGATCCCTTTAAAATCAGCAAGATTCCTTAAAGACTGCAGGATTTCTTCCTTAAATCGGTATATGCCTTCACTGTACCAAGTCAGCAGATAATAGCCGGCAAAATAATCGATTGTCAGCCCGCCGATCCCGTCGCCTTCGCCATTGAAAACGCGGAAAGCAGTCGTATCAGAGCTGTTGAAGAAAGATTCCCGATGCTTAAGAGCCTTCTGAAGTTTTTTCTCAAAAAATCCCTGGTCGATCACTTCTTGCTCATCACGCGTCAGGATCCAGCCGCAGCCTTTATTCTGCAGGCCATAATAGCCTTTGCCGATGAATTTGTTCCTGCTGTCTGCAAGGCGGAAGATTGCCCCCTCCTCCTTCAGATCCGCAAGATTCTCTATTCTATCTTTATAAACAAGGGGCAGCCCTTTTCTATACTCTTCATCAGAACGCGCCTTCAGACGCAGCTTTATTTCCTGTGCCATATTATCACCCTTCTATATCCTGAGATCAGCTGCCCTGTTTGCCAGCTGTATCTTTTGGTTCTATCTTATCATTCCAGCCGCAGGAGAAGCCAATCGCTGAGAAAATTCTAAAGAAGAAGGGTGTCAAAAATCCCGCAGCCACCAGCCCAGCAAAGAAAAGACCAGGGAAGCATCCCCGGCCTTATACGGCAGCAGCCTGTTTTTTTATGCTGTTTTTTCGCCTCCGCCCTTCGGCCATGATCATGGCGATGGCAATCAGCAGGAAGATACTCGAGATTTGGAACAGCCTGCCTGTTTCCACGTACTGGGCTATGACGCCGAATACCAGTCCGCTCAATCCGATGCCAAGGTCGATGGCTGAAAAGAACATGCCATTGGCAACACCTCTGCGGTTTGGCGGCGTAAGGGACAATGTCCACGACTGAAGCGTCGGAATCAGCGATCCGAAGCCGATCCCGAAAAGAACTCCGGCTGCAGCAATCAAAACATTAGAATGGGCAAAGGACAGCACCCACATCCCGGCGAATGTAATGAGTGTACAGAACAGGACGAGCCCTCTCGGCCCATTTCTGTCAAACCATTTTCCAGCTGCAGGACGCGAGGCCGATGCCAGTACGGCATTGAACAGGTAGAAAAGGAAAATCTGCTCTATTCCCCGCTCTTCCCCAAAAATGACAATGAACGTGACAATGGATCCATAGCCGAAGGTAACGATGACCGTGATAAGTGCCGGGTACCAGCTCGTTTTTTCAATCAGTGACCCTAAATAAGAGAAAGCTAATTCCTCTTTTTTCGCTTCCTTAACCGACTGGGGCGTTCTGTAGCTCACCAGCGACAGGAGTATGATGCTGATAATGCCAAGACCGGCCGATATATAAACCAGATTTTCAAAGGTCGTAACCTGGAATAAATAAATGCCCAGGCTGGGGGCTATGATCATCCCGAGAGTCACAGACAGCCCATAATAGCCCATCCCCTCGCCGAGGCGGGAGTTCGGAACAACATCTACCGCTGCCGTCCCGTTGACAGTCGTCGACCAGCCCCAGGCAAGCCCGTGCACTAGCCTGAAGAGAAGAAACATAACAACCACGCTGGAAAGCGGGTAAACCAAAGTAATCAGCAGCAGGGCGGCTGCACCGGCCAGGACGAGGGGCTTTCTTGTCCTGTACTCAAGCATATAGCCGATAAAGGGCCTGCACAGAATTGCGCCAGCAGAGAATAGAGTTGTGACCAGGCCGATTTCCAAGCCGGAGGCGCCTATTGATTTTATGTATGGCGGCATTGTCGGGATCAGCATTTGAAAGGACATAAAGACAAACAGATTCCCTGCCATCAGCATGACGAAGGATTTCGTCCAAAGCTTTTCTTTTTGTTCACTCAAGCGGTAAAGCCCCCTTTTCAAAAAAATAAAAACTTGTGCAGTATTTAACTTTTACGAGCATATAAAAGGCTCGAACAGATCTTCTATAGAGAATATATTTCGATTCACTAAATGTTAACACAGTTATTTAATTGATGGCAATGCTGTATTTTTGTCCTGCTCCCACAAAAAAAGGGAGGCCGCAGCCCCCCGTTCTTATTGATATTTTTTTATAAACGCCAAGGTCTCATCAATGATCAGCTGCTGATCATTATCGAGCGTGGCAACATGATAGCTGTTTTCCATCGTAATCAGTTTTTTGTCTTTGCTTGAGATGCGGTCAAGGATGAGCCGGGAATTATCAGGCGGGACAACATGGTCTTCGCTGGAAACAAAAATCAATGCCGGGCACTGTATGTCAGCCAGCCCTCCTTTTACCAGCTCCATTAACTGGACGATTTCACCGATGGATTTGACCGGGGTCTTCTCATAGGCCAGCTCTTTTACATCAGCTTTCTTTATATCTGAGCCGATGGCATCGAGGAAGCGGACGTCCTGAAGGGCTGCAGCACCTTCCATATCCGAAATCTCTACGGCAGCATTAATTGGGATAATGGCCTTGATTTCGGAATGCTTCTCAGCCATATAAAGAGTAAGTGTCCCTCCCATGGATAAGCCTGTGACGAAAATATCGTCGCACCGTTCTTTCAGCCATTGAAAGCCTTCTTCAATGCTTGCAATCCAGTCGCTGTACTGCGTTTGCTCCATTTCCTCATAATGGGTCCCATGACCTTTAAGCCTTGGGCCGCAGACCGTATACCCTGCTTTCGCATATGCCTCCCCGAGCGGCCGCATGCTTTGTGTCGAGCCTGTAAAACCGTGCGAAACCAGGATGCCTGTCCTGCCGCCTTCAAAATAAAAGGGTTCTGCTCCGTTTAATACTGGATAGTTATCCGCCATTTCTTTCCCTCCTCTTTCTCACTTTGAAAAAGTTCGACTCCCTATGCCGCAAACCCTGCCAGCTCCGGAAAAAAGCCCGTTTTTCTCTATACACACAAATTTCATTTCCCGTATAGTACTGCCTGCATAGAATACAATAAGGAGAGCATTTAAGTTGGAGGCGGAGAACAGAAATGGATGAATTTAATTTCTCAAAGCTATTTGCCAATGCAGAAAGCTTTTTTCATAAAAAGGGACAGCGGGAAATCCAATACCCAAAAGGCAGCCCCATCAATAAGGTGCACCGGTCTTCCCAAATCGTTGGAAACAGCCACAATATGCAGCAGTTCTTGTCCAAATATCTGGGCATAAAAAAATAACCTGCATACGCAAGTTACAAGAGCCCTTATGGCTTGTCCATCTAAAAAACTATCAGGCCGGAATCAGCGGATCTTTTCCAGAATCCCAAGATACTGCTTGCCGCCCGTGAATCGGGCGTTTTTTATTTCAGCCCTGCCAAATGCCTGCAGCCGGTCCTCTTTGGACCAGCCTTGCCGATTCATCAGGCCTTGGCAGCGAAAAGTCCTTTCACGATGGAGCTTTTCCTTGATATTGATGCTCCGCGAGGATATTGAATATCCTGCTGGTCTGCTTTTTTATTATAATTGGCAGCATCTTTGAATAACCGATCAAAATCAAAAATGTCTTCCTCGCCACTTGGCTTCTGGACTTTTAACACATGCTTTTTGGCTGACATTTTTAACCACCTCTTTACTATAAGTTTACCTCATTAGGGCTAAAGATTCAATCTTTCCCGAAGCTTTGTAAGCCCCAAGTTCTCCCATGCCCGTTTATGGAGCTCCGAAACAAGGGAAGTAATGCCTGCGACCAGATAGCCGTCATTTTCATTGAATTCAGATCTGTAGCTTGAAACACAAATGACATAGTCGACGACTTCTGTACCGCTTGTATAAATATTTTCCTCTTCTGAGGTGGTATAAACCAGATAATTTTTATCATGGATAACTTCCGGATTTTCCTTGTTGATCGGGATCCCTGTTTTGTATAAGTCCACAAGCTCGAGCGACCTCTTTACAGCCGAAGGAAATGATGCCTGATGAAACTCGGCAAGCGTCATTACTTCAAAGGTAAGATGTTCATCCCATTCACTTAAATAGAATTCCTGCATTTTGGCAAGTGCAAAATCGAGGGCATCATGGAATCTGGGATGCTCCGAATCAAAGCTCGTTTTCAGGACATTCTTGTTTTCTTCCTTCATTAAATACGTCAGGAATTTAAACTTTCTCATCTGGTCATCAATGATGGATATGACTTCCTTCTGGCTCTGGTCTAGGTCAAACTCCAGATTTCCGAGCTTGAAGCGGATGATCCTCCTGGATGCGGAAGGCACTAAAAGCCAGAGCAGCAGCCATAAAAGCAGGTAGAAAAGATATTCAAAAATGACCTGGAATTTCGGCGACTCGGCAATCGGCTTGATAATCAGGCTTGTGACCGTATCCTGTGCAGCGGCCTGGCTGCCTGCATCCGGCTGGCCCGCGCCATCCGGCAGCTGTGCAGCATGATATAAGCTGATAGCTGCAAGCAATATGATGATCCCTACTCCCGTCCAATACACGATCGCAGACCATTTCCTTACCTTATCTTCAATGACAGGCAGATCTTTAACCATCATCCTTTCCATTTTCATCCCCCTTTAGCCTGTTCGTCATTCAGCAATGTTGGAGGTTCATGGTGTGATTGAAAGATTCGGAAACGATATTAGCCTGTGGGTAAAAAAACCATATGATCCATTATATTACCTTAACAGTTTATCATACCAGGAAGATTTCTCCCCTAGTTCTTTCGCTTCAATTGGAGCAGCAGCCTGGCTCAAGAGCAATGAAGATGGGTACATAAAGCTATTGTATGCAGCCGCAGGCCGGCAGGCAGCTTTGCCCAAAAGTTTTTTCCCGCCCAGCCCCTCCGCTTTCCTTATTTTGCTTACCTGCTCCTTGTTTTTATCCTCCTTAATGAGTAGTATTAAGTTCATGGCATATCTTTTCAGATTCCATTAGACTATAAGTGAACGAGCCCAGTTTTTTAGACTATTGTAACTGCATGTTGATTTTGGGCTCATTCAGCTATGCCGAAATGCGTGTGAAACAGGGTTTCACACACATGAGCCCAAAATCACCGACAATGTTCAACACAGCCATTTTAAAAAAGGGCTATTTTAATAAAAAATGTTTGGAGCCGATTGAGCTTCAGGCAAAAAAATTCTATAATTTCCTAAAGTATATAAAAGAAAGGCTGATACTGGTTTGGAACAAAACTCATCCAATTTTATTCGCACGATCATTAAGGAGGACCTGGAATCCGGAAAAAGGAATGAAGTCGTTACCCGCTTCCCTCCAGAGCCGAACGGCTATCTTCATATTGGACACGCAAAGTCAATCATCATCAACTTTGGACTCGCCGATGATTTTAACGGCAAAACCAATCTGCGCTTTGATGATACCAATCCGCTGAAAGAAGACCAGGAGTATGTGGATGCCATTAAAGAAGATGTCAAATGGCTGGGGTTTGAATGGGAGGAGCTTCGCTTTGCTTCCGATTATTTTGAGGAAATGTACGAGCGTGCAGTCCTGCTGATCAAAAAAGACCTTGCTTATGTTGATGACCTGAATGCAGATGAAATCAGGGAATATCGCGGAACTTTGACAGAGCCCGGGAAGGAAAGCCCATACCGCAGCCGTTCTGTCGAGGAAAATCTTGATCTCTTCAAGCGTATGCGTGCAGGAGAATTCCAGAATGGAGAAAAGGTGCTCAGAGCAAAAATTGATATGAGCTCACCTAATATTAACCTGAGGGATCCGGTCATTTACCGTGTATCACATGCCCATCACCATAACACAGGCGACAAATGGTGCATTTATCCGATGTATGCATTTGCCCATCCAATCGAGGATGCAATCGAGGGCGTCACCCACTCTCTCTGCACAACAGAATTCGAGGATCAAAGACCGCTGTATAACTGGGTCATTGAAGCTTGTGAGATGGAAAGCAAGCCTCAGCAGATTGAGTTCGGGCGCCTGAACCTGATCAACACAGTCATGAGCAAAAGAAAGCTGAAGCAGCTGGTCGACGAAAAGTATGTGGATGGCTGGGATGATCCGCGCATGCCGACCGTTTCAGGGCTGAGAAGAAAAGGCTTTACACCTGGCGCCATCCGTGAATTTGTTGAAGCGACAGGCGTCTCAAAAGGATCCGGAGCCGTTGATACTGCGATGCTTGAGCATTTTGTCCGTGAAGACCTTAAGCTGTCTTCCCCTCGGACAATGGGAATCCTGAAGCCGCTGAAGGTTGTGATTACCAATTATCCTGAAGGACAGACAGAAATGCTCGAAGCGGAAATCAATCCGGAGAACCCGGAAATGGGCAGCCGCCAGATTCCGTTTTCAAGAGAAATTTATATCGAGCAGGATGATTTCATGGAAGATCCGCCAAAGAAATATTTCCGCCTCTTCCCTGGAAATGAAGTGCGTCTGAAGCATGCATACTTCATTAAATGTGAAGATGTCATCAAGGATGAAAACGGTGAAGTGGTTGAAATCCATTGCACATATGATCCGGAAACCAAGAGCGGCACAGGCTTTACCGGACGGAAGGTAAAAGGGACCATCCACTGGGTCGAGGCATCCCAGGCAGTTCCGGCTGAATTCCGCCTGTATGAGCCGCTGATCCTTGACGAAGAATTGAACAGTGAAGAAAATGAAGGCAAGACCTTCCTTGACCATGTGAATGAAAATTCTCTGGAAATCGTCAACGGCTTCATCGAGCCGAACATGAAGGATGTCAAGCCTCAAGATAAGTTCCAGTTCTTCCGCCACGGCTATTTCAATGTCGATCCAAAGCATACAACAGAAGATCACATTGTATTTAACCGGATCGTTTCGCTGAAGAGCTCATTTAAATTATAAAAGTAAAGCCACCAGCCAGTGGGTGCTATTTCAGGAGGAGAACGGCCGCAGAGCCGTTCTCTTTTTTCTAACAATTTTTTCAAGGGGATTGTCTTTTTAGCAGAAAATACGATACAGTTAAAGCAGAGGTGAGTATATTGAACGAGAAAACATCCTCTGCCTCCAGCATAAGATGGTTCAGCCTGGCCCTGCAGGCTTTGCTTATTATGGCAGACAATGAAGGCCTGTGCCCGAGCGCAAGGCTAGCGGACAAAATCGGTTCAGAATCAGGGTTTCTGCGGAAGATTTTGCGGAATTTGGTTAAGGAAGGCCTTGTCCAGGCCAAGGAAGGCCGGGACGGCGGATATTTTCTCGCAAAACCGCCGGAGGATATCAGGCTCTCTGATGTATATGCGGGAATGCGCGCAGAGCCATTCTCAAAAGGTTTCCTGGATGTCAGCAGCAAAGAGTGCTTTGAACCATGCACCCGCAGTGCCTTATCCGACCTGAAGAATGAAATGGAGCAATGGATCCTGAACGGATTAGAAGAAAAGACCCTTAAAGACCTGATGGGTAAAAAATAAAGGAAACGGGACATCATTGTGTTTCGTTTCCTTTTTTATATTCACGCAGCGGATGTTAATGAGATCCGTATAATAGAAATACCATGATGATGGAGTCAATCAGTATCAACCACAAAAAAATATAGAAAAGTCTCCGCTGTGTAAAATACAGCCGGACCAGCATGAAGTAGGCAAAGCCTGCTGCAACAACAAAAGACAGAAATTCCTCCAGCTTTTCTCCCTTCAAGACCAGCCTGTTATCATAATACAGCTGCAGCTCTTCATTTAATGAAAATGGTACAGTAAAAATGCTGATCAGCAGGCCCAGCAGCATGAAGCTCCCGGCAATGTTGAGCAGTTTTTGAACAGATATTCCTTTATTAGCTTTCAGCACCTGCTCTGAAGCCGGCTTATAATCAACCTGCAAAACCATCCCTCCTTTTATAACATCTACGGGCCGGGATACAATTGGTTTCAGCTTTCTGAGTCAGGAAGGTAATTCTATCCTTACAAAAGACTTTTCACCGGCAAATAGACTGTCCTCCCTTTTCATGCCTATTATTTATTGGAAAATAAACTGTGTTTGACAAAAGAACAGTAACACCATATACTGTTCTTGTAATAACCACAGTTAAAGGGAGATGGCATAGATGAGTGATAATACAATGAGCAAAGAAGAGTATTTAAATAAAGTAAAAGATCTTGACCAAACCACTGAAGCGCCAAAGGAGCTGGAAGATACAGATTTCTTCACGGTGGCAAAAGAGCGCCGCTCTGTCCGCCAGTATGATGCCGATTATATGATGGAAGACAGTGAAATCCGTGAAATCCTTGAAGCAGCCATCCTGGCACCGTCTTCTTCTAACCTCCAGCCATGGAGATTCCTAGTCATCAAGGACCAGGAAGCGAAAAAAGAACTGCTGCCAATCGCAAACAACCAGCAGCAGATCACAGATGCTTCTGTCGTAGTTGCAGTACTTGCTGATGTAGACGCGTATAAGAATGCAGGTGAAATTTACGGAGGCCTTGTAAAGATGGGCCGCATGACGGAAGAAATCAAAGATTCCTATGTAGCATCCATTATGAAGACCTATGGCGGTTTCTCTGATGAGAGAGCACTTAAGACTGCTATGATCGACGGCGGCCTTGTCTCTATGCAGCTGATGCTGGCAGCTAAAGCAAAAGGCTATGACACGGTTCCTATGGGCGGCTATGACGAAGGGCAATTTATTGAAGCCTTTAATGTGCCGGAAAACTTCAAGCCAGTAATGCTTATTTCCTTAGGAAAAGGCAAAAAGGCCGGCTTTGAGAAAAACCGCCTGCCTTTGGATGATGTTTTAAACTGGAACAGATTCTAATCAACTTGCCCGGGCCAGGATGCCCGGGTATTTTTTGCGGCTTGAATCGTGAGGATAGGAGCGGGAGTTATTTATACCTATAGGGATTAGTTTTATTCTCTAAAAGGGCATCTTATAAACAGAAAGCCCGAAAAGCTGCAGGACTGGCAAGACCCAGCGCCTGAAATACCATACCATTAATGATTCATTTATCCTGGTTTCAGGCAAGGATTATAGGGTAAACTCACAATTGTTTCCAGATAAAGAAAAAGGAGTAGATATATGGTATAGATACCTGGTACTTTTTTATTATATCCCCAAAATTTTTTGACAATCGCAATTCAATTTTAGTATGATGGTTTTTGTACTAAAGGAGGCAGAAAAATGACAGCTTTTGATAAACAGAAAATTGTGAATAGTGTGCCGCAGAAAGGCTTTTTCGGCCACCCTAAGGGCTTGTTCACGCTCTTCTTCACAGAGTTCTGGGAACGCTTCTCCTACTATGGGATGAAAGCTATCCTACTATACTATATGTATTACGAAGTTTCTAAGGGCGGGCTTGGGATCGATGAGACGACAGCCGCTTCTGTAATGGCCGTGTACGGCTCACTCGTATATATGTCCGGGGTAATCGGAGGCTGGATTGCCGACCGTATACTCGGAACTGCCAGGACCGTATTCTACGGCGGGGTCTTGATTATGCTTGGCCATATTGCCCTTGCATTCCCTGGAGGCATTACAGCCCTGTTCATCTCCATGGCATTGATTGTCATTGGTACAGGTCTATTAAAGCCTAACGTTTCAAGCGTTGTCGGCGACCTTTACAGCAAGGAAGATGTCCGCCGTGATTCAGGTTTCTCGATTTTCTATATGGGAATCAACGCTGGTGCTTTCATTGCGCCGTTAATTGTCGGAACAATCGGTGAAAAGTATAACTTCCATTGGGGCTTCGGCATTGCAGCAATCGGTATGCTGATTGGATTGATCACTTATCTTGCTACAAGAAAGAAAAACCTTGGGCTTGCAGGCAGCTATGTACCAAACCCGCTGCTCCCTGAAGAGCGCAAAAAAGTATTCGGCCGCATTGCCATTGCCGCAGTTATTATTGCTATTATTGCTTTTATCAGTATTTCAACCGGATTCTTAACGATTAACCGCTTCACGGTACTGATCAGTATCCTCGGGATTGCCATTCCGACCGCATACTTTATTGTGATGTACCGCAGTCCGAAAACAACTTCAGATGAGCGGTCAAGAATTATCGCCTACATCCCGCTGTTTATAGCATCGGTTATGTTCTGGGCGATCCAGGAACAAGGTTCCATCATCCTTGCTCAATATGCGGACAAGCGTACTGACCTGGATTTTGCAGGCATCCACCTGCAGGCTTCATGGTTCCAGTCCCTTAATCCATTGTTCATTATCGCACTCGCACCATTGTTTGCGTGGCTATGGGTTAAGTTAGGAAACAGGCAGCCATCAACGCCTAAGAAGTTCTCACTTGGCTTGATTTTCGCGGGCTTGTCTTTCCTTGTCCTGATTATCCCTGCTTATATGAGCGGCGGGGAATCTTTGGTTAATCCATTATGGCTTGTACTGAGCTTCTTCCTTGTCGTTATCGGTGAGCTGTGCCTGTCCCCTGTAGGGCTGTCAGCTACAACAAAGCTTGCGCCGGCGGCATTCTCGGCTCAGACGATGAGCTTATGGTTCTTATCCAATGCAGCGGCACAGGCGGTAAATGCTCAGCTTGTTAAGCTGTATGATCCTAATAATGAGATTATGTATTTTGGTACGCTTGGACTTTTGGCTGTCGTTTTAGGCGGCGTCCTGATTTTCATGTCACCTTCTATTCAGAGATTGATGAAGGGTATTAAATAATCGCAAAGGCAGTGCATTTTGAGTGCACTGCCTTTGTTTTGCTTATAAATGGGTTTGATACTTTTTTTGCAATCCGATTCTAATTTTATGTAGTTCTTTGATCAGTTACCTGGATACTTCCTCAAATGTAGTCTGCTGATTTCCGTTCCAGGCACTTCGCTTTCCGCGGGGCGACGCTGAGCCTCCTCACCGCTGCGCGTCTGCGGGGTCTCAGCCTTGCCGCTATTTCCCGCAGGAGTCTTCGTGCCTTCCACTCCAATCAGCAGGGTTTAATAATTTGTTTGGCTGATCCCTTTAGTACCCTTGCTCTTAGACAAGGCTTCAGACTCTCCCCTTCAATGTATTCAAATATTCCACATGCTTCCGGTCTGTGTCGAGGACAGTTTCAACCAGTCGGCGGCTTTCTGGGTCGAGGTCGCCTCTTACGTTTTCTTCGGACATTTGGATGGCATAATAGTCTTCGCCGGTAAGGGTTTTATCGACTATGGCATCCTGGCTGTCCGGCAGGAAGAGACTGCTGATATATCCTTGAATGGAACCGGCTATGCCTTCATCGTCAGCAGGTACAGCCCCAAGGTTTTGGATTCTTTCCGCAATCAGGGCCGCATTATGTTTGTGCTCCTGCTGCATCCTCTGGAATTCGGCTCTGACACCTTCATCGTCAAGTTTTTCAATGAAATGCTCGTATGCATGGATGCCCATGTAAATCCCTTTCAGGAACTTATTCAGCTCCTTGGCAACTGAGTAATTGTCCACCTTTTGTCCCCACCTTAAATAGTTTCTAGCATTAATAGTGTAATCTAAACCTTCCAATAACATTCAAAATGGTAAACCCAAAACTATATCCATTCCATTTGGTAGAATTATTAAAATTTTTCTTATTTTTATGATGACTGTCTGGTATTATCAAATCAGAGGTGGTTCAACAATGTCCAGCAGTTATACCATTACTAAAAAAAAGAAACGGGACAAAAATCAATATATCCTCGGCATTTCCTTTGTTCTTCTGCTGGGATCATTCTTTATACCGCTGGTGGTGCTGCTCCCTCTTCAGCAGGCCCTGTATCATCCATTCGGATACTGGTTTCTGGAACCGCCGAGATCAGCCTACTTTATTTTCACCGGCTCCCTTATTTTATTGAGTCTCAGCCTGCTCCTGATGATTTCCGGCTTGGCAAAAAATAAATTGGCCAAGGGATTGATTGCTGCGGGCATCTTTGCAAGCATCCTGCTGTCCGTCTTGAGTGTAGACCATTATCACTATATGAACGGCAATGGCATTTATATCAATCCCTTCTTCGGCTTTGGCGAGAAGGAATTTCTGTGGGCGGATGTAGAGGAAGCGAAGCAGATTGCTGTTGAAGAAAAAAATGGACTGAAGGATAAGAATCTGACATTTGTGTTTAAGGACGGGGAACAGTACAGCTTCCTCATTACAGAAACCGTACGGAAGGCTTATCCTATCTTTAATGTGAAGCTCCAGGAAAAAGGCATCCAGGTGACCAGGGAGTTCCCGGAATAACTGCAGACAAAAAGGAGCTCCGGCAATGGAGCTCCTTTTTGCTATCAGCCCAGCAGCTGTTCTATGTCCGCTTCCATCTCGAACGGATCTGTCGTAGCCTCAAACCTCCGTATTACATTTCCCTCTGCATCTATCAAAAACTTTGTGAAGTTCCATTTGATTGAGTCGCCGAACAGGTATTCAGGATGCTTTTCCTTCAACAGAGGAATGAGGACTCTTGCAACCGGATGATTCTCATTGAATCCTTCGAATGGCTTCTGTGCAGTCAGGTAATTGAATAAAGGATGGGCATTTCCGTCGCGCACATCCATTTTTTGAAACATCGGGAATGATACACCATAGCGGAGCTCACAGAAGGATTGGACTTCCTCATCACTCCCAGGCTCCTGATTATCAAATTGATTGCACGGGAAACCTAATACCACCAGCCCTTTTTCTTTGTAGCGGTCGTAAAGCTTCTGCAAATCCTGATATTGAAAAGTAAAGCCGCACTGGCTTGCTGTATTGACAATCAGCATTACCTTCCCCCTGTATTCCTCCAGAGAGATTTGTCTTCCGTTCATGGCCGGAGCTGAAAATTGATAAACACTCATTGTAATTCCCCCATCTATCTGTATAGTCTTTATGTAATAGTTCTTTATAACTATAAAGACATTTCCCTTGTTTAGAAAGTTTAAACTCTCTGGACCTCTTTTTTCCTATATTTTTAATTAAGCGGGTTACTAAATGCCTGATTTTGGGTAAAAAAGGGCAGCGGCTTAGTAAATATTGTAAAATCTCTAAAGAGGAGGGCAGAACAATGAAAAGAAAAATACATATTCTTGCGAGATTACTCGCACTTCTATGCATCCTGGTTCTGGCAGGCTGCAGCGGGGAAGATGAAAAGGCTTCAGGCGAAAAGAAAAATGATCCGCCCCAGGAGGAAGCCCGGGAACAGGAAACATTCTCCGATGAAAAGATACCAGAAGCAGCGGACGATATTGAGGGCATGGTTGCACAAAAGCCCGGAAAGATACTTGAAGGCAAACTGGAACCTGAGGTGGAGATTGCCGATCTATGGGACGCCAAAAAATATACCGGTTTTAATGAAGAGACACTCCAGCCGGCAGCAGAGAAAGAAATGAAAGCATATTTCTCTGAGCAGAAGGATTTATCCGGCAGCCAGGTATACGACTATCTGGTCTATCAGCTGGGCTCAGGTTTATACCAGTCCTACTATGAGGAACTTGTTTCCTTTGAGCATGGTCATGAGATGCCAGAACTCCCTGATGGAGAAGATGAAATCCAGCAGGCAAAGAACCAGAAATCTAATATAGTCATTTTAATGGATGCAAGCGGAAGCATGAAAGCTGATGTCAGCGGCGGCAATAAAATGATGCTTGCCAAAGAAACCATCAAGGAATTTACAAGTTCTCTGGAGGATGATGCCAGTGTTTCCTTAATGGCTTACGGCCATGTAGGAACAGGGAACGATGAAGATAAAGCTGAATCCTGCAGCCGCATTGATGAGGTATTTCCTTTGGGGGCCTATGAGAAAACTGCCTTCAACAAATCCATGGATTCATTTGAGGCAAGCGGCTGGACCCCGCTGGCTGGAGCGATTGACAAAGCACGGGAGCTTTTGTCCGCCTATAACAGCACGGATTATAAAAACACCATCTATATTGTCAGCGATGGGGTCGAGACCTGTGACGGAGATCCTGTAGAAGCAGCACAGCAGCTTCAGGGCAGCAATATTGAGGCAAAGGTCAATATCATTGGCTTCGATGTTGATGACGAAGGGCAAAAACAGCTGAAGGAGGTTGCGGAGGCGGGCGGCGGAACTTATGCAACTGTAAGGGATAAAGATGAGCTGGAGGACCAGGTGCTGAAAAAATGGAAGCCGAGCCTGGGCCAGATATTTTCCCAGCTGGGAGTACCATTGCATGAGACGGTAGACCAGAAAGAAAGGCTCCTTGATATATCGAACCCGATCAGATTAATATCAGATAGAGAGAAAGACAGGATTAAAAGTGCAGTGTCTTTCCTGGAGAGCGAAGAGCTGATCAGTCCTGAGGCGGCAGAAGAAGCGGAGGAACTGGCGGAAACCAGGCATGAAATCCGCGACTCGCATTTCAAGGACTTATACGAACAAAAAGAAGAAGAAGCACAAAAGGCAAGAGATGAAATCAACGGTAAAGTAGAAGCCTGGAAGGATAAATGGTATGAGGTATTAAAGGACGAAAACTAATGTGAAAAAGCCCCGGACATTGCCGGGGCTTTTTCGTTTTCCTATTAAAAATCAAAATGATCCGGGTCCGGCCCTACACGCAGGTTTTGATTCAGTGAACTGATCTGCTCCATTTCATCGCTTGACAGTTCAAAATCAAAAATAGAAGCATTGGCAGCAATTCTGTGCTCTTTCGTTGATTTAGGGATTGTAATGACACCATTCTGCAGATCCCAGCGCAGGATGACCTGGGCTGCAGATTTGCCATGCTTTTCAGCAATGGCAGCAATGATTTCATTGTCCAATAGCTGCCCCTGCATAAGCGGGCTCCATGCCTCAAGCTGGATTCCATTTTCCCTGCAGAATGCTTTTAATTCCTGCTGGGTAAGACGCGGATGGTATTCTACCTGATTGATCACCGGCTTGACCTCTGCATCCTTCAACAATTCCTCCAGGTGGTGCACTTGGAAGTTGCTCACGCCTATAGCTCTTACTTTTTCTTCTTTATAAAGAGCTTCAAGCGCACGCCATGCGTCTTTATACTTCCCTTCCACCGGCCAATGGATAAGATACAGATCCAGATATTCAAGCCCAAGCTTCTGCAGGCTTGTTTCATACGCCTGGATTGCTGATTCAAAGCCTAAATCGCTGTTCCACACCTTTGATGTAATAAAAAGGTCCTCGCGGGATATGCCTGCTTCCGCAATTCCCTCCCTGATTCCCTGTCCGACACCCTCTTCATTTCCATAGATAGCTGCCGTGTCTATGCTCCGGTAACCCAGCTTAATGGCTGATTTTACGGCGTTAACAAGCTCCGGCCCTTCTTCTACTTTGAAAACGCCCAATCCCATCCATGGCATTTCCACACCATTATTTAAAACTGTTTTATCTTGAATGCTTTTTATCATCACTGTTCCTCCTTTATTTTTCCGGAAGCTGCTTTACGCAGCTCCCCCATTGATGCTTGTTGTTTTCATATCCTGGTTTTCCAGCTTCATGCTCCAGCCTGTTAGAATGACAGCGCCAAGCACCATTGCGGCACCGATCCATGGTGTATGGATCAGCCCGATAGAGTCTGTGACGAGGCCGCCCAAGTAAGAGCCAATCGCAATTCCGGCGTTGAAGGCGGCAATATTAATAGCAGAAGCAACATCCACCGCTCCAGGGACAAACCGTTCTGCCAGCATGACCACATATACCTGCAGCCCTGGGACGTTCATGAATGCAAACAGCCCCATCAGCAGGATGACAATCAAGCCTGCCGTCTTATAGGGTGCTGCAAATGTGAGCAGCAGCAGCACCACGGCCTGAATGATGAACATATAAAAGAGTGCCCTGATCGGATTTTTGTTCGCCAGCCGGCCGCCGGCCATATTTCCTATCGCAATGGCAATTCCATATAAAAGCAAAATGGCAGCCACTGTACCAGCTTTAAAGCCGGTCACTTCCTGCAGCAGCGGTGACAGATACGTAAATACAACGAATGTGCCGCCGTAGCCAAGCGCAGTAATGATAAAAACCAGCAGCAGCCTGCCGTTCGTAATTAGTCTGATCTGATCGGCAAATGCAGCTTTCGACCCTTTTGAAAGATTTTTTGGCACAAGGATGCTGTTGGCAATAAAGGCAATGACGCCGATTACGACAATGGCCACAAAAGCAAATCTCCAGCCAAACTGCTGGCCGAGGAATGTCCCAAACGGAACGCCTGTTACTGTGGCAACAGTCAGGCCTGTGAACATGATGGAAATGGCGCTTGCCCTCTTATCCTTCGGCACTAAATCGGCGGCAATGGTAGAGCCGATGGACATGAACACCCCGTGGCTCAAGGCCGAAATAATCCGCGCTGCAAGGAGAATACCTATGCTGCCTGATGATGCAGCAATGATATTCCCTGCAATGAATACCACCATGATCCAAAGCAAAAGTGATTTGCGGGACATTTTAGCTGTGAGCGAGGTAAGGACAGGCGCTCCGAACATGACTCCCAGTGCATATATAGAAACAGTCAGTCCTGCTGTGGTGACGGGAATATTCAAATCTTCCGCGATCATCGGCAGCAGCCCGACTGAAATGAATTCAGTTGTTCCGATTGCAAACGCACTGACTGCAAGCGCAAGCAGCGGAAGCAAACTTGTTTGTTTGCCAGATGGCATATTTTTCTCCTCCTATTCCTATCTATGAAAATTTTATGAGTATAGCAATTTCCTGCCGGCAAATGCTATTATGGGATATAGCGTTTCTTTTGAAAAGTACGTACTTTATAGTGCTATAGGCACTGAAAAGTTCTATAGGCACCTTTTAGTTCCTATGAAACAGGAGTGATCATGATGGAGAAAAAGAAATACAATATATCGGTGGAAGCCACCCTTGAAGTAATCGGCGGGAAATGGAAGACAGTGATCCTCTGCCACCTGACCCACGGGAAGAAACGGACGAGCGAGCTGAAACGGCTCATGCCGAATATCACACAGAAAATGCTCACCCAGCAGCTTCGCGAGCTTGAGGAGGACGGTGTCATCAACAGGATTGTATACAATCAGGTGCCTCCCAAAGTCGAATACGAGCTCAGCGACTACGGCAAATCTCTGGAAAGCATCCTTGACGCACTCTGTGCCTGGGGCGAACGCCATATCACCAAAGTCTATGGCGATAAATTTTCCGTTCTGGAAGAAAGTGTACTGAACGATAAATTGAAATAGAAATGCGGAGGGCGCTTGCTCATATAAGGAACGCAGGTAATGACACCTTTCCCCCCTCCCGGCCTGCACCTCCGCGGGCTTTCTTTTTTATTGTGCCTTTTTATAAATTCTTCTATTTTACATGTTGACTCTCACGCTGCGTAATACTTTAAAGTAATGGTTGAAGGGAGGCCGGAACAATGGCCATGAAAGTGAAAGAAGCCGCCGATCTGGCCGGCATCAGTGTGCGCACACTGCATCATTATGATGAAATCGGGCTCCTCGTCCCTGATGAGCTCTCAGAGGCAGGCTACCGGCTGTACTCAGATGACAACCTGCAAACCCTGCAGCAGATCCTCTTTTTCAAAGAGCTCGGCTTCCCTTTAAAGAAAATCAAGGAAATTATCAGCAGCCCTTCGTTTGACCAGCAGAAGGCCTTCGAGCTGCATCGGGAAATGCTGCTCGAAAAGCGCAGCCGCCTGGATAAGATGATTGCATCGCTGGATAAAACGATCAGGCATGTAAAAGGAGAGATACACATGTCGAATAAAGAAAGATTTGAAGGCTTTGACTTCAGCTCCAACCCCTATGAGCAGGAGGCCCGTGAACGCTGGGGGGATGAAGCTGTAGATGCCTCAAATAAAAAGATTTCCAATATGACAAAAGAAGAGCAGCAAAAACTGGGGGATTCCATGAACGGGATTTACCGGAGCCTCGCGGAAGTGCGGCATATGGCCCCTGACTCTGATGAAGCCCAAGAGGCAATAGGAGATTGGTTTAAATTCCTGAACAAAATGGGCAGCTACTCACTGGATGCCTTCAAGGGGCTTGGGCAGCTGTATGTCGATGATGAGCGCTTCACCAAAAATATTGATCAATTCGGGGAAGGCCTCGCTATCTTCATGCGTGACGCGATGGCCGTATATGCAGACAAAAATAAATAAAGAGAAAACCCAAGCCCTTCTGCGGCTTGGGTTTTCCTTATTGTAAACTTTTAATGAACTCCTTAAATACTTCCCCTGTTACAGGCCTGCTGAAGTAATATCCCTGGCCAACCGGGCAATTGTTTTTCAGCAGGAACTCTGCCTGTTCTTTATGTTCGATGCCTTCAGCGACTACACTGAAATTCAAATTTAAGCCCATATCGATTATGGCCTTCACAAGCGATCCATTTTGGGCAGGATCCAGTATATCGTCTACAAACGACTTATCAATCTTGATGGTGTCGATCGGCAGGTGCTTCAAATAGCTTAATGAGGAATATCCTTTTCCGAAATCATCGATGGATAGCCTGATGCCAATCTTTTTTAATTCATTCAAGGCAATGGTCGCCTTTTCGATGTTCTGCATGATGCTTTCTGTAATCTCCAGCTCAAGGCAGCCAGGCTCAATATCGCAGGAAGACAGAACAGTTTTTACATACATAATGAATTCAGGATCCTCCAGCTGCCGGACTGATATATTGACTGCTATCGGCACCGATCCGGCTCCCTCCCATTTCCAGCGCTTATGCTGTTCGCATGCTGTCCGCAGGATCCATTTTCCCATCGGCACGATCAAGCCGGTCTCTTCTGCCAGCGGAATGAATTCCCCAGGGGGAACAAGATGACCATCCGGACGCTGCCAGCGCACGAGCGCCTCCGTCCCTTTCAGCTTCCCAGTCTTCAGATCTATCTGCGGCTGGTAATGAAGCAGAAGCTCTCCGCGGTCAAGCGCTTTACGCAGTCCATTCTCCAAAGCCATTTTCCGGGAGGCCAGACCCTCCAGGGAAGAGGTATAAAATTGAAAATTATTCTTTCCTCTTTCCTTGGCCAGATACATGGCAGTATCCGCATGCTTGATCAGCGTTTCCTGATCAGTCCCATGCTCAGGATACAGGCTGATGCCGATACTTGGTGTAATATAAAACTCTTCTCCTTCCAGGATGAAAGGCTTGTTGAACTGCTCGATGATTGCCCGCGCCGCCCCTTCTATCTGCTGTTTTTCCTTTTCTTCAAAAAGGATGATGAATTCATCGCCGCCCTGCCTGGCTACAAGCCCGAGGCTTCCTACAGTATCCTCCAAACGGATCCCTGCCTTTTTAAGGAGCAGATCGCCGGTAGAATGGCCTTTTGTATCATTGATAATCTTAAAGCGGTCCAAGTCCAGGAATAAAACCGCCGCTTTCTCTTTTCCGCTGTTCAAAATGCCCTGCAGCCGCTTCATGATTTCATTCCGGTTCGGCAGGCCTGTCAATGTGTCATAAAAGGCCATATACTCCATGGTCCTTTCAGACTTTTTCCGTTCAGTGATATCCCGGCCAATGACCTGTACAGCTTCTCTGCCGCCGTACCGGATCGGCATGGAGGATACTTCCACATCAACAAGGACGCCATCAAGCCTTTTCGCCTGCACCTCAAAGCGCCTCTTCCCAGCCGTATCGCTGTCTGCTGCCAGCAGTGTATTATAAATTTCAAAGGTTGCCTCTTTATTCACAAAGTTAATAATAGGCTTCCCAAGAAGCTGTTCTTTACTGGAAGCGCCGATCAGCCTGCACCCTGCTTCATTGATATAAACAATGACATTCCCGGAAATAACACCGATGAAGTCAGGAGACAGCTCAACAAGGCCCCGGTACCGATCTTCACTTTCTTGTCTATCTGTTATATCAAACAGGACGCTCGAAAATTCAATCAGCCTGCCTTTTTTGTCAAGGACGGGGATTCCTCTATCCTGTATCCACCGGATTCCCCCTTCAGGGCGTATGATTCGGTATATGCTTACGACCGGTTCTCCCTGTTTGACTTTTTGTTCCCGTTCATTCAGGACAGACACATCATTCGGATGGATCACTTTTCTCCACAAATCAGGATCCCTATAAAACGATTCCCGAGGAAAGCCATATAGCTTTTCAATTCCTGAGGTAATCATCAGCCTGCCGCTCTTCATATTATGATGCCAGATGGCGACGTCCAGGGTATCAAAGATATTGTTAAGCCTTTGATTGCTTTTTCTCAGTTCGGCTGTTGTTTTCTGGATGCCTTTTTGGATAAAAACGAGGAACAATACAATCAGGAGCCCTACGCTGATCACTGTATGGATCAATTCGAACACCCACAAGTTCCGGGGAGGAAAATAATAGGCAAGAGCTGTTTTAATAGCCTCATCCACTAAAAATATGAAACATAATATAATAATCCATACCAGTATGGTATAATTCCTGGCGAAAAATCTCATTTATGGCAAGCTCCTATGTATATGCTTTTAAAAGGAAATATCCGTTATTTCCACTATTATCCCATAAATAACGGGTAAACAAAAAAAAAATCGGGCTCATTTCCAAATTGAAAAGATGGGCCCGATCTCGGAAATATAAATATATTCTTTCCTCTATTCATCCTGTTTTATAACACCGCTTCCCAGTTTTCTGATGTAAGGGCCTGAAAACGCTCTTCATCTTTATTATCCAAAGCTTTGTCTATTTCATCATATCGTTTGGCTTCAAGCCACTCGCCCTGCACTTTTCCAATGACTTCGTTCACTGCATCTGTATATTCTGTTGTTTCCTGAGACAGAATCTTTCTTGTCTTCCAGCTGTCTTTATCCGCTAGGTCATGGATGGATGATAAATACTGATCCTGGTTGAATTGGTTCGGTTTGTACTCGGAATTCATATCGTTCCTGCCTCCTGTTTTTATAAGATATTATCATTCAATTGTGTTAGTACTTATTTATTACCCGAATTTCCTAAAAAATAACGGGTCAATCGGTCTTATGTCTTTATTTCACTTAAAAAGCCTGTATCATCAACCTATTTTCAAATTTTATTAAAGCGATTATTTCGTTTATTATAAAGAGGATGCACTGTTAAAAGGAGATAATATGATCAGAACGATTGCGGTTACTAAGAATCATGAAATTAAGAGCAATTGGGATATCACCCGGCTGCTCGAAGAGGATATTCTCTGGTATTGGGCGGATTTCAGCAATCCTTCCGATGCAGAAATCGAACTGCTGAGAAAACCGCTGAATTTCCATCCTCTGGCCATCGAGGACTGTATCCATGTGCTTCAGCGCCCAAAGCTCGACTATTATGAAGACTATGCATTTTTTGTTACGCATAGTGTCAATCCGGATACGATTGACCGTGAAGAAGTTAACTTTTTCCTCGGGCAGAATTATGTGATTACTTTCCATCACCATCCCTCCACTGAAATAGAAGATGTCAGGGAAAGGCTCAGGCTGTCCAACTCGCCTGATAAATGGGAGCCGCTCTTGGTTCTATACCATATTCTTGATAAAATTGTGGACAACTACTTTCCGCTCGTCTACCAGCTGGAGGACACGCTGAATGATATTGACGAAAATTCAAAGGACAGGCCGATGGAGCTTCTGCTTGAGGATCTCTTTGATGCCAGGCACGATCTTCTGGCCCTGAGGCACACTGTCGCCCCGATGAGGGATTTAATCTACAGGATGCTGAACTCCCAGCGGCTCGCTGGCTTTCAGGAAAAAATCAAATATTTTTCCGATATCCATGATCATCTCCTGAAGCTTGCCGAGATGATTGAAGAGAATAGGGAGCTGACTACCGATATCAGGGACAGCTATTTATCATTGAATGCCCATCAGACAAACAGGGTCATGAAGGTGCTGACGGTCATTACGACCATATTCATGCCACTCACCTTCATCGCAGGGATATACGGGATGAATTTTGAGCACATGCCAGAGCTGGAATGGGACAGCGGCTATTTTGCCACCCTGCTGGTCATGCTCACTATCGGGCTTGCCATGTTTGCCTGGTTCAAGAAAAAAGGCTGGTTCAAGTAGAAAATAAAGATCGGAGGATCACTTATGTTTAAAACGATACCACCCGGCGAATTTTTCACCTTTGCCGATGAAAATGACTATGCGGCTAAATTAAGGGAGTGGGGATTGATTACGGCCTCCGCCAAAAATGCTAAACAGGAATTTTCTTATAAACGCGGTGCTTCCGCTTATACTGTCATCATAAAAGGATTTTTGCAGACAGGCACTCATGAAACGGCTGTAGTGGCGTTTTCCAATGACGCCCTTCACTGCGTCCATCCTGCATACTTAAAAGAAATGCAGAGCTCTTCCTTTGGCAAAGGCAGTGCCCTTGAAACGGGAGATTCCCCGCAGGATACCGGGCTTCCGGAAGCAGGAGAGCCGGTGAAGGCCCCGGCAAAGGCAGGCGATGACAAAAAGCCGGCAGAGAAGAAAAAGAGAAAAGCTCCTGCCCTTGACCTTCCGGCAGATAAGGTTCCATTTGAGGCGGCCATTAAAGAATTCACCACAAAATATAACCATTTTAACGAGACCGATGAAGAAATCATCGTCTTTGAGCAGGTGCAGATTACAGGAGAAAGCCCTCTCGAAGTTGGCGAAGCCTGGTGCAGCTACAGCAAAACACTGAAAAAGGCAGAGCTCACTGAAGGGAACAGGCTGACCTTCGAAGCCAAAATCGTCGACCGGAAGCTGAATAAGGATGTGCGCTATAAGATCAATAATCCTTCCAAGATTAAGAAGCAGAGGGATTAAGGACGGCAGCTGTTTCAGTGACGATTGACAGATAAAGAGGACAGAAGAAACCTTCTGTCCTTCCTTTAATTTTTACGTAGATATACATTAAACACTGTTGGCATGAAAATGGATAAACATACAATGCCTTGCCTGTTTCCTTGCCCAAAAATTTTTGGAAAACCTGCTAATTGGAGTGCAAGGCACGCAGACTCCTGCGGGATTGCAGCGGAAATGTTGAGACCCCACAGCGTGCAGCGCGAGGAGGCTCAACTTCGCCCCGCGGAAAGCGAAGTGCCTGGAACGGAAATTAGCAGCCCCATCCGAAAATCCATCCTATTCTCGTAGTACCCAGCAAAAGTATTTACTACGTCGGTAAATTCATCGGTAATTATTTATTGCATAGTATTTATATATCTTTGTATTCAGTCTCTCAATTTTCCAGCGCTGACCTACCGTTTCCTCCAGCAAAGATAGGGAAAACATCTAATATCAATTCTAATAGGAGGATTTTCAATGTATAAAAAAAGACTGATGCTTCCGGTTTCACTTGCCTTTGCCATATCTGCAGCAGGCTGTTCGGGGACGGATGACGCGGGTTCTCCTGCTCCGGAAGATTCCCAGCAGGAACAGACTACTGTACCTGATGATCAGAATGCAGAAACCGGTACAGAAGAAAATGAAGCCGAAGCAAATGGGACAGAAGAAAACAGCACAGAGGAAGATAACAGCCAGTCTGGCAGCACCCAGACAACCGATGACGTCATCGGGAGTGTGAAAGAGCAGCTGAAGATGGAGAATGCTATCCTGCCCGCTTCATTCCCTCTGAAGGAAGGCACCCATCTTTCAGCCTCAATCGAGGAGGATAAGACAGATTCCTATCAGGTCACCTTCTATCAGACGAATGAAATGGTGCCTGTCAACGACCCTTCATTAACACCTGATGGAAGCGCCCCTGTTGTCGCTGTCTTTAAGGCACATAACAAAACGGCAGCATACAATGAGCAGGAATTGTTCCCGCCGATGTCACTCGACGATATACCGGCAGAAATGGCCATTGATCTCGGTCATGGCATCAAGGGTATGGGAGAAGGAGCTGCAGGCCATAAATATTTAAACTGGAAAGAAGGCAACTGGATTCTCCAGATCAGCTCAGTCTCAGAAGATCAAATGGATGATCAGGCAATTGCACGCCAGATGGTTGATTATCTTGAATCCCATTACCTCCCTGCACCACACGATGATGGGCGCATCAAGGTTCATTACAGGCAGGGCGGCAATGAGGTCGAAAATGATATTTACTGGAAAGATGGAGAAAGAATCTACGAGCTTCAAACAAAGAAGGTACCGCTTGAAGCTCTGGAAATGGCTGTTAGTATAAAATAAAGCAAAACAGGCCGGAGTCTATTCTTCCGGCCTGTTTTATGGTGCGGCAAGCTCAACCTTTATCCGGTCCGGATCCTCGAAAAATACAGCATAATGACCCTCTCCGCCGGCATATGGATATCTGTCCTCATAAAGGAGGCTGACCCCCTTCTTTTTTAGCTGTTCTGCCATCCGGTCGACCTGGATGCGGGAATCAGCATGAAAGGCAATATGATTAAGGCCCGTTCCCGAGCGGTGATAAGGGAAATGAATATATTTTTCCTCTGTCTGCACAAATACGATGTAGGCTTCATCCAGCCTCCAGCTCCGCCCCTTTTCCCATTCCTGAAAAGATTCATAGCCAAGCTCTTCTAAAAACCAGCCCCAGAATTCAATGGTTTTCTGCAAATCAGATACGTTAATTTCAATATGATGGATATGTCCAGGCATAATCCTGCCCCCCTTTCGAATCTATACATTCCATTCTACCAAAGGCCCCCTTTGAGTGAACGCTCTTATATGCAGGCACCACCTTTGAATGCCCCGGGAAAGTGAATTATACTGATGGCAGCAGGATGTGGAGGCACAGCCTGAATTTTTCATAAGAAGAGAGGAAGATCTTAATGGATAAATGGAATGGATTCATCCAAGGCTGGCTCGGCCACAGGAATGCACTGATCGAACTGCTCGGCACATTTGAAGAAGGGCAGCAGGATTTCAAAGCATGGGAGCAGGGGATGTCTGTTTCTGAGCTGACAGCACATATAACAGGCTCTATGGAGATGTTCGTGCAGACAGTGAAGAAAGGCGAATTTACGCCGCCGCCTGAGTATCCGGCCATTGAAACATTGGAGCAGCTAAAAGCACTTGTCCAGGAGGAAACTTCAAAAACAAAATCAGCACTTGAAGAGCTGACCCAGGACCAGCTGGGCAAAACAATCGATTTCTATGGCATGACCATGCCCGGGATCGTACTCCTTGAGAATGCCAAAGACCATGAAATCCATCATAAAGGACAGCTGTTTACATACGCCCGCCTCGCAGGCATCGAGAAACTGCCTTTCTTTGTGAGCAGATAAATAAGAAAAAAGCAGGCTCCCCAACAAGGAAAGCCTGCTTTTCTAATTATTCTCCTAAATCCACGTTGTGGTATACACGCTGGACATCTTCCAGATCCTCAAGGGCGTCGACCAGTTTTTCGAACTGGGCAAGGTCTTCCTCTGATAAGGAAAGCTCATTCTGGGCAAGCATCGTTTGCTCTGCCACTGTAAACTCATCAACCCCGGCAGCCTTTAAAGCTTCCTGAACGGCATGGAATTGATCTGGCTCGGCATAAACGATGACTGTATCCTCTTCTTCAAGGATATCACGTGCATCAACATCTGCTTCCATCAGGATTTCCAGCACTTCATCAGCTGATTTGCCTTCAAGACCGAAAACAGCCGTTGCATCAAACATATAGGATACAGAGCCGCTGACGCCCATGTTTCCGCCATTTTTTCCGAATGCCGCGCGGACATTGGATGCGGTCCTGTTCACATTATTGGTGAGAGCATCCACGATGACCATGGAACCGCTCGGCCCAAAGCCTTCATAGCGGAGGTTGTCATAGCTCTCTTCTCCGCCGCCCTTTGCTTTATCAATCGCACGGTCGATGATGACTCTTGGCACATTATAGGTTTTGGCACGCTCGAGCACAAATTTAAGAGCCTGATTGGATTCCGGATCCGGCTCCCCCTGCTTTGCCGCTACATATATTTCCAATGCGAATTTAGAGTACACACGGCTTGTATTTGCATCCTTGGATGCCTTTTTTTCTTTGATATTATTCCATTTACGGCCCATCTGTTCCACTCTCTTTCACTTATATCTGATCTATGGCTGCATGGAAAAACCTTTCCATGCCTGCAGAAAATAGTAAGTCTCATCCACTATTATACATGAAACAGGGCAGCTATTTCGAGTTAAATGAATATGAGGAAACTCAAACCCCGGCTTTATATTAATGCGCTTCAAACTATGCTGAAAAGAGACTTCTGATGAAGGGGCAGCAGCCTGACCCTTTTTAAGCCAGACGATTTTCAGTCAGCATGAGTTCTTATGTACTCAGCAGCTTCACCTGGATCGCTCGTTCCCAGGACAGGCTTTTCAAAGCTAAACACAATAAAATACGGGGCCTGCCGGACTTCCAGGTCAGTATATATTCGTTGAACTGTATCCAGATTTCTATATTCCACACGGTTGGCGCCAGCTTGATAAACATCCTCAGTAACGCCCAGGTCTGACTGGTCATTTTCCCTTATAGCCAGGACAGTATATTCACCAGCTTCTTCAGCCAGCAGTTCCTGGTATGACGATTCCTCTTCAACGTCCAGGCTCACTGTATATTCTGCCTGGCCTTTGCCTTCCCATTTTGCCTTTATTCTTATCGTGATGGGGCCGGGCTTGTTGGATAACGTATATGTGCCTGTATACACCGGCTTCTTGCGGTCACTTCCATAAATCGTGTCCAGTGCAACGGATTCAGGCTCGTCCTTTGTCCCAAATTGTACCGTTATTTCAGAACGGGGTTTTACTTCTGTTACAGAAGCTGCATTCGCCCTTTTCACTGCCTGTGTCTCACCATGCCAGGTATAGCCCCGCAGATCGGCATCTACTTTCTCCCCGTCAACCATGACCACCGGATTTGAAGGTCGCTTCTCATTTGAGATTTTAACAGCGTCCATCAGCAGCATAATGGCCAGGGCTGCAAGAATTCCTATCCCTATAACCAGCTTTTTCTTTTTCAGCACGAAACACACCTCTTAATCTATTATTGTTCTATTTAATAGTTTACCATATTAAGGAATTTGTTATCAGGTGAGTTTCTATCATAAGTTTTCCTTTTTAAATTATTTTCCCAATGTATAAGGAACCAGAATTTCCCTCACCTTATTGACAAAGCTTTTGCCTGCTCCCCAATCAAAGCTGATCAGACTTTCCGCACTTCCCGCAGAAATGCATCTCACTTTGTTGTCTCCTCTTACATTTTCCATGATGACCGTCAGCGACGCTCTTCCACCCGTGCGGAAATAAAATCTCTCAAACACAAGGACACAGAACTCAATTCCTTCGGCAGGCGTATGGTACTCTTCGTGGATTTTATCTGTGTTCAATGATTCCGATTCCAGCAGTTTGATAGCACATTCAAAAGGGGTTATAGAAGTTTTCAAATCCGATAAATGATTCATAGTGTCTCCTCCTGTCTGTCTGTATTACGGATTGGAGCATGAAAAGGTTCCAGCCATTGGAAAAAGGGACCGTTTAGTCCCCTGGTTTTCCCCTTCTATAGTAACCCGGCTCAGCTTTCAAATTCCTTTATATACCCGATTTCTTCCACTATTTGCTGCCCTTGCTCACCCTGCATCCATTCCAGGAACGGAGGGATGTTTTTGTTGGGATTGGATTTGAGAGTTATGGCGTACAGGGAAGCAGTAAATGGATATGTTCCAGAGGCAATGTTCTCCGGGCTTGGGTCCACGCCATCTATCGCTAAAAGCCTGATGTCCGTGCTTCGGTTCATTCCTGTGGCGAAGAAGCGAAAGGAAAATCCGAGGGAATTGTCATAGTTCCGGTAATCCGCAACCTGCTCAATTATACCGCCCATGCCCTCAGGGACCTCTTCCTTCAACGGTTCCATGATTGGTGTATCACCCATGATTTTTTCCAGGAGCGTCTGGCTTCCTGAATTTTTTGGCCGCTGAAACGCAATGATTTTGCCGCTGCTTCCGCCTACCTCCGACCAGTTTTTTATTTTTCCTGAATAAATGTCTTTTATCTGTTCAACAGTAAGGCTTTTAATGCTGTTTTCCGGGTTGGCGAAGAATACGAATGCCTCTTTTCCAATGGGGGTCATCACCAGTTCCTTCCCTGCATCTTCGGCCATTTTCCGCTGCTCAGCGGAGGGCTCAGCACCGAAGTAAATATCCGCCTCTCCTGACAGAAGGCGTTCATAAGCGTAGATGGTATTGGTGAAGCTGACCACTTCCTTTTCAAGGGAAACTTCCCGTACATTTTTATAAACGGCATTCGCAAAGGCTGAATATACAGGGTATGCTGCTTCTGCTCCATCCAGCACAGGCATGGAATCTGCATCCGAAATTGAAAAATCAGCTCCTCCCTCAAGTTTTGGAAGCCGGTTGTTCGTATTGGTTATATCATAAGGTGTCAGATCTGTGCTCGAGTAGCCGCCAGCATAGTCGAAACCATAAGAAGGGAGGACGGTTCTGCTCCGCTCCCAATGGATGAAGGCTCCGCTGCCTATCGAGAGCGCAAATACTAAAGATAGAATAATAGCCTTCTTTTTGGGAACCATCCGAACGGCATTTTTCCTTAGAATCACCGAAACTGCAAAAGGCACCAGGAACGCCAGCTCAAATGCCATCGGAGCCCATAAGAAAGTCCGCCCTTCGCCCATGAGGGAAGAGAAGATGAAGATCGGGGCAAAGGGAATATGGAGGATACCATAAAACAGCCAGGATTCGTGGCCGGAAAACCCTCCTGTCAGTATCATAAAAACCGCCCAGATGACTGCTGTATATACCAGCGGTCCACAGGCAAGAAGCCAATCGTTCTCGTTTAGCTTCCTGCTTTTAAATGTACCAATCAGCAGTCCGCCTGCCGCCAGCACAATAATCTGCAGGAGAAAGGCATAGTCCGGCCAGGCCCCCAGGAAAAGGAAAGACAGCATAGATAGAAGGAACGGGGCAATCCCAAAATACAGAATCCATTTACCAGGCATTCCAACACTTCCTTTATTTTATAATTAGTGTAATTTTACACTTTTGGCTGAATATTTACAATAACAAATAAAGATGAACAGCAAAAAAACTCAGCTTCATGCTGAGCTTCTTTACTTAAATCGATTTAGTTTAACCTTTTAAAATCGAGAGGGATCATCTATGCCAGACCACTGCCGCCACCTGAATAAAAGTTGATCAAACAGCCTGTTTTTATTTTGCAAGCTCATAAATAGCCCTTGCATAGATGGCTGCCGCCTTGACCAGATCATCCACTTCAATGTATTCGTCTTTCTGGTGGGCAGTCATTTCTTTCCCAGGGAAGCAGGCGCCAAAAGCGACCCCTTTTTTCATGAACCTGGCGTATGTGGCTCCGCCTGTTGACAAAAGGACCGGCTCTTCTCCTTTCTCTTCCTGGTATGCCTTTTGAAGGGCTTCAATCACAGGGTGCCCCGGGGCCACGTAATGGGGCTGCGACTCTCTGTAATCTTCAAGGTTAAACCCCTGAGACTCAGCCGCTTCCTCCAGCCTGTTTTTCAGATCTTCATAAACAGAGGAAACCGGACAGCGGATATTCAGCTGCACAAAGCTTTCACCAGCCTGATCAAAGGAGATGATGCCCGGATTGACTGTCAGCGGACCGGATACTTCATCTTTGTATGAAATGCCAAGCCTGTGGCCGTAAAAATCCCCATGGAGAAGCTTTAAGAAAGAAAGGAATTCCGCCCCGGTGTGCTGTACTTCCAAATCTGCCAGGAAAACGGCAAGCAGGGTCCCGGCATTCACACCTTTGAAAGGCTCCATCCCATGAGCTGCAGTTCCATACAGATTGAAAGTAGCAACATCATCAGTTATAGCAACATCTCCGCGGACGCCGTTTACATCACAGAAAAGGATAAAGTCTTTTTCCAGCTGTCCTGCATCAGGACCGGCCACACTGGCAGAAGCACTTTCAGGCACCATATTAATGCGGCTGCCCGATTGGAAGGACAGCAGTGACAAGACCCTCTCCTGCCCCGGTTCTTTCCTGCCCGTCCCAATTGCCAATTTCACATTCATCTGGCCTTTTTCAGCATTGATGATCGGAAAAACCGCATCAGGAGCAAAGCCTTCCTCCGGCATAAGCTCTGCTTCTGCATAATGGCGCATGCAGCTCATCCCGCTTTCCTCATCTGTCCCGAAGATGATCCGGACATTTTTCCTTAGCTCAAGTCCAAGTTCCCTGACCATTTTCAATCCATAAAAAGCGGCAAGTGTCGGACCTTTGTCATCTATGCTTCCACGTGCATACAGTCTGCCGTCCCTTACCTCAGGTTCAAAGGGCGGTGTTGTCCATTCGCCGGGGGCCGGAACGACATCCACATGGCAAAGAATGCCGATTGTTCCCTCCCCGCCGCCTTCCAGCTCGGCATGCCCGGCCATTCCATCCACATTTTTCACTGTAAAGCCTGCTTCTTCGGAAAGCTTCAGCATATACTCCAGCGCTTCGCCGATTTTATCCCCCATCGGCCTTTCTGCAGTTGCCGTGGATAAATCTTTGATGCTGGCAATTTCTAATATCCCAATCAGATCCTTCATCAGATCGTTTTTCCGTACCTCTGCTTCCCTTTGCCAATCAATCATTTTCCCTTGCCTCCCGGTTCTGATAATAAGCGGCGCAAATCAATCCAAAATAGGTGGGCGCTTCGAAAGAGAGCAGCCTGCTGTGCCGTTCCTCCTCCGGGACTGCCCCCGCCAGGATCAGTGTCTGCCAGATCCCGTCCGGCTTTGCATTCTCCACGAGCTCCGGATCGAACAAAGCAAGGTCTTCCAGCCTCCCTGACTCTATCAATTCTGCTGTCCGGCGGTCCAATTCCTCCGCAGCCGGATGATAGCCATAAGGCCCTTCGCTGTCATGCGTATGAGACCAGTCGCAGCTGGCGATCAGGCCGACTTTTCTCCCTGATTCCCCTGCTGCTTTTCTGATTGCCTTGCCAAAAGCGATATGCTGCTCATAAGTTATTTCTCTCGAAGGCGTAATGACCACAACCGGTACCTCGGGCATAAAACGAAGCGGTACTATTGCACCCCAATCAAGGGGAAGGCAGGATAGCGGGCCGGCACTTGTTCCGTAATTAATTCCGGCTGCAGGAAGCCCTTTCGCTTCAGCCTCCGCCAAAATAGAGGAAGCAAGCATCAGATCGGTTTTTCTCTCCATCATAAAGGAGGAACCATTTTCAGCCGCTTCCCCCTCAAGCCTTTCAGAAACAGCCACTGCGAATTGTCCATTGATGCGCGTTCCATGGGGAGTGAGCACAATCAGGCTGTCAGGTCGGGCTTTATCCATCAGGGCCCCAAGCCTCCCCATGCTCTTTCTCGTCTTTTCCATGCGCTCCGGCTTTTCCCCTTGCAGTTCAGGTATGATTTCTCCACCATGCGGAGTGATGCAGGCAAATACAAACGGATTCATCCAGTCTCTTCCCTTCGTGTATAATCTAAATTTATTCAGATATTATCCTTCTGAAGTGAACCTTTTTCAGACAGAACCTTACAGCTTCTTTGCACTCATCCCCTTTTCGCATGTATTCTAATAATAAAACTAACCCAGTTGCAATTTTCTGTCTATTAATTTCCTATTTGCCGCTCTCTCCCCTCCTCTGGATGCAATAAGGTTAGCAGCCTGTCCGGACGGGAATAATACAATAGCCCAGCAGGCTCAAAGAAATAGAGGTGATCCGTAAATGCTATTTTTGGATAAGCAGCATGATCCGTGCCGCAATAAAGAGCTGATAGATAAGTTTAGCCCGGGGCTTGATACAAAAACGCTTGCCGAGGAGACAGACAGGCTGTTTAACGAGAGAAGAACCCCTTCCGGCCCGGGCCACAGCGGAAAAACACCTGATTACGGCAAAGGGTTTTTCAAGAAATTGATTAAAGCAGCAGAAAACCTGATCCTGACCGCAGACCGGAATAATGAAGAGACCGATAGTACAATAGTTGATGAATCCGGCATTGCCTTCCCTCTCTGGAAAAAAAAGCTTGACCAGGAATATACCAGGCTATTCCATGCCTTAGAAAAAGAGGTTTGTGTTAAAGAATGCGGAGCAGCTGGAGATGGGATAACCGATGATACAGAAGCCTTCAGGCGGGCCATCGGCAGAGGCAAGGCAAAAGTCAGCATTCCGGCCGGCACCTATCTGGTGTCTGGCATTCAGCTCCCTTCATGGACTCTCTTGCAGGGGGAAGGAAAAGGCCTGACAGTCATAAAACTTCTTGACCAGTCTCCTAAGGCGGCAAGGCTGGTGACCAATTCAAATCACTGGAAAGGGAACCATCATATCCTTGTCCGGAACCTGAGCCTGGACTGGAACGTCGAAAGGCTCGGCAATGCAGCTAAAACCAGCACCTGGGGAAACCACTCCAGCTGCCTTACGTATGCAAACGTGATGTATGGATGGGTAAAAAATGTGGAAGCCATCAATCCCGGCCTTCACTGTTTTGATATTTCGTCCACACTCTATAACTACTCAGGAGATGGATACCGCGCACGCGGAGGCAGCCGCTATGTCTGGCTGGACAAGCTGAACGGCTATGGATTTGGAGATGACGGGATCACCACCCATCACAGCGACAATATACTGATCTCCAACTGCCATATGTGCGATCCAAGCGGCCGTACCCACAAAAAAGGCTTCTCCAATTCAAACGGCATTGAAGTGGATGATGGCTCAAGAAATGTCTGGCTCGTCAATAACTCATCCGCACGCTGCTTCGGCGGGGTGGAAATCAAGGCACATCATAATTCTTCAGCAGCCTCTGATGTCCAGATCATCGGCCACCTTTCCGTTAATGATAACCGCTCCTTTAACTTCCGCCACATCGGCCATCATAAAGCCGGCGATCCAGAATCGCAGACCGCCCGCAACATCAGGGCAACAAAGATAGTGAGCATCCACCCGGTGCATACAGACCTTTATGCGGGCTCTGCACCCAGGGGATTGGTCGTATCAGCTTATAAAAATGTTGTGATCAACCAATTCACACTGATAGGCGACCCTGAATATGACTATGCCGGCAATCCCATCATTGCCATCCAATACCGAGCGAGGAATGTCGTTCTGAACCGCCTGGCCATTCAGGGCTTTAAACAAGCAGGAGTGGATATTAAAGTGTTCGGCGGAGCTCAGCGGGCTGATCATGTAGAGATCAGCAAAGCCTCCATCCAAGGGTCTGCAAAGCAGGGAATCCAGATTGGCGAAGGCATCCGGCATGTCAGCGTTTCGGAGGTACGGGCAGAAGGAGAGAACGGCAGGTTCGGTCTGGCTGATAACAGTGAACATGCCAGTATTGAAGATGTGCACGCAGAAGGCTACAAAACCCCTGTATCTGTTGGAGGCAAAAAGCACGGGATGGCATAAAGCAGCAAATAAATCTTTCAGGGTTATTATTCTCAGGAACCGCATAAAGCTGAATCCAAAGCCCCTCTCCATCCGTAGAGTAGACAGCGAACAAAAAAGGAGTGGTTTTTATGTGGTTCCTCGCAGGTATACAGGTATTTGTTATTGTGCTTTTTTCTATTCTCGGATGGGCCATCCGCTATAAAAAGAACTACTGGCTCATTTCTGGTTTTGCCGGACGTCCCGCAGCAGAGCAGGAGGAACTCATTCAGAATAAAATGCCCCAGAAAACGGGCGGCCTCCTGCTGGCGACGGCAATCGGGATGCTCATCCTTCTTCCACTTGCCTTTACGGGCTTCACATATGCAATGGAAGTCCAAATTGGCTTTATGCTTCTTTTCCTCCTCGGCGGCAGCATCTATTTGTCCAAGTTCGAAATTCCCCGCAAAAGAAAAAGAATGTTTTGGTTCACCAGCATCCTCTCCTTCGTCGTGATTGGATTCATCAGCGGCCTTACCTATCTCGGCTATCAAAAGCCGGATCTCGCAATCACAGAAGATACGTTTGAAATAACAGGCATGTATGGGGATGAATGGCCAATTGAGAGTATTACGAAACTAGAACTGCTTGAGGAAATGCCGGAGGTTACCTGGAAGGAAAACGGCTTTGGCCTGTCAACCCTTGCAAAAGGCCGGTTTACGGTAGAAGGCTATGGAAGCAGCCTTCTCTTTATCCACAAAGAAGCCCCCTATATTTATATTGAAATGGGAAGAAAGCATATCTTCATCAATGGGGAGAACGAAGAACAGACTTTAAAATGGCATGAACAGCTGGCGAACAGTGTCGAGTAAATGCTGCCGGCTTTTTCTCAGAACAATGGCCGCAGGTTCCGGATTCTTCTCCGAACCTGCGGCCATTGCCTTTTCCTTTCCTTATCCAAACTCCTGGACAAGGAACAGCATAGCAAGGAGCCCGAGCACAAAAGCATAAGTTGGAATTTTCTCTTCCTTCCTTTCATTGCTGTCAGGGATCAGCTCTTTAAAGATCACGAAAAGCATAGCCCCGGCCGCAAAGCTCAGGCCATATGGAACAAGGCCATCCACCTTTGATGCCAGAAAGTAGCCGATCGTCCCTGTAACAATTTCGACCGCTCCCGTAAGAGCGGCAATCAGGAGGGATTTAATTCTTGAGATATTTTCTGAGTGTAAATAAATGGCGACCAGGAACCCCTCGGGGGCATTCTGCAGACCGATAGCCAAAGCAATGATCGTTCCGAGATTATCTTCGCCCGATCCGTAGCTCACCCCCACCGAAAGGCCTTCCGGCAAATTATGAAGCATGATTGCAATGACGATGATAAGCGTTTTTCTGTCGATGCCTGGATTAAAGCGTATGTCGCCGGCATCCAGCTCCGAAACCTTTGAATTCACATAGTTCAGTATAATTGTACCGGCAAGCATCCCTATTGAGAGCACCAGTAAATTAGAGGCCTTAAGTGCCTCAGGGATAAGGCTGAAAGCTGTCGCTGCCATCATGACCCCTGAAGCAAATCCCAGCAGGATGCACTTCATTTTCCCGTTAATTTTATCCAAAAACAGGATTGGAACAGCGCCCAATCCTGTTGCCATTGCAGATAGTATAATGCCAATGAAAGAATTGTCCATTTCAGCCCTTGCCTTTCCTCACCAATGTCCGCTGTCCTTTACTTCCCCCGGGTCGATTACTTCTCACCAGCACCGGAAATGATGGCTGCAGCAATCGATAATCCTTCTGAAATTCCCTTTACATAAGCTTCCTTCTCTTTGCTCCCCTTTTCGATAGCCAGCTTGATCTGTTTATCTTCATAGAGCTTTTTCTCATCTTCCAGAAGTTTGATGATCTGGTCGGTCCCTTTACCGTCCATGCTGCTCAGCTCCATTTCATGTTGGATGTTGGCCATATATTTCCCTGGATTACTGCTATTTTATTGAATCAGTATGAAGCAATTTTTTCAGGATTTTACCAATCATTACCCGCTTGCCACCCTTTTAAGCATGATTATTTTTGGTATTAATTCCCTTTCCTGCAGGAAAATATTTGGGTTTATGCCCGGGCTGGCCAGGCTAAGTAATGGATATACCAACACCACAGAAGGAGGATGAACAATGGAACATGTTAAGGCACTTCTCATTAAATTTGTGATGATTGCTGTTGTATTGGGCATTATCTTAACCGGCTTTTTTGATGTAAGTCTGACCGATTCCCTGCTCATTAGTGTGGTTCTGACCATTCTGGCTTATATTGCCGGCGACCTGTTAATCTTCCGTACAACAGGAGACCGTTCAGACCAGGGAAAAAGAAATTTGATTGCGACTATTTCAGATGCGGTGCTCGCATTCCTGGTTATCTGGTTCATGGGCAATAACCTTGTTGCCAATGACAGTGACATCATCATCGCTTCTATCATCAGCGCCATCGTCATTGCAGCAGGAGAATGGTTCTTCCATAAATACCTGGACAGCCATGTTTTCGGTGAAAAGCATAGAACAGATGCATATTAATTAAAATAAAGAGTCCCGGGGCCATTTCCCGGGACTTTCTTATGCTGGCCGAGCCTACTTGAATTTAATAGCAGCCGGAGATTTGCCAAGATGATGGAAATACGGCCCGCACAAACCTGTCTCATGTGTTCTGACATAGGTCCAGCGAAACTGCCTGTCTGTTATATACACATCTTCCTCTCCCAGCAGATCGCAGGTTTGAAGGGCAAAGGCATCATCGAGAATCAGAGCCTTGTCGCAATGTTGGTAAAAAAGATAGCAGCCTGCTTTTTCTGCCCAGCTGAATGCCGCATCCGCACTGTCCCCTTCGAGACACTCCGCTTTCTTCCAGCTGAAGAGATGCCAGAGATATCCGCACGCTCCGTCCGAATCGTGCAGATAGACGCCAGCCTTCTCATTCTATCTATCAACAACGGAAGTTCTTTTAAATCATCAATCTTCCACTTCACAGCCGTATTATTCCAGTTTGGATCCCTCTTCCATACAGCTTCCATTCCGCACCTCTTTGAGCCTTCTATATCGTTAACCGGATGGTCTCCGACAAACACACTCTCATATGGAGAAACGCAGAGCCTGTCCATAGCTCTGTGAAAGATTTGCGGATCCGGCTTGCTGATGCCCTCCTGCTCCGAAATCAGGATCACTCCGAAATATTCCTCAACCTGAAGAGCCTGGATACTCGCCATTTGAAAACCCCATCTGCCATTCGAGATAATCCCCATCTTTATCTGCCTGTCTCTCAAATCAGACAATGTTTCAATTAGATGGGGAAACGGAACACAGCTTTGGTGGAAATGATTAAGATAATCCATTAAAAGATCTTCAGCCGCAATCCCTTGGAAAGTGAATTCCGCTTCCATCTGCTGATAGACTTTATCTTTCCAGACATATCCCCGGGCATCCAGTTCTTTGAATCTATTCGTGAACACAGCTTGAGGGATGTGGCTGAGTTTATCGTAATATCTCTGATACTGCTGAATTGAGAATTCTTTTATAGAAGCATCACGGTCCAGCAGGGTCCCATCCAGATCAAAGAAAACAGCTTTCATTACAGCTCCTCCCGATTACTTCGTCCCCCCCATTTTACATCCTTTTCTCTAAAGTGGATATATTTACCTTAATTAATTGGAAAAAGCTGCCTGGCAGCAGCTTTTGCACAACTACAATATTTCCGCCCATCCTTTATTTAGTATATACACACCAAAGCAGGCATAAATCAACATGGCAATAAAAAGAAGCCAATAACCCTTTGTATTTGTTCTGATTGGGGTCCGGTAGGCTCTTGGGATAAAAAACTCGCCCACAAACCCCATCAGGCGGAGGAAAAGCCAATAAAGGGAATAAGAGTCCCAATAATCCCAGCCATTGTGAAACCTTATAAAGCCCGCATAATCCTTTAAAAGGACTTCAATGGAAAACACGGCTGTGATACTGATAAAAAAGAAAGGAAAAGTGTTTTTTTCAGGTCTGTACCTAATCAATAATATTGCCAGGAAACTGAAGCTGACGGCTGCTGCCGGCAGAACCTCTTTCATTGGCAGAGCATAGCGGTAAAAGCCCATCCTGAAAAACATTACGCAGAATAGTGCGGCAGTGATGCTGCTCAATATGAACATAATCCCATAGCGGAGAGTGTTATACCTTATCAAATATAGACTGCCTGCACCGGTAGCAATCAGAACGGTCCATAAAATGGCGTAATGGGCAGCTGTGTGGCTCATATTTAATGCTCCTGCCGTCATGTGTCTTAATAGCCGTTAGTGTCCCGCACTATCGGAATATCATACATGCATCTTCCCCATTTCCTCTAGAAGCAACAGCCCATAGCTTATTGGAATTCAGGAAAAAAGTCCGCTGGGCAGTAAGGGCTTTCTTTATGATTAAATAGGCTCTGGTGCAAGAATGGTGTCCAGAGCCAATAAACCAAATTTTATATTTTTTCTGAAAAATCTGTTGTTTTTATGCATAAAAGTGTTAAAATGTTTCATATTCCAAAAGCAATCAACAGGAGGAGAACAATAATGGCTACTTTTTTTGGAGCACTAGTCCTGCTTGTACTCGGCTACGTTTTTTATTCTAAATTTGTGGAACGCGTATTCATCATTAATGACAGCACTCCGACACCTGCATATACGAAAAGGGACAATCTCGATTATGTACCGATGAGCTGGTGGAAGGGAAACCTGATTCAGCTCTTAAATATAGCTGGCCTCGGGCCGATCTACGGAGCGGTGGCCGGAGCCTTATACGGTCCTGCAGCCTTTATTTGGATAGTGGCAGGAACAATTTTTGCAGGAGGCGTCCATGACTATTTTTCAGGCATGATGTCCCTCCGCCATCAGGGAGAACAATACCCTTCCCTTGTCGGCCGTTATCTCGGACAAACCGTTAAAACCATTATCAGCGTCGTTTCGCTTGTATTGATGGTGCTGGTGGCAGCCGCGTTCACCGCCGGCCCCGCCCAGCTGATCGCCCAGCTGACACCTCTCAGTTTTACGGTCTCGCTGCTGATTATTTTTGCCTATTTCCTGCTGGCAACCATCCTGCCGATCAACCGCGTTATCGGGAAGATTTACCCTCTGCTCGGCGGCATCCTGCTTTTCATGGCATTGGCAATCGGCATTTCATTACTTTTTTCCGGTAAAAGCATCCCCAACCTGACATTGGAGAACCTTCATCCAGGGGAGCTGCCGATCTGGCCGCTATTGATGGTCACCATTTCATGCGGAGCCATTTCAGGATTCCACTGTACGCAAAGCCCGATTGTCGCCTGTACGATGAAAAAAGAATCAGACGGCCGCAAAATCTTTTATGGCGCCATGGTTACTGAAGGCGTCATCGCCCTTATCTGGGCAGCAGCCGGCATGACCTTTTTCAATGGAACAGCCGGCCTGGGAGAGGCACTCGCAGCAGGAGGCCCATCCGGAGTCGTGAATGAAATCTCCACCTCCCTTCTTGGGACACTTGGCGGAATCCTGGCCATTCTTGGCGTTATCATTCTGCCTATCACCACGGGAGATACGGCACTTCGCTCTTCCCGTATGATCCTGACTGAAATCTTTGCCAAATTCTTTAATATGGAAAGCAAAATCAAGATTCTTCTGGTAACCGTGCTGGTTGCAGTGCCGGCTCTGTTCCTGGCAACCATTGACTACACTTTCCTCTGGAGATATGTGGGCTGGACCAATCAGGTGGTTGCTACCGTCATGCTGTGGACAGGCACTGTATACCTTCTGAAGAACAGCCGCTTTCACTGGATCTGCGGGGTGCCGGCCCTGTTTATGACAGGCGTCGTCTGCACGTATATTTTTTACGCACCGGAAGGATTGGGGATGGATTACCGGCTGTCCATGATCATTGGCTTCTCGCTGGCGGCCGCCGTGCTCGCCTGGTATATCAGCCAGATATTCAAATACCGCCAGCTGCGGGTGAACAGCAAGGATTTCCGCGCGGCATAAACTACAAAAAGGGCCTCGGCCCTTTTTTGTTTACTTCAATAATTCTTCGATCATATCGTCATGAGAGAATACCAGATGCGGAGGAATATCCTGCCTGATGGACTCAAGGCCAAAATGATAGCTGTTATGTTCGTCCTTGAAAATGACAGGCCGGATACTCTCCTGATTTCCTGGCAGACGCTCTGCCAGCCTGGCGGCAAATGCAAACTGCGAAAGCATATCTTTTGTTCCTAAATGGAAGATTCCCTTCAGCCTGTTCTCCATCATATAACTCACCGCCCTCGCCAGCTGCACATCCGTTAAATGATTGCATGCCAGATGAGTGTAAGCCTCCATCCCTTCCTTCTTCTGAAGCGCATCTTTAAGATGGCTTAACCTTTGAGATTTCTTCCCCCATATTGCAGGAATCCGGATGATCGCTGCCCTCTCCCCCAGAACCCCCTGCAGCATGCTTTCACACCGGATCTTAAAACGGCCATAATCGGTCTGTGATTGAGGCATATCATTCTCGTTATGGTGCTTTGAAAAATCCCCATCAAAAACATTGGCTGTTGAAAAATAATAAAGCATGGAGTTTCCATCCTTCATTGCTTCCGCAAGCTCCTGATGGAACTTCAGCTGAGCGGAAAAGTCCCCCCTTAAGCAGGAAACCGTGATATCCGGCCTGATGGATGAAATCAGGCTCCCTGCAGCACCAGGGTCACCGACATCAAGCTGAATGTCCCTCTCGGACACAGTTCTATTCACCGCAGAATGATAAGTAGCATAAATCTTAAAATCCTCCCTTACCTGTTCCGCCAAAGCTTTTCCTATAAGCCCGCTGGCTCCTAAAATGAGCAGTTTTTTCATAATCGGCCTCCAATCATTTTCCTGGACATATGCTTAACGTTTTCAAGGTGAAAGGAGATACGGGATACACCATGTAATTTTTTCCAAATTAAACTATAATATTTATATCCTAATTTAACAGAAAGGCAGGTACCAGTGATGAAACAGCCCCTCCTTACGCTGGTTACTCTCATACTCATTTCTGCAGTTCTTGCCGGATGTGAAAAAGAGGCCGATGAAGCAACTAAGCCGGTCGTCTCATCCTTCAAAAATGATGGCGGAAACCAGAATTTCAACATTGTCCATGCACAGTACCTCTATGAAGATTATCTGGATAATCTTGAACAGACACCACGCCAGGAACGGCAGGCACTTTATGAAGAAAAAATTCTTAAGCCTATTGAAAAGGAATGTTTTACAGACCTTGATTACCCTCATATGGCAGAGGAAATCCAGGATTATCAGGTGAACAAATTTCCAGGCACCCTTAAAAAAGTAATAAATTCAATGAACAAAGAGCGTTTGGACTCCCTGATTAAAGAAGCGCTCGAAAAATCTTCTGAAATTCTCCCATCCACTAAAGACATCAATGTGTGCATTTTTCCGACAGACAACACAATGGTTAAAACCATGGTGGCCACCGGTGCAGGCAGGATTATTTTTTATTATAGTGATTATAATTCTTCTGATCGCATGATCAAAAGTTCAATATCCCATGAATACCATCACAGCACATGGACAGAGCAGCATTTTGAGAGTTCTCATCAGAATACAGTTTTGGACAACCTTGTTTTTGAGGGAAAAGCCGTCATGTTTGAAGAAACAGTATATCCGGGAATGACCAGCCTCCCCCTCGATACAAAGGCAGCTCCAGTTTTCTGGAATAAGGTGAGAGACGACCTCCATAAGGCTGACTTTAGCCGATCACTTGAAGTGCTTAATGGCGGTGGCCCCCTTCCCCTCCATTACGGCTACAGCGAAGGATACAAAATCGTGAAAGCCTACATTGAAGAAACAGGCAGCACCGTCGAAGAGTGGACAGCCGCTTCGCCTGATGAAATATTGAAAAAAGGCAGATACATAGAAAGATATTATCCAAAGGAGGAAGCTGAATCATGAAAGATTACAAAGCAGTGGAATTTAATGAAGCAGCAGTCATCATCAAGGAGACAGGCCTGCTGCCGCTGGCTCCCCTCATTCCGGGATACCCGGCGCTCAATACCATTACGGATCCTGTAAGCTGGCATGCAGGGGGAGATTCAGACCCTTGGACATGGCGGACCCGGTTTGCGGGGGAAGGGATTGCCGCTTACGGAAAGTTCATCAGTAAAAAGGCAGTTTTCATTTCAAAAGACTGGGTACCTCTTTTTCTCGCTGTTCTGGGAAAAAACGATGGGCCTGAAGAAAGATACCATAAGGGGGAGCTTTCAAAAGAAGCGCTGACTCTGTACAGCCTTATCCGCTCACAGGAAGGAATTGATACACGCCTTTTGCGGAAAGAGGCGAACATGCTTGGCAAAGAGCACAAAAAGGCTTTCGACCAAGGATTGCAGGAACTGCAGGGAAGCATGGATATTGTCATTTCCGGAATAAAGGAAAAACAAAATGAAGCAGGGGAAACGAACGGATGGAACAGCACCTCCTATGAAACGATGGAAAGCTGGCTGGAGAAAAACGGGATTGAGCGCCTCGCTATCAGCAGAGAGGATGCCAGAGAAAAACTATTGCAGCATTTCTCCGGTTTCTGCCCGGACGAAGCGATGAAGAAGATTTCAAAAATATTATCCTAAAATGGTGAAAAGCCGAAAACTAATCATTCATAGTTTCCGGCTTTTTATTAATCTGTTCGTCTAAAGCTCGGGGTTAGCCTTAAGACGTGTTTGCAGCGGTTGAATGTGAGTGGTTTAGAATCAGAGCGGTGCTTGAATTTACCGATTGAAGGATTCATTCACTTAAAGCCGGTGTTTTTTTGATTATTTCCTGACTTTTTCTACCGAATCGGCAAAATCACACGCAAGCAGCCCTTCTTTTCTCTCTCACCAGCCCCTGCTGGCACCTCCGCCGCCGGATGAGCCTCCCCCGCCGCCGCGTGGTCCGCCTCCGCCGCCTCTTCCTCCGCCCCGCGAAATGACAGAAAGAAGAATATAGGTCAGTGTACCGCCAAAGAACATGAAATCCAGCACAATGACCCCGACGATAATAATAAATAATAGCCAGGAAGGAATGCCTGTGCCCTGCTCTCCTGCAGGCTGTGCTGTACCCTGGCCCTGGCCATACTCCGCTGCGGCTTCGCCGGCAAGTGCTTTATATGTGTCAAGGACAGCCTGCCCCGGCTGTCCGGCCTGGAGCAGCGGAATCGTCATTTCATCAAGTATCCTTCCGGCTTTGCCGTCAGGTATCCGGCCCTCCAGCCCATAGCCGACTTCAATCCGGGCTTTTTTGTCCTTCATGGCAAGAACAAGCAGGACGCCATTGTTTTCTTCGGCACTGCCGATTGCATATTGCCGGAATGCCTGGTTCGCGTATTCCTCAATTGGCCTTCCCCCGGTTGTTTCCACTGTCAGGACTGCTACCTGGGCAGTGGTCCGGTCTTCAAGAGAGCGCCCGAGGGCCCGTATTTCATTTTCCTGCTCCAGGCTTAGGACATCTGCAAAATCCTGGACATATATATCCCCGGACGGGGCGGGAATTCCGTTTTCTTCAGCGTGTGCTGCGCCTGCAGAGATGAACAGCAGGAGAAGGGCCAGAACAAAAGGGAATGCCCGATGCCGGATCATTACTCATTGCCCCCAAAATCAACTTCAGGCGCTTCTTCGGCAGCTGGATCGGCCCGGAAGTATTCTTTCTCATCAAAGCCGGTCACATTGGCAACAATCGCACCGGGGAACCTTTTAATTCTTTTGTTGTAGCTTCCTACCTGCTCATTATAATCCTGGCGTGCCACCGATATCCGGTTCTCTGTTCCGGCAAGTTCATCCATCAGCTGCGTAAATTGCTTGTCCGCCTTCAGATTCGGGTAGTTCTCGACCACAACGAGCAGCCTGCTCAATGCATTTGAAAGCTCGGTATTGGCCGTCGCTTCTTCTTCCGGCGTCCTTGCGCCTGCCAGCCTCGCCCTGGCATCAGAGATGGATTGGATGACTTCCTTCTCATGTGCTGCATATCCTTTGACTGTATTAACGAGGTTTGGGATCAGATCCAGCCTTCGCTGAAGCTGGTTCTCGATCTGAGAATACGCTTTGTCCACATCTTCCTCGGCATTTACAAATCCATTATAGCTGGATCCCAGCATCATAAAAATGATGACTAAGGCTACAACGGCAATCGCTATCCCTGCAAAACCCTTTTTCAAGTTGTCCACTTCCAATTCATAGATGATTTATCTGCTTGAACATTATTTTTCCTTCTTTTCCGGAAAGCTAAACTTTCAAGAAGGGAATGAAAGATGGCATTTTCAGGATATAACTTTCCAGCTTATAAAAAGAAGCAGCCCCCTTCAGGACTGCTTCTTCATATCTCTTTTGATGAAAATGGCAGCAATAATTTAATGCCGCGCCTGTTAAAAGGTAAAAACTTCATATCGGTGATAAGATGGCTCGCATAGGCAGCCATGCAGGTCTTAAAGACTCCTTCTATCCCAAGGGAGCTATCGAGCTGATAGGCAATCACCCCAAAGAAAATCAGGCCAGCCGCTGAATGCGTGTAGGTCCTATGGGAGACAAATGATGCTGCAATGATGTATATGCCCAAAAGCAAAAGCCAGCTTTCCTGAAGAGACAAGCCGCCGGCCGCTATCCCGATTCCTGTAACCGTCAGCATCCTCCTCTTCGTGATGAAGGATGCCAGGATTACAATGGCTGCACCAGCCCCCATTCCGAGCCAGCGCTCCTGATCTCCTCCTTCAAGAAAGCTGTACAAACACATCAAAAGCCCTATCGTCTGGGCAATCGAGCGGATTGCTTTATGTGATATCGTAATTTTATTGCTGAGCTTGCCGTCGATATCGGCATCCGGCAAGAGGGCTGAAGCTGTGCCGATCCCCACTAGTACAAGAGTTTCCGCAGGGCTTGATTGCACGGCATTTGCTGCCATAAATCCAATGACGGCCCCGACTGTCATATGCGCTGTTCCGTTCATGCTGTCATCCTGTCTTTTTTTATAAGTTACTTATTATACTAGCATAATAGAACATATGATTGCATAGGGAATTAGTCTTTTCCAGGAAAAATATAACTTCATTTTTGATAAATAAATTTACAGCTTTCATTCTTTTAACGTATATTTAGAATAGTATAATTATGGCCGGGCCAGACTTCGCAGCTTCTATTTCCCACCTCCCTCGGCTGAATATTTCAAAGGAGGAGGACATGACAATGCTAAAAGATACCCGAACCGGGCTAGTGGTTTCAAGGAAATTCGATGCGCCGCGCGAGCTTGTATTCAAAGCATGGACAGAAGCAGAGCACCTCAAGAACTGGTGGGGCCCAAAAGGTTATGCCATGAAGGTCACCATGCTGGAACTCCATCCAAAAGGAATGTTCCACTATAGCCAAAAGTCTCCCGAAGGATATGAAATATGGGGCCGGTTCATCTTTGATGAAATTTCTCCTCCGGATAAGCTCGTATTTATAAATTCATTTTCAGATGAAGAAGGGAGTGCTGTCCGCGCTCCTTTTAATTCCGGATGGCCTCTTGAAGTGGTCAATCATGTAGGCTTCCTCAGTTCGGAGGATCAAACCGAGATAGAGCTGTTCGCGTCCCCTCTAAATCCTGAAGAACATGAGCAGCGCAGCTTTGAAGCTGCACTTGATGGTTTGCACCAGGAATACTCCAGCACCTTCAGCCAGCTGGATGAATACTTAAGGATGATTAAATAATCTGTCATTCTCCCCATTACTTGATGGGGAGTTTTTTTGTTCCCGCAAACAATATTGCCGGGTTTCAGAAGTTTCTATTAAAGAAACTTAAGCCCGGTGTTTAACCGCCTGCAATTAGTGAAAAATAATACAAGACAAATGCAGGTATACAAAGGAGCAGATGCTGATGGCCATGAACGGGCAGATTCCTCATGATAAAAGTCTTGATAACAGCCTTACTTTAATGAAGGAAGGCTACGAATTTATTCCTAACAGAAAAGAACGGTACGGAACAGAGCTTTTTGAAGCCCGGCTGCTCGGGCAAAAGGTGATTTGCATGAGCGGACAAGAAGCGGCTCGGCTATTCTATGATACAGACCGTTTCAAAAGAAACGGGGCAGCTCCCAAACGGATACAAAAAACATTGTTTGGTGAAAATGCCATCCAGACGATGGACGGTGACGCCCATATCCACCGGAAACTGTTGTTCATGTCCCTGATGACGCCTCCCCACCAAAAAAGGCTTGCCGGGATGGTCATGAATGAATGGAAGGCAACGGCAGCCAAATGGCAGGAAGACGGCCGTGAAGTTGTGCTGATGGAAGAAGCAAAGGTTATTCTCTGCCGCACAGCCTGTGCATGGGCGGGTGTCCCGCTGAAGCAGGAGGATGAAAAAGAGAGAGCTGAAGAGTTTGCCGATATGGTAGACGCCTTCGGGGCGGTTGGTCCCCGCCATTGGAAAGGCAGGCATGCGAGGGGCAGCTCAGAAGACTGGATACGGGGTCTTATCGAGGATGTCAGAGATGGAAAGCTGGCTGCAGAAGAAGGTACTGCCCTGTATGAAATGGCCTTCCACAAAAATCTGGATGGGACTCATCTTGATTCACAAATGGCCGCTGTCGAGCTCATCAATGTTCTCCGCCCGATTGTTGCCATTTCGACTTTCATTGCCTTTTCTGCCCTTGCCCTTCACGGTCATCCCCGCTATAAGGAGATGCTGCAGACCCGCAGCGGCAGCGAGCTTGAAATGTTTGTCCAGGAAGTGCGGCGCTTTTATCCTTTCGGTCCGTTCCTTGGAGCGATTGTACGCAAAGACTTCATCTGGAATGAGGCGGAATTCAAAGAGGGGATGCTTGTCCTTCTCGACATTTACGGAACCAACCATGACCCGCTGCTTTGGGAGGAACCGTACGAATTCCGGCCGGAGCGTTTCGGAAATTGGGACGGCAGCCTTTTTGACCTGATCCCTCAAGGCGGCGGCGATGCCTCGAAAGGCCACCGCTGTCCCGGAGAAGGCATAACGATTGAGGTTATGAAAGCAAGCCTTGACTTCCTCGTGAACGAGATCGACTATTCTGTTCCGGAGAATCAGGACTTGAGCTTCAGCCTTTCCAGGATGCCGACATTTCCAGAGAGCGGCTTTATTATGAGCAATATTAAAAGGAAATGACCGTTAAAGAGGACTCCGCCGTTTATAGGGCGGGTGTCCTTTCCTTTTTGCCGAAAAAAAAACAGGCACTCAATTGAGTGCCCGTTCTTTGCGTATTAGCCTTTAACTACGTTAGAAGCTTGAGGTCCGCGCTGACCTTCTTCGATGTCGAAAGAAACTTCTTGACCTTCGTCAAGAGTTTTGAAACCTTCGCCTTGGATAGCTGAGAAGTGAACGAATACATCTTGACCTTCTGAAGTTTCGATGAATCCGAATCCTTTTTCTGCATTAAACCATTTAACTTTACCTGTAGCCATGTTTGTTGCCTCCTTGCGTGTAAACACACATTGTATTACTATTCTTGCTCAAAGTTATCAAGGCGAAAAGTATCAAAACTGTTCTTTCCTTATATACCGAACAAAAATAATTTCACTTTATGATAACAGATTAACAAAGGATAAGCAAATTTATTCGTTAAAAAAATGGAAACGGTAACAATCCGATAAATCTCGACAATTTTCTTATGTGCCAGGCACCCTAGTTGGACAAATGTCCATCTGCCGTGCCTGGCACCCTTCTGTTCTATTTGGGAAAATCATGTAATATTTGTTTTTTTTATGTTCTGAATTTTTAAATTGCTATATAATTAGAAAATAGGTTTGTGGCAGTTAAGCTGTTTGACTTTTTAAGACCGATTTTTTTATAACAATCGCGGGGAAGGGGTCCAAATACCAATTATGCTAAAGGCGCGATTATTTATCTTTTTTATTTTCTTCACCTCACTTGCTGTTGCTTCCCAATCGGAATGGACGGTTCCGGAGATGAATGTATATCTCCTGGCCCTTGCTTTTTATTGGATCTTTTCTGCTTCTTATTTCCATCTTAGGATACACAGCAAGCTGGGCAGCTCGACCATTGACTATGGCATTACCTACAGCCTTTCATTCGGACTTTTCGCCGGGCCGGCAGGGCTGCTGATATTCGAGACGCTCTATCGCTTTACGGTTTATTTTACAAAAGTGAAGACCAAAACAGCAGATCCTGATGAATTCGTCCATACCTTTTACAATATCGGTGCCTTTACGCTGAATAACAGCATTGCCTATTTCATCTTTCAATCTCTGTATCCCCGGATGGAAGGCATCCCATTCGGCTTCTGGCTGCTGATGCTGCTGCTTATTACCGTGACAGCCATCCTGTCTGACCTTTATTTGATCATTTTCTTCTCGTTCCTTGGAGAAATCAATACGCGCAGGGAGGCAATCGATTTTATAAAAAGCAGGAGTGTCCTTGATATGGGAAAGATCGCTTTTACAAACGGGTTCCTCCTTCTTTTCCTCCAGCAAGGGAAATGGGATATGCTCCTTGGCCTGTTCCTGCTGAATTATCTTGTGAGCCGGTCTTTCCTTTCCAAGTCACAGAGTGCACAGCATAAATATGAGCGCGATAAATTTGAGCAGATGGCATATACCGACTTTCTCACAGGTGTCCATAACCGCGCCTTCATGGATCAGAAAATGAAGGAATTGGACAAGGCCCAGGAAACGGTTGGGATCATAGTGGCCGATATAGACAAATTTAAACTGATCAATGACTCTTATAACCACGCAGTAGGCGACTGCGTTATCAGGCATTTTGCGGATTGCCTGAAAGGGGTGCTCACAGAGGAAGATGTCCTTATCCGGAGCGGCGGAGAGGAATTCACTCTTTTCCTCCGCGGCAGGAACTTTAATCAATGCAGCAAGCTGATTGAAGATATTAACCGGGGGCTTTTGGAAAAGCCGGCTGAAGCCGATTTCCACGGAAAAAGGATTCAGATAGGATATACAGCCTCTTTCGGTCTTTATTATGGGAAGGTGAACACAGAAACTCCTATGGAAAAAGCCTATATCCTGGCAGACCAGCTGCTTTTTCAGGCAAAAGATCTTGGCAGGAACCGTGTTTCGGCCAAGAACGGTTTAGTCAGCCTGGAAGCTATAGGGTCTTAGCATTACAAAGAAAGCAGCGGAATCATGTTCCGCTGCTTTCCTTTTATACCAGCTCCCGCTCCCAAAAGCGGTGCTGGGCAATTGCCTGGATAAACTCCTCTGCGAAGCTTTCCGCTCCATCTCCAAGTACAATTCCTGCAGCATTGTTTTTACCTATGTTTTCAAGCCAGTTCCTGCCTTCATGAGTCGCTCCGATCGGCTTATAGTGAGCGAAGGCCTCATGGATGAAATAGGCTGCATCCTGCTGAAATTTCTTTGTCCCGCCACTGCCTCCTGCGGCATATATGGCATCCACCAAGACAGATTCAGTGGTAAGGAATGTATCTTGGACTTCAAGCTCGCTTCCATCAGAGCCTTTAATCTTCCCGAGCCTGCTGCTGATTATGACGGGCATAATGCCTTCTGCCTTCAAGGCTTCCAGTACCTTCATGATTTCTCCATTAAATCCATCAGCGGCAATGACTCCCACCTTGCGTGTTGCAGGGAGCTTCTTCGTTTTTTCCTGGCTGAGTGCAGGCGAGGATTTTGTTACAGCAGAACCGCCCTCTTCAGGAGGGACTGCCCCGATATTTTTTGCAAATTCTCTTGTCATTTCAAGATCGACATTGGCAAACATGTCCACAACCTGCTGCTGGATCGACTTGCTCTTCACTTTGCCGAGTTCAAAGCTGAACGCATCGATGATATGCTGCTTTTCCGGTCCGCTCATACTGTTCCAGAAAAGCTTCGCCTGTGAAAAGTGGTCCTTGAAGCTATCGCTCCTCGCCCTCACCTTGCGACCCTCGACCTTCTCCTGGTAATGAACATACCCGCCCTCTTCCTCTGACGCAGGAGAAGGGGTATTATTGGCGATTGAGTTATTATGATAGCTCACCGGTCCCTTGTTGATGGTCTGCCGGTGGAAACCATCCCGCTGGTTGTTATGGAAAGGGCAAACCGGGCGGTTAATCGGTATCTCATGGAAGTTTGGCCCTCCCAGACGAAGGAGCTGTGTATCAGTATAGGAGAACAAGCGCCCCTGCAGCAGCGGATCATTGGTAAAATCAATCCCCGGCACTACATGGCCCGGGTGGAAAGCGACCTGCTCAGTCTCCGCAAAAACATTGTCTACATTCCGGTTAAGCGTCATTTTTCCAATGATTTGGACGGGTATGTCCTCCTCCGGCCAGAGTTTCGTAGGATCAAGTATATCGAAATCAAAGGAGAATTCGTCTTCTTCTTTTATCACCTGGATCCCCAGCTCGAATTCTGGATAGTTGCCCTGTTCAATAGACTCCCAAAGATCCCTGCGGTTAAAATCAGGATCCTTGCCGGCTATTTTCTGTGCTTCGTCCCAGACGAGGGAATGGACGCCAAGCACAGGCTTCCAGTGGAATTTCACAAAATGCGAGATACCCTCCTCATTCACAAGGCGGAATGTATGGACGCCAAACCCTTCCATCATGCGGAAGCTTCTTGGCAATGCGCGGTCTGACAAAGCCCACATGATCATATGGGCGGATTCCTGATTGTTGGCGACAAAATCCCAGAAGGTATCGTGGGCAGCAGAAGCCTGCGGCATTTCATTATGCGGCTCAGGCTTGATTGCATGAACAAGATCCGGGAACTTAATGGCATCCTGTATAAAAAATACCGGCATATTATTGCCTACCAGGTCATAATTGCCTTCTTCTGTATAAAACTTTGTCGCAAACCCGCGCACATCCCTGACAGTCTCGGCTGATCCCCGGAAGCCGACGACCGTTGAGAATCTTACAAATACAGGGGTTTTCACAGCAGGGTCCTGCAGGAACTTTGCCTTTGTATACTTTTTCATAGATTCATATACCTGGAATTCCCCATGCGCTGCAAAGCCGCGTGCATGAACGACCCGCTCGGGGATCCGTTCGTGGTCAAAATGAGTCATTTTTTCCCGGAAATGAAAATCCTCCAGCAAGGTAGGCCCCCGGACACCGGCTTTAAGCGAGAACTCGTCCTCTGATACTTTGACTCCCTGATTGGTTGTCAGCTTTTCTCCACGGTCGTCTGTCCTGAATTGCTCCAGCTGTTCGTTTTTGCTGGATTCATTTACATTGCGGTTATCTTTCATTCAGTCTCCTCCTCATATAGAATGGCTCATGCTGACTGGCAGCTATGTACAAGTCCCTTACCCATTCCCAGCAGAAGAGAGAGCTAAACAGAGAAAGCAGACTAAATGTTTCAATTTTTTGAACAGTGGTTATTTTAATCCGGATATGGAATGACGACAGCCTGGCACGACTTTTCATAGAATTCAATTGGCCCCGCCCCGCCGATGACCGCATATTCATAGCCGATTTCTTTCATATTCTTCAGGCAGGCATGGAGAAGGGCGCTTCCTGTTCCTTTTTCCCGAATGCCTCCAGCCACTCCCATCGGCCCGAAATATCCCTTTTTTCCCTTGTATGAATCAAATACTGCAAACCCAATCAGTTCCCCGTCTCCACTGAAAGCTATGTAGACCGGCGGTTCCTCCTGCTCCATCCCAGCTTCAGCCGTTTGGGTCCATTCAGCCGAAAAATGGGCTTCTGCAAATGCGGCAAGCATCTCTCTATCCTTTTTCCCTGCTCTCCTGACCGCAGAGAGCAGCTTGTCAGGCGGTGAGTACGATGCCAGATGTAAAGCTAAATCTCTGGCTGCTGCCCCGACTGCTAGCATCTGCTGTTTATCTTCCTTCCCTGCCAAATCAGCAAGACAATCACAGGAAAGCAGCGCCTTCAGGAGATGGCCTTCATTAAGGATCATCTGGCCGTATTTCTTCATATATCCAGCCGCCGCCTCCATCACGACCTTTGTTTCCTCAGATATCTCTGCCGGAAATCCAAGCAGCAAGCTCCCCCTTTCTTCAGAATTTTTGACTGAGGCTGAGCGGAGGCTGCTTATGTCTAAACGGCACTTATTCGCCAGTTCCGCAAATGCCCCGGTCCTTTCAAGCAGGCACCCTGATAGCAGATGCTCCGGCTGGATAAACCGGCAGCCAGTCTCCACCCGTTCTCCTTCTGCCAAGTGGATGATCCTTTTCAGGCGGTCTGTCATCTTCATTTTTCTTAGCCTCCTTCTGATTTTTAAAAATAGGGAACCTTTTTCCATCTTCTCCGTATTAATTAGGAGGGCAAGGGGCAAAAATTTTAGACAATGAAAGGGCGGAAAACGATGTGGCTTGACCTGTTTTTTATTATGATGTTCCTTATCGGATGCTACTACCTGCTGCAGCTCCGGCTCCGTATAAAAAAAGCGGCCGATTTGTCGGGACAAGCTTTATTCCCACGCACACAGGAAGAATATTCAGGCATCCTGCTGCCAGGCGAATGGAAGGAAATGCAGCCAATCACGAAAAATACTAGATCCTATCAGTATATAAAATGGGGAACCGTATGTGCTTTTTTCCTCATGGCCGGCTTCCTCCTGCTCCTGCTTTTAACCGATTGGTTTGACCCCGCCTTCTTGAATGCGGCTTATATATTCTTTGCCATTGCAAGCTTCATCCGCCAGCCGCAGAATCTATTTATCATGAAGGACGGCATGATTCTGCACGGAAGGTTTTACAGCCAGACCGAAATCCGCTCTTTTGAAACAGAGAAAATTGTCCGCTGGCATCCTCTTTACGGGCTGGACTCCCGCGCAGACAATGGCTATCAATTAAAACTCAAGGTGAAGAATCGTTTGTTTCAGCCAGGCCTCATTGCTGTGCCGGATAAAAAGCACTTAACAGCAATAGAAAACCTGCTTGGAAATATAGGTATAGAAAGAACCAGTTCAAGTGAATATGAGAGTAAAAAGGAATCCTCCAGCGCACCTGCTATAAAAGTCAGAGGTAATATCCAGGGGGACGGTGCCGGTCCAAATGAAACCAAGGCCGGTGCTGAGGCAGCTTCATGCCAGGCCCTGTCCATATCAGGTTCATAGTTTTTGGTTTGTATATAGCCATTCACCATAGAATAAGCCGCATATATTAGATGGCATGATGCTGAAAGGATACATGCCTTTACTGCCAGTTTCATCGCTTCATCTCTCCTATTCTTGATTTTCTGGCTGCTAAAATGCAGCGTTAAAATCCTTCCATCCATACACACAGAGCTCGAGCTCCCGGCCGCTGCCGATTTTTATTGGGATAGCATCCTTCAGCAGTCTTGCACCCGTGTGTTCATAAAAGCTGCAGGCATCATTTTCTTTCAGCACCTTTACGATAGCAGAACGAATCCCCTCTTTTTGAAATGCTTGAAAAAGCTCTTGCAGGAGTGCCTTTCCAAGGCCAGTTCCCTGATGCTCTTCCAGCACATATAGACAGGTGACATTCCCCTTGAAACCGCCATACTCGCCTGTTTCCTCTTGGCTTCCGTCTGCAAAACCAACTATCCCGCCATTTTCCTCTGCCACAAGTACAATATTTCCGGGTATCGCGATATTCCTGTGCCACAGTTCGGTCCTTTTTTCCACGGAAAGAGCTGCTAGATATTCATCATTAATAATGCCCCTATAAGCAGTCCTCCATGTTTCCACATGGACTTTGGCGATTCCTTCTGCATCCTGGTCCTTCGCTCTCCTGATCTTCATTCTTGCCCCTCCCGCCCCCTAGGATTCCGGATATGTATTCCTTAGAAATCGGATCGATTGGAGAATCAGCTCCCTTAATACCTCTTCCTCCACATCTGCCAGCTTATTGATGTACACACAGGCCTTGCCGGCTGTATGCTTGCCGAATCTTTCAAGCAGTTCTCCCCTTTGAGTGTCTCCTGTGGCAAAATAGAGGCTGATCTTTGCCTTCCTCGGGGAAAAGCCGACAAGCGGTGCGTCTCCTTCATGCCCGGTCTTATATTTATAATGATAAGATCCAAATCCGATAATGCTCTCTCCCCACATCTTCGCCTTGTATCCGCTTGTATCTTCAAAAATTTCAATCAGTCTGTATGCATCCTGCCGTTTCTTCGGGCTGTCTACATTTTCAATGAATTCTTCTACACTTTTATCATTTTCCCTCGTCTTCTGCTCGTACATCATTTCCCTCCTTAAGTTTCTATTTTACTTAGTGTACATTTCTACAGCAGGGGCTGTTCTCCTTCCTGCAGACGGCCTTTTTATAAGATGCAAAAAGCCCCGCCGTCTTGCGGCAGGGCTTCCTTTCCATCATTCACTTTTTTCGCTGGAATCGGAGTCTTGTTTCTTTTCAGCTTTATAGGCTTTCTTGAAATCACTGCTGTAGTTCACTTCCTGGGTATCGGAGAGCCCGTTGTTCTGCTCTGTGTTGAACCCTTTGTATGGTGGTTTTTTGTCTGCCATTTTAGCATTCTCCTTTCCAATTTATATTCATTATTCTTTTACCCTCCGGACATTCCTGCAAACGGAAAGTTTAGAGGCCCCCTCTAATTAGGTAAACAAAGAACAGAGGTGATGAAGAATGACATTGAAAAAGATAGGTACGCTTCCCGAATTGGTGAAGAGGGCGGAAAATGCGGCTGGTTCCCGTTTATACATCAGCCAGGAGGAATCCTCTCGTCCTGGTGCTGTTCTCGGGGACGAAGACAGTCCCAGCGGCTCCGCGATGGGTCTGGAGCTTAGTCTCCTTCTCCAAACTGGCTCTGAACAGCTTTACTACAGCAATAAATACGATGAAGAGGATCTTTACGAAGCCGACCTTGGTTTCCTGGAAGGATTGAAGGAAAATACAGATCACACCCTCCTCTCCCCCTCAGATTTCAGAAAAAGGCTGGAAAGTGCTGAATAAAAGGCTCTGAAGCTGCTTTAACGGTTATGACAGGATCATAACCGTTATTCCGCAGAGAACTTGTGAAACATTTCACAAAATAGCCATAGAGTTTGTGAATTATTTCACATTTTTACTATATAATAAAAGTATCTTAGTTAACCGCCTCGCGGGAATAGCAGACATATAACTCTTACAATTGAAGGGAGAAATTCGAGATGAAAACAAACAAAGTGAACAGGGTTGTTGTAATTGGCACTGGAGCTGTGGGCTGCAGCTATGCATACTCTATGGTCAACCAGGGCGCCGCAGAAGAAATTGTCCTGATCGATGTGAACGAAGCTAAGGCCGAAGGTGAAGCAATGGATCTTAATCACGGAATGCCGTTTGCCCCTTCCCCAGTCAGACTGTGGAACGGAACCTATGATGACTGCAGGGAAGCTGATCTTGTCGTCATCACTGCAGGCTTGCCCCAAAAGCCCGGTGAAACAAGGCTTGACCTTGTAGCGAAGAACACCGGCATTTTCAAAACCATTGTCAAACAGATTATGGCGAGCGGCTTTGACGGCATTTTTCTGGTCGCAACAAATCCGGTTGACATCCTGACATATGTGACGTGGAAAGAATCCGGCCTCCCGAAGGAAAGAGTCATCGGATCAGGCACCGTACTTGATTCAGCCAGGCTGCGCTTTAAGCTGGGCGAGTATTTCAAAGTGGATACAAGGAATGTCCACGCAGCCATCATCGGAGAACACGGAGATACGGAATTCCCTGTCTGGAGCCATAGCAGCATTGGAATTGAATCTCTTGGCAGCTTTATGAAACGCAAAGAAGACGTGAACCCGGACTGTCTCGAAAAAATATTCGTCAATGTACGTGATGCAGCCTACGATATCATTCAAAGAAAAGGTGCGACCTATTATGGGATCGGAATGTCACTGGCCAGGATTACGAAAGCAATCCTCCATAACGAAAATTGCATTCTGACCATTTCTGCTTATTTGGACGGTGAGTATGGAGAAAAGGACCTTTATATAGGTGTTCCCGCCATCATCAACCGGGAAGGCATCCGTGAAATAATTGAAATCGATCTCAATGAGAAAGAGAAAGAGCAGTTCAGCACCTCTGCGAAAGTATTAAAGGAGATTATGGCCAATACGCTTTGATTCAGATAGGAGCCGGCTGACCAATGCCGGCTTCTTTTGTTTTGTTTTAGATATATCAATCTACTCTTCTCCTTTCTTCATATCCTTAGATTTTGTTTCACTGTCTTCCGCAGATTAAGCTCAATGGAGAATAGTGCGGTAACAGCGGCAAGCACAATCATCATACTACTCCTTCCTAAATATCAGTTCAAATATCCTTTATTTACCACTATATAACTCATTCTTAATACAAGACTTTGCTAATAATAGAACATATCATTAGAAATAAAGGAGGCCGCAGCATGGACAGCGAAATGGGCAAAAAGATAAGCACACTTGATTGGGAGGCGCTTCATCAATCCTTGGATGAGGATGGATTTGTAAAATTAGGCACCCTCCTATCCCCCGCGCAATGCGATTCTCTTATCGGTATGTATGAGGATGAAAGCCTTTATCGAAGCACCATCAATATGGAGCGCTACCGTTTTGGGGAAGGTGAATACAAGTACTTCGCGGATCCCCTTCCCCCTCTTTTGCAGGAGCTCCGCTCAGCTTTTTACCCTGAGCTTGCGAAAGCTGCCAACCGCTGGCTTGCCTTGCTTGGCAAAGAGCCTGCCTATCCCGGCACCCTGGAGGAATTTCTGGAAGAGTGCAGGCAGCACGGACAGGAACGGACAACCCCGCTTATCCTGAAATATGAGCAGGGAGGCTACAACTGCCTGCACCAGGATCTTTACGGAGATGTGTTTTTTCCTTTCCAGGTATTATTCACTTTGAGCAGAAGAGGACAGGATTACACCGGCGGTGAGTCTCTTCTCGTAGAACAGCGCCCAAGAGCGCAAAGCCGCGGGCATGTAATTACGCTCGAACAGGGTGAGGCCCTGATTTTCCCAACGAGCAGCAGGCCGGTCCAGGGGAAAAGAGGCTACTACAAAAACACTGTCCGCCACGGTGTCAGTACACTCTCCTCTGGTACCAGGTATGGATTGGGAATCATCTTCCACAATGCAAAATAAGGATGATAACAATGAAAGCTAATATAGCTTATAAAACACCTAAGACCATTTTGACAAAAGGCACCGGGTTCCTTTCCGGCTACAGCCACTCACTTAACCCTTATACAGGCTGTGCGTTTGGCTGCTCCTACTGCTATGTCAGAGAAATGCCAGTCTCCATCTTCCGCAGCGAAGGTTGGGGCAGCTGGGTCGACGTAAAACAGGGTGCGGCAGAACTGCTTGATAAAGAAATAACAAAAGCAAAACAGAAAGGCCCTGTGACCATTTTTATGTCTTCCAGCACAGACCCCTATCAGCCGGCTGAGCACACAGAGAGAATTACCCGCTCCCTGCTTGAAGCTATGACAGAAAACCAGCCGGATTTCTTGTTTGTCCAAACAAGAAGCCCCCTTGCAGCAAGGGATGCGGATCTGTTTCAAAAGCTTGGAGAAAAGGTCCGGATCAGCATGACAGTGGAAACGGACAGCGAGAGAATAAGAAAGCATTTTACGCCCTCCGCCCCGCCGATCCCCGCAAGGCTGAAGGCCCTGCGGGAGATGAAGGAAGCAGGAATACCCGTCCAGGCTGCCATTGCCCCTATGCTCCCCAGCAGTGAGAAGTTCCCGGAATTACTTTTCCCCATTGTAAACCGGATCTGCATCGATGATTATTTTATGGGAGATGGAAGCGGAGGACGAAGAACGGAAAAGATCGGCATCCCTTCTCTTTACGAAGAACTGAATCTAAAAGAATGGTACAACCGGACCGCATACAGGAAACTATATAAGCGATTTACAGAAGTATTTCCTCCGGAAAAGGTTCTGATCAGCAAAGAGGGCTTCCTTCCGCAATAAGGTTTTCAGCCGCTGCTGACCCCGGAAAATAGTTGGGATCTGACCCTGAATGATTGCCTGAATTTCTGCTAATCTTAGCTATGAAAATAGACGGATGGAGGGCTTTCTATGGGTTTGGAAATGAGAAAAGAATGTGAAAGATGCAGTGCTCCTTTGAGGTTGGACGATACAGCTTTTATATGCGTATATGAATGCACTTTTTGCCGGGATTGCACGGAAGAGATGGAGAATATTTGCCCGAACTGCGGCGGCGAGCTTGTCAAGAGGCCAAGAAAGACTGCTGCTGGATGAAGAAAGCTGTTTTTGCCGGCTTGGATAGCGTTCTTCAAGCCGGTTTTCAGACAATATGGCGCTGGGAGAGCCGGCAGCCTGGCCCTTTTTGGGTTCATACTATTAATCGGGCCTGATAATCTGCCAAATTCGACGGTTATTCTACCGATTCAGGGCATAATCTACCGACTTCATACGTTATTCTACCAACTTCACCAGTTAATTTACCAACTGCTCTTTTTTAGTCCTTCCCCTCTAAAAACGCCTGTGCCTCTTCTACCTCGTTCGTTTCCAGCATAAGCTTTTTCATTTCGCTTCCCCCGGTCTCAAAAATGAATATGGCCGGGAACTCTTCAAAGGAATACTTCGGAAATTCTTTGCGGGCCTCTTCAGGATCAGCAATATACCGGAGCTCGCCAACCGGTCCGCCGCTGCCGGCAAAATCGCTGAATGCTCCGCTCAATGTCTCATCTCCCCCGATGATAAGAACTTGATAACTTCCGGAGGATTGCCCGGTTGCCCCGCAGGCTCCAGCCAGAATGGCAGCAGACGCCAGAAAGAGAAACAGCACTATTTGCTTCATATTTTGCCTCACTCCTTTTTGTTAGGTTTCAGCAGGAATACCATATATATTATGGAATAGTTTATAAGAAGTTAGTGTTGAGGAGAATTTCTTTCATGAAATATAAAAAAGAGAAACTGGTTCTAGCCGGTATAGTGATCATTTTCCTGCTGCTGCATTCAACCCCTCACCTTGCCCTCAGAACCCATGTTTTTATAAGCGGCTATCCTGGTGCTGCTTTGACTTCAGGCATTATCGAGGATGACTACCATAACAAAGCAGATTCCAAAAAATTTTCCAGGCTTAATGGCAAGGCTTATACACTTACAGATCCTCCAATTGAAAAAGCAACTGAAGGCCTTTTAAGAAACTATCTTGTAAGGAAATTCGGCTTCCTTTATTTTGCTGAGTATTATGGTGAAACTTAAATGCCATGCCTCATTAAGGCACGATTAAAAAGGCAGACTCCGCAGCCTGCCTCTTCTTATGCTTTAAAATGCTGAACTATGTTGCCTTTCCCGTCCCGGACCTCAATTTCCGCGTATGCTCCGTTGATCAAAGTGACCTGCGGAGGGACATGGCCGCAGTCGATGTCATAAATAACGGGCACTTCAAGCTCAGCTGAAAGCTCTTTATATACATCCTCTGCAGTATAGCCGCCAACTGCTGTGTTGGCGCTGCTGCGACCAAACATGATTCCCGCACAGTCTTCAAACCAGCCGGCCATCTTCATATGAACCAAAGTCCTGCGCAGATCGGTTGTTGTCATTTCACAGTTCTCAAAATACCAGACAATAGGATCCCCGCCAAGGTGCTCCCGCTGAAATTCACGGACACGGCCGTAAGGGGTGCCGATCAGATGCCTGATAACATCAATGCATCCGCCGAGCAGCCGGCCTTCCATTTTCTCTGGACTGCCGGATATGGTTTTCCAGCTCGTCGGCTCTGTTAAATGAAATACATATGGTGAAGGGTTCTCATGCTGCCATTCTTTCTGATAGTTGCTGGAAGATTCCTGTTGGACCGATCCGCCCTCTTCTGTTTTCAAAACATCCAGCCACCTGGCTGTTGTTTCATCCATTTGCTCACCGCGCAGGTCGGCAAGATTGGTTCCATGGGCTGTCGCCATCCCCGTCATCAATGTGACGGCCAACAACAGCAAACTCGTATCCGAATAGCCTAATATCCACTTTTCTTCCATTCCGGCGAAATCCACTTTATCCAGAATTTCTACTAAAAGCTCCCCTCCCCACGGAGGAATGATTAAGTCTATCCCGCTGTCTGCCATCATTTCATTGAATTCATCCGCTCTGACAGAAGCAGGGGCCGACTTTGCTTTTTCCTGTGTCCACAGAGTGTCCCCGCACTTTACGCGGAATCCCCTTGACTCCATGCGCTTGCAGGCGGAGCGGATCATGCCGTGGAGCTCTTCCGGCACCCCTGACGATGTTGCTGTTACGCCAATGACGGCCTCTTCCTTTAAAATCGGATATTTGATCATGATTTCATTCCCTTTCTAAAGCTGCATGTGCAGCACATACTGCTCGCCCTTTTTTCCGGTGATTCGAAGGCCCTGGTCAATGAAACCAGCCTTTTTATAGACATGCTGGGCCGCATGATTGCTGTGATTGACCCCAAGGACGATTTCATTTTTATCAGGAAAATGCTTTTTTACAAAGTCAGGCAGGAGCCTCAATGATTCACCCGCAATCCCTTTCCCCTGATAGCTGGCGCTGATCGAGTAGGCACGAAGCAGCATCGCCTGTTCATTCGGGCTGTACTTGATGGCCCCGCCCTTGCCATGAAGGACGAAGAAGCCTGCTATATCCTCTCCATATTGAATGATAATAGGATGGCGGTCATCCTCCTGCAGGCAGGCCTCAATTGCAGGAACCGGCATTGAGGTAAAGCCGAGCTGCTCTTCCGGGAGCTGATAGCCCTTAAGCCGCGATTCATCTTCGTTTTTATAAAATTCAAGGGAGACTGTTTTTATCAGTGCTGTTTTTTCCATATAAGATCACCTTCTATCTTTCAGGCCCCGATGCCGCAATTACCTTAGGGTACCCAGCCTTTCGTTAAAGAACGTATATTCGATTATGCAGGCTCATATTCCTGCTAATTCCTCAATATTTTTATAAAAAAAGGCTCAATGAAACACACATTACATATTTTAAGCTCTGATTGCGGGGTCCCCGCCCAGCCAAAAAGAGCGGACCTTACCCGACCTGAATGAGGGAATCATCGCCAGGCTGAAAAATAAGCGGATAAATTCTCCTTATTTTCAAAAAAGCTCAAAATATAGCTCTAATAGACGGAGAAATTCCGGCTATCGATTAGAAAAACAGGAAAACGGGCTACTGCGCTCCGCTTAACCGGAAATTCTCCGCTAATTTACATCCATCCGCGCCGTATTCACCAGCTTAACCGGAAAAACTCCGCTTATTTTTGGGCTTGCTGGTCACTCAAATCAGGATAAGAATTTCTGACATTTTTATAACCATTCCTTCACTAACCTGTCCATAGTCATATAAGAAATGCTGTTGGCAGCAGTTTAAATATAAGACATGTTATTTCATGAAGAAGCCTTGAATTGCTACAAATAATCCAAATAAAAAAGCAATGATGCTAAACCACCCCGTCACTTTTCGTTCTTTCCGCAATTCTTCAATTCCAATTACAAACATCATTAAACTTAAAAATAGTAACATATACGATTGGTATTCAAAGTTATCAGTTATTAATCCATATCCTGCGATAATAGCACTGATTACTGCAAAAATCACTCTTAAAATCATTAACAATTAAAACACCCCATAATAGCCTTTTATGCAAACCTGCAGGGCTTCAATAGCCCGGAGAGTTAACATCATTAAATCCCGCTTCCCATCAATGGCTGCCCTCATACCCTGGAAACGTAATGCTTGTTATGACAGGATCTTTATTTCCATACCATTCATAAGCAATGTCGTAGATTCCGCCCACTTCAATCAGATTCCAGACGTTTTCGTCCTCGACCATCAGCTTCCGCCCATTAAGGAGAATATAATATTCCGTGCCCTCTTTTCCTTTATCTTCAACTGCCGCCGCTTCTGCTTGGCCTGTATGTATGATGAAATGGTTTCCGGCAAGCAGGAAGAAGATGATTAGAATAGCAGCCGCAGCCATCACTCTATACCTTTTCATTTGAAACCCTCCCATAGCTTTCCTTCATATACGCGCTGAGCTCAGGGAAGGTTTCAGGCTGTACACGCAAATCTGGAACCTTCTCCTTTTTTAAAATACAATAAAAGATATATCCAGCGGGCAGGAGGCTTTTTTATGAAAAAGATCATTAAAGTTGCCCTTATCATTGTTTTAGCTGTTATCATCGCAGGCGGTGCGGGATTTTACATTTGGGCCCAGGCAACGTATAAACCGTCTGAAGAACTCTTTAAATTAATCGGTGAAGAAAATATCCGGCATGAGAATGATTGGATTGTCTTTGATCCGGGTGCAGTGAAGAAAGCAGGGATCATCATTTACCCTGGAGCCAAGGTGGAGCCAGAGGCATACAGCTATTTGGGCGGGCGGCTTGCTGAGAATGGGTACCTGGTGCTGGTGCCGGAAATGCGCCTGAATTTCTCCATCCTCGAGGGAAATAAAGCAGACGAACTAATCGAGCATTATCCAGAGATTGAGAGATGGTATATTGGAGGACATTCCCTCGGAGGAGTTTCCGCTGCTACTTATGCGTTTAACCATGCGGACCAGATTGATGGGGTCATCCTGCTCGGTTCCTATCCAAGCAGCGGCTCTGACTTTTCAGATTCCACGATGCCCATGCTTTCGATTTATGCGGAAAAAGATGGACTGACCACACCCGGGAAGATTGAGAAAACACGGCATTTGCTTTCTGATGGAGCAGACTTATATGGAATAGAAGGCGGCAACCATGCACAATTCGGCATGTATGGATCTCAAAAAGGAGACAATCATGCTAGCATTCCGCCTCAAAGACAGCAGGATTTAATAGTAAAAGAAATTTTGAGGTGGCTTGAAGCCAGTTCCTGACCAGGACTGACCTAAACAAAAAAGGGCCTCAATGGCCCTTATACCTTCTCCTTTATCTGCCTAAGCTCTTCCTCGAGCAATGAGAGCCGTCTGTTGATGCTGTTTATCTGGGTTTGAACATCATTGTTGGATGTTTGGCCTGCATTGTCTCCACTTACTTTATCTGCCGCCGTTTTAATTACTTTCGTGAGGTCATCTTTATTGAACTTCAATTCTAATCCCCCTTGCCTGTTTTTTGGGGATATTCCCGGACAGCTGCTTTATCAAACACATCAGGCTGTTTTGGTATAGGAATTCTTCTTAAATTACGCCTTGTTCCTTCAGCACCTGCCTGATCATTTCCTTATGGCTGTCCGGATCGAACCAGGAATTATTCACCACAGCCTTTTTCAGATCAAGCTGCTTCATTGTGTCCAGCTCCAGCTGCTTCCTTGCCTCCAGTACCTTCAGCGTTCCCTCCAGGCCTTTCCATCCGCGGCTGAGTCCGTACCCTTGGCCAGTGTAATATTCGGCGAAGCCCTCGAACCACTCTGCCGGCCTCTCTTTTACAGCCTTTCTGAAGGCTGACTCAGGATCGTCCTGCTCCAGATAAATAAGAAGCGGATCAAGTTCTTTAATCGTTTCGCCAAGCCGCTTAACATAAGCCATGATTTCATTTGCCGGCTCATTGTACTTGATCATCCCGATGGTTAAAGGATTCTGAATGAAGCAGCATTCAAATATATACACCGCATCTCCATTTGCTTCTTCTGCAAAGCTGAGCCAGCTGGCCTCCATCAGCTCCATATGCAGCTTCATAGGCAGTTCGTAAATATCAGTCCGGATAATAGGATCCAGCAGGCCTTCAGGAAATGCATCAGGATATTTCCGTTTCATTTTTTCATATAGAACTAGATAATAGCCATTCTTTTTGATTGTATATTGTTTAATAAGTTCTCCTTGGCCGCCTGCTTCCTTCAGCAGTTTCTCCATCTCTGCTTCCGCCGCATAAGCGACTCCATCATAGTCGGCAGGATGGTCGAGATTGCCTTCCAGAAATAATCTGGTCTCCAGCCCTGCCTCATCGAGTATCTCTTTTGTATATCTGGCAGTTGTTGACTTACCGAAGCCGGGAAGCCCCTCAACGAGTATTAGTTTGGTTTTCATTCTTTGCACCTCTGTTGTCTTGGGATAAACTTTTGCTTTCTTCTAATTCGCCGCCAGCTGGCGTATTTCCTTTTTCAGCAGGCCTTTGGGAGCAGGTTATTTTCCAGGTTATTGGAAAACCTATTCTTATATCATTGATAAGAGGGTAAAAAAATGCAGTCATCATTCGTTATATTTTTCATTATTGCAGGACTCTTCCTTGGAGCCTGGAAAAGCTTTGCACAGTACTACAGCACGCTCTTGTTCTGGATCATTGCCAACCTTGCTTATGAGCTTCTCCTGTCTAATTATCGGGTCTGGGAATTCAATCCTGTTTGGATTGACCATTTATTATTGCCGACACATAATGCCATTTCGATGGCGATTGCTTTTATTATCTACCCTTTCGTCCTGGCCATTTTTCTCGGCCGGCTTCCGGAAAAGCTGAAGGCACAGGCTGGCTGGATTCTTCTTTGGTCAATCTTGTTCACTGGTGTGGAGCTCATCGCCTATATAAATGACAGCATTACCCATCATCATGGCTGGTCCTTCCGCTGGTCCTTTTTGTTCAATATCGTGACCTTCACACTGCTGATTGCCCATTATCGCAAGCCATGGACTGCGTGGCTCCTTGGCGGGATTTTTATAACAGCGCTCTATCTTATATTTGATGTTCCGACTCCCTATTAAGGAAAAAGGTATGCAGTTTAGTTTATTAAATGTAATGCGGAGGTTATAGTATACATACAGACTATAACGATAAGCGGTGAAAAAATGACAAACGAGTACAGCCATTTAAAGCTCGAAAATCAGCTTTGCTTCCTTCTTTATGCTGCTTCAAGAGAAATGACCAAGCAGTATAAGCCACTTTTAGATAAGCTTGAAGTCACCTATCCTCAATATCTTGTCCTTCTCCTTCTTTGGGAAAAGAAAAGCCTGACCGTAAAAAAACTGGGAGAGCTTCTCTACCTCGATTCCGGCACCCTTACACCCATGCTGAAGAGAATGGAGCAGCAGGGCCTCCTGAACCGGGAGAGATCTGCTGAGGATCAGCGCTCTGTATTTGTGACACTGACAGAAAAAGGAGTATCTCTTCAAGGACAGGCAGAATCCATCCCTGCAAAAATTTTCGAAATGAGCGGCGCAAACGAAGAGGAATACAACTCGCTGAAAACCTCCCTTCTTCAGCTATTGCAGGTCCTTCATCAAAAACATGAGCAATAAGAAAAGGATGCCCAGCCAAGCGGGCATCCTTTCTTACTTTACTGTACGATTTCAAGCTGAACCTCAATATTCCCATTCACAGCTTTTGAATATGGGCAGACACCGTGGGCTTTATCCACCAGTTCATTCAAAAGGCTATCCTCTATTCCTGTTCCCTTCACCTGCAGAACAACCCCAAGCTTAAAGCCTTGATCGCTTTCATCTTTTAAAAGACTGACATTTGCAGTCACTTCAGATTGAAAAGAGACTCTTTCTTTCCTTGCAACCATCTGCAGCGCACTGTCAAAGCAGGCTGCATAGCCGGCCGCAAACAGCTGCTCAGGATTTGTAGCTTCAGGAACTTCCTTTTTTCTTGGAGTTCCGGGCATCGCTACATCCAAAGCCAAATTCCCTTCTGCTGATGAAACCCGGCCTTCTCGTCCGCCAACTGCTGTTACTGATGCTGTGAATAATGGTTTTGTCATGTGAATCACTCCTATATTTTAGTTGTGTACAATTAAATTTTATAAAATCAATAACGAAATATCAATGTTTTTGCTCAAAAATAAAAACCACAGCAGGCACTGTGGTTTTGGAATGATATTAATCCGCAAATCTTTTAACAAGTACATATTGGATGATTGGATACGTAATATAGGCGATGCACAAAGCGATAAAAAGTGTGTAATTCTCTCCCTTGCTGACAAGGAAGAAGTCGATGATCCATAACAGCATTAGTGCCGCTAATACAACATAATAGCTGACTCTGGCACTGTCCATAATGATTTGCCTGCCCATTTCATCTTTCTGAACTTCCTTCCTCGTTCCCCATGTGATGAACTGGACCCATCCAATCAGCAAGGCGATGATCACGAGCAGCTCTGCTGACCCAATAGATGCTCCATCAATTTTAATATAACTGATGAAGGTTCCCCCAAAATAAAGTGTTGCCGCTATCAGTAATACGAGCGCTGCTATTTCTTTACCTTTCATCTCTCATTCCCCCTGCTCCTAAAATGGAATAGCTGATCCACTGTCATGCCAAGGGACTCTGCCAGCTGAAAGGCAAGTGCAAGGCTGGGATCATATTTATTGTTCTCGATTGCATTAATCGTCTGGCGTGAAACGCCGCATGCTTTAGCCAGCTCTTCCTGGGAAAGGCCGCTGCTTTTTCTCACTTCTTTGATTTGATTTTCCATTCACACCACTCTGCCGTATTTTTGTCAAACATGTTTTACATTTACAGAATAACATGACAGGATTTTACATGTCAAACATGTTTTACATTTCCCTAAAATAAAAAAGAACCGCAGAGGCTCTTTTTCACATGAAAGAATACTCATTAGATATATCCTGTCTTTTCAAGCATTTTCCGGGCTGTACTATTCAGTGATGGAAGGGAGTGCAGGGGGAAGTAGGCCAGCTCCAGGCTTTCTCCGTCTTTTTTTAAGATGCCCTCTATGTCAACCGCTTTATAGACTGCCGTTGCATTATAAATTTCATCTCCATGGGGAAATTGATAATAAAACTCTTTCCCTGAGACGAGCGACAGCAGCTCCAAAGATTGGGCCGTTAAGCCCGTTTCCTCGAAAAGCTCTTTCCTGGCCGTCTCTTCAAAAGAATCGCCCAATTCCATCCCGCCTCCAGGAATCCCCCAATCCAGTGTATCTGACCTCAATTGAAGCAGAATCTCTCCCTTATCATTGAGAACGATGACCGCTGAACCGGGAGCAATGATTGGCTCTGTACCGATATATTTCCGTAAAGATTGAATATAATTCATAGGAACTCCTTTAGAAAGACTGGAATTGACGAATATCAGAAATGATGTTCTTTAACAGATCGATAGATTGGATGGGATCACCGCTAAGTTCCAGGCTGTGATCGCCTCCCTCCACTACTTTAATAGAAAGATTGGGATTCCCTTTAATCCTTTCAATCCGTTCCCAAGTGAAAAAAGGATCCTGATCCCCAATGATACAGAGCCCTTTATGGCTGCCCGCCGCCATGCTAGTCAATATAAACTCTTTTTGAAGCAAAGGGGTCAGCCATACTGCTTTCGCATCCAGAAAGCTTTGATCCTTCAATAGATAAGGCAGTGCCATGGTTCCTATCGATTTAGCAGCGATATAAAAATGGTCATACCCTTTATTTTTCAGTGCATCTTCAATCGCAGACCGGACCGCTTCAGCCAGGCCTTCTCCAGATAAGGCCATCTGCTCTTCACGATTAAATGTGTAGTTGAGATGAAGAACATCGAAGCCCTTGGAGTAAAATAACCCTGTACAAAAATGAAGCAGCGGAGCCTGTGCCGTATACCCTGCCCCCGGCAAAATAATCGCCAGGCTATCAGCCGTTTCTTTTTGCTCTATTAATCTGGAAGAAATTTTAGCATGATTTACTTTGTTTGCTGATGTCATATTTCCACTCCTTCACAAGCTATGATATTCACATAAAAAACCGCTCTGAGTTGTCTGCTTTCCCTCAGCAGACAGGTTCTCCCCTATCACCTTATTCAAGCAGCACGCCTATTCATCACAAGCTGATAACTATAGAAAAGCAGGCCAATGATGTACAGGCCAATCAGGCTGAAAAAAGAAACTTCATTCAAGTAACCAAGCAGTGCCAGTGTAATGGTACCAATGGAATATAGCCCAATCATTAAATTGAATGCTTTGGATTTTGCCTTTTGGACGATTTTTTCACTTCCTTTGTCCTTTTCTTTCAAAGTTTCAAATCTTTTATCCATAATGAACATAATGCCTGCAAACAAAAGCATGATCCCAAGGAAACTGACTGCGATTGGAACTAAATCCATCCTTGTAAATGGTATGTTTAGAACGTCTGCTCCAATGATTCCGAAGATTATTCCCATAGCTGTAAAAATAAAGCCGGCCGCAGCAAGGAACCATGGCCATATCAGCCTCTTCATAGCACAACTCCTTTATACAAGTTTCCATAATTATACATTCGCGTTCCAACTCTGTAAACTCAAAAAAAAAGAAGACTGCTTCTTTAGCAGCCTTCGTTTTTTTCGTTCATTATTCTGGGATATATGGCAGCTCCAATGTCTTCGGGATATTGATGACATGCACTTCGAGATAGGATTTCAGCCCTTCTTTGCCGTATTCGCGGCCCACACCGGACTGCTTTACGCCTCCGAAAGGAAAGCGGACATCAAGTCCCTGTACGGCAGCGGTATTGATCATTGTGGTGCCGGCCTCAATCCTGCGTGCAACCTTGATCGCTTCTTCTTCATCTCCCCAGACAGAGCTGGTCAGTCCATAAATGCTTTCATTATGAAGCTGGATCACCTGCTCTTCGTCATCATAGGGAATGATCGGGACAGTCGGCCCGAATTGCTCTTCCACTACGATCGGGTCATGCGGATCTGCACCGAGGACCAGTGTGGGCTGAAGGAAGTAGCCGTTGTCCATCAGATCCGGGTCAAGGATTTTGCCGAGCTGGATAACTTCTGCACCCTTGCTCCTTGCATCCTCAACCAGACTTTTCACATACTTCACCTGTCCAGGGTTATTGACCGGCCCGACGGTTACTTTCGGGTTAAATGGATCACCAACCCGGATCCATTTATCTGCGGCTTCCCTGTATTTCTCCACGAAACTTTTATAAATGGATTGATGCACATACACTCTTTTGGCAATCATGCAGATCTGGCCTGACGTCAGGAAGTTGGAGATGACCATACGGCGCATCGCCTTCCCATCATTAACATCAAAGCTTGGCAGCACGATGGCAGCATCATTCCCGCCCAGCTCAAGTGTCATTTTCTTGATCGTCTCAGAGGCAGCCTTCATAATGCTCTTAGCTGTTTTAGTTCCGCCAGTAAACGCAATTTTTGCTACCTTTGGATTGGATGTAAGCTCAACCCCGACATCTGCCTCCCCATGAACAAGATTAAGGACCCCCGGCGGGAATTCGGAAGCAATGATCTCCACCACCCGGCTGACAGCAAGGGGCGCAAATGGGCTTGGCTTCAGCACCATCGTATTTCCTGTCAGCAGTGCAGGGGCTATTTTAATCGTTGATAGCGATATCGGATAATTCCACGGCGTGATGGCTGACACCACGCCGATGGGATCATAGGTAATAAGGGTTCTTCCGTTGTCATGCTCCTTCACCTGCGGTTCTGTTACCTCTTTTACATTCTGGCAGGCAAATTCCATCCACATCAGGGAAACGGCAATCTCCCCTTTCGAATCCCACAGTGCCTTGCCATGCTCCCGCGACAACAGCTCCGCAATTTCCGGGGTGGCATCTTTGATTTTCCGGATAGCGCGCTCCATACGTTCGACCCGGTCTTCTACCTTGCTGACTTTCCACCCGCTGAATGCATCATAAGCTGCATCTATCGCTCTGATGGCCTCCTCTTTTGTGTTGACAGGTGCATATCCTGCGATTTCCTCCGGATGGGCAGGATTTTCACGGGGAAAGTTTTTCCCAGTCGGTGTTTTCTCTCCATTTATGATTGCATCAATCTTTACTGGCTCCCTGTTCATCAAAGCATAGCCTCCCATAATCATAGATAAGCCTTAGTATGATGAAATCTCCAAGGATATATTCCCAAAATTTGAAAAAGCAAGGAACCGGAGTCCCTTACCTTTATCCCTTTGTTTTCAGCTTTTCCAGCTCAAGCTCCACTTCATCTGCCAGATACGGGCTGACAGACGGTTTAAAAGCATTAGCAGAGAGCAGCCGCCCTGCCTTTATATAAGATTCCTGTTCAAGTACCTTTTCTTCCATTCTGGCAAACCCGCTAAGAGCCTGTTCCGCCTTAAAGGAAACTGTGCTTTCCTGTATGTTCCTGATGGCTGCTGCAGCCTGATAGCGGGCTGCCAGCTCATTTTTCTTCAGCTTCAGCTCTTCATATTGCTGGTGGAGCCATTCAAGCTGCCCTGCCAGTTCATTTGTTTTTTCCTGAATCATTTCATATTGCTGGACGTAGACCGAAAGTTTCCGCTCGCTGACGATCTTCTCCTGCAAGGCAAGCTTTGCAATATCTTCCTCACCCTTTGATACGGCCAGTTCCGCCTGTCTGTTGCGCTTCTCTGCTGTTTCCTGTTCCGATGCAATCAGTAACGAGTATTTCTGTTCAACAGCATACTGCTGGGCCATTGCCTGCTTTCCTTTTTCCAGCTGTTCCTCCACTTCCCTTATATACTGCTTCAAAAGGCTTATTGGATTCTCCATTTTATCAACTGCATCATGCAAGTCAGCAGTAACGATGCGTTTCATTCTTTTTAATACGCCCATTTCTCCTATTCCTCCATTTTCGTTTTCTTTTCCCACTCATCCAGGAAGTCTCTGTTTCCCTGAAAGACGGTGCTTGTCCATTCATATGAAAAAGCGGCTGTCTCCTCATTTCTGCGGATTTTATAGATCGTGTACAGTCCAATGAGTGCCACTGGAATGAACACAATCTCAGGAAGGAGCAGGAATAATCCCAGACCCGCGAGAAGTATGCCAGCCCATTTCTTCAGCCCCCCATTCCGGGCCGTTTTCCATAAAAGAAAGCCTGCTGCAATCAAAAGCAGCTGCAGGATAACCGCCATAAAGCTTCCTGCCTGCATCCAGGAGTGAGGCTGCGCGGCTGATGTAAACTCGATCACATGCTGGTGGAATCCGCGGCCCCGGTGATGAGGAGCAAAGTGGATCTGACCCTCTGCTGCCATCGGCCTTGAAGCTTGTCCATAGAACCAACCCTCTGCTGATTTATAAATGGCGTATACTCCGGCAGCACCGATAGCGCCTCCGATAAGCATCTTCATTTTCATTTTCTTCACCTCCTTGTTAGTTGATGGCTGCAAAGAGAATATTAAAGTGCTTAGGAGAAAATCTGGTGAAAAAAACAGATTTTTTCAGGAGATATAAAAAAGACCAATCTGGTCCTTGTTCTTCTCGTAAACGCATAAATACAAGATATATTTTTCCTAAAGCAATAGTCTTATTCATTAGTTTCAGGAATATCTTTTTCCCAAAAGAAAGAGAAGGAGGCACAAAATGAAAGCCATCATAAGCGAAAAATATGGCTCGCCCGAAGTACTAAAATTAGCAGAGATTGATAAGCCCGTTCCTGGAGATGATCAGGTCCTGGTTAAGATACATGCTGCTTCCATCAACGTTGGCAATTTGGTTTTATTGAAAGGGGAGCCGTTTCTTGCGCGTTTTGCCTTTGGGCTTTTCAAGCCGAATTACCTCATACCCGGCGGTGATATGGCCGGGGTAGTAGAAGCAGCAGGTAAAAAGGTTAAACAGTTCAGGCCTGGCGATAAAGTGTTCGGCGATCTTTCGGGGAGCGGCTGGGGCAGCTTTGCGGAATATGCTGCTGTTCCGGAAGGTTCATTAGCGCTGATGCCTGCAGGAATATCCTTCACGGAAGCAGCCGCTGTACCGATGGCAGCTGCCACTGCCCTGCAAAGCCTGCGTGATAAGGGAAAGATTAAAAAGGGGCAAAAGGTGATGATATACGGAGCATCCGGAGGTGTCGGAACATTTGCCGTACAGATTGCCAAATCCTTCGAAGCTGAGGTAACCGGGGTGTGCAGTACAGGGAATATAGATATTTTACAGTCGCTTGGCGCTGACCGATGCATCGATTATAAGAAGACAGACTTTACTGTACTCAATGATCAGTACGACCTGATTCTTGGCGTGAACGGGTCTAATTCAATAAGGACGTACAGGCGTTCATTGCGGCCAGACGGGCAGTTTGTCCATGTCGGCGGATCAGGCAAGCAGATGTTTCAAGCTTTGATGATGGGTCCGTGGGTTTCCTTAACAGGAAGACAAAAGGTGGGCAGTTTTCTTCAAAGGCACAATCAGAAGGACCTGATATTTTTGGCCGATCTTATTGAAGAAGGCAAGGTGCGGCCAATCATTGACCGCATCTATAGTCTTGAAGACGTTCCGGAGGCATTCCGGTACTTTGCTGAAGGGCATGCACGGGGAAAGGTCGTTATATCTATGTCCCATTCCCCCAGTGCATGATTACTCTTAGAAGTCCAGGCCTTTCCTGCTACTGAATGGAAGCCGATATTTCTTTCATTTTCCTCACCACCAGCGGATAAAAGCCTTTCTTGGCGTCCTCAGTGGAATTCCCGCCGAAGAATTCTGTTCCGGGACATGTCTTGACTGCATGTCCGCTGCTTTTGTCCAGCACTTTCTCACCGGTGTTAATATCCCACCAATGATGATAGGTGATGGTGTCCACTGATGGGGAAAGGCCGTATTTGAGCATAAGCAGGGCTGTAACTGCAGTGATGGTCTCCTTTTGCTCTTTTGTCATTTTGTTTTTGTCAAAATTGCCGACATTTTCGATTGCTATGCTATCTGCTTCAATCCTGTGCATGGCGGCTTTATTCTGCAGTCCGAATGACCCTTCAGGTGCAGTATTGAAGGACCGCCCGACAGCTACTTTTCCATCCGGGAAAGTGGTCAGATGCTGGCTGATATCACTCCAGCCCATTCCTGTCACATGATACTCTTTCATGCCTTTCAGCATGGAAAAATGGTTGCTCCCGTTGAATTGCTCGTAGGAAGGCTGAAATGTATGATGCTGCTGGACCTTGCCGACCTTCCTTGTGAATTTCTGATTGAAGATCCAGTCCTGGAATTCTTCTCTTGTCATCAGGACAAACTGCCCTTCCATTTGAAGTTTCTTCGGCGGTATTCTCAGTTTCTGCCCCGTATAAATCCGTTCAGTTGCAAGCCGGTTCACTTTCTTTATGGCCGCGGCATCAGAGCTGAAGCTTTGTGACAGCTTCCATAATGTATCTCCGGATTTCACCTCATACACGATGGGCACCCGCAGTTTCTGGCCCGGCAAAAGAAGGGACGTCTGCAGCCCGTTGATTTTCTTTAATTCTTCGGTTGTTGTCTTATAAATTTCCGATATTCTCCACAAGGTATCCCCCCGCTTTACATCGTACATGTTTCGGGGATTATTCGCTGCACTGGCGGGGGCAGCCAATGCCGAGGCTGATAGAAGAACGCTAAGTAAAACAGCTAGTTGTTTTTTCATCTGTGATGTCCTTTCATTGTGATTCCATCCTGCTATTAGTTTGGTTGTCAGCAATGAAATTATTCCCGCCAGCTCTCCCCGCTGCACTGTATACAAATAAACCCCCGCCGCAGGCGGCGAGGGTTTATTCTCTGTTATCCAATTTTGACAATCGGCTTGATCGCAAGGCCTTTTTTAGAATCTTCAAAGGCCTGGTTGATGTCGCTGAAGTCATAGAATTCCACTAGTTTATCAAATGGGAACAGGCCATTTTTATAATAATCGACCAATTGAGGGATGAATAATTGCGGCACAGCATCTCCTTCGATGACGCCGACCATGGTTTTCCCTTCTGCCATGATTTCTTCATGAACATTGATTTCCATTTCCGGTGTCACACCGACGATTGCCAGCGTCCCAAGCGGACGGAGAGCCCGAAGCCCCTGGCGCACCACAACCGGAACTCCGGTGGTTTCAAGTCCGTAATGCACTCCACCATTTGTAATTTCTTTGATGCGTTCAACAACATCTTCGTTTTTGCTGTTGATGACGTGTGTAGCACCAAGCTCTTTTGCTTTTTCCAGGCGGCTTTCATGTATATCAATAGCGATGATATGTCTGCATCCGGTTATTTTGGCAGCCATGATGCCGCTCAATCCCACTGCCCCTGTTCCATACACAGCAATAGATGTTCCAAATTCTGGCTTCAGGCGGTTCAATACCGTTCCGCTCCCGGTTTGGATGCCGCATCCTAAAGGTCCAAGCAGTGCCAGATCAACATCTTTGTCGACTTTAACCACATTTCGTTCATTGGCAACTGCATATGTACCAAAAGAAGATTGCCCAAAGAACGTAGAAAGGTTGCGGTCATGCTGATGCAGGCGATGGGTTTCGTCTTCCATTTTGCCGCCGAAGTTAAGATCATTGAATTCGGTGCAGACTGTCGGGTGGCCTGTCAGGCAGTTTTCACAATGGCCGCATGAGGCAAAAGAAAGCACAACATGGTCTCCCGGCTCAATTGTTTTTACGCCGGCGCCTACTTTTTCTACAATCCCGGAGCCTTCATGGCCCAGTACAACCGGATAAGGAGTCAGGCCCAGATCACGAGCCACTGCATCTGTATGGCAGACGCCGGAAGCAACGATTTTAATCAGGACTTCATTTGCCTTTGGTTCAGCCAGTTCAACTTCTTCAATCTTGAAGTCTTCTCCCTGGCCATGGGTGACAGCTGCTTTAATCTTCATAAGACATTCATCTCCTAAATAAATGGTATATATCTCCACCTCAAAGTATCCCGTTCAGACTATTACCTTTTGTCACATCTATATTTTAAAGTACAAAACACCGATCCCTAGTTATATCGAAATACTAAAAAAAGCAGGTACTCATGTACCCGCTTTTTAGTATGGCAGTTAAAGAACCATTTCAATCATACTTAATTGTTTTTTTCAAATGGTATCACGACACGGAATTCTGTTCCTTCACCAGGTTCGCTTTCCACAGTGATCCTCCCTCTATGAACATCTGCAATCCACTTGGCGATTGAAAGCCCGAGCCCGTGTCCGCCTTCCTTTCGGCTCCTGGCTTTATCTGCCCGGAAGAAGCGGTCAAACACCTGGGCCTGCTCCTCCCTGCTCATGCCCATCCCCGTATCTTTTACCGAGAGAACAAAAATGCCGGACTGCTTCTCCCACTTCACACCGAGATTCACGCTGACTTCTCCCCCAGAGGGGCTGTACTTGATAGCGTTATCCACCAGAATATATAAGAGCTGGACAAGCATCCCGCTGTCGGCATGGACCATTACCTGTTCAGGAGCGTGGAGTGAGAGCCTGATCTGTTTTTCAGCCGCAAAACTTTCAAAAGAATCAAGGACCTGCACGCCCAATGGGCGCATATCCTCCCATTTCCGTTCCAGCACTGCACCATCAGCAGAGTCAGATCGGGCCAGGGTCAGGAGGTCATTGATCAGCTTAGTCATCCTTTTTACTTCATGCTTCAGTCCATTCATCATTTTCCTTGTAAAAGGATCCGGATCCTCCAGCTCCATTTCAATCGCTTCAACCGAAGAAAAGATAACACTCAGCGGGGTCCGGAGTTCATGGGAGGCATTCGCCACAAATTCACGCTGCTGATTATACGACTTCTCAATCGGGATAAGCGCCCTCCTTGACATCATCCGGCTGAGCCAGACACCAATGCCGATAAAAACAGCGGCCAGGCTGCTTAAAACGATGACCACCCATTTAAAAATGGTATTTAAATTAGATATATCCAATCCGATATACATCATCCCGGCTGCCTGTCCATTTATAATGACCGGCCTTGCAAGCATAAGGACCCTGATGTCAAAGTCCCTGAACTGGCTGTAGTCGGCATCATCTTCGGGAATCTGGAGTGTCTTCTGCCTGATTTCACTCTGGCCGGGGGTCCAGTTTTTTACAAGGTCCAGAAACAATGGCCGCAGCGGGCCAAAACTTTCATTGGCACTGACCAGGCTGCCATCCCCGGCAGCAACATAATAAAACAGCTGATTCTCGCTGAGAAACACCTGCTTGTCTCCTTCCCTTTGCTGAGGCCTGTGCCGGCGGAAGCCATCCTCCTGAAACTCATTTGTTTCCCGGTTAGCCAGCTCCGTAATTTTCCGTTCCTGGTCGGCATAGATGACACCGTATAAAATAAAGAGGACAATGATAACAAATATAATCAGAAAAAGAGTGATGATGCCGCTGTAGAACAGTGTCAGGCGAAGGCTGGTCTGGCCGAACACCTCCTGAGGCAGCTTCTTTTTCCATCTATCCAGGAAAGGTCTAGGCTTCAATTTTATACCCCACTCCGCGGATGGTTTCAATGAGGCTGTTTGTACCTTGCTTATCTATTTTCTTTCGCAGCAGCTTGATGGTCGCATCAATCGTTTTCATTGAAACATCTGATTCAATGCCCCATATCCGGTCCAAAATCATCTCTCTTGTCAGGACCTGCCCTTTATTGCGCAGGAGCATTTCAAGAAGCTGGTACTCCCTCGGGGTCAGGAAGATTTCTTCTCCGTTCAGGAACAGCGTATGGCTCGTCCGGTTCAGCTCAAGACTTTTCCATTGGATAACATCCTCCTGAAGCGGAGCAAGCATCCTCCGCGATAAAGCCTTCAGCCGGGCTGCCAGCTCATCAATTTCAAACGGCTTAATCAAATAGTCGTCAGCGCCTGCTTCAAGCCCTTCGACCCTGTCAGAGACCGCATCCCTCGCAGTCAGCATTAAAATGGCACCGCTGTATCCTTCCCGGCGCAGCCGGCGGCAGACGGAAATGCCATCTCCGTTCGGCATCATCCAATCCAGGATGAGCACATCATAATAGGAAGCCTTTGCATATTCATAAGCATCCTCGCCTTCCATCACCCAATCTGCTTTTCCAAACCCTTTCTTCTTCAGCAAATGGACGATCAATTCACCAAGATATTCATCATCTTCTGCAAGCAGTATTTTCAATATGTCCACCTTCCCGCAATTCTTTATGATTAAGATACCATACGTAGGTGAAAAACGAGTGAAAAAATCAGCCTTCTCCATCTGCCTCATTGTCCAAAAGAAAAAAGACTCTGCTTATGAGTCTTTCTGCTTTCAACTATTATGTTTTGAGCTGCTAGCTTAACAGTTTTCCGAAAAAAACGATATAAGCTAAGAATCCTGAAAGTCCCAGTGTTATTGCAAGTGAAGCAACACTCCTCACCAGTCCCATCCTGTTCTGGATGCCGCCAAATCCCATAACAGCTACAACAAAGGCCGCCAGAGTAAGGTAAAGCAATATTTCGAGCGGGTCAAGGCCGAAGAGGGAATCATCGATCGGTCCTGAAAAAGCAGCCTCCATAAACAGCAGGAAACAAATATAGAGAAAATGAAAGACCAGACATTCACTTTTTGCATATAAACCTCCCAATTAAGAATATTGCAAGCTTGCCGTTATGGGGTTACACACAACCATATCCTTATATTACCAAAAATTTTTTAAAAAAATAAAAAAAAAAAATCCTTTCATATTTTTAATTCTATTTTATTTTCACCTGTTTTTCACCAAGGTTCCCTATAGTAAAGCATGTACACAGCAAGACGATCCAAAATTCTAATAAAAAATGGAGGTATTTATTGATGAAGAAAAAATGGGCTGGATATGCACTTACAGGAGCATTGTCGCTAAGCCTCATTGGCGGAACGGCATTCAAGGCAATGGCCGCAGAGGAAAGCGGGACAGGTAATGTACCTGCTTCTCTTTTAGAAAAGGCTGGACAAGTATTGGATGACAGCACCAAGGCAAAGGTTCAGGCGATCATGGACAAAATGAAAGAAGAACTGGCTGCGATCGGTGTTGAACTTCCTGCAAAAAGAGAAAAAGAGGACCTTTTTGCTAACCTTGATGAAGAGACAAAAGCAAAAGCTCAGGCTATTCAGGATCAGGTTATGGCTGGCTCCCTCGCCCGCGAAGAAGCTAATGAGCAGTTAAAGGCTCTCGGCATCACTCTTCCTGACCATCATGGCAAAGGAGGTCCTTTCGCGGATCTGGATGAAGAAACGAAAGCTAAAGTACAGGCCATTCAAGACCAGGTCAAAGATGGCTCCCTTACTCGTGATGAAGCTAATGAGCAATTGAAGGCTCTCGGCACCACTCTTCCTGACCATCATGGCAAAGGAGGTCCTTTCGCGGATCTGGATGAAGAAACGAAAGCTAAAGTACAGGCCATTCAAGATAAGGTCAAAGATGGCTCCCTTACTCGTGATGAAGCTAATGAGCAATTGAAGGCTCTTGGCATCACTCTTCCTGACCATCATGGCAAAGGAGGTCCTTTCGCGGATCTGGATGAAGAAACGAAAGCTAAAGTACAGGCCATTCAAGATAAGGTCAAAGATGGCTCACTTACTCAAGAAGAAGCTGATGAGCAAATAAAAGCACTAGGCATCACTCTTCCTGGGAGGCATGGCAAAGGAGATCCGTTCGCGGATCTCGATGAAGAGACGAAAGCTAAAGCCGAGAGCATTATGGATTCTGCCAAAGAAGAACTGGAAGAGCTTGGTGTAGAGAAGCCCCTGATGGGCGGACACAAATTTTAATAGTGCAGGGACCTTCATACGGAGGTCCCTCTTCTTTTTAAAAGCAGGAATTCACTCTGCTCAGAAAGAAGAGAGAGTGATAACTAATTAAGGGGGCAGCTTATGAGAAAAGAAGAAATTATTGAAGAAAAATCAAGTTTCATTAACTGGGTGAACTCACTGGCACAAATGGATGAAGAACTATGGTTCCTCCCTTTCCGGGAAGGCTCCTGGGGAACAGCCGATGTGGTTTCCCACTTTATTACCTGGGATCGATTTGTCATCAGCCGGCGTATGCCTGCCCTGCTGAGCAAAGAGGAAATTCCTTCTGAAAAAATTGATGCAGATGCAATGAATATGGAAGCGGGACAATACGCGAGGTCAGGCATCAGCAAAAAAATGCTGATCAGTGAGTTTGCTGAGGCAAGAAAAGAGCTTCTCTTACTTTTGGAAAAACTGGAGCCGGAAAGATTTCAGGAGCTGTACCCAGGGAGGGACATGACAATCGGCCAATACTTTGCCGGATTGATTGAGCATGACCACAAGCATAAGAAGGAAATTGAGGATCATTGGGAGCGTTATGTGAAGCAGACCAGCCGGCAATAGGCCAGTCTGCTTTTTTTATAGTGAATCTTTGAGAGTTGATCATGAAGAAGATTAGACGTCTATAAACTTAATCACTCTCGCCGGGTTTCCGCCTACTACAGCATTATCAGGCACATCCTTTGTTACAACTGCACCTGAGGCGATGACTGCATTATTCCCGATTTTAACGCCCGGATTAATAACCGCCCTGCCCCCGACCCAGACATTATTTCCGATGGTGACGGGCTTCCCGAATTCCGGACCGGCATTCCGCTCTTCCGGATGCAGCGGATGCCCTGCTGTATAGATATGTACACCTGGAGCCATAAAGCAGTGATCGCCGATATTCACTTCACACACGTCCAGGATGACACAGTCAAAATTCGCATAAAAGTTTTCGCCAACCTTGATGTTATAGCCATAGTCACAGCGGAAGCTTGGTTCAATATAAAGCTTCTTCCCAGTCGATCCCAACAGCTCTTTTAAAAGCGCTGCCCGTTTCTTCTCTTCAGTTTCTTCTGTCAGATTGAACAGCCGTGTCAGTCTGCGTGCATTGGCCCTTTCTTTTACAAGGATTGGATCTGCCGCATCATATAGCTCACCTGCAAGCATCTTTTCTTTTTCAGACAGCATATTAGTGGTACCCCTTCCAGATTGAGAGTTTACCCTTATTCTACTTGCTCTTTGGGCAAGGAGCCAGTTGCATCAGGTTGCAGATTAGCCAATTTTCCCAGTGTATGCTACCATTTATCCAACAAACTGATAGTGTGGTGATTGAGGATGGACAATGGGCAGCCTACAAAGGATTCTAAGTATATCCAGCAGCATTTGGCCAATGAGCGGACCTATCTGGCCTGGGTCAGGACAAGCATCACAATTATAGGAGTCGGCTTCCTTATCACAAATCTTCACTTTTCCACTCTGCCGGCTGCTTCGATGATAGGAGACGCCCTGGCGCAGATCATCGGGCTTGCCTCCATTATTGTGGGTATATTGGCGATCATCATGACGACAATCGGCTACTTCAGGAAAGGGCATGAAATCAACAGCCAATCATTCAGGTTTTCCAGAAGGATGATTGTTCTCCTCTCAGCTCTTTTGCTGCTCATCTTCGCCGTGTTCGGATTTTATTATATGTTCGTTTGGGGAATTCTTTAAAGCAATCAAAAGCCTGGCACTCATCTTGTGCCAGGCTTTTTTGTTTATTTCACCCATTTTTCAAGCAGCGGGCCTGTATCTCCATAGACAGGGTCTGTTGCAGGCACCGGTACACTGCGGATATCTGAGAGTGCCTGCGCGCGCCCTCCCGGATCTTTCTTTTTCAAATCATGACTCATTCCATCCGGGTAGGCCCCAACAACCTCAAAGTCTTCTGAGCTGTCGACGTTTTTATGTCCTGTCCCTGCAGGCAGCACAATGACATCCCCCGCTTTCACTTCAACTCTTTCTCCACCGTCCCCGCCTAACAGAATAGTAGCGCGGCCTGAACGGACACCGAGGACTTCGTGAGAGTTGCTGTGATAGTGATGGTAGTCGAACACACCGCCTGTCCATGTGCCGAGCCAGTTATGGCGGGTAAATGTTCCCTCTATCGTATTGGCATTGTCACTGAAGATCCCTTCATAGATGATGACAGGCAATTCCTGATTGTTCGGGATATCACCATTGTCCTGCAGAAAAAATGATCTGACCTGCGTTGCCATGTGCATCCACTCCTTTGTAAGTTATAGATTGCGGGCGCTGAACGTATCGCCGCCCTCTATCGTTCCACTCTGGAAGCCTCTATTGAACCAGCGCTTCCTCTGTTCAGAGGTGCCGTGAGTAAAGCTTTCCGGGACTGCATAGCCCTGTGCCTTTTTCTGGATTGTATCATCCCCGACTGCATGGGCTGCCTGGATCGCTTCCTCCAGATCACCTTGCTCTAGATAACCCATTCCCTGTGCATGATGCGCCCAAACGCCGGCATAATAATCAGCCTGAAGCTCAAACCTGACCTGATATTTATTGAATTCTTCCTGGCTGAGCTTTTGGCGGAGAGGCATAATTTCATCCGTAGTGCCAAGGAGCGTCTGGACATGATGGCCGACTTCATGGGCAACAACATAGGCCATGGCAAAATCGCCAGGCGCCTGGAATTTTTCCCGAAGCTCCCTATAGAAGCTTAAATCAATATAAAGCTTTTGGTCCCCAGGGCAATAAAATGGCCCGACCGATGCTCCTGCTGCTCCGCAGGCAGACTGGACGCTGCCGGTATACAGAACAAGGGTAGGCTCCTTGTACTCCATCCCCCGCTCCTGGAAAATCTCACTCCAGACTTCCTCTGTATCCGCCAGCACTACTGATACAAAATCGGCCAGTTCCCTTTCCTCGGCCGTTTCTTCATAAGGTGCAGGCGACTGCTCCCCTCCGGTCATCCCCAGACCGCCAAGAAGTTCGCCGGGATTGCCTCCCAATAGTGTAATAATCAGGACAATGACAATACCTCCGAGGCCTCCCCCGACGAGCGTTTTGCCGCCCATTCCCCTTCTATCCTCAACATTGGAGCTCGCTCTTCTTCCCTTCCATTTCATGGTTTATCCTCCCTGCTGCCATTTTCTTTCGCAAGAATCATATCTTTTAGTCATATACCCGCACAGGACAGGAATTATCTCCATTAAGGGCCGGAATTTTTTACATATAGGAAAGGCATGATCATCCTGTTTCTATCATATAAATGGATATTTACCGATTCAGGAGGCCGTATTATGCAAAAACCTTTTGTAAGGCCCTATTTGACCACCCATAGCCTGCAGCCTGAGAATCAGGAATCGCCCATTGAGTTCATTTCAGGCAGGAGAGTCGGCAATTCGCTTTTTTACCGGAGAAATCATTTTGCCTATCCTTCGCTTTCAGCATCTGCCTATTGGCTGCCTGTCAATGGGTCAGTTTCTTCACCCCGGCTCTATTCCCTGACCGAATTGATGAATCTCCCATCGAGGACCGTGACCGCCATTTTGGAATGCGCCGGGAACAAGAGGAGCCTTTTTGAACCCAAAACCTTCGGTGAGCAATGGGAAAAAGGCGCGGTGAGCCAGGGAAGCTGGAAGGGCGTTCCGCTTGCCTCCCTCCTCGAGGGTGCAGGCATCCAAAATGGAGCGGCAGAAGTCATCTTTGAGGGCTATGACTTTGGAGAAAGAACCGATTCTGACGAGGTATATTCGTTTACAAGAAGCCTTCCGCTGGAAAAAGCCCTGCATCCGGATACACTGGTTGCCTACGAATACAACGGAAAGCCGATCCCTTTCAAGCATGGCTTTCCATTAAGGCTTATCGTTCCCCAGTGGTATGCGATGGCTTCCGTTAAGTGGCTCAAAAGCATAACCGTTGCAGATGCTCCGTTTACAGGACCTTTCCAGACTATCGATTATGTCTATTATCCTCATAAAGAAAAGGATGAAGGAGCAGCACCAGTAACGAGGCTCCATGTCAACAGTTCCATCCGCCATCCATTGGACGGACAGATTCTTCAAACCGGGAGCCATCCAGTCAAAGGCATCGCATGGACCGGTAAAGGGAAAATCGAAAAAGTGGAGATAAGCACTGACGGAGGTGAAAACTGGAAGGAGGCAAGGCTTGAAAGCCAGGCAGCCAGCGGGTATGAGTGGCAGCCTTGGGTGTACGATTGGAAGGCTGCCAAAGGAGAATACACTCTTATGTCCAGAGCGTATGATACACATGGCCGTGTACAGCCGGCTTCCCCATTTTGGAATAGGAAGGGGTATGGGTATCATGCGATTGATATGGTGAGTGTTAAGGTGGAGTGAAATAATAGCCAGGCACCGATGAAAGGTGCCTGGCTATTATCATGGACTTCAACTAAAATTCTTTAAGCATATCCTGATTGACGGTCAGATGCACAGACAGATGTGCCTGGCAGCCCGGGCTTAACCGACTTTAGATTTACTTCAAATCTTCTATATCAGGCCACTATAAGATATCTCGCTGCTGCTCCCGCTGCTTTTTCCAGAGAATAGCTACTGCGGGCAATATGATGATCACTCCATAAGTAAAGAAGAATTGAGGCTGCGGATGATCAATTGCCAATGCGTTTCCGAGGAGCATCCTTTGCGTAAGCAGCAAGCAGACACATGCAAAAATCGGGAACTGGAGGCCGATGACACTGATATAATTTTTGCTGATGCTTGAAATGAATATGGCACAAAGAGCGGTGGACAAAGCCAGGATATAGGTTAGCCCGATGACAATCAGCATAAGCTGCCAGAAAGTAAGGTTGTACCAGTATGGATACCCAAGAAAGCTGTTGATATCACTGTTCAAAAAGATTGTAATATTATTGGTAAAATATAACCCGTAATAGACACAAAGAAGGACTGTTGCAATGATGAATGCTGACAGGACGCCTGCCGCTGCCTTCTTTATAAACAATTTTCTCCCAGCCCTGGAGGTATACTGCAGATCAATCATACGGTTCTTATAATCTCTGATCGTAATAGGGAGAATCATAAAAAGAATGCTCACCAGGATTGTTAGGCAGATATTTTGGCTGATGCTGTGAAAATTATCACCTACAGGATATGCCGGGAAAATGGAACGGAAGGATTCATCCTCTAGCAGATCATTGATCCTTGCTTCCTGCCTTTCAGACGGCTTACCTGAAATATAGCCGTAACCAAAGTCTGTGCCGGCAGAATCCATATCTTCCATGATGCCTTCCCGCGTCTGAATTTCCCAGCCTATCTCCTTCTCAGAGAAAAGCTTGTCGTACAATTGTCTTTCAGGGCTGCTTAAATCATTCTTATTATTTAATTCTACTAATTCTGCGTACGAAACAACATCAGTTTGCTGCGCTTCGTCAAGCTTCTGTATATAGGCGTCTGCACGGTCCAATGCCTCCTGGTATGCCTGCTTGAAATCATCATACTCTTTTTCATCCAGCTTTCTTCCGTAATCTTCTATCATCTCACTGCTGATTTCATAATAATCTTTGGCTGGACGGCCATTTGCAAAATAAGAAATATCGAAGTCTATAAAAATGTAGTACATCAGCAAATTAATTAAGACAAGCATGATTAGCATGATTGGTCGGAAGATCTTTTTCATTTCCTGCCAGATAATTCTCAAATCCCGGTTCATCCCCTTCATGTTAAGTCGCATCTATTAAAGCTCTTGCAGGACAGCATCACAGCTGCTGCCAGGAAAATCAGCCAGACACCTGAAACCGCCAGCTCAAATCCTGAAATGACGTGCATGGCGCGGTGCATAAACCAAACAAAAGAATTCAGCACCAGATTCACCGGTGTGAAAAGGCCGATAAAGTAACTGGCATGACTGGTTGGAAAGAGTTTCTGAACAGCAAAAAGCATGCCGAATAACAAGAGAAAGGCAAAAAAAACAAGATAGCTGTTTCGTATCCATCTAGAAATTACGGCAGCCATAAGGGTGAAGATGATCATCATGACATAGGAAAGGCCGATAACTGCAGCAAGATACTGTGAAAACGTCATCTCCCTCACCGTCATGAACCAATGCTCCCCTTTATTAAAATAGCCCGACATTGGAACTTGCCAAAACTGGCTGTAGGAAAAAACTGCAAAATAGACAGCGAGCCCGGCTGCCAGCATGACTGTGAACAGTACTAGATTTGCCGTCAGGGCTGCCCAAAATTTATCCTGCCAAAGCCTCCTTCCCCTTCTGGAGCTGTATGCCAGCAGGTGGGTTCCGCGATCAAATTCAAAATTAATGACATGGCCTGTAATCAGGGCCGCAAGAATCACTCCTTCGAGCAGGAAAGCTTTAAACATGGTTTTAAACAGAAGCAAGTGTGTACCGAAGGCCTCCTGTGAATGGAACAGATGCATATGCTCTCCATTTTCCAGGACTTCCTTGAACCGCTCCTCAAACTTTCCATACTGGCTCCTTACCAGCTCTGCTGCCGAACCTGTCAATCCATACTTCTGAATATTGTACTCAGCAATGCCCACCGGATCTATCTTCCGGTATTCTTCATCAGCATATAAACTGCTTGAATAATAGTATTCCAGCAGCCCTGCGTCATTAAATAGCTCCCTTTCTTCTTTTGTATAGTTTTCTAATGGATCGAAGGCATGATCCGTGAAAAAAGAATTCATATCCTTGTAGGTCTTTGATTCTTTCTCTTCTATCGCAAGATTCACTTGCTTCATCAGGGAGTCATAATCATCCTTCATTGCATCCAGGCTCTCGCCAGTAATATCTGTCCCGTAGGCCGCCGCGAATGCTGATGTTTTTTTCAAATCTTCTTTTATGACCGAATTGTTGAGCACAAGATACAAATTAAAGGCCATGAACAGAAAAACAAGACCAAGGACCGAAGGCGATAAAAAGGCTTTGCGGATTTCCCAGCGCAGAACTCTCATTGAGCCGTAATGCCTGCTTCATCTCTATACTCATAGAGAAAAATATCCTCCAGAACAGGCTGAACCTGTTTCCAGTGAGCTGACTGTCTTTCCTCTGCCATAAAACGGATATTCATCCGGCCCTGTTCCTGCCGTTCAGACAGAGACAAAAAGTTTCTTCTAAAATCGGCTGCTTCACTGAATTCGATTTCTGTTTCAAATACTTTCCCGTCCAGCCATCGGCAGATATTAGCGATTGAATCCTTATAAAGGACCTTCGCATCCTTTATCATAATAATTTCATTGGCGATCGACTCAACATCTGAAACGATATGAGTGGATAGGATGACAATCCGGTCTCTTGCCAAATCAGACAGGAGGTTCCTGAATCTGACCCGTTCTTTTGGGTCAAGGCCTGCTGTCGGTTCATCGAGAATCAGGATCTTCGGATCATTCAACATCGCCTGGGCAATCCCCACCCGCTGAATCATCCCTCCTGAAAACTTCCCCATTTTCTTTTTAACCGCACCCTCAAGCGCGACAAGCTTCATGAGATGCGGAATTTTTTCATCCGCCTCCTTCTTTGATATGCCCTTCAAAGCAGCAAGATATTGGAGATACTGATAGGGAGTATAATTTTTGTAATAGCCAAAATCCTGGGGCAGATAGCCAATTAACTCACGGTATGTCTCGCCCATGCTCAAGATATTCTGCCCGCTGTACAGGATTTCACCTTTTCCTGGATGCAGCAGAGTAGTCAGCATCTTGATAAGGGTCGTTTTCCCTGCACCATTCGGGGCAAGCAAACCATATACCCCGTTTGAGAATTCCAGCTGCACATCTTCCAATACTGCATGGCTGCCAAAATGTTTGCTTACGCTATTCACTGTCAGCATAGTGTGTAACCCCCTCTTCTTTTGTTACGAATAAGCAGTTCCTTCAATTTTTTCATATATAAATAGAAAAACAGAGCGATGACTGCCCCATATAAGTACCTGGGAACAGATATGAGCAAGCCCATATATATGGAATTATTCAGTATGACAAGAATAATATTGCCGGCTATCCAAATAACCAGAGCTGCCGCCCGCGCCATATTCGTTTTAAAGAAGCTTAATACATATAAGAACAGCACAGAAAAAATCAGCAGGGAAGCCGTTGATATCAATAAGCCCTGTACAAATTCCACAGCAGCAAACCGTGCAGCAAGAGCCAGCACCCAAATGCTATTAAGAAGAAAACAGAAGACGCTGAATATCAGCATCCGGAAAGCTGCCAGCTGGTGAAGATTATATTTGCAGACCATTTCCAGCTCGTACGTCCCGCTGGCCCTGCTTTTTAAGTACGGCAGGAAGGCGAGGAAGGCATAGAGAAGCGGGGAAACAATCATGATCAAGCTGTACAAGCTTGTTCCCCCGCCAGCCGCCTCTCCTTCACTGGCTGTGGCTGTGATTCCAATCATTAGCATTGCCAGCATGCCGGCGGCCAGGAGCATTTCAAGCCAATCCTTCATAAGAAACCTGAAGCCGATTCTCCTGTACATTCCCTTTATCAAAGTAATGAATGACTCTTTCCTGACATTGCCCTTTTGGACAATCGACGTTATTTCCTCTTCTGAAATCTTTAGCTCGTGAATTTGCCATTTTTTATCTTTCTGCATGCGTAAATCCCTCCTTTTTAGCTTCCTCTCTGATAAATTTGAGGCTGCGATAATACTTTGTTTTTACAGTTGATTCTGGAACCTGAAGTGAAGAGGCAATTTCCTGAAAGGTTTGCTCGCCAAACAGCTTCATCCGGAATATCTGCTGATACGAAGCTTCCATTCGACCCAGCACGGCCAAAACTGCTTCTATCTCTTCTTTTTGCAGGATAGACTCGGAAGAATCTTCATGGCTGCCAATTTCAAGATCTTCAATATCCGCCATCCTCCTGCTTGCTTTGTAATGCTTTGACCTGTAATAATCGACAATTTTATAGGTTGCTATTTTATACAGCCACGTGCGGAAAAGGGCCCTCTTTCCTTCAAACTGATGAAGTCCATGCAGCATATTAATGAAAATTTCCTGGGTCAAATCCTTCGATTGCTCCTGATCAAGAGTCTGTTTGTAGACATAATGATAGATCTCGCGGTAGTAACGGGAAACAAGCTCATTTGCAGCCTCTTCGCTTCCCTTCTTAATTATCTTTTGTATGAGCTTCAAGTCCCGATGCATTTCCCACCACTCTATTCCTTTCAGAATTCTGTTGATTCATAAGCTTATATCTATGTATTCGTAACAAGGCGGCAATAAGTTTTGAACTTTATTTCTTTTTTTGCAAAAAAACAACCGGCAGGATTCCCCCCTGCCGGCCACCTGCCGCTACTCCTGCGGCTTCTCTATTTTTTTGTTGATTTCTACGCGTTCTTTCCCCATAAAGAGAATGGTCACTGCCGCTATGCCGATCGGGATGAGGGCCAGCATAAATATGATGGTGATACTGTCTGACATTCCTGCAATGATTTTATCAAGAACCGGAGCCGGAATTTTCGCCCGCTCTGCCGGTTCGAACAGCTGCTGCGGGTCGCCCATCGGCATGGCCCCGCCGCCCTGCATGCCTTTAAAAGCATTTTGCAGTTTGTCAGCAAACACATTCTGCTGGACGATTCCGAAGATGGTAATGCCAAGCGTCATGCCAAGCGAACGCAAGAATGAGTTCGTTGAGTTGGCTGAACCGCGGTATCTCGGATCCAGATTGTGGATGGATGCTGTCGGAAGCAGCGAAAATGAAAACCCTACTCCAAATCCGGTAAGGATCATAAACAGAGTCAAAGCCCATCTGGCTGTATCCGGTGTCATATTGCCCAGCAGAAGCATGCCGGCAAAAAAGGAAATGACCGAGATGACCATCAGATTCCGATAGCTGGTTTTTGTCTGGAAGATCCCCCCGATGGCGCTTCCTGCTACAGAACCAAGCATCATCGGCGTCAGGATCAGACCGGCATTTTTGGCTGATCCTCCGTAGACGGCCTGGACAAAAATCGGGATGTATACAGCCAGGACGACAAAGGTGCCGCCGTAAAGGAAAGCAAGGATCTGGGAAGTAGCAAAAAGGCGGCGCTTGAACATCCAGAAAGAAATGATCGGTTCATCCGCCCGCGTTTCCACCCACAGGAACGCAATGAAAAAGAAGACAAAGCCCGCGAACAGTCCGATAATCTGGAAAGAGTCCCAGGCGAATTCCTTTCCGCCGAGCTCAAGGCCGAACATAAGGCTGACAACTGCAGCCACCAGTGTGAAAGCACCGGCCCAATCAATTTTCTGCCTCTGATAGTCATTGGATTCATGATAATACTTGATGATCAGGAAGACGGAAACGATCCCGATCGGTACATTTATGTAGAAAACCCAATGCCAGCTGATCCAGTCGGTAATGAATGCTCCGAGCAGCGGGCCCAGGACACTGGCTGTCCCGAACACAGCCCCGAGAAGGCCGGTCATTTTCCCCCGTTTTTCAGGCGGAAAAATATCAAATACAATCGTAAAGGCTATCGGCATGAGGGCTCCTCCGCCAACCCCCTGGATAGCCCGGTAAACGCTGAGCTGGACCATCGACTGGGCAAGTCCGCAAAGGGCAGAGCCGATCAGGAATACAGCCAGTCCAAAAATAAAAAAGCGCTTGCGGCCGTACATATCGGAAAGCTTCCCAAAAATCGGCATGCCCGCCATGACGGTGACCATATAGGCTGAAGTAACCCAGACAAACTGTTCGAATCCGCCCAGGTCTGCCACAATGGTCCCCATCGCTGTGGCAACAATCGTGTTGTCCATCGCTGCCATCAGGATGCCCAGCAGAAGCCCTGCCACTACAAGATTTACATTCTTTTGTTCTGCCACGTTAAACCTCCATTAAAACTGAAATAGGATAGATAAGATATCTATTCAATTTTAATTTTTATCCTTCCAAACATCAATGCCGCCCGTTCGACAAACTCTTACAGAAGTACACTGCGGTACCCTATTCTCCGTTAAGAAACAGGGTTGCACTCACATATTTCCTTGTCAGTGTCTTATAGTAGGCTGACAGCACAGTGAGGGCGGCGGTTGTCAGCACATTGGATACAATCTCTTTTTGAGGTCTGGTCAAATTCGTGTATCCTTCCACTATTGAAGCCGATTCTCTCCGGATCTCCTGTTCTACCTGAAATTGCGCGGTGCCTTCAGCCAGCTTCTGCGGATGCACCTTTTCAAAAATGCCGGCATATCCAGCGTAGAAGATGATCGGATCAATCACATCGTCTGTCCTATCTTCCGGATTATTAAAAAGAAGTGTCAGTATCTTACGGATAGAGCCAAAATCCAAAGCCGACTTCAGATCCTCCACAATAAAAAGAATGGCCGCCTGGTCAATGGTATACTTCTTCCCGGCCTGCGGCGTCCCAACCAGCTCGCGCATTTCTCTTTTCACCCAGTTCTGGACTGCTGTGGAGGAAAGATTCGTATACTCGATCTGATTTCCGAGCGAGACAATTTCATTGACGCTGAAGCCCGGAACCGGGGGAGTCTGCCTCATAATTTTTTCAAATACAGCAGGCATATCCGTCTCTATAAATATCTCAAGCTTCTTTCCATATATATTGGTCAGATGGCCCGATTTCCATGCTTCTTGCAGCACAGCCTTCGGGTTCTTCTCCCCTTCCCCCCTGAGGGCAAATAAAAGCTCCGCCATCCTGGCCCTCGACAACTGAAACAACTCCATACTCATTCATCTCCCGACCGATACTTTGTAACCCTATCCTAAATCTTTCCCCTGACACCGTCAACGGTGCTTCCGCGTGCCTGGCACCATCCGTGGACAAAAATGGCGTATTTGTCTTTTTCCGGTGTCAGGCACGGAGTGTTTGAGGAGAATGTTTTATACTTGCTTATTTGTGCATAATCATATAAAATAAGGTCAAGTTACAAGTTCAAATGACCTTAAAATTTTATATAAAAAGGATGAGAAGAATTGGGTAAAAGGATATTTTACTTTTTATTGACCAATGTGCTGGTTCTGTTGACCATCTCGATTATTTTTTCACTGATCGGCGGCGGAAATTACATGAATGCACAGGGCGGGATTGATTTTGCTTCCCTGCTGATATTCAGTGCTGTCATTGGTTTCTCCGGATCATTCATCTCCCTGGCAATGTCGCGCTGGATGGCAAAGCGGATGATGAATGTCCAGGTGCTGAAGCCTGAAGGGTCTTTATCTCCTTCTGAAAGGCAGATTGTTGAAAAAGTCCACCGCCTCTCAAGGGCAGCAGGACTCACACATATGCCGGAGGTCGGAATCTATCATTCCCCTGAGGTTAACGCATTTGCGACCGGACCTTCCAAAAAGCGTTCATTGGTTGCAGTATCGACTGGCCTGCTTCAGGAAATGGATGATGATGCCATTGAAGGCGTTATTGCCCATGAAGTTGCCCATATTGCCAATGGCGATATGGTGACCATGACTCTCCTGCAGGGTGTAGTGAACACATTCGTCGTCTTCCTGGCCCGTATTGCTGCCTGGGTGGCATCACGTTTTGTAAGGGAAGAGATGGCTCCGATTGTCCACTTCATCGCAGTGATTATCTTCCAGATCGCATTCTCGATCCTTGGAAGCCTGGTCGTGTTCGCCTACTCAAGGCATCGCGAATACCACGCAGACCGGGGAGGCGCAGATCTTGCCGGCAGGGATAAAATGACCCATGCCCTCCAAATGCTGAAAGCCTACTCTGCCCGTATGAAAGGCGAAGAGCAGACAGCGATATCAACCTTGAAAATTAATAACAAAGGCAAGCGTTCCCTATTCTCAACCCACCCTGATCTGGATGAGAGAATCAGACGTTTGAACAGCTAATAACACAAATGCTGGCCCGTTAAAGGCCGCCTTCCCCCGGCGGATTTAGCGGGCCGGCATTTTTTTGCTTCTGCTTTCTTTCCTGAAAACGAAAAGCACTGCTGCTGCAGTGCTTCTCCTAAATCTCAAATTCTGCTATACATTTGTTTTCGCATTTCCTTCACTAATGGGGTAATCTTCTTCCGCTCTTTCGGAAACAGGCTTCTTCGACCAATAGGTAGCCAAAATCGGGCCGGATATATTATGCCATACAGCACCAGCTACACTCGGCAGTGCTGCGAGAGGGCCAAAATGGGCCGTGGCAAGCGCCACACCAAGACCTGAGTTCTGCATGCCGACCTCAATGCTGATGGCTCTCCTTGTGCTTTCATCCAGCCTTAAGGCTGATGCGGCCAAATAGCCCAATAAAAGCCCCAATCCATTGTGAAGCGCTACAGCTGCAAAGGTCAGCAGCCCTGCCGATGCAATATTGGCTACATTTCCTGCTACCACAGCTGCGACAATAATAATGATGGCAAGTACGGAAATAAGCGGAATGATCGTGATGCCTTTTTCTACAGCCTGGGGCATAAAACGGCGGATAAGCAGGCCTAGAACGATCGGTACAATGATGACCTGAACAATCGATAGGATCATGGCTTTCGCATCCACCGGCATCCACTGGCCTGCCAGCAGCAGCAGGATAAAGGGGGTTGCCAGCGGGGCAAGCAGCGTTGAAAACGAAGTCATAGCGATGGAAAGAGGCAGATTCCCTTTTGCCAAGTAAACCATCACATTGGAAGCCGTTCCCCCTGGTACAGACCCAAGCAGGACCAGGCCGGCTGCAAGCTCTGCAGGCAGATCCAGAAGGTAAGCAATTGCAAATGCTCCGAGCGGCATGATGATGAACTGGGCACAGACACCGATGATAACAGGCACCGGATTTTTAAAAATAAGATTAAAGTCGGTCCCTTTCAAGGTCAGCCCCATTCCAAACATAACAACGCCAAGCAGGATGGTGATATAGCTGCCGAACACAAGGAATGGGTCAGGCAGCAGGTAAGCAATCACCGCCATGCAGATGACCCATATGGCAAAATATTTGCCGGCAATTGTACTGATTGTTTCAAGAACCTTCATCAATTTTCCCCCGCTTTCTTTTTAAACAAGTTTATTGGGATTCAGGAGGCCTTCTGGATCAATGGCCCGCTTGATTTTCTTCATCACCTCATAGGCCGCGCCATGCTCCTTCTCCTGATACTTCTGCTTGCCGATTCCGACCCCATGCTCTCCTGTACAGGTCCCGCCGCGCTCCAGAGCATACATGACAATCCGTTCATTGAACTCCTCTGCCTGCTGCACCTCCAGCGGATCATCCATATTGATCATCAGCAGCACATGAAAATTCCCGTCCCCGACATGCCCGACTATGCCCCCGGCCAATCCCAGTGCATCGAGGTGGACCTTGCTGTGTTCCACAGCTCCGGCCAGTTCTGATATAGGCAGGCATACATCTGTTACCATCATCTTCTTTCCAGGATACCCGTGAATATAAGCATAAGCGAGATTATGGCGCGCCTCCCAGAGCTGCGTCCTGGAAGCGTTGTCAGTTTCAAAGTCAATTTGTTCTGCCTGGCAATCCTCAGCGATCGCCTTCATGAATTCAACATCCTGCTTCAGCCCGGCCCCGTTTCCATGAAACTCCAGAAACAGCGTCGGCTTTTCAGCATACCCGGTACCGCTGAATAAATTAACCTGCTTCATTGAAGCCTCATCAACTAGCTCTCCCCTGGCTATCGGAATTCCTGCCTGGAGGATGCCGACGATTGCTTCGACCGCAGAGGTGATGGTGGGAAATGAAGCCCTTGCCGCCAGATTGGCTTCCGGTATGCCGTACACCTTCAAGGTCAATTCAGTAAAGCATCCCAGCGTCCCTTCAGATCCGACAAACAGTCCATTCAAATGATAGCCGGAGGATGATTTGGCCGCCAGATTGCCTGTATGTATAATGGTCCCGTCAGCTGTCACCACTTCAAGATCGCGAACCTGATCCCGCATCACTCCATACCTGACCGAGGTTGTCCCGCTTGCATTGGTCGCAGCCATCCCGCCTAAAGTGGCATCTGCCCCAGGATCAACCGGGAAAAACAAACCATATTTCTTCAGGACTTTGTTAAGCTGGGACCGGGTAACGCCCGGCTGCACCCGCACAAGAAAATCCTTTTCCCTGACCTCCAGCACTTTATCCATTTTTGAAAAATCGACAGTTATCCCGCCGTTATAGGGGATCACATGTCCTTCCAGGCTGGTTCCGCGCCCAAATGGGATAACAGGCATTTTATGCCGCCTGGCAGTCATGATGATTTTTTGGACATCCTCCGTCGATTCCGGAAAGACGACGACATCCGGCAGGCTTTCTTTATGATAGGATTCATCCCGGCTTCGCTGCTCCCTTTCTGTTTGATTGACAGAAACCTGCCCTTCTTTTAACATACTCTGCAGTTCTCCTATCGCTTCCGCGCTGACTGTATTCATGCATCTCTCTCCCTGCTGAATAATGGTTCATACCAATTAGTTATATATTCAGATTGGTCCAACCTTTTCGTCCATTTTACTAAATTGTCTGAAAAAATCAATAACTTCTTTCAAAGTATTGAGCTTTCCCTGGATTTTCTGTATGATGAAATCGCTTTACCTGTCATTTTTAGGGAGTGAAAAATATGAAAAAAAAGGCCTATGAAACTATAATAGATCACCTCCAGAATATACTTTTTTCCGGTGCCTTCCAGCCCGGGGACAGGCTTCCGACTGAAAGGGAACTGGCATCCCGCTTTAAGGCGAGCCGCACATCTGTCAGAGAAGCCTTAAGACAGCTCGAAGCACAGGGGGTGCTCGAAATCAGGCAGGGCAGCGGGAGCTATCTGAAAGCCCGTCCGAATTCCCGGCCGGAGAGCGTCTCTTTTACCATCGAAAATGAAAAAACCAAGCTTGTCTATGAGATGCTCGAGCTCAGGCGCGCCTTGGAAGTAGAATGTGCCGGGCTTGCAGCACAGAGGGCAGGCTCTCTGGATTTGGAGCCGATCAGACAGGCCCTTCTCCTGATGGAGAGCACGGATGATGCAGAGCTGGGGATTAAGGCGGATGTCGACTTTCATTTCGCCATTGTCAATGCCGCCCGCAATTCCATCTTTGCCAAACTGTTTGAAACGGTAAGCGGACATATGAATGACACCATCCGTGCTACTAGGAAGGAAAGGCTCCTCGATCCATCGAGAAGGCAGGATACCATTGAAGAGCATAAAGAAATCTTTCTGGCCATCGCTTCAGGCCAGGTCCAAGAAGCAAGGCTCTCCATGGAAAAGCATATCTCCCTAATCAGGAGAGAGCTTTCTTTAGGAATGATAGATAGGCAGCAGGTACAGTGAGCTTTTTATAAGGCTGAAATCAGGAGGATCATTATGTATTGGGAGACTATGCCCGGCTGGTTTTGGGCCATTTATTATTCTATTCTGTTTAGCTCGATGGTTGCCGCTGTCTATTGTATTATGAAAGAACAGCTGAAGATTCCATCTGTCATTTTGATTTTCTTTGTACTGAGTGTACCTATTGCCAGCATGGCTGCCAGCACTGAAAGAGGACCCGGAATAAATGAAATGGAATACTTTATCGGCCAGCTGCAGCAGGGCATCGGCTGGACCTTATTTTCGCTGGCAGGTTATTTATATTTGATGCTGTGGTGGTTCCTTTTCTTTTTCAAAAAGAGGTGTCATCACAGGAAAAGTAAGGAGATTTCTTCTTAATCAAACGTTTGATTAAAGAGGCTTCAGCACTTGGGGCATATGCATTTTGGTTCTGAAGCTTGGACTCATGGGTGCAAAGCTACGGATCAATTGCTTTTAAGAACTTTATCTTTGCGCTCCCCCTGCAGCTTCTCTTTATGGGGCGTCTTGTCCGCTTTCTATTCGAGAGGTTGTTAAAGGCAGGGAGATTGAAGGATCAGCAGTTTAATAGTCTTCAAAGGAAAAAGGGCGGTTCTCCCGCCCTTCCTTTTAATCCACTGCTCTCAAATGGAACACATAAGACTGAAAATCCCCGCCGCGCTCGGCCGTCTTTCCATTTACACCGTTGAATTCAACGGGAAGCTGCAGCCCGGTCTGCATCAGCTCATCTCCGTAATAGCTTCTGCTGCTTCCTGATACCTGGTACATAATAGAAGGATCCAGTCCTGAAAGCTTCAGCGTTTGCTGTTTCGGCGGATTCGCCATTGCCAGTACCTTATACCAGCCAACCAGCGCCTCGGTTTTGTCCTCATTCACTGTCAGCCAGGCTGTTTCGTTTCCTTCAAAAGGACTCAATAATCTGCAGAAATGCCCGTCCCTTATCAGGCTTCGGTGCTGTTTATAAAAAGAAACCTGCTCTGAAATCCTGCTGCGCTCTTCATCTGATAGACTAAGAGGATTCAATTCATAACCGAATGTTCCAAAATAGGCTGTATTGGCCCGGGTAGACAGCGGAGTCTCTCTTAAAGTCTGGTGGTTCGGCACGGCAGACACATGTGACCCGATGCTGTACAGAGGATAGGCAAAGGAGGTCCCATATTGGATCTTCAATCTTTCGACTGCATCTGTATCATCGCTGGCCCACGCCTGCGGAGCGTAATACAGCATACCGGGATCGAACCTGCCTCCCCCGCCTGCACACGATTCAAATAATACCTCCGGAAATTCTGCTGTCAGCTTTTCATACAAGCGGTACACTCCAAGAATATAACGATGGAAGAACTCACCCTGCTGCCCAGCCGGAAGATTCGCTGAAAAGGCTTCCGTGATATTCCGGTTCATGTCCCATTTAATGTAGGACAATCCTGTCATTTTAATGATGCCTGACATTTTCTCATATAAATACTCGACGATCTCTTCCCGTGAGAAATCCAGCACCAGCTGATTCCTCCCCAGGGTTTGGCCGACCGCCCAGTCAGGATGTTTTTCATACAGCCTGCTTTTCGGACTGATCATCTCCGGCTCGAACCAAAGGCCGAATTTCATTCCGGTTTCCTTTACTTTTTCTGCGAGCTTCTCCAATCCATTCGGGAGCTTGTTTTCGTCAGTTTCCCAGTCGCCGAGCGAGGTTGTATCATCATTGCGCTTGCCAAACCAGCCATCATCCAGGACAAACAGCTCGATTCCCAGCTCTGCAGCCGATTTTGCGATATTCACCAGTTTTTCTTCGTTAAAATCAAAGTAGGTGGCTTCCCAGTTATTAATCAGAATCGGCCGTTCTTTTGTGCGCCATTGCGCAGGAATCAAATGTTTCCGGTAAAGATTATGGAAAGCCTGGCTCATCCCGTTCAGCCCGCTGTCAGAGTATATCATCACTGCTTCCGGGCTCTGGAATGACTCCTTTTTTCCCAGAGACCAATGAAACCCGAAAGGATGGATGCCAGCTGTAAGCCTTACCGCTTCATAATGGTCCACCTCAGCCTGAATGATGAAATTGCTGCTGTAAACAAAGTTTAAGCCATAGACCTCACCGTTATGCTCTGTTGCATCAGGCCTCGCCAATGCGGCAAACGGATTATGATGGTGAGAGCTTGCACCTCTTATGCTTGAAATGGATTGAATTCCTGCCTGGAGCTTTCTTTCCTTCACATGCCGCTCCCTTGACCAGGTACCTGCCAGATGAAGAAAGCGAAAGTTACTATCAGGTAAATCAATGGACGCACTCATTAAACGGTCTATTTCAAGAGACTCTTCTCCTTCATTTTTAAGGAGGACGCTTCTTGTGATCGCAGGATGATTCTTGAAAATGGTGTAATTCAGCAAAAGCTCTGCCTGAAGTTTTTCATCCCTTAAAAAGATCTGGAGCGTAGCCGCTTCCCCATTCTCTTCCGTATAGGTGGCCGGAAGCCCCTTTAGCAGGGGCTTCCCTTCCATTATCTTAAAACGTTCAAACTGAAAGTCAGGAATATGATTCAATCCATTTCGTTTTACCAAAATGGCAGGTTCCCTGAAATCTGAGCTGCCATAGACAGGATATTCCTGGCGCAATGTCTCAAGGGAAAAGGCAGGATCATCTGCATAAGGGTGGCAGCTTGCTGCGGTCGGTACATCATAAATCTGTAAATGGGAAAAATCCTCCCGGTGGCGGAGTGCCTTTCCGTAATAAAGATGGCCAAGCTGGCCATTTTTCATGACGTGAAAAATATAGCTGACCTGCCCATTTGTCAGATGGAACTGTCTTGTCTCACTGTTTGCATGTATTAGCATAGGATCACCTGCTTCAAAAAATTCTTACACCCGTTCAATGACAAACTCGAATACCATGTCTTTCTCCGGCTGGATTGTATGTTCGCTGTGGACAGGAGCCCCCCAGCTGTCATCGCCGCCCACACCCATCTGGCGGCCGGCAACCGTCACCACTGTGTAATGGATATCAGGCAGTTCATAGTGATGGTTTGCATGCTCCAATTCGAATGCCGTGTATGGAGAGACTGTACACTCCACCGGCTCCCCTTCTGCTGAGATCCTGATGCCTGAACCATTCTGATTGGTTATGTCCACTGAGCGGACGCCGGTACGGTTTCCGGACTCCTGCGGCATCACATAGCCGGAGACATTATCTTTCACTGTGTTCTGGAATCTTCCAAGCCTGGCCCCACGGCTGCGGTCATCATAATTCTCCTCCGGCCCAAGGGCATACCAGTCAAGCTTTTCATATTCAGCCGGCATTTTGAAGGAAAGGGCGAATATCGGCATTTGCGGTAGGTTATCTGCACCATTGTATACGGATCTTACATGCAGGGAACCATTTTCTCGTACTGTGTAATGAACCTTTACGCTCATTTTTTCGCTGATGGAAAATTGATAGCTGAACGCAATTTCGGCAGAGCCCGCTTCTTCTTCCTTTACTTCCACCGCTGTACACTGCCTTGCCAGGCTCGCCGCATACCATGCCCCTGATGTGAATCCCTGTGCGAATCCCCTGTCATTGTCTGTAGTTGCTCTCCAGAACAGCGGGAAGACTGGATACGAAATCATTTCTTTTCCGGCATATTTGAGCGAGACAAGTGTTCCAGCCTGCTTAGAGAATATGATGGAAAAATCGCTTCCATGGACACCGATATTTACGTCTCCTTCTACAATCCTTAGTTTCCCAGACACTGCTTCAGCTTTTTGCTCACCTTCCACCTCGAAAATATATTGGCCGAATGCAGCTTCATGCCCCTGCTCAGCCCATTGCTCCGGCTCTCTAAGGATAAGCGAAGCTGTAATGCAGTACTCACCAGCCTTCTCTCTGATAGCTTCAGGCCATTCGAAGGCTGCATATCCTTCTTCACCTGGATTTACAGACAAGGACGAAAATCCTTTAAAAATCTCATTTCCCTCATGCTGCAGTGTATACTGCAGATCATACTGTTCCAGATTAGTAAACAAGCTTTCATTCTTAATCCTGGCACCGGCCCATTCTACTTCCAGCTTAAAGTCCTGATAAAGGAATTTCACTTCCTGCATTTTCGGGGACAGCTCCCGGTTGGCATAAACGATGCCGTTCGTACAGAAGCCATAATCGGTCGGCCGGTCATCAAAGTCCCCGCCATAGGCAAGAAATTCTTTGCCGAAACGGTCTTTTTTCACCAGTGACTGATCAATATAATCCCAAATAAAGCCGCCCTGGTACATCGGGTATTTGTTTTCCAGATCAGTATATTTGTACATGCCTCCAAGCGAGTTGCCCATCGCATGCATATATTCACAGCTGATGTATGGCTTTTCGGGATCTTCGGTTAAGTATTTTTCAATATCGGCCGGCTTGGCATACATCCGGCTTTCCATGTCACTCGTTTCGCTGTAATTCCGGTCATAGAATACCCCTTCATAATGAACGAGCCTGCCGGGGTCTTTTTCCTTGAAGTATTTTGAGACGTTCAGGATCACGTGGCCTGCATATGATTCATTGCCGCAGGACCAGATCAGGATGGATGGATGGTTCTTATCCCGCTCATACATGGAAATTGCCCGGTCCATGACGATATCCTGCCATTCCGGCAGATTCCCCGGTATATTCCAGGAAGGCTCGACTTTGCCCATCTTCTGCCATGATCCATGTGTTTCAAGATTCATTTCATCAATCACGTAAATCCCGTATTCATCACAAAGCTCATACCACAGGCTCTGGTTCGGATAATGCGAGGTGCGCACAGCATTGATGTTATGCTGCTTAAGCATCTTAATATCCCAGAGCATATCCTCCCTGGTGATGGCCCTTCCTGTCCGGCAATTGAATTCATGCCGGTTGACTCCTTTAAAGACAATCCGCTGTCCGTTCAGGGTCATGATTTTATCTTTCATTACAAACCTTCTGAACCCAACCCTTTCCGGTATAACTTCTTCTATGCTTCCGTTTTCTCCATATACCGTAAGATAAAGCTTATACAGGTTAGGCTGCTCCGCACTCCATAATGCAGGAGAGTCGAGCCCGAGAGTGAATTCCCAGCTCCCGCCGCTTTCAACTGCCTCTCCTGAGGAAACCCGGTTCCCAAGGTCGTCATATAAATCTGCTGCAATCCGTGACGGAACATCACTGCCCTTCAGCAGTTCCAATCTTCCCTTCAGCGTACCGCTGGTGAAATGATCATCAAGCTCTGTCCTGACATCAAGGTCATTGATGTGAGTGCCGGGCACCGTATACAGATACACATCCCGGAATATCCCGGAGAAGCGCCAGAAATCCTGATCCTCCAGCCAGCTTCCTGTACTGCGCTGGTATACTTCTACAGCCAACTTGTTATCACCATCCTTAAGGTATGGTGTCAGCTCAAACTCAGCAGGAGTAAAGCTGTCCTCGCTGTAGCCGACGAATTCTCCGTTCAGCCACACATAAAAAGCGGACTCCACTCCCTGGAATGAAATATAAAGAGGCTTGCCTTCCATAGATTCAGGCACCGTAAATTCTTTTACATAGCTTCCGACAGGATTAACGTCCTGCGGAATCTCAGGCGGGCGGATATCAGCAAGGCCGTCCCATGGATACATCGTATTCGCATATTGGGGTTTGCCGTAGCCCTGCAGCTGGATGTGTCCGGGGACATTGATGAAATCCCAGCCATCACACGAAAATTTTTCCTTGTAAAATTCGGCAGGCCTCATATCGGGGTTCACCGAATAATTAAATTTCCAGCTGCCATTCAGGCTGTGTCGCATGCTCATGGAAGCACCCGCCCTGGCTTCTTCCAGTGTTTTATAGTATTTATGGTCTGAGTGTGCGGGGAGGCGGTTCACTGCAAACACACTGACATCCGATAGCCAATTTAAAGATGGAGTTGAAGACATTTTTCCTGCACTTCCTTTTTATAAAAAGTTTATTTAACCGATCCCATCATCCCTGCCACGAAGTGCTTCTGCATAATGAAGAAAATCAGTGCAGACGGGAGGGTCGCAATGACAATAGCTGTCATGATCACACCATAGTCAGGTGAATAGCTTGAACCTAAGTTGGATATCAAAAGCGGAATTGTCTGGTTTTCCGGTGACTGCAGGACAACCAGGGGCCATAGATAGCTGTTCCAGCTTGCCATGAAGGTGATGATTGCAGCTGCAGCATAAGTCGTTTTCATGGTTGGCACATAAATGCGGAAAAAGATGCCCAGCTCAGAAAGACCATCGATCCGCCCGGCTTCGAGTATGTCGCGCGGAAACATTTTTGTGCTCTGCCTGAAGAAGAAAATCAGGAAAGCGGTAGTAATCGTCGGCAGGACGGCTGCCGTGAGAGTGTCGATCCCGATCATCGGCATGGTCTGCGATATGGTTCCGAACATGCGGAATAAAGGCACCATTAAAGCAGCAAACGGAATCATCATTGATAAGAGCAGGATATTGAACACAATATCCTTCGCCCGGCTTCGGTAGATTTCAAAGCCATAGCCTGCAAGGGAAGCAATCAGAAGCGCCAGCAGAGTCGTAGAAATCGAGATTTTTGCTGAGTTCATCAGGGCTGGAACGAGATCAACCGTATTCAGGAGATTCGTCACATTATCCATAAAATGGCTGCCCGGAAGAAGTCTGCCTTTTGTTACATCTGCTGACCTGTTTGTCGAGCTGACGATCATCCATAGAAATGGGAATATGGAAATGATAGAAGCCACTATCAGAACGGTGTAGCCTATTATACGATTCGATTTACTCATTTCTGTCACCTGCCACTTTAAACTGAATGATGGAGAAAATGACAATCAAGATGACAATGGCATATGAAACCGTTGCAGCATAGCCAAAATCAGGTGTGTACTTAAAGGAAAGATTATAAATATATTGAGAGATTGTCATGGTTGCATTTGCCGGTCCGCCCGCTGTGATATTCATGACTTCGTCAAACAGCTGCAGTGTACCGATTGTTGATGTAATAGATGTAAATAGAATGATCGGCTTCAGCATGGGCACCGTTATTCTGAAGAACTGCTGAAAAGAAGAGGCCCCGTCCATTTTGGCTGCTTCATAGATTGACTGATCCACATTTTGAAGAGCCGATAAATAAAAAATCATATTATAACCCGTCCATCGCCAAGTGATGGCCACAATGATCGTTACTTTTGCCCAGAACGGATCAGTGAGCCAGGAAATCGGCTCAGAAATAAGCGCCAGCTTCATCAGCATAATATTAATGATTCCATCCTGGCTGAAAAGGTACTTAAAGATGACCGAGTAGGCTACCAGTGAGGTCACACACGGTAAAAAGATGGCTGTCCGGAATAATCCCTTCCACTTAAGTGTTTTGTTGTTAAGCAATACAGAAAGGAATAAAGCCAGAATAATCATCACTGGCACCTGGACAATCAAGAAGATCACAGTATTCTTAAGAGTCGTCAGAAAAGTAGGATCCTTCAAAAGCCGGGTATAATTATCAATCCCGGTGAATTGAAGATTTGCTCCTGTCCCTGACTGAAACGAAAGAAGTAATGCCTGTACCATCGGATAAAAATAAAACAAGCAAATCAATCCTGCTGCAATGACGATAAATGACCATCCCACTGCACCATTCTTTATCTTTAATTTTCTATTTGGCCTTGCTGTGCCTGGGCCCTGCCCTGGCTTTTCTGCTGTCACTGTCTGGCTGGCTTTTGCCGGCATCATATTCATCAGCTCCCAACCTTGTTCTAGTAGGAAAAAGCCCCGTTCATCCGCCTGATAATCAGTTAGCTCCATTAAACCGAAAGGAGTAGCCGGCGAATTCCCGAGGCTTAATTCTTATTTAATTTTATTGAATTTGCGCTTCTGCCTGTGCCTGTGCGTCTTCAAGTGCCTTATCCAAATCTTTGCCCTTCAGATAGTTCTGCATTTCAACTGCAAGGATATCTTCAATGGCATAGGTGTGCAATCCGTAGTTTACTTGAGGGATCTGCTCTGTCCATTGGGCGAAGTCAGAGATAACCTTTTGGCCGCCGAAGAAGTCATCGCCTGATGTATATGCCTCTCCTTCAGCAGCTGGTTTATAAGTGCCGATTGCCCCGATCTCGGTATTCAGAGTCTGATAAAACTCTGAATCAGAACCAAAGGTTTTTGCCAGGAATTCTGCAGCTTTCTCTTTTCCAGGAATGTTCAGCACGTACCATGAGCTGCCGCCGAGATTGGAAGCATTTACTGATCCGGAAACGCCGGACTGCTTCGGCTGTGCTGCTACTGTCCATTTGCCGGACTGGTCAGCTTCTGCTTTGATGGATGCAGTAATCCAGTTGCCCGAAGGAACAGTTGCCACATCTCCGCTGTTGAAGCCTGCCACGAACTGGCTCCAGTCTGAAACCGGTTTAACAAGGTCTGCATCCAGGATTGCCTTGTACGTCTTGAAAGCTTCCTTCAATGCTTCATTGTCTGCCAAATCAGGTGTTTTTCCATCTTCCTTCAGATACCAGGAGCCGCTGGACTGAATCATGGTGCGGATCAGCCCAAGATCTTTCGGGTCTTGAGTCAGCATATGTTTGCCTGTAGCTTCTTTAACCTTTTTACCGATTTCTATATATTTGTCCCAGTCAATGTTTTGGATATCTTCAGGCGTATAGCCTGCCTGCTCAAGGTAATCAGTTCTGAAATACAGCCCTGTGACACCTGTATCAAACGGGAGCCCGTAATTCTTGCCATCCAGGCTCGTCGGCGCGATCTTGTATTGTGCGAAATCATCTGCATTGAATGAATCTGTCAGTTCGTAGAACATATCAGGATATGCCTGCAGGAAGCTTTGCGCCCGATAGTCCTCGATCAGGACGATGTTCGGGAGACCCTTTGCCGTCCCTGAGCTCAGGCTTGTGTTTAGCTTTTGGATGATATCCGCCTGTGCATTCTCAACAATCTTTACGTCAAGCTCAGAATCCTCTTTCTGATAGGCTTCTTTTGCCAGTTCGAGAGCTTTGATGTTGAAGTTTGGATCCCATGCCCAAACTGTTATTTCATTTGTATCTTTTGATTCTCCTGAAGCATCTTCAGTATCTGACCCTGAAGAACAGGCAGACAGCATCAATACCGCAATTAATAAAAAGGCCAGCAGCTTTTTCATTGATTCCCCTCCATCTATTTTTGTAAGCGTTATCTTTCTGTCTTTATCGTAGCATCTTAAAAGGAGGGAGTATTAGGAGGATTTTTTTTTACATTTGTAATATCTTTGTCTCATGAATGCGTTTTCACCGGTTGTTCTTTGGACTTTCTTTAGAAACTTGGACGATTTTAAGCTTGTGGGAGCGGTATGGTGAGCCGGATGGTTGTCCCGTCTCCCGCCTTACTGGAGATGGATACACCCGCATCGTCTCCATAAATGAGCTGCAGTCTATCATGCACATTTCTCACGCCAATGCCGGTGAAAAGCTGCTGCTTGCTTTTAGCAGGCATTTGCTTATCTTCCTCAATCTCCATTCCGTCACCATTATCCACTACCTCGCAAATCAGCCTGCTGTTCTCCTTCCAGATCAGTACATTGATATAGCCTCCATCCTTCCGATTGAACGCATGGAAAAAGGCATTTTCCATAAAAGGCTGAAGGATCAGATTTGGAATAGGCTCATTCAGGCAGTCCGGTGAAACAAAATAATTGGTCTTAATCCGGTCTCCATAACGCTTTTGATTAATAAAAGCATAATTTTTAAGATTATCGAGCTCCTGCTTAACCGTCACGGTTTCACTCGGAGAGCCGATTGTGTTTTGAAGCAGTGATATCAGCGCCATGATGGTGTTTTCCGCCTCCTGCCTGCCGCCCTGCTGAACCATAAAACGGATTGATGTGAGCGTATTATATAAGAAGTGCGGATTGATCTGCTGCTGAAGGGCTGCCAGCTCGGCATTGCGCTTTTCCTTCTGTGTCTGCATCAGTTCCTCGACATAATCATGCAGCTCGTCCAGCATACTGTTGAATGCATAGGCGATTTTCTTTGTTTCATAGGTCCCTCCCACAGTCACATACTGGACAAAGTCATGCTTCGCAGCCCCTGAGATTTGCCGTGCTAAAGTGGAAAGAGAATTTGTAAGCCGGCGTGAAGCAAAAAACACGATAAACAGGACGGCAATTACAATTAAAATGACAATTTGCGCGATATCGCTTTTATCAATCAAATCTCCGAACGCTACTTCCTTATCTATGACATTGAATAGATACAAATCAAAGGAAGGCAGATATTCCATGAGGATGATGTGATCCTTTCCCATGAAATTCCCCACTTTATAAGGCTCAGGTCCTTTCAATTCCTCCGTATAGCGGCGCAGATCAGTTGACGTCCGGCCAATCAGGTCCGGCCGGCTGCTGGAAAGTATCACACCCGAATTATTGGTAATGAAGACATGATTTCCAGGACTGGTATAACTGGCATAAAACTTTTTGAATTCTTTTTCCTGGATGGCAAAATACATCTCACCATAATCCCTCCCCGAAATCGGCTCCCTGATGGCTCTCGTGGCGACGATGAAATTCCTGTCATCCGACTCAATATCCTTCCCCGGCCTATAGTCATACTGATACAAAAGCCTCTTGGGATTCCGGATGGTGTTTTTCCGGATGGCACTCCTTCTAAGCTCCTCATCGGTTATGGGCCAATAAGGACGGTCGGTCGCATAGTCTATTCCATTCTTGCCTGTCACGACAATGCCAATTTCATAGGCGTCAAGATAGGATTTGATCCTGTTCATCTGCTGGTACATATTAAAATATGAAACCATCTGCTCATATTCTGTTTCTTCATCTGTCAGTATCCGTTTGACAGTCCCATTTTGCAGAACATTATTGGAAGCTGTCACGATAGAGTAATGGAAGGATTCAAAGCTGTCCTTCACCTGATTCATTACCTTTGAGTTGGTTATGCTGAACCTGTCGATAAAAAACTGCTCTGACATCCTGACGATTGTGACAGTCAGCACAGCGGCAACCGATATAATAATAAACACTGTGAAAAGGAACTGCTTCATAAATAATCCGTTAAGTCTCATAGTCGCTCATCTCTTATCTTGTAAAATATTTTCGTTTATACTGGCTTGGCGACAGCCCCGTCCTTTTCTTGAACACCCTGCAGAAATAGCTGTGATCTGAAAATCCGACCAGCCCGCTGATTTCCGATATCGTGGCCTCCCCCTTCAGCAATAGCTTAGAGGCCTCCTCAATCCTGATTTTGTTCAGCTGCTCAATAAAGCTTCCCTCGTTATGGGCCGAAAAGTAGCTGGATAAATAGGACGGATTAAAATGAAAGTGCCTGGCTGCTTCTGTCAGGGTAATAGGCTCGGCATAGTGTTCTTTCATGTATTCAATAATTTTTTTTATGGTAATCCCGTTTTGGTTGTCAGCAGGAATCAGTAATTCATCCACCTCTTTTATAAAACGTGCCAGAACATCAAGTGCCTCTGAGGCAGTCCCTGCATCTTCAACAGCCTTAAAGTATTCATATTTTTTCTTTTGGATCGCATCCGCTTCAACAGTCATATTTCCCAGAATGACCGTAATATTAAAAATCGCATTCCCTAAAAATGCTTTAAATTCAAAAGGCGCAATAGAACTGTCCTTCGCCAGGGAAGAGGTATGCTCACTCAGATAGGCCAGTGCAGAATGAACATTTCCGTTCTTGAATTCCTCTGTAAACCGTTCCAGGCTGAACTCATTCCTCTCTGAAGAAGCTGCAGGCAGATCTTCTTCCTTTAAGACCCCTTTTTCAGGAAAATAAAAGGAATAGGGAAGCAGATTCAGTATGCTGTCCTTCCACACAGCACCGAGATCGGATAAGCCTTCAAATTTACGGCTGAGCGCCACTGCAGCCGTATCTGCACGTGCAGCAGCTTCCTCAATCACAAGGAAAAGCCGGGCTTCCTCTTCTTTTTCTATATTGATCAATATCCCTGCAATGCTTTCGTCTGTAAAAAAGGGAATTGCAGCGGCTTTAGGCGCCTTTTGACTGATCCCTGCTTTAACTTGATGGACAAGCTCTGCGGCAGTACTTGCTGCACGTTTTGCCTCAATGCCAAGAAGATAAAAAGTTCCAAAGGGAAAACTTTCTTCTATAGCTGACTGGTCCATAACCGCTTCATAGCCTGCAGCCAGCTTTTCTATCACTGATTCTATTGAATGGCTGCTGTTTCCCCCGGTTTGCAGGAGGGAGGGAATCTTGCTGGCAGCTGCCTGGAGTACTTTCAGCAGCCCTTCCGCATCAAGCTTCGGTTTTAATATATAGTCAACCGCCCCGTTCTGGAAAGCTGCTCTGACATAGTCGAACTCCCCATAGCTGCTCAATACAACAATCTTTATATCAGGATAACGTTCAGTCACAATCCTTGTGAGTTCTTCTCCATCCATGATTGGCATGACAATGTCTGTCAGAATGATATGCGGCCTCAACGCCTCAATCATGTCCAGTGCCTCCTGCCCATTCGATGCCTCACCCGCAATCCTGAATCCAGCCTGCTCATAATCCATATAATGCTTAATTCCCTGCCTGATTAAAACCTCATCATCTACAATCAGCACTCTGCACAGCTCTTCCTTTGGCATAATTGACCCCTCCATGCAGGAATTTGTGTTTTTCTTTATTATAAATCACTGCCGTAAACGTTTTCATAATTAAATACAGGAAAATTCCGATGTAAGATAGCGATAGATTATCTAAATGAATATGATTCTACCAAATTTTTTAATATTTCTACATAAAAACTGAATGATTCTAATAAATTTTGCTTTTTTCTACATAAAAATCACTTGATTCAATAAATAATACATTTTATGGTAAAAACAAGAAAACGCCAGCCCCTCTGGACCAGCGCTTCCCTTCATTCAATTTTATTTATCTTCTGCAACCTTCACCAGCTGCTTGCCCATATTCTTTCCTTCAAATAGTCCAAGGAAGGCATCAAGGATATTATCAAATCCTTCCGTTACTGTTTCTTCGTATTTGAGCTTTCCTTCGCTGACCCATTTGCCGAGGTCGGCAGCTGCTTCTTTGTAGCGGCTGGCGTAATCCCCGACTGTGAAGCCTTTCATGAGCGCGCTCGTTTTGATCAGCTGGCCCTGGACGCGCGGACCTGTATCTTCACCCTGCTTGTTATAAGCTGAGATAGCTCCGCATACCGGCACCCTGCCAAATTTGTTCAAAAGGCTGATGGCTGCATCGCCAATTTCTCCGCCGACATTTTCAAAATAAACATCAATGCCGTCCGGACAGGCCTTTTCCAATGCCTCGCGGATATCGCCTGCTGTTTTGTAATTGATGGCTTCATCGAATCCAAGCTCATCCTTCAGATAAGAAATCTTCTCATCGGACCCTGCAATCCCGACTACCCGGGCACCCTTGATCTTAGCAATCTGGCCGACTGCGGATCCTACTGCACCTGCCGCACCTGAAACAACGACGGTTTCATTTTCCTTCGGCTGCCCGATATCAAGAAGCCCAAAATAGGCAGTCAAACCTGGCATTCCCAGGATCCCAAGGTGAGTTGAGACCGGTGCAACCTGAGGATCAATTTTGCGGACAGCCTTTTCTGAGGCAACGGAATATTCCTGCCAAGGCAGCATTCCGACAATATAATCACCTTCATTAAATGCAGCCGATTGGGACTTTACAACCTTGGCCACCCCTCCGCCGTGAAGCGCCTCATCGAGCTTAAATGGCTCTACATACGATTTTGCGTCAGACATCCGCCCGCGCATATAAGGATCCACAGACAGGTAGACCGTCTGAAGAAGAACCTCTCCTTCCTTCGGTTCCTCGACCTTAACATCGGCAAAACGGAAATCATCCTTCACAGGTGTCCCTTTCGGACGTGAAGCAAGCTGAATTTGCTGCTGAGTATTCGGTAGCATGGTTATCCTCCTCTTAAATGATAATTGCACTTTACCATATTGATGAATGGTGATTCAATCTTGAAGGGCCAGCTTCCGCATATCCCGACGAAATACCTAGCGTTCCTCCCGCCGTGCCAGGCACCGCAAAAAGACAGTATCCGGCCTTTTGTCCACGAAGGGTGCCAGACACGGTGAAACAAAATGGCTGCTCGTTCGTATATAATGACAAGGAAGATTATGTAATCACAACTCTTACATCCCTGCTGGTAATCATGAAAGAGGTGAACGCCTATGCCAACCTTTCTTGTTGTTAACCTTTGCATTGTTTTAGTTCTGTCTGCTATTATGTCCTATATTAAGAAGAATGGAGAAAAGAAGGACAAGGGATTTGTTTTGTCTTACTATCAATTGAGCCATAGAAGAAAAATGATTCGCTCCTTATGGGAGCTCCCTTTCCTCATTCTCTTCCTGATCCTGATGTTTTATCTCACGGATCTTGAAACTATCTATATGCTGTCACTTTCCGCCCTGCTGTTCTTCGTGTTCATTGGCCAGTTCTGCTATAACTACTATAAGTGGAAGCAGCAGGAAAAGGCATGATCGGCTGAGATCATGCCTTTTCCTCATTCAGCGTGCCTGGCACCGCAAAAAGACAACTACCCGCTATTTGTCCACAGACGGTGCCTGGCACTGGCAGCATTCTTCTAGAAAATGGTCCCCTTAAATTTTTCCGGCTTTGTAACATAGCTCTCAATTATGTAACCGCAGCCCGTGCAGATGATATGCTCAACGGGTGATCCAAAGCTCATCCTATTGTCGGGTATGATTGTCCCATATCCGTGCTGACTGCCTTTGCCCAATTCCTTCCCTTCGCATTTTGGGCATTCCCCCGCTATTTTTTTCATCGGAATTCCTCCCCTTTTTAGCACTCCTTTGTATTAAATACGAAAACATTCCGCTAATCTTGATTGCTATCTTAACTGAAGCTTCCCAGCAGTTCATCCGTCCGCGGCCGCCAAATCATATGATGGGAACCCTTTCCCCAATAATTCTCTATTACAACCGCAGGCTGTCAAAACTTCATCTTCCAAATTTCCTGGGCCCTTTTGTACCCGCTGTCCATACAGAATTCTTCAATTCCCCTTTCGCAAAAAACAGGGTAAAGGCTGCTCAGCAACTTGCTGCCGATACCCTCTCCCTGAACATCAGGATGAACAAAGACGGTGCCAACTTCAAATAAATGGCTGTACTCCTGATTGGTGTTCTCAAGAATCAGCCTGCTGGCCGGCCCAAATTCAACAGTCCCGATTATCTTCCCGCCTGCCTGCGCAAGCAAAAAATACCGGGCCTCTCCCCGGCTTGATAGATCCTGCAGCAGGTACTCTTTTTTCACTTCAATCTCTTTCTCCATATCCTCTAAAAGTCCGCCGATGCCTTCCTTGATAAACGTATCGGTTATGACCATATTAAAAAAATCATTTAGTTCAGCTGTATCTTCATAAACGGGTCTTCTAATCTTTATGTTTTTCATCTTTTTGATTACCCCTATCTAATAATAAAAGGCCGCTGCACCGAGTCCAAGGCAAACTGCTGCTGCTATGAATAAAGCAGCTGAAGCCCCCCGGCTTGCCTTAAGCTTTATCCCCCAAGCACCGAAGAATACCGCAGCCGCAATTTTCGAAGTTCCTTGAAAAAATGCGCCACCTTCTGCAAAAACAGAACTGCTGAATAGAATCGATAAAAACAGAGATCCTGTGATCAAAATCTTGAACCACAGCGGTTCTCTTAAGAATAGACCCGCAAACAGCTTTATCTTTTTCATTGGTCATAACCCCCTTCCAAGATAGGAAACATTGGTTTAAAAAAGGATTGCATCAGAGAGAATCTTTAAGAGCCTTTGGAGTTTCTATGTTTTATAGAAAATCCTTCCAGCGGAATATCTGTCTCTATATTACGAATGAAATTCAATTAAGTTGCGTTCTAACCAGCAAAATTTTCAGAAAACTCTTTCGGTAACCAGTTATCCCGTTACCCCTCAATGCAGAACAGATTTCTATAAGAATGCTTTGCTTTAGCTTCCATAAGAAAACTCAGGTACACCGGTTCATCAAACCTTGGGATTCCCCGCACTAAAAGAAAAAGCCTGCACAGATATACTGTACAGGCTTAGCCTATGGCGCTCCTTACTATTCTTGTGAAAACTTAAAAGCAGTAACCGACCGGCAGCTTTCCCCTGCTTTCAAAATACATGATGGAAATTCCGGGTGATGCACCGCATCCGGCAGCCCCTGGGTCTCCAGGCAAACGCCCAAATGATTGGCGGCTGTTACACCGCGTATGGAGAATGACCCCTCCAGTGTATTGCTTGTATAAAGGACAACGGCAGGCTGGTCTGTTTCTACAACAAGGCGCCGGCCGCTTTCTGCATCATATAAGCTGATCTCTTCATTCTCGTTTTCATCGAGCAGGAATGGATGGTCATACCCGTTGCCGACCCGTATATTCTGCGGGTTATCCGAGGTATTTCCATCCTTAAGTTTCCGGCCTTTTGTGAAATCAAATACGGTTCCATCGACAGGCAAGAGCTCCCCTGTTGGAATGAGTGATTCGTTCAGTTCCGCAAACCGGTCACTTTTAAGCGTCAGTTCATGATCGAGGATATCTCTTTTCAGATCTCCGCTCAGATTAAAATACGAATGATTCGTTACATTGACGATCGTATCTTCATCACTGGTTCCTTCATAGCTGATCTCCAGTTCGTTCCGGTCATTCAATGTGTAAGTAACCTTCATCTCAAGGTTTCCTGGATAGCCTTCTTCGCCATCCTTGCTGACGTACCGGAAAATGACGCTTGCTGAATCCGGGCCTTCTGTGACTTCTGCATCCCACAGCTTTTTATCAAAACCTTCCACTCCGCCGTGAAGATTATTTCCGCCATTATTTTTGGCAAGCTTATAGGTTTTCCCGTTCAGCTCGAATTCCCCTCCGGCAATCCTCCCGGCATGGCGCCCGCAAACGGCTCCAAAGTAAGGGGAATGCTGCTGGTATTCTTCCAGAGTATCAAAGCCCAGGACCACATTTTCCATCCGCCCATCCCGGTCCGGCACAAGGATTTTCGTGATGATACACCCATAATCGAGGCAGGAAACCTCCATTCCCTGCCTATTCACCAGTGTAAAGATGGAAACTGTCCGTCCATCCAGCTCTGCAAACTTCTCTCTAACTGCCTTCATTTGCAAGACTCCCATTCTTTTAAAAAATGTAATTCATTGCTCCAATCAATCAAGTCCCGCCAGGAGATCAGCAAACCTGCGGAATGCCGCCAGGCCGGATTCAGTCTGCTTGAACACGCCTGCATCCTCAAGAACCCTTACAAACTTATACCCGATTTCTTTCCGTATAATAGATCCCGCTGTTTTGCCGGTTAACTCATCTGCATACTTCACTTTCATTTCAGCAGCCCATGGCAGATGATAGTCCTTTACCTCTGCAGGCTGGTCCAGCAGAAACTTCTCTATCTCACTGATTTCCTTTTCCAGACGCGCAGGCAGAACGGCCAGTCCCATCACTTCAATCAGGCCGATGTTCTCTTTTTTAATATGATGGACATCGGCATGGGGATGAAAAATGCCGAGCGGATGCTCAGTGCTCGTGCGGTTGTTCCTGAGGACAAGATCCAATTCATAGAGGCCATCCCGCTTTCTCGCAATTGGTGTAATGGTGTTATGCCTCGTCTCTTCAGTAAATGCCTCTATTTCAGCTTCTGTATCACTGTATTGAACCCATGCTTCAAGAATCATTTCAGCAGCATCAGCGAGCTCTTCCTGTTTTTGGCCTCTCAGGCGTATAACAGATAACGGCCATCTTAGCATGCTGGCGCTTATATCGGGGAAACGGGTTAGCTGGAACGAGCCGATTTCATCTGCACCAGCCATAGCAAACTCATAGCTGCCTCCCTGATAGTGATCATGGCTGAGTATGGATCCGCCGACAATCGGCAGATCCGCATTGGAGCCAACGAAATAATGCGGAAATTTCCCTGTAAACTCCAGCAGTCTCGCAAAAGTGCTGCGGTCGATTTTCATATTGCGGTGCTCCCCGCAAAGGACGATACAGTGCTCGTTATAATATACATACGGCGAATATTGCAGAAACCACGGTTCATCAGACAGCTCCAGGTCGATGATCCGGTGGTTAGAGCGCGCCGGATGCCCCGGACGCCCTGCATATCCTTCATTTTCTGCACATAGCAGGCATTTCGGATAATTGGAGGAAACAATCTTCATCTCCCGTTCGCGTGCTATCTGCTCCGGATCCTTCTCAGGCTTGGACAGATTGATCGTGATGTCCAGCTCGCCATATTCGGTGGCGATTTTATAATTTATATTCTTTGCAATGCTTTTGGTCTGAATATAGTTGCTGTTCCGGCTGAGGTCGTAAAAATACCTGGTAGCCTCTGCAGGGCTTTTCTCATATTTTTCATAGAACTCTTTATTCACAGAAGAAGGCTTTGGAACAACCACATCCATAATTTTGCTTGAGATAATATCTTTATCGCTTTCAAGGCTGGTTATAATGCCTTCAGCCACCGCATGCTCAACCAGGTCTTCCAAAAGATCGGGAATACTCTTTTCCCCTGCTTCGGCATGCTCCGGATAGTCAACAAGCCCAATCAAAGACATGATTTGATTTCGCGCATAAATTATGTCACGCTGCTCAATCATTCCGAGGGCTGCTGCCCGGTTCACCAGCGTCTCTATGCTCGTATAAACGTCCATTCCAAGCCCTCCTTATTCGTTATAGCCGTGCGGATGTGCCTGATGCCAGCTCCACGCGTCTTCAATGATCTGCTTGATGCTTGTTCTTTGCGGGTTCCATCCGAGAACTGTTTTTGCTTTCTGTGAGGAAGCGATAAGGGTGCTTGGGTCCCCGCTTCTTCTGGGAACGACTTTACCCGGAATCTCATGTCCGGTCACCTCACGGACTGCCTCGATCATTTCCTTAACAGAAAAGCCCTGCCCGCTTCCAAGGTTGATGATCTCGCTTTTTCCGCCTTTCTGCAGATACTGGAGGGCAAGCAGATGGGCATCGATTAGATCTTCGACATGGATGTAATCACGGATGCAGGTTCCATCCGCTGTGTCATAATCATCGCCAAATATTGAAATGTGCTCCCTCTGTCCAAGGGCGACCTGGAGAATGATCGGGATCAGATGGGTCTCAGGCTGATGGTCTTCCCCGATCTCTCCTGTCGGCCTTGCCCCCGCCACATTGAAATAGCGTAGTGATACGTATTTCAAATCATGGGCCGCTTCACACCATTTCATGATTTTTTCCATCGTCAGCTTGGTTTCGCCATAGGCGTTCGTAGGATTGGCAGGCATCTCTTCCGTAATCGGCATTGTTTTCTGCTCTCCATAGGTGGCAGCGGTCGAAGAGAACACAATATTCTTCACATCGAACTCGTTCATCACTTCGAGCAGCACCTGAGTACCGTAGACATTATTGTTGAAGTATTTCAGCGGATTCTCCATAGATTCGCCTACAAGCGAGTTGGCAGCAAAATGGAGGACGCCGTCAATGCTTTCCTTTTCAAACACACTGCGCAGAAACTCCCTGTCGCGTATGTCCCCCTGATAAAACTTCGCATCCGGGTGAACCGCTTCCCTGTGGCCTGTCTCCAGGCTGTCGACAACTACCGCTTCATAATTCTGGTCGATCAGCTGATAAACAGCATGTGAACCAATATATCCTGCACCGCCAAGAACTAAAATACTCATCCCTGCACCTCCAAAATGATTTCCTTGGTTCCATCCCCGACACTCGCTGCATAGAAATCTGCAGCATAGCCGATTCTTTCCATATATTTATTGCCAACCTCTTCAATGAAAGAAGCAGCTTTGTCTTTCTCAACAATGGCAATCGCACATCCGCCAAACCCCGCACCGGTCATACGGGCCCCAAGCGTGCCTTCCTGCTGCCAGGCGGCTTCCACCAGAGCATCGAGCTCTTTTCCGGTTACTTCATAATCATTTTTCAGCGACTGATGCGACTCATTCATCAGCTTTCCGAAGTCTTCAAGGCGCCCTTCCTGCAAAGCCTTGAAAGCTTTTAGCGTCCGCTGGTTTTCACAGACGGCATGCTTCGCCCTTTTTTCCAGGACTTTATCCCCGATCAGCTGCTTATGCTGTTCAAATTCATCCTCTGATAATTCACCAAGTGATGAAATGGAAAGCTTAGACTGAAGCTTAGCAAGCGCTGCTTCACACTCGCTCCGCCGTTCATTATACTTTGAATCTGCCAGCTCCCTGCGCTTATTCGTATTCATGACCATGATCTGATAATCTTCCAGATTGATAGGGGCATATTCATACTTCAAAGTATTACAGTCAAGCAGGATGGCGCTTCCAGCCTGGCCCATGCCAATGGCAAACTGATCCATGATGCCGCTGTTGACGCCAATGAATTCGTTCTCGACTTTTTTCCCAAGCTTTACAAGTTCAATCCTTCCGATATTAAAACCAAATAGCTCATTAACAGTTACTCCGATCAGCATTTCAAGTGAAGCAGATGAAGAAAGCCCGGCGCCGTTCGGGATATTCCCGTACACGTATAAATCGATCCCGACTGGCAGCTTCCAGCCGGCTTCTTCTATATAAGCAATCATACCTTTCGGAAAATTCGCCCAGCCATGTTCTTTTTTATACTCCAGTTCACCCAACGAAAATTCGACGATGCCTGCATCAGGGAAATTCTTTGAATATACCCGGACAATCCTGTCGTTCCGCTTCTTAACCGCTCCATATGTCCCAAGCGTAATGGCACAGGGGAATACATGGCCGCCATTATAGTCAGTGTGCTCCCCGATCAGATTGATCCTCCCTGGAGAAAAGAAAAGCCTGGCATCCCCTACCATAGAGTCAGTATATATGGTTTGAAAGTCATTAATCATTGTTTGAAGTTCCATATCGTCATCTCCTGCTTCACAAAGTTAGAAACTGCTGCTCCGGGCAATCAGTTCAGTCGCAAGAAACACCTTCTTTGCGATCTTCCTGCCCTGATTTCTTTCCAAGAATAAGTCGACGGCCACCTCGCCCATCGGCTCTGTATGCACCTTCAAGGTGGTCAGCGCCGGGAATATATATTTGGATACACTGATATCATTGATCCCGATCACATTGACACGCTCCGGAACCTGGATGCCGGCTTCGTGGAGGGCCCTCAGGCAGCCGATGGCAATCAGATCATTGCCTGCAAATACCGCGGTCGGGAGACTCTCCCCTTTATCCTCTATCATCTTGTTCATCAGCGTATAGCCGCTGTCCACCGTAAAGCTTCCGATATAGATATTACCTTCATCCAGAAGCCCGCGGCTTGCCATATAATTTCTGTAGGCTCTTTCACGTGCATCTTCAATTCCGCCCGATTCGTCTTTAAAAACCTCTTGTCCGCCGATATAGCCAATGGTTTGATGGCCTTTACCTGTTAAATAATTCAGTATTTTCACTGCCGCTTTTTCAAAATCTACGACAACAGAGTCATACCGGTCTTCATCCGGACTGTAGTCTGCAAAAATAACAGCGTCCGTAATTTCCCCCAAAGCATCAGCCTGCGCCTTGCTGAACTTTCCGACAGCTATAATGCCCTGAAGGCTTTCACTTCTGGCTTTTTCCAGGTCATCATAAAAATAGTTGGCATACTGGATGCCGAGCTGCTGGCAGCGCTGCTCAATGCCATAGCGGATCGACATATAATACAGATCTTCCAGCTCTTCTTTCTCTGTATACCAGTGAACGACTGCAATTTTTAATGCGGCATCCTTTTTGACAGGTTTTTTCTTATAATCAAGCTCTTCCGCGGCTTCAAAAATCTTTTTGCGGGTATCATCTGTCACTGACAGGGAAGCATCATAATTGAGCACCCTGGAAACAGTGGCAATCGATACCCCTGCTTTTTCTGCTATTTTCTTGATTGTCGCCATACTCAGCCTCCTTCCGTACAAATGAATAAATCGCTTACTTTTATTTTATTACTTTTAGTAAATAAATCAATGTTTTTACTAAAAAGTTTACAAGGTTTTAATTTAACAATTCCTCATCTATTAAAGAAAGGAGTGACCGCATCAGGATCACCCCTTTCTTTTTATCTGGTTCTTTCTGCTATTCTAACTTCGTACGGTTTCAAAGTGATTTCGCCGGACAGTTCTTCATTTGTCTGAATCTCTTTTGCCTGCTGCTCAAAAACCACAGCTTGCTTCTCTTCAGTAAAGTTCATGACAAATATATAATCCTTCTCCTCATCCTGCCTTACCTGCACAGAAACCCCGCTCTCATGCTTAACAGGGAAAGCGGCCTTTAAGTCCAATTCAGCCATTAATCCGCTGTAAAAATCACGGTGGAACTGAGCATCCAGGCGACCCCCGATATAATACGCATTTCCTTCTTTAAACTGGTGGCTTGCGACAGCCGGGAGACCGGCATAAAAATCCTGTTCGTATATCCCGTCGGCTTTGGCACCGGCCAGTTCTATCACAGTCGCATAATCTTTCAGCACATATTGTTTGTTTTTATATGTTACCGTGTTGCTGTCCCCAGGATATAAAGTATCAGTCTCGACAGGCTTTAGCCCGAAGGTTTCCTGGAGGTCCACCGGCCATCCGCCGAAATAAACCAGGTCATTTTCGTCCACTACACCGCTGATATAGGACATGACCAGCGTACCGCCGCCGGCCACAAAGGATTTCAGCCTAGCAATCGTTTCTTTGCTTGCCAGATACAGCATCGGGGCGATAATCAGCTTGTATGCCGTGAAATCCTGCTCTTTCGTGATGATATCGACTGGAATATCTTTCTCCCAGAAGGTGCGGTAATGTTCCTGTAGTGTTTGCGGATATTGTTTCGTTTCCAGACCGAACCCCTGGGCATCGTTCAGGGCCCAATTGCTTTCCCAGTCATACAGGATGGCAGCTTCAGCAGGGCGGCTGGTTCCTACGACAGCAGAAAGCTTTTCAAGAGTTTCACCCACTGCCGCGACTTCCTTGAAGACCCGGTTATCGGCACTATTATCATGGTCTACAACCGCTCCATGGAACTTCTCAGATGACCCCCTTGACTTGCGCCATTGAAAATACATAACGCTGTCAGATCCGTGGGCGATCATCTGCATGGAAGATAAAAGGTGCATGCCGGGACGCTTCGCTTTGTTGACAGGGTGCCAGTTTACAGCGCTTGGCGTAGACTCCATCAGCAGAAACGGCTGCTGTTTCAGACTGCGGTATAAATCATCGATAAAAGCTGTCTTCATGGCAAGATTCGCTGTGGACTCCCAGTCATTATGCCAGGCAGGATAGGCATCCCAGCTGATGACATCCAGATGCTTGGCAAACTTGGAATAATCAAGGGCCTGGAACGGGATAAGATCCATTGTATCTGCCATAAAATTGGTTGTGATTGGAATACCGGGTGTAATCTCCCTTAAAGGTACGATTTCGTTTTTATAAAAAGAGATCGTCTGGTCTGTTATAAAGCGGCGCCAATCCAGGTTAAGGCCGTGAACGGCATTTTCCCCGATCGGCGAAGGGGACTCAATCTGTTCCCAATCGCTGAAAGTATGGCTCCAGAAAGGACCCCACCAGGCGTCATTCAATGCTTTGAGACTATGATTGTATTTGTCTTTCAGCCAGTTCCGGAAGGCTGCCTGGCAGCTGCTGCAGTGGCATTCCCCGCCATACTCATTGGAAATGTGCCACATCAGGAGCGCAGGGTGGCCTGCATATCTTTCAGCAAGGAGCCTGTTGATCTTCCGAGTTTTCTCGCGGTAGACCTCAGACGTAAAGCAATGGTTGTGCCTGCCGCCATGAAGCTGTTTGACCCTCTCTCCGTTTACCCTGAGGACCTCAGGATACTTCTGCGACATCCATGCAGGGCGGGCGCCGCTTGGAGTAGCAAGGATTACCTTGCCGCCGATTCCGTCGATATTATTGATGATCTCATCAAGCCATTCGAAGGTAAAATGCCCTTCCTCAGGTTCAAGGGCGCTCCAGGCGAAGATCCCCACTGAAAAGGTATTTGTATGCGCAAGCTTCATCAATTTGATGTCATCGGCCAGTATATCAGGGCGGTCCAGCCACTGATCAGGATTATAATCGCCTCCATGAAGCATAAAATCCGCTTTTGTCACTTGTGTTTTCTTTAGTGTTGACATTTAAACTCTCCTCCCGGTGCAGCTTATCAGCCTTTCGTTCCTCCAGCCGTCAATCCAGACACAAAGTGCTTCTGAAGCACGATGAAAATGATGGCGATTGGAATACTGATCAAGATGGCACCCGCTGCAAAAGTTGTATAACTCGCACCCATTACCTCATTCACCAGATTGTACAATCCAATGGGAAGTGTATAGGACTCAGGTGTTCTAAGGATGGTAGAAGACAATACAAAATCCCCGAGCGGGCCCGTGAACCCGTTCATCGCCACGACAGCTATCATCGGTTTCGATAACGGCATAAGAATCTGAAAGAAAATCCTTGTATTGCTGGCGCCGTCAATCTTGGCACTTTCATCAAGATCAAGCGGGATGGAATCCATATATCCCTTCATCAGATACGTATTCATCGGGATCTGCCCCCCGATATAAAGCAGGATCAGCAGCCAGTGGCTGTTCATCATTCCCAGCAATTGAGCCAGAACAAACAAGGCAATCAATGCTGAAAATTGCGGGATCATCTGCAGGAGAAGGAATAAGGTCAGTGCATTCTTCCTACCCTTAAAACGGAATCTGGAAAAAGCATACGCTGTAAAGGAAACGCTCAAAATGGTCCCGATCATAGTAAAAATACTGATTTTCAAAGAGTTAAGATACCATTGGCCATACTGGAGGCTGTCTTTGCCGGCAAACAGTTCCCTGTAATGATCCAGCGTCGGATTCTCCGGAATGATGGATGTACTGATCAAACTATTGCCCGGGTTGAAGCTTGCCCCTACTGTCCAAAGGAGGGGATAAATAATGATCACCGACATGGCTATCAAAATGAAATATAAAATAAAGAGGTGCACGAACTTTCTCTTTTTCACATTCGCCATCTTCAAGCCCCCTCTTTAAATGAGTTCGTCCGCCTGAATTGCCATAGGGCAATCGCTATAACAAAAACAGACAGCAGAATCGTCAAGGCTGCAGCAAGCGAATATTGGCTGGACTGCATCGTCAGCTTATAGATCCATGACACCAGAATATCAGTACCGCCCGCTGTTGAACCGGCGCTTGCCGGGCCGCCGCCATTAAATAGATAGATAATATTGAAGTTATTAAAATTGAACGTGAATTGCGTGATGATGATCGGTGCCATTGCAATCAGGATCATCGGCATCGTAATAAACCTGAACTTCGCGAAAACGGAGGCCCCGTCAATGGTTGCCGCCTCATACAAATCATCCGGAATGGATTGCAGAACTCCCGTTGTCACAAGGAAAATATACGGAAATCCGAGCCAGCCCTGCATAAGGATCAAAGCAAGCCTCGACCAGTTCGCATCCGTCATCCAAGGCACAGGGTCTATTCCAAGTGCCGCCAGGATATCGTTATTGATCGCTCCAAAGCTGTCATTGAAAAGCCCGGCAAAGATCAGGATCGTAACAAATCCAGGAACTGCCCACGGCAGCACCAAGACTGTCCGGAAAAATTTCTTGAACTTAATGTCCTTGTTGTTCACGATGACCGCCATTAAGATGCCCAGGCAAACCTGCAGCGAAGAAGCTGCCAGAGTCCAGACAACCGTCCAGGCAAGTACGTCGAAGAAGGTTGCGCGCCAGATATCAACCGTAAAGATCTGGGCAAACGTTTCAAGGCCCACCCAGTCTGCCAGATTGGCAGGAGGTGAGTGATAGAGATCATAGTTGGTAAATGCCAGCGCAAAACTGAATAGGATTGGGAAGATGACCGCAAAAATCAGGATGAACAAAGAAGGACCGCTGATTACATATGGATAGCCCTGTGAAATCAGGTTTTGGTACTGATCTTTAAGAGAATTGAGCTTCCTGTTTTCATCTCTCAATCTTCCATTCACAAAAGCATCACGCAAATTGAAATAATATAATCCGAGCCCAAAGCAAGTAACTATGATGGCTATGATTCCTTCAGCCAGCAAAAAGATCGAATTGTCACGGGGGACTTCTGTTCCCAGAGTGAAGATTCCCCAGAAACCCATATTCAGCAGGTCACCGAAAACAAGGAAGAAGGATGCCCCCAGAAGAAGCAGCAGAAGGCCTTTCACCCATTGCTTATTGTAAAACTGGCCCGCTCCGGGGATTATGGATAACAGCAATGCTTTTCGACTATGTGACACTGTTTTTCACCTCTTTAACCAATATCCAAATGGATGGTTTTCTTGTCACTAACATAAATGGTGCCAAACCATGTAACCGTTTGGCACCATTATTCTTTTAATTATTTTTTGCCGTGCTTCGCTTCGATTTGGCCTTTGATTGTGCCGGCAGCCTGATCTAACGCCTCATTTGGCTCCGCTTTGCCTGTAGCAATCGTTTGCAGTGCCGCATCGGCAGGAGTCCACACTTCGTTCATTTCCGGAATATTAGGCGTCAGTTCAGAATACTGGGCCTGTTCCGCAACTGCCTGGGCAGCTTCGCTTTCTGTTACTACCGGATCATCAGCCAACGCCTGGACAGCCGGCACTTCTTTAGTGATTTCATATCTCGCTTTTGAGTTTTCCTCATTTGCCAGGAATTCGACTAAATCCTCAGCAAGCTCGGCATTCTTGGAATAAGAGCTGACATTATAACTCTTTACACCTATAAACGAGCTCATATTCTCACCATTCTCAAGTGCCGGAAGTTTGGCTACGCCATAGTTGACGCCTGCTTTGGCGAATGGCTCAATATTCCATGGACCGGAAATGATGGCAGCCGCCTTGCCTTCCGTGAAAAGGGATTCCAGAACATTGATTCCCTGCTCCCCTATGATCCCAGCCGGGAAAAGACCTTCTTTATAAAATTTCTGGATAACTTTGGCGCCTTCGACTGCTCCTTCATTATTAAGGCCAATGTCAGCTGGATCATAATTACCGCTGTCATCACGGCCAAAGATATATCCGCCGTAACCGCTCATGACGCTTTGGGCATAATAAATCTGGTCAAACAGAGCAAGGAATCCAAACGTTTTGCCATCTGAAGTTTCTTTTGAAAAGTCATACCATTCTTCCAGCGTCTGAGGAAGTTCCTCATCTGAAACCAGGTCTTTATTGTAATAGAGCATTGTTGTCTCCACTGCTTTAGGGAGGCCATATGCCTTTTCATTGACAATTTGGGATTGCATCGCTGCATCCGTATAGATAGATTTCACTTCGTCCCCCACAGAAAGTTCCTTGATCAACCCTTCTGTTACTGCTGTCCCGATTTGATCTCCAGGCATAGTCAGTACATCCGGGCCTGTGCCAGCAGGACCGTCTAAACGCAGATTTTCAATTTGCTGTGCGTATGGTTTCTCCACCACTTTAATTGTTACATCATTATCTTCTTCAAATTTAGCAATGGCATCTTTAATGCCGTCAGACTTCTCTATATCTTCCCAAACCAGTAAATCATAGCCGTTCTTACCCGCTGTTTCTTTCTTTCCTGACGAATCACTGCTGCTTTCCTGAGGGCCGCAAGCCACTAACGATAAACTTAAAGCAATACCGCTCATGATGCCGAAATACTTTTTAACATTTTTCATCATTGACACCCCTTCTTTATAATTGACTATTCTGAAATCCTTATGAAAGCGTTTTACTAAAATTAATATAGCATCACAAGGAAAATATGTCTATATTAATTTACTAAAAATAAGTAAAAAAGTTTACAAAAAAAAGAAAAAACGTCTCCTAATGGAGACGCCTACTTACATAAAGCTTAATCCGCACTTTTTCTGACAATCAATTCCGAACCTAAATATAAGGTTTTTACATATTTCCGCTTTTCCACCAGCTGCTCCAGCAGCATTTCCAAAGCATTTTTGCAAAGCTCCTTTGTATCAATATGGAAAGTGGTGAGCGGCGGAGATACATATTTAGCCACACTGATATTATTCACACTGATAACGCTTACGTTATTGGGAATGGCATAGCCATGCTCATTTAATGCCTGCAGGCAGCCGACCGCAATGGGGTCTGCTGCAATAAAGAAGGCAGAAGGAAGATTGCCCCCCAGCTTGCTGATGGCTTCACTCATTAATTTGTATCCATTCTCCACGGAAAATCCTCTATGGCAGAAAATATATTCTTCCTTCAGCAATCCTTTCTCTTCCATATAAGTCCTGAAGGTTCTCTCACGAAGATCCATTTCTTCTCCGCCGGTGTTAGGATTATGAAAAGTGCCGCCAACAAAGCCTATATCGCTGTGCCCTTTATCCATAAAGAAATCAACTGTCCTTTTCGTTATCTGAGCGAGATCCGGCCTGACCGAATCATAAATATTCGGCTCAGGGGTCGAGTCTATAAATACTCCATTCTTAGTTAGTCCCTTTAGATGTTCAAGCTCTTTATCGGAAAAAGTCCCTACTGCGATAAAGCCTTCTATATCTTCGGGAATGCGATTGATACCTTCTGATATTTTATAAGTTTCCAATTCAACATTCATCTGCTTCGCAAGTTTTTCCACTTCCAGCCTCATCGACTTAAAGTATACATCTTCCAGTTCTTCAATGTCTGTAAGCCAATACAAAAAAGCAATATTCTTTACGAGCGGCCTAATTGTTTTCTTGCGATAATTAAGCTTTTCTGCCGCCTCATAAATTTTTTCCCGGGTCTCATCCGGCACTGAAAGGCTTTGATCATTATTCAAAACGCGGGAGACGGTCGAAATCGAAAACCCCGCTTCCTCTGCAATCCCTTTAATTGTCGCCATTAACCCTCCGCCTCCTCTTCAAACGCAAACTGCAGCTTCTTTTCCTATTCCAAATCTCCGCATACAGCAGTTCAAGCATCTTAAGTAAAATATTTTACTTATATTTTACTTATAATACACTACTGCAGTCAAGGAGATTAAAAATCCTTCAAATTTCTTCCTCTTCTTTTATTGTATATTCTTCTGCAGTGAGCGACAACCTGGTATAAGGAAATTGAAAATCATATGCCAATGTGTAAATAAAAATCGAGAGACAGCGTTAGCTTCTCCCGACCACAGCTGTTATTCATTTTCCCGTTCCTTCAATCTTCCTTTACCGCTGCCCGGCTTAATACTCCTGATATGCAAGTCCTTCAATATATTTAAAACCGCCCTGGCAATCATCAGGACACTGCCAGCGAGGAAAAATGATATAGCTATTCTTTGATCTACATCAGTTAAATACAGGATGCTTCCGATAAAATATAAGACACCAAGAAAGAAATCATTCAGCCAGGAAAGCAGATTATACCTTTTTTCCACAATCATTTTATACTTCCCTACCTGAATATACACATCCTCATCATTATCATACACCTTTTTTTCAATCTGCAATGCAATCACCCTCCCATTGGGGTTTTCCCTTTTTCACTGCAAGGATGCGTGTTATTTACTGGAAAACAAAGTCGAAGGAGTGATGGCCTGTGCACAAATTTTTCTCTTTTTACAAAATAAAAAGCCGCCCGCAAGCAGCTGTTAAAGTCCCCTATACCTGCCAGATCCTCTTTGCCTGTTCCAGGTCATGGAAACGGATAATGTTTTTCTGCATCGGCGGGGGGCATGCCATATTGTATTTCCTGATCATTTCGTTAATAGCAGCAGCGTCCTGCTCTGATTGGCATGCATGGACCATTTCGGAGATTTCTTTCTGGAGCTTGAGCCATGGGGGCAGATAGCCGGCATCCTTGGCAATTTTCTGGAAGCGCTGGTAGGTATCCTGCTCCAAATACTCTTTAGGCAGCGGCTTTCCTTTACCGCTGAAGTTATCTTTTTCACCTGCATTTTCAAGAATATCGCCAATTAAATCGTTGTATTTCCTGTCCATGGAAGGCCTCCCATCATAGCGTTTACCTATTATATTAACATTATTTTCAAAATATTAACATAATGCGCAAGACTTCCGGACAGCTTTTTCTCAGCTCTTTTTGCTGAAATGCTTCCGCTCATGCTCCAAAAGCCACTCTTTCCTCCATATCCCACCGGCATAGCCGGTCATCGTCCCATTTGTGCCAATGATCCGGTGGCAGGGGAGCACAATGCTCAGCTTATTTCTTCCGTTTGCTGTCCCTACTGCCCTTACCGCCTTTTCGTTTTCAATCAGGGAGGCAATATCCTTGTATGTGCCTGTGCTGGCATAAGGAATGGAAGTTAAAGCATTCCAGACACGCTGCTGAAAATCAGTCCCCTGCAGCATATATGGAAAAGTAAATTCTCTGCGCTCCCCTTTGAAATATTCGTCCAGCTGCTGCCAGCATTCTTTAATGGCTTCAGGAAACCATTTTTCCAGAGGGTATTCCGCTTTTTCACGATCTGTAAATAATATTGAGACAACAGCCTGCTCATTGCCGGCAATTTCAATGGTGCCGATCGGCGATTCGTAATCAGCCCGATATACTTCACTCATATAAAGACCTCCAAAAATAAAAGACTGCATAAGCCTGCCAGCCTGCCCACCGGCTTGCGGCTTTTTCAATTCCTTCAATAGACGGCTTTCTGTCTAAGCCCATCTGCAGCTTTAAGGCGTTCTGAAGCCCTGCGTCCCCAATTGGAAAAGCGGCAGGGTCAAGCAGGCATTTCATCCTTACATAATCTGCGGTCCATGCCCCGACTCCTTTAAGAGACATCAGCACATCCCTTGCCCCCGGCTGGCCTAACAGATCATCCTTTTTCAGCTTTTTTTCTGCCATCAGCTTTGCAATCCCAATAATGTATTCTGCTTTCCGGCCTGTAAACTGCAGCTGCTTCAGCTCTTCCGGTTCAAGGGCAGCAATCATCCCTGGTTCAGGAAATAACCAAAAGCACCTGCCCTCATAAGGAAAGCATGACCCATACTTTTCGGTGAATGCCTTTTTCAGCTTATAGGCGAAGGTGAGATTGATCTGCTGGCCGATGACCGCCCAGACAAGCGCTTCAAATAAATCCGGTATTCCTATGATCCTCAGTCCGGCATACCGTTCGGCCAGACTCTTCAGAAGCGGGTCACGGGCGGCCATCCTTACAAAACCACTTGCATCACGCTTTAAATCAAGCCACTCTTCAATAAAGGCTGCTGCCTTCTTTCTTCCATTATGGGATGGAGGCCCAAGCAGAAAGCTCGCTTGAAGATGGGTTTCTGTAGAGCTTAGCTTCAGAAGGATCACTTCCCCATCAAAGATAATCCCCTTAAAAACTGCAGAACCTTCAACATAATGGAGGATCTCCTGGCTTGACCTGCCCAGGAAGATGAGGGCTTCACTGAAAGAAAAATGAGCAGGCAGCTCCAGCTCCATTGAAGACTGATCGTCTTTCCACCTCATTCCTGAGGCACCTGCTTTCGTTTCCGGTATTCACTTGGCGTGCAGCCATTCAACTTCCGGAAGCTTTTATAAAAACTTGAAGGGCTGTGAAATCCTGCTTCAAAGCATATCTCCAAATTCGTCAGCCCGGAGTGAGCCAGCAGGTGGGCAGCTTTATCCACCCGGACCTTTTCCAGGTATTCGCGCGGTGTTTCCGATGTTTCCTCTTTGAATAACCGTTCCAGATAGAATGCACTCATCCCTGCATCCTCCGCAATATCCTGCAGCGTCACTTTTTCCCCATAATGATTGATCAGAAAAGCAACGACCTTCCGGACCAGCCCGACTTGAGGGGAATGCTCCACTTCCGGCTGGCACCTTTTACAGGCCCGATAGCCTTTCCGCTCCGCCTCCGCTTTACTAAAATAGAATTCAACATTGATCTTTTTCGGCTTCCTTGACCGGCAGGATGGCCTGCAATAGATTTTGGTTGTTTTCACTGCTGTAAAAAAGAGGCCGTCATATGTCCGGTCACATGCCAGGATTTTTTCCCACATCTCTTCAAAAGACAAAGAAACCTTCTCCAACCTACTCCCTCCTGTCCATCTGCTTTGTATGGCCATTTTACAGGATAAAGCTGCCGGTTTCGTCTTCAATCTTGCTGTTATGGTCCATGCTCTGCAAATCATCAGCCGTGTACGGAGGCTTACAGGAAAACACAATTATTGTCCGCCTTCTGCTTTTAGGCAGTACAGACAGCGTGAGATTCTTACGAACGGTCTCTCCTGTACAAATCCCTGCTTTTATATCCTTCCGCCATGATCATTTTCATCTCTTCCCGCCTTTTATCCCTTGTTGCTTCCTGCTTGGCGCTGTAGACATACCTGGCCCAGTCCTTCCGGTATCCCGGGGTAAGGGACTGGTAGAATGAGAGCAGATCAGGCCGGTCTTCTAGATCTTCCTCTACCTCAGGAATCTGATCGATATAATCATCCACACATTGGCTTGCCTTGGCAGAGGCTTTATTTTTTCCGTCCGGATCTTCTTTAAGCCCCACTACCGTAAACACCTCATCAAGCCCTACCATCCGGGAGAATTTGATGCTGCTACCGTTAACATAGCCATCCTCATCAGCTCCCAGGCCCGAGAGCAGTTCATCACGATGGATGAAACTGCCGTACACCTTATTGCCCTTTTTCGGATAAGCTAAGTACAGATAGCCGCCAGGCTCCAGATAACGGTCATTTATGATTTCAGAAACAGTTTCCTGCAGGGAAGGCATATCGAGTACAAATGCAAAAACCAGGTCGTAGGAAGTACCTTCTGCAAGCCTGGTACTATAACCCTCCAGTTCAGGTAAATAGTTCTTTCCTTCAGGCATATGGAGAACGGCTGCCTTTTTGTACTTTAATAGATTCAATTTTTCAGCGATTGTTTTAGCCATAAGCTTTTCTCCTGTGTCCTTATTTTTAAAATTGTCAGACGTTCAATATCTCCCGGATATCATCCTCTGTGAGCATACCCGCGCTTTTTCCGCCAGGCTCGATGACCTCTTCAATGAGATTCCGTTTCTTATCCTGCAGTTCGTTCATTTTCTCCTCAATGGTGCCGCGGGCCAGCAGCTTGATCACCTGCACATTATGCCTCTGGCCCATTCGATAGGCCCGGTCGGCAGCCTGATTCTCGACTGCAGGATTCCACCAGAGATCATAAAGGATGACCGTATCGGCGCCGGTCAGATTCAGGCCGGTCCCCCCCGCCTTCAGAGAAATCAGGAAAAAGTCATGCTCACCGCTGTTGAAGCGCCCGCACAGATTGACCCGCTCCTCAGAGGGAGTCTGTCCATCCAGGTAGAAAAAGCCGATGCCCTGCCTGGCCAATTCTCTTCCAATCATATCGAGCATCTTTGTGAATTGGGAAAAAATCAGCACCCGCCTGCCTGACAGACGTGATTCTTTAATGATCTGCAGCAGCTGCTCATATTTCGCCGAGCTTCCTTTGTACCCGTCCACGAAAAGGGCCGGATGGCAGCAGATCTGCCTCAGCCTGGTGAGTCCGGCAAGGATCCTGATCTTGTTTTTTCGGAGCGTATCTTTGTCCAGATGCTTAAGTGTGTCATGACGGAGCTTGGCCAAATAGGCGGCATACAGCTTTTTCTGATCTGGCAGCAGCTCGGCCGACTCTAGATATTCCGTTTTTTCCGGAAGCTCCGAAAGCACATCCGATTTTAATCTTCTAAGCAGGAACAGGCTGGTCCTCCTGCTGATTGTTTTCCTGTCAAGAAAGCTGAACTCGCGGAGCCCCTGGAAGAGCTCCGGGAAGATTACATGGAAAATCGACCATAGTTCCTCCAGTGAATTTTCAATCGGTGTCCCTGTAAGCGCGAACCGGTTTCCAGCCTGGAGCCGCTTAACCGTCCTCGCCGTTTGGGTGACAGGATTTTTAAACGCCTGTGCCTCGTCAAAAAAGACTGTGCTGAAATGCTGTTTCTCATAGCTGCTGATGTCCTTGCGGAGCAGCGGGTATGACACAATCAGGACATCCAGGTCTCCTGCTTCTGCGAGCATCTTCTCCCTTTCAGATTTGCTGCCGTCCATCACTATGCTCTTGATCTCCGGTGCAAATCTCTCAAATTCACTCTGCCAGTTATAGGTCAGGGAGGATGGGCATACGATGAGGGCAGGCTGCTGCAGCCTCCGGATTGCCGGAAGCTCGGACAGGATATAGGCGATAGCCTGGAGCGTCTTTCCCAGTCCCATATCATCTGCAAGGATGCCGCCGAAACCATAGCCCGCCAATGTTTTCAGCCATTGATAGCCTTGTTTTTGATAGTCGCGCAGTACAGGCTCAAGGCTTTCAGGTACGGCAAATTGGCGGCTGCCAGGGGTCCGGACCTCCTTAATAAAGTTCCGGAAAGAATCTTCAAAGCTGAATACCTCCCCTTCCTCCAGTGATCCCATAAGGCGGAGCCCTGGGACCATGGGGACGTTCAGCCCCTCTTCCAGATCCTCATCCTGGGCAGGAACCTCATTCAAAAACCGTCTGATTTCATCAAACTCTCTGGATTCAAGGGAGAGCAGCGCCCCGTCCCGCAGCCGGTAATATTTCCTTTTTTCCTCAAGCGAAGCCAAAAGGCCGCGAACTTCATGCTCAGGGATCCCGTCCATAGCAAATTTGAATTCCAGCCAATTGGTCCGTTCTTTTTTCACTTTAACGGAAATGCGCGGATGAATGCTTTCCCTGAAGATGCGGTTCCTGATCGCAGTTGTCGCATAGACCTTGACCATCGTCTGAAGCTTTGGAAGCTGCCGGTACAGGAATTCATATTCCAGCTCTTCATTCTGGAGATAGTAGCCGCTGTCGGTTCTGGCAAAGCTGCTTTCCTCCATCACTTCCAGGATGCTTCTTTCCTTCTCTTCATCTCTGATCAGAAGGAAATCTGTATGGAATTCCTTCTCCTCAAGCGGATTAAAGACGACATTATCATACTGAAATTCAAGGCTTGCAAGGAGCCTGTTTTTCAGGCGGTCCAAGTAGAGTTTGGCTGTCAGCGGCGACTGGATGAGCTGGGTATTGATCCCGCCTGGAAGATGCACTTCTCCCAGCTTTTTCAATCCTGGTACGACCTTTTCCAGCAGAAAGCCGACCTGTTCTTTTTGTATGGGAATCCGGTCTGTCCCTGAAGCCGAGAGCATTCCCTTCAGGTCCGCCAGGCGCTTGCAGTCCTCATTTTCCAGCTGATAGATCATCCCCCGGTACAAAACAGACTGATATGCCTGCAGAATTAAGATTTTGTCCATGCCTTTCATCACAAGCCGGCCGCCTTTATCTTCGTTCAATTCAAAACGGAACGACAGTGGCAGCGGCTCCACCGGCAAGCTGATGCCTTCGTATACCTGCCCTTTATTTTTGAGCTGAACCATCGGGGCAGCTGTGAGAAGGGAAAGGAGCCGCCTCCAGGAGGTAGGCGGGATCAGCAGGATAGACGATTCAGCTTCTAAAGTCTGTCCTTCTTTATGGGCCTGCTCATCCTCAATGATCCGCATCAGCTCCTGGAGCACAGCATCATCCTCTTTCCGAAAATAATGCCCGGCAGGTTCGTATGTAAAGAAGGGGGAAACTGCACTCGAGCTTCTTTCTTTTACATCCATAAGGAATTTTCTGATGTCCCTGACCGGATGCAGGTCTATGCTGGCTTCTATTCCCAGCATGGTGCTTCCATCCGCAAGAGATACCGGCATGCAGGAAAAGGAGGCTTCTGCCGGCTGTCTGTCTTCGAAGTGAAGCTGTTCCCCGCTTGAGCGGGAATGCTCTTTTTCAAAAATCGTCAGCAGACTTTCCGCCAGCGACTCATGCCCCGCTCTCTCCACATCCGCCAACGGGACTGTGCCCTTTTTCTGATGGTCAAGAATGGCCAGCAGGACGGCGGCAATATGCTGGCAGTCTGTTTTAACCGAAGCAAGTCTCGGACAGCTGCAGTCCGCATGATAGCCGCCTTTCCCATCCCCCTGGATGATGACATGGAAATCCTCGGCAGCCATCACATCTGCCTCGCAATATTCCGGCTCATACAGGCTGAACACTACCTTTTTGGAACGGTAGAAAGAATCCCCTTTCCTAAAAGAAACCAGCCCGCACGCCTCTTTTATTTTTTTGCTGTCCAATTGAATGTTCAACTATATCCCCTCGTCCGTTTTTGATAATAAAATTTTATCATAGAGAAAGGGAAAACCCCATGTCTCTTTCCTGCCGCCCCGCCTTAGAATTGTAAAAAAAAGCCTGTTCTCTGGACAGAGGCAGACATTTTCTGTTATATTATTATAGTTACTCACGGTAACTATTATTATTGATAACTATATAGAGGTGTTTGCTATCAAAACGTTTCAGAAATTTTTTCATCAGCTATTGATGCTCTACCGCCCGTTTGAAAATAAGCTTAACCAGCTTCTTGCACAGCATCAGCTTCAGAGGGCGCAATGGACGATTTTATATTATATCGCTAATTTCGGTTCAGCCACTCTTGTGGAGCTCTCCCACTATCAGGGTGTCGAAAAACCGACCGTCACACGGACGATCACCAGACTGGAGGAGCTCGGCTTTGTAGAGCAGGTGCCAAGCAAAGACCGACGTGAAAAAAGGATGCAGCTCACAGGGCTCGGCCATAAAGTCTACAGTGAAGTGCGGCTGACCATTGATGAATTTGAGCAGAGAATCCTTAAAGGTTTTACAGAAGAAGAACAGCTCGAAGCCATTCGCATCATGGAAGGCATCCGCAGCAACTTAATGGAACAGGGGGAAGCACATTGAACAGCTCAGAAGCAAAACTTTGGACGAAGGACTTCATCGTTGTATCCTCCATCAACTTTTTTTTAACACTTGTCTTTTACTTGCTGATGGTCACCATCTCTGTCTATGCCGTCAATGAATATGATGCATCGACAAGCCAGGCCGGACTTGTAACAGGGATCTTTATTATCGGGACGCTCATCGGGAGGCTGTTCATCGGGCGCTATATCGATCTGGTCGGCCGCAAAAGAATGCTGTTCATCGGACTGATTTTCTTTACGCTGACTACTCTTTTATATTTTGTCCACGCCGGGGTTGCCTTTCTTCTTGCCAACCGTTTCGTTCACGGAATTACGCTTGGCATGGCCAGTACCGCTACAGGCACAATCGTTGCGCAGATCATTCCGGCAGCCCGGAAAGGCGAAGGGATCGGCTACTATAGCATGAGCGCGACACTGGCGACAGCCGTCGGACCATTTATCGGGATTTATATGAGCCAGCATACAAGCTTTGAAATGATATTCAGCTTTTGTCTGGCATTGGGAATTATCAGTCTTGTGACTGCCTTTCTTGTCACTGTCCCGCCTGTCACAGGCTCTCCGAAGAGCGCAGAAGCAAAAGGCTTCAGGGTTTCGGACTTTGTGGAACCAAAAGCGCTGCCGATTGCGGTCATCACCCTGGCAATCGCATTTTGTTATTCCAGCGTCCTTTCTTTCATCAATTTCTATGCGATGGAGCTTGATCTTGTGGACGCGGCAAGCTTTTTCTTTATTGTCTATGCAGTTGCCGTCCTGCTGTCCCGTCCGTTTACAGGGCGCATGATGGACCTGAAGGGCGCCAACTATATCATGTATCCGGCATTCATCCTGTTCGCAGCCGGTATGATTCTGTTAAGCACAGCAGGGTCAAGCTTTGTCCTGCTCCTATCAGGTGTCCTGATCGGCCTTGGATTCGGGAATATGCAGTCAAGCACACAGGCGATCGCCGTCAAGCTGACGGCTCCGCACAGGCTGGGGCTGGCCACATCAACTTTCTTTATTTTCCTTGATGCCGGCCTTGGATTCGGCCCTTACCTGCTTGGACTCGTCATTCCCATAACAGGCTACAGCAGCCTGTATATCATGATGGCTGCACTGATCCTGTTGTCTGCTGTGCTGTATTATTTCCTGCATGGCAGGAAAGATCATGCTTTACGGTCAGCTGCTGATGCAGTGTAATTAGAAAAGGGGTATCCTTCAGATGTGAGGATACCCCTTTTCTTATTTCAATTTTATTTCTGCATTCCCATTGATGGATGCAGGGTAGTCAAGAAGCTCGAGAAGGATATCTTGATCACCGGCTTCTTCCTTTGGATACGGAACATAATAGGTGATCTCCTTATCGACTGGCGAACCGCCTGCCCCAAAAGACAGCCCCTCTCCAATAGTCCGGCCTTCCAGATCCGCTGCATGCATGAAAATCATTGTATCCAAAAAGCTGAAAGGTGCTTCCAGTTTAAGCTGGAGCTCGTCTTTAAAAACACTTGCTGATTTCAGCTTTCCATCCTTCGGCGCCTTTATGATTTTATTATCTGAGGGGTTCACCCGGACAATGAGTTCATCCTTATCCAGGGCACGGATGCTGTTGAAGCGCAGATACAATTCTTTCGGATCTGCAAAATAGCTGCTTTCTAAATATATGACTGTTTCGTTGTCATTCACTTTTTCATCTTTTACATGATTGGCCTTCCACTTGCCCCCATTTTCATCAGCGATATGGAGATCGTTAAACCCAAAGATTTTTTTCGTATTATCCGGATCAAAAGCAATTCTCACCGCTGTTTGTGATGGATAGATGCTGACATCCTTTACAGTCATCTTCTGCCCTTCAACCGTTACTGTTTTATTCAGGCTGTACACCTTTTTCTCAGCCAGCTTCTCTTTATCCAGTGCAAACGGCAGAACGACCGATTCAGACTGGCGGCTGTCATTCACTGTGAACCCCATTGAAAGGCTCAATTCATCAGGAAGATCTGCCGCATCATCCAGCTGAAAACGGATTTCATGCAAATCTTCTCTGTCCGCAGTCCAAAAAGTCCCATGATTCGCTTGGTATGGCAGCTTATTTCCTTCCCGGTCAAGCAGGGTTATATCTGTCGTGTAAACATCTGCAGTTTTATTTTCGGCCTCATAGCTGTAAAAAAGAATCAATGCCTGTTCATCGTAAATCGCGGAGTCCAGGGTTGCCTTTATGCCATTATGTTCAGCAGACGCTCCGATTTTTTGTATATATTCATTTTCAGCTGCTGCCATCAGACCTCTGTCGCCGCTGACAAGCTCCATAACTTTCTCAAGGCCTGGCAAACTAGAGAAATACTCAGCCATCGTGCTGCCTCCTTTAACAGAAAACAGCAAAATGAGAGCCGCGGCCGCGGCAGTAAAAAGAGAGGCATACTTTTTCCTTTTCCTGCCTGCCGCTTTAGCCTGCCTGATTCCAGCCATGATAGCCTGGTCTGCCAGCTCATTTGAAACCATCAAACGGTCGAGTTCTTTCCTTGAACGGTCCAGCTCTCTCTCTTCATTACTGAACATTGGCTTCACCTCTTTCACCCAGCTGCTCACGAAGAGCCTTGAGCCCTTTATACAGCCATGTTTTAATGGTACTTTCCGGACTTTCCAGCAGGTTCGCGATTTCTTTTATTTTCATATCATGATAATACTTCAGGATAATAACTTCCCGGCACTTTGAATCTATTTTTTCCAATGCTTCCTCAATTTCAAGCGCTTGGCTGTAATTGTATGTTTCCGCCAATGACTCTGTAAGATCCAAAGGTGCTGCTCTTTTTTTCTTTCTGCTTTGATCATGGCAGTAGTTAAGCATGATCCGGATCAGCCAGGTGGAGAAATAATCTGCCTGTTTCAGGCTGCGGATGGACCGGTATGCCCTGAATGTGACCTCCTGCAGGGCTTCAAGCGCCTCCTCCTCGTTTCTTAAATAAGAATAGGCAATTTTGAGCAGCTGCACTTTGTGCGCTTGCATCAGCTCATAAAAAGCTTCATCATCCCCTTTCCTGGCTTTCTTAATGAACTTTGCTGTATCCAAGGAGATACCCCCTTTTTTTATTTCTATCTGTTAGACAGGGCACAAGCGCAAAAAGACTTCCATTTCTAATTTTTTCTTTATTTTTGTATAAAGCAAGAAGTTTTTGTAAACCCATTCATTAAATTTCAATTCTGTAGTATCTTTAGAGAAACGAAATAATTCAGAAACGTGAGGCTGCAGATATGTGGAGAAATAAGAATGTGTGGATTTTACTGACAGGGGAGTTCATTGCAGGGCTCGGCCTGTGGCTCGGAATTATCGGAAACCTTGAATTTATGCAGGAAAAAGTGCCGTCAGATTTCTTGAAATCTTTAATACTTGCAGCAGGTCTGCTTGCCGGCCTTGCAGTCGGTCCTGCAGCCGGCAGGATTACAGATCAGGCAAGCAAGAAAACCGTCATGCTTGTTTCCGGCTTCGCCCGCTCTGTGAGCGTTGTATTTATGCTGATCGCCATCCACACCGGCTCAGTCTGGTGGATGGTCGTATTCCTCGTCTGCCTGCAGATTTCGGCTGCCTTCTATTTCCCTGCCCTCCAGGCAGCCATCCCGATGGTAGTCGGCGAGAAAGATCTCTTGCAGCTGAACGGCGTGTACATGAATGTATCCACTCTTTCACGTGTGCTTGGAACTGCCGTTGCCGGGGTATTCCTGGTCATCATGTCTTTATCCATGCTGTATCTCTTGTCCCTCGCTGCCTATCTGGGCTTATTCCTTCTCACATGCTTCCTGAGCTTTGAGGAGAAAAAGGAGCCGGAGAAGCAGGAAGATGCCAAACAGAAGCCTGCAGGATTTTCAGAGGTCTTCCCTGTCATCAAGGGGCTTCCGATTGTATTCATGACACTCGTGCTGACGCTTGTCCCGCTGTTATTTCTTGGCGGATTTAACCTGATGGTCATCAATATCAGCGAGCTTCAGGACAGCTCGGCCATTAAAGGGTGGATTTATACTGCTGAGGGAGTCGCCTTCATGCTCGGCGCCTTTGCGGTAAAAAAAATCAGCGGCAAAAGCTCGCCATACAGCATCCTGTTTTTCTTTTCCTTTATCATCGGCATATCGCAGCTGATCCTTTATTTTGCTGATATACCTGTTCTGTCTGTCCTGGCATTCCTGATCTTCGGTTTTGCGGTCGGCTGCTTCTTCCCGACTGCAGCCACCATCTTCCAGACACGGGTGCCAAAGGATTTCCATGGCCGCTTTTTCTCTTTCCGGAACATGCTCGACCGCCTGGTCTTCCAGATCGTCCTCCTTATGACAGGGTTCCTGCTTGATGCGGTCGGCCTGCAGTATATGAGCGTCATCTTCGGGGCCTTGTCCCTGGTCATGACATGCGCCTTTTACCTGAGGTTCAAGAGCCTGAAAAACGGGATGGAGCTGGCTGAGAAAGCCGGATAATAGAAGACGGCACCTGGATGGGTGCCGTTTTTCTTGTTCCTTCTTATAGTTAAGCTATACTCCCGCCATGCATGGAAAACAGATAGAAATCTTCCTCGTCAGCCAAGGTCCATCCGTCGAAAAAAGAACTTGCATGGAATAAATCCAGGAACAGGTCACCGCACTGTACTATAAGAAACGGACACTGCTCCAGCAGCCTGACATCCTCAATTCTTTTGCCGGCCAAAAGCTCTATGACAGACTTCCATTCTCTTGAATTTGAGCGTATATCAGTTTCTCCCAGCAGAATTCCATCTGCCTTTCGTATCCTCCAGGGGCACTCGATACTGAGATATCCCTTCTCAAATTCAATTATAAATTGACCTTCTGTCTCGACTTTAGTAATTTTTTGCCCAATGAAATCCCCGAAAGATATTTTGCTGAATTTAGTATGCCAGAGCCTCCTGGCGTTTGTCATGATCAGTTCATGGATCTTATCCATGTTATAGCCAGGGATATTATCACCGAACTCAAAGTCATCAATGGCATCGCTGACCTCCTGCCAATCCATCTGTTCTTCTGATAAGCCATTTCGCGCCGTACAGACATAAATCTCTTTAACCCTTTCAATGGCATTCTCTGCAGGCATCAATAACTTTGCATGCAGCTGCTTTAGATGGTATTCAAGGCACTCTTCTTCAGGAGGAGCTTCATATCCAGCACTTTTCATTGCATCCGCAAACATGCTTTCCACTTCAAATAAATTTAAGGGTGCCCTCATCCCGGCGAGCTTCAGGATTTCGCGTGTATCAAGCTCCAGGCAGCCGCCGGCCCACTCAATATAATCCTCCGCCTGCACCGTTTCATTGTATTTTTTATAGTACAATTCAAACAAATCGATTGAAACCGCCCCTCTCCTCTTTTATCTCCCATTTACAATTATTATAGCGCCAGCAACAAATGGGTGGAGAGATTTTCTCTGCTCAGCACCAAGCTGAAGTAAATCTCTCCTTCAATTATTAATTTTTCCTGTATCCAGAAGATACATAGAAAAGTCCTCGCCTTCTCCGTTCACCACAAGCACCCCGTCAGCTGTAAACCTCGGTTTGACCAGCCGTTCTTCTACATGCTCAAAGGCAGGCAGGGGCTTTGCACCGTCATCGACGATCCTGTACAGCTTGACCGTATTCGAATCTTCTTTTTCAGGTATACTCAAAGCCAGGTAATCTTCGTATACGGCATAGGCATCGAAGGGAGGAGTCTTTACTTTGTAAAGCTTCCCGTCTTCCAGGCTGATGTATGCTAAAACCGGAGACCTCCCCTCATTTGAAAGCTCCGCATAGATTTTGTCATCGGTCAGTGTAACATTGACAGCCTGATCATAAGGAACTGTGAATTCCTCTTCCTCTTCCCTGCCTTTTAAGTCATAGAGGGTAAAATGAATATTCTTTTCACCATTTTCCATAATGGTTTCTGGTATGACAATATGTCCTTCATCCCGGGATGTCTGGCTGTTTGTGCCTTCTCCTGTGAGCTCATGCAAATTAGATTCAGAAAATGTAAACAAATCCAGCAGTTTATATCCCCATGATTGGCCATCAGCCGAAAGGTAGCTTAGTCTATCCTCTTCAATCTGAAAATCGCCTGCAGCAGCACTACCAGGAATCTCTTCAATTTCTTTAGTATGACGGTCAAGGGCGTACAGCTTGCTCCTGCTGCCCCATACAAGCCAATCTTCATTCACCGCAAATTCATACAAACCCGCCTTCTCTTCCGGCTTGACCAGCGTCTCTGTTGTTTTTGTTTCCTTATTAAAGGAATAGAACCCTTTTCCGTCTGTGTAGACAAGCTCTTTGGTGTCCCCAATATATTGAGAGTTGATTAAAGAAGGATAGCTTGCGTCTGGAACCGTCACTTTTTCTAAAGAGTCGTCAAGCTGCTGGCGCACTTCACTCTCTTTCAGCTCTTCCTGAACATAGGGAGCGGCAAGTATGCCCGACAGCCCGAGGATAGCGCCAGCACTGACAAGGGGCAGAATGAGTCTGCTGGTGCGGCGGGGCCTGCGTTCGAGGCGTTTGGCTGCCTCTGTTAAAATTTTCTGCTTCTGCCTGCCTGACATGGTGATATGATCCGGGATGCTGTCCTCAAGTTCCTGTTTAATATTCTTTGGCATCATCAATCTCCTCCTCTCCCATTGTCAGACGAGCTATCTTCCTTCCCCTGGCCAGCCTGGTTTTCACCGTATTGGCCGGGCACTTCAAAATATCCCCGATCTCCTTTACAGAAAGCTCTGCATAATAATGAAGCCAAAGAACTTCCTTATATTTGACCGGCAGCCTGTCAATCAGCCGGAAAGTCCTGCTTTCCTCTTCCCGCCTCAGCACTTCCTCTTCAGGCGTAAAATCGGATGAAGGCATCACACTTTTTCTATTAAAAAAATCTATTTTTCGGAAACCCCAGCTTTTCAGGTAGTTTTTGCATTCATTCACGGTCATTCTGTATAAATAGGTTTTAACACTGGACCGGCCTTCGAATTGTTCCAGTTTCAGATAATAGCGGATATAGACCTCCTGGATGATATCCTCCGCTTTCGCTTCGTCTTTTACAAAAGCATAAGCGAGCCGGGTCAGGTAATGCCCATATTCATCCATGGCTTCTGTCAGCAATTGGTCTCTTTCTTTTTTCTCCAATTCCTTCCCCCCTTCTTCCTGGCAGTTAGACAATTCCAAACCGTTTTTGGTTTCAAAAAAGTCCCTCTTATTTTATTTTTATCCTCTGAATGCAGCAAAAAACCGCCTATCCAGGACAGGCGGCTTGCTGATTAGTATACTTTATCTCCATTAAAGATGGAGTTCTTGACAATCACATAGTCCACGTTCTTGATGGCGGACAGCTTGTTTCCTCCCGCATAGGAGATGGAGGACTGAAGATCCTGCTCCATTTCGATCAGCGTATCTTCTAAAGCACCTTTGTATTCTACGTGCATTTTCTTGCCTTCAACATTCTTCTTTTCGCCTTTTTGGAACTCGGAAGCAGATCCGAAGTATTCTTTGTACAGCTTCCCGTTAACTTCGACTGTTTCTCCAGGGGATTCTTCATGTCCCGCAAAAAGGGAACCGATCATGACCATGGAAGCGCCGAAACGGACTGATTTGGCGATATCGCCATGTGTGCGGATGCCCCCATCCGCAATGATCGGCTTGCTTGCTGCCTTGGCGCACCATCTTAATGCAGCCAACTGCCAGCCGCCGGTTCCAAAGCCGGTTTTGATTTTCGTAATGCAGACCTTCCCTGGCCCGATTCCAACTTTCGTTGCATCAGCACCCGCATTCTCCAGCTCACGGACTGCTTCAGGCGTGCCGACATTCCCTGCGATGACAAAGCTTCCCGGAAGGAGCTGCTTGATATGCTGAATCATTTTGATCACTGCATTGGAATGGCCATGGGCGATGTCGATTGTAATATATTCAGGAACCAGATTTTCCTCAGCCAGCTGCTGAACGAAAGTGTATTCTTCCTCTTTAACACCGACGCTGATTGACGCATATAATCCGCGTGATTTCATATCCCTTACAAATGCAAGGCGCTTCTCAGGCTGGAAGCGGTGCATGATATAAAAATAATTCTTTTCTGCTAATTGAATGGAAATGCGCTCATCAATAATGGTCTGCATATTGGCAGGCACAACCGGCAGCTTAAAGGTGCGTCCTCCAAACTCAACCGTTGTATCACACTCAGTCCTGCTGTTCACAATTGATTTTGCCGGAATTAATTGAATATCCTCGTAATCAAATACATTATCCATGAGTAAACACTCCTTATATGTGTATAAAATCAAGGTCCTGCTTCCTCGGAAGCATCCAGAGTCACTATTATTATTATTCGGCGGGCATTTATTGCCCCAACCCATTAAAGAGTTTAATACACGAACGATAAAAAGTCAACTTATAATAATGTTCGTATTTTACAAGTGAAATATCTTTTGAAAACAGATACATTCCATTTTTCGTGTGAAACAGGCTGTAAACTAAAAATCCCCCTCTTATCCGCAAAATTAAATGAATCTTTATGAGAACCTTCGACGTAAGTAACATAAGGACTTAATCTTTCTATTAAATTGTTTTCAGGAGTGGTATTTTTGGAATCGCGGATCGCACCGCCTCAAAACAGATTATCAAAAAACGCGGTAAAAGTTTGGATTACGGCCGATATGATCGGCGACATTATTGCCTTCGCCGTTCTCGGCATACTATTGTATCTGGATCATTATTTTGCATGGAAAGAGTGGATCGGCTGGATTCTGATCGGGTTAGTGGTGATTACAGTTCTCTCTATTCCCTGGTCGATCATCAGGCCGATGCTGCTTTATAAAAATTGGCGGTATGGAGTGGACGAGGAATTCCTGAAGCTGAAGTTCGGGGCGATTACCGAGAAGCACCAGCTGGTCCCTATGACAAAAATCCAATCTGTATCTGCCAGCCAGGGACCATTGATGAGGAGATATGGCCTCTATTCCATCTCGATTGAAACGATGGGCTCTTCCCACACTATTCCTGCATTGCCTGACGAAGTGGCTATGCAGCTGCGGGATACGATTGCCCGTTTCGCCAAAATAAAGGAAGTGGAACAATGATCGAGGAAAAACGCCATCACCCGCTTATCATGCTGATGAATCTTTACCAGCTGGTGAAGGGTTCCATATTCATCGTTTTCTTTCTGTTTGTCATCAAATTTGGCTCTGATGCTGCGTATGTTAAATACGGAAGGCTGGTATTCTTCCTTTTCATGGCTGTTTCCGCTGTTTCAATTGTCCTGAAATGGCTGACAAGCACCTATAAGCTTGACGGCAGTTCCTTTCATTTAAAAGAAGGGATTTTTACCAAATCGAATCAGACCATCCCTTTTTCAAAGGTACAGAATGTGAATTACCGCACCTCCCTTTTTCACCGGATATTCGGGTTGACTTCAATCCGGTTTGAAACAGGAATGACAGGCGCAGATTCAGCGATTGAATTCAAGGTCATCCGAAAGGAAGAAGCTGAAAAGCTGGAAGAACATGTTTCCCGTCCGCAGGAGGAAGGCATTTCACTTGTGGATCCGGCGGGCGCTCCTCCGGCTGGCCAGGAAGCCGGAAACGAGAAAACTGCACAGCCTGTGCTTCCTGCCGGGAGGATCGTCCATTTTACCCCTGGAAAAAAGGACATCCTTAAAGCATCATTCACTTCCTTCAGCTTTCTTGTCCTTTTTTCCGCCATTGTGTCCATTTATTTTAAAATCGATGAAGTATTTGACCTGGATGAGCAGGCCCAGGGTCTTTTTGCCGCATTGATGGGTTCAAGTCTTCTTCTTGCTGGCATCCTAATCCTTCTGCTGCTCGTTTCGACCGGGATCGGAGTGGCAAGGACTTATCTTAAATACGGGAAATATGAAATTTCCTCAGATCAGGAACGGATCTATATCGTCCAGGGAGTGCTCGATGAATCCAGATTCTCCATTTTAAAAGAGAGGGTGCAGGCTATTGAGGTGAAACAGCCGCCCATCAAAAGGCTGCTGGGACTTGCAGAAGTAAAGCTGACAAGCGCCGGCGGTGTAAGCCTCGGTGAGGATTCGCCTGAAATCAGCACATTGTATCCGTTCCTCCCTGTTAAAAGAGCCTATGAAATGATTTCTGAGATCCTGCCGCAATACGAGGTCACCAGGGAAATGAAGCGGCTGCCAGGGAAGTCTTTCTGGATCCGCCTGTTAAAGCCAAGCTGGGTGTGGATTCTGGCCACTGCAGGGCTGGCATGGTTCAAGCCTGAAATCCTTGATACAGAGAGAGCCTGGCTGTTCGTTTCTGCTGGCCTCCTAATCATCATAGCCCTGTTAAGAATCCTGGATTACTGGAATACAAGATACACTCTGAACAGCCAGTTCATCCAGATGAAATCCGGAAGCCTATCCACTTCACTGTTCATTTCTAAACGGGAAAAGGTGATCGAGGTCAGCGTAACAAGCAATCTTTTTCAAAAGTGGCTCGGACTTGCTTCAATTGAAACCGTCAACAGAGCCAAGCCGGTCCTCCATTCCAGCCTTGATGATGTGCCGAAAGAAATGGCGGCAGACTTCTATGAATGGTATGTGGGAAGAGGAACGGAAATCAAGTATCAAGAATACTAAAAAAAGGCAGGCGCCCAAATCAGGGTACCTGCCTTTACGTCTATTATTTAATCATCTGCTGGACAATCTTGCGGTTGCGCTGCTTAAATACATCATTATGGGACGAGACCATCGCGGCCCTGCCGGCGTCCGGCTGGATGTATTGCTTTGCTTTGTTCACCGCATTGGCAGCATCCTGGAACGCGCCTGCAATCAGGTTGAGCTTGCCTTCATGCTGAAGGATATCCCCTGCTGCATAGAGACCCTCAATGGATGACTCACTGCAACTGTTCCCGGAAATATAGAAATCCTGGGCAATATCAATCTTCAATCCGCTATTCTTCAATAATGAAGCATCCTGCTCATAGCCATGGTTGATGATGACTTCGTCCACATCCAGATAAGAAACTTCTCCTGTTTCACAATTGGTCAGCTCTACCTTTTCAATCTCCTCATGGCTTTCACCGGCAATCAGCTTTGTGATAGACGTGCAGCCAAGGCAGATGGCTGAGCTCCCGAGAAGCTGGGACACCTGCGCCTCATGTCCGGAAAGGTTCTCCTTCCGGAAAGCGATATACACCTGGCGTGCGACCGGCTCCAGCTCATTCGCCCAATCAATCGCAGAATTGCCGCCGCCTGAAATGATGACCCTTTTATCCTTGAAATGCTGCAGTGATTTTACCGTATAATTCAGATTGGAAACCTCAAACCGTTCAGCGCCCTCTATGTTCAGCTTCTGAGGATTCAGAATTCCGCTGCCTACAGCGACAATGATTGTCCTTGAGTAATGCAGCCTTCCCGAAGATCCGGAAAGGACAAAAATTCCATCCTCCCCGCGGGAGATCGCTTCCACCTTTTCATTAAGCACAACCTCCGGATCAAAGGTCAGCCCCTGCTCTACCAGCTGTGTAATCAGCTTTGCACCTGGAGTTGGCGTCAGGCCGCCGACGTCCCAAATCATCTTTTCAGGATAAACATGTATTTTTCCGCCAAGCTGCGGCTGAAATTCAATCAGTTTTGTTTTCATTTCCCTGAGGCCGCTGTAAAAGGCTGAATATAGGCCTGCTGGCCCCCCGCCGATAATGGTGACATCAAAAATCTCCTGCTGATTCATTCCGCTCACTCCTCATAACCAATAGAATTGATTATCATTCTCATTTAAATATACTCCTTTTTACCCTCCAGCACAACAATAAACTTATCCGAAATGTCACAGTTTCTCTTTTTTCTGTCTCACCAGGCTGGTGCATAATTGATAGGGCTGTTAAAGTTCAATGTTGAGTGAGATTAAAAATAAAAATGGAACTTCCTGATTTGTGGAAGTTCCATTTTGTAATAATTGCTTGGTAGACTAAAGCACCCGTTTGTTTAAGTGCATTTTCACAATTGTTTATCTTAACATAAATAACTATTGAATTTTAATAATACAATATCTACAATTTTTGTTCCAAATTCTCATTAAATAAGACTCAATCCTAAATTTGTAACGAGTCTTTATTGAACGTTTTTTTACACGGTAGTTGATTGACAAATTCAAGTCTTTCCCGACTTTGTTGTCATTCAACAATTTCTTAATAACTTTCTCCACTTTTCTCTTTTTCCTTATTCTTTAGAATCTTTATAGCTGTTCTAATGTTTCGCAACATCCCCATATTTTCCCCTGTATATACCCATATTAAAGTGTAAATAATTTGTTGTACCCCTATAACTAAAAAGGCACCTAGTATTAATCCTAACGAAAATGGTGACATATAATATCCCCTTATTTCTCAATTTCCTTCAATAATGCCATTGACAATACCTAATGTGTTCCTCTTACACACTAATACGCTTATATAAAACAAAAGTTTCATTGTTTCTATATCGGCTTATCCTCTAACACTAACCTGCACCGTTTGTGCATAATCTAATTGGAGCGGCATTAAAGGAAAACTACATAAGAGCAATTTTTTTCTTCCCTTCCAGCCATAAAAGAGTGAACCTTCCTTGACCTGATATGAGGGAATCAGTGACCGGCTGAAAAATAAGCGGAGAAATTCCCCCTAATTTCTTAAAACCTCTAAAAACAGCTCAAATAGACGGAGAAATTCCGCCTATCAACTCAAAAAACAGGAAAATGGGCAACTTTGCTCCGCTTAACCGGAAAATTTCCGCTTATTTTAAAGCTTGCTGGCCACTCCATAAGGCGACTTCCTGTTTTTATATTTCCATGTGATCAAATTATCAACAACAGATTTTAACAGAGCTTTTTAAAAATAGAAAAGCACCCGGCATCCCAGGCGCTTTGTTTTAGTCTTCATCCTTTATATCCCGATCTTCCGGAATTGGTTCATTCAGTACTTCCTCGACCAGCCTTTTATACTTCTCCATCTGTTCCAAATGAGTCTTGAATTGCTCTTTATAGATGAGATACTGCTCGCCGTCAAAAATGGCGCGAATTTTTTTCTGCTGCACAAGCTTTTCGACAGCAGCAGCTGGCATTGACAGATATTCTGCCGTTTCTTCAATGGTTAAATACATGGACTCAGCCCTTCTGTTCTGATCTTATTTACAGAATAGCATGTTTTAATGAAAATGAGGAGCCTACAGCGCCTTCTCCAGAGCAAGCTTAACACCGAATCCAATGAGAATGGTCCCGGTCAGCCCTTCGATTGCCTTCTGAGTTTTCGGTTTTTTCATAAAAGAACTAATCTGCTGGATTAAGAGTACATATAAGAAAAACCAGACAGCAGTCAAAATGGTATAGACCGCTCCCATAAGGAGAAATGGGAAAAATGGCGCGGTCCCCTCTTCAACAAACTGCGGCAGAAAGGTCAGGAAAAATACAGCGACCTTCGGATTCAGCAGATTCGTCAAAAAGCCCTGCCTGAAGAACGTTTTCCCTTTAATCACCTGCTCGCTGTTCTTATCAAGTTCCTGTCCGCCATTCCTGATTGATAGTAGGCTTTTGATTCCAAGATAGACCAAATAAGCAGCACCGGCATATTTCAATACAGAAAAAAGCATAGCCGACTTGACAATCAGGGCGGAAAGCCCGGCAACCGCAGCAAGTGTATGGATTGCCAGCGCAGAGCATGTGCCTGCCGCCGTTTTGAGTCCGCCCATCCTGCCTGCAGAGAGTGTATTTCTTGTAGCAACCGCTGTATCAGGCCCTGGCAGGATGATCAGAAAAATGCACATCAAAGCAAATAAATAGAAGTTCACCATACGCTTACCCGCTTTCTTTTTATATACCAATTTATACCACCGATATGTGAATGTAAATAAAATTCTGCACAGAAAAAACAGCCAGCATGATGCTGGCTGTTTCGTCTTTATTCAGATTAGAAGCGGCCGCGATCGTCCATACGGTCTGCCAGGCTGTCGTCCTGATCGCTGCCCAGATAGGCTGTGCCGGAATCACGGTCATCTTCATCGTAATCATCCGCACCATCCACATGGGCTTTTTCACGCTTGACTGTATCCCTGACAGTCTCTGTATCCTCAACCTTCCGCTTGCCGACAACAAGCTCCTCAGTCACGACAGGTTTCTTCGTAACTTCCAGACGTTCTTCAGTAATGGGAATTCTTATATCGTCATTGTCATCGACAATCGGTCCGGCATCTCCATCAACGGCCTGCCCGTCAACTTTGCGCCGTTCTACATATACTTCATCATGGCTGACATTCACATCAACTGAACGCTCTTCTTCTACAACGTCTTTTTCAACGTGAACCTCACCGGTCTGGACGCGCTCTTTGTCAACCTGCAGGCGCTCCTCACGCAGGCGCAGGCGCTGTTCGTCAGTCAAGTCATCTTCATCAGCATAGCCATTCAATTTATCTGAATTGACACCCTCTACATCAGCAGAGCCGGTCAATTCATCTGCCTTGACACCCTCTACATAGCCGTCCGGCTCGTCGGTCAGTCTGCCTGTACGCATTCCTGCAGTGTTTGCCATGCCGGCTGTACCTGCTGTATTATTCGGACCGGTTACTGCCCCATAGCCTGTGGCATCAAGGGTCGGAGCAGCAGGGCTCGTAGGGTTTGCTTCATTAGCAAGTGTCCGTTCTCCATAGTATTGATCATAATCCTTATCAACGTACAGCAGAATTTTTCCCGCCTGAATATCACTGTAATAGCGGTCAGCCTCTGCATCTGTCAGTCCCATATTCTGCATTCCTCCGCGGACCTCATCCTCACCGGTCAGGAATGACATAAACTTGTCCAGCCATGAACCGCCGTCTGCATCCGTTCCTTCCACTTCTGCACCGGTTCGCCCTCTTACCATAGAGATATCATCGGCATCCTTCGCAACCGCATAAATATCCGATTCTCCGTAGCCCTGGAGTTTTAAGTCGTCAATCTTCTTGATTGCTTCTTCCTGTGTATCGAATACTCCAATGAACTTTTTGTTGTCATTCATCATGATTACCTCCTGTAAATTTTAGATTTTAATATGCTTTTTAATTACCCGATGGACTCTGCTGGAAACATACAAAAAATGTTCTGCCTCATCCAGCCTTTCCAAGATGTTCTATTATTCAGGTGTAGTTGTTATGTACCCGCACTGCCTGTCAAATAATTTATGGAAATAGAGGAATATCAAACAGATTTTTCCATTACCATTTCCCGCCGAGCCGATTTCATGAATTAAAAAATGGATTATGGTAATTTTAATGAGAGTAAAAAATAGAAGGAGTTGACGAGATGCGCAATAAAGAAGAATTAAAGCAGGAGATTCTGGACGCTTACCATTTCCGCCACGCAACAAAGGAATTTGATCCAGATAAAAAAATCCCGGAGGATGACTTCCGCTTCATCATGGAAACCGGCCGTCTCTCTCCAAGCTCATTCGGATTTGAGCCTTGGCGCTTTGCTGTCATTGAAAGCCCGGAACTTCGGGAAAAAATTAAAAACGCTTCCTGGGGTGCTTACAGCAAGCTGCCTGATGCGAGCCATTTCGTCGTCATTCTGGCGCGGACCAAAATGGATACTAAGTATGATTCGGATTATTTAAAAGACCAATTCACCAATGTTCTGAATATGCCTTCTGATATACTCGAAAAATACCTTGGCCGGGTTGAGGAATTCCAGAAAGATGATTTCAAGCTTCTTGAAGGAGACCGTCCGCTGTATGACTGGGCTTCCAAGCAGACCTACATCGCCCTTGCTAATATGATGACAGCTGCTGCCCAGATTGGCATCGATTCCTGTCCGATCGAAGGCTTTAATATTGAAAAAATGAATGAACTGCTCCAGGAGGAAGGCATCCTCGAGGACGGCCACTTCGGCATATCCGTCATGGTTGCATTCGGCTACCGTACAAAAGATCCGCGTCCGAAATCAAGAAGGGCTTTCGATGATGTGGTAAAAACATATTAAAAGGGAAAAGGAAGATTCTGCTCTTCCTTTTTTTAATGTAAAAAGGAGAATGCCCCATGGACATTCTCCTTTTCTCTATTAGTTTTCAGCCAGCTTTGGTGCAGTCTTTTCCTGTGAAGATTTTGCTTCAGATGGTTCTTCAGCCGGCTTGGCACGCTTGATGAAGAAGGCAAGCACAAGGGCAACACCAGCAATGAAGGTTGCCACAAGGAAAGCATCATTGATGCCTTCAAGCATAGCCTGCATGCCGATCTGCTGCTCCATTTGGGCAAGCGCAGCTTCTGTCGGCTGGACGCCGGCATTTGACCCTGCCGACTGCTGCAATGCATCAGCAGCAATCTCTTCAGCATGGGTTTTGGTCCGCGTTGACATGATTGTCACAAGCAACGCTGTTCCAATCGCGCCAGATACCTGGTTCAAAGTGTTATTCATCGCTGTCCCGTGCGGATAGTACTGGGCTGGCAGCTGGTTAAGGCCATTAGTTGATACCGGCATCATAACCATGGACATCCCAAGCATACGGACAGAGTAAAGAATGATCAAATTTGTATAAGTTGTATCAAGAGTAAGCTTTGAGAACAGGTAAGTCGTTACTACAGTGATCGCAAGTCCGATGATCGCAAGCACGCGGCCTCCGAATTTATCGAACAAACGGCCGGTAATAGGCGACATGAATGCCATGATGATGGCTCCAGGCAGAAGCAGAAGCCCTGCATCCATAGGCGAGATTCCGCGAAGGGTCTGCACATAGATCGGCAGAAGGATCATCCCTGAGAACAGTGCCATATTGACTACCATTGTAATGGCTGATGATAAAGCAAACATCGGATATTTATAAACCCCGAAATTCAGCATCGGGCGCTCCTGCTTTGTCTGGCGCAGGATGAAAATAATCAGCGAGATAACACCCACTGTAATGGTTACATACACATGCGGGCTGTCCCAGCCTTTGTCCCCCGCGGAGCTGAACCCGTAAAGGATTCCGCCGAAACCGATGCTGGACAGGATAAGAGACAGCATATCCAGGCGGATGTTCACTTTTTCCTTCTTATCCTTCAGCAGGAAGAATCCGACAAGCAGAACTACAGCCGCAATCGGAGTAATGAAGTGGAACAGCATTCTCCAATCATAGTGCTCAATGATCCATCCTGACAGCGTAGGGCCGATTGCAGGTGCAAACATGAGGATCAGTCCAAATACACCCATCGCCGTTCCCCTTTTTTCAACAGGGAAGCTGATCAGCATAACATTCATCAAAAGCGGCATAAGAATAGCCGAACCTGATGCCTGAAGCATCCTTCCAGCCAGCAATACCGGGAAAATATGCGCAGTTCCGGCCAGCACAGTCCCCGCTGTAAATAAAAGCATGGCTGCAAGGAACAGCCTGCGTACAGAATATTTTTGAATAAGGAAAGCAGTTGTCGGGATTAGAATTCCGTTGACGAGCATGAAGCCGGTTGTCAGCCATTGAACGGTTGATGCGCCGATTTCAAGCTCCTTCATGATAGAAGGCAGCGCGATATTCAAGAGCGTATTATTCAAGAAAGCAATAAAGGCGCCAATCATCAGAACCGCGATCATACCGTACGGCGGCCTGCCTGTATTATTTATTTTTTGTTCCATTTTTTCCTCCTATACTTTAAGTCCAATATATTGGACTCCTGTTTCACAAAACATATCATATACCATCGGTACAAAGATTGCAATCATTAAATTCCGTTGAAATAACTGGATTTGTTTTGGCATAATAAATGGTGTACTATAAAATTTATACAGGCAGTATACTACTTAAAAAAGGTGATTTTATGAATGACAGGAAACAGCATGTGATCAAAATGGCACACCAGCTGTTTATCGATAAAGGCTTCCAGGCCACCAGCATTCAGGATATCCTGGAGTACAGCGGCATCTCCAAAGGAACCTTCTATAATTATTTTCCATCTAAGAATGAACTCCTGATTGAAATGGTCAGAAGCATCTATTCCCAGCTGGAAAAAGAACGCAATGAACTGCTCATCGGCCAGGATCCTGCCGATATAGATATATTCATCCAGCAGATCGAGCTTCAGCTGATAACGAACCGAGCGAATAAGCTGATCGCCCTTTTCGAAGAAGTCTACATCTTAAATGATGAAGACCTGAAGGAATTCATCAAACGCGGACAGCTCCGCATGCTGCGCTGGCTGTATCAGCGGTTCATCGATCTGTTCGGCGAAAGCAAGAAATACTATCTTCTTGACTGCTCGATCATATTTCTCGGGATCCTTAACCAGAACTTGAAATATCACACAATTGCGAATGAAGTGAATGCCAGCATCCACCAGGTGGTACAGTACAGTGTAAAGAGAATTGTGAAAATGGTTGAGGAGGTATCCAGTACAGAAGACCAGCTGTTTCAGCCTGAGCTTCTGGATAAATGGGCTCCAGACTGCAGACATCCAAATCCCGGCTTCCAAAAGGATCTCCACCACACGGTCCTAACGCTGAAAAAAGCAATCAACAAAGAAGAGCCTAAATATGTGGAGCTTCTTGATTTTATACAGGAAGAGCTTCTAAGATCCAAGAATCCGAGAAGGTTTTTGATTGAGAGCACATTGGCAACCATTAAGGCAAGTGGCTTATTCAAACTGATGGATACCGACAAACTTGAACAGCTTATTTCGGCATTTTTTGACCAGATCAAGGAACCGGCATAAGCCAGAAACCCGCTGTAATTGCAGCGGGTTTTATGATTGGATTAAAACATGCTTAAACTGTAATTCTTCGACAGCAGTTCCAAAAGCCGGATCCCTGCAATGCTGTTTCCCCTCTCATCAAGGGCCGGCCCGAAGATGCCAATGCCAAAACGGCCAGGGACCGCACCCATGATCCCTCCTGAAACACCGCTTTTCGCCGGGATCCCGATTTTGATCGCAAATTCGCCTGAAGCATTGTACATGCCGCAGGTTACCATAAAGGTCTTGCAGATCCGCGCGATGTCCCTAGGCATGATTTCCCCGCCTGTCCGCGGGTCTTTTCCATCCAGTGCAAAAACAAGGCCAATCCTCGCCAGGTTCAGGCAGTTCATTTCAATAGCACACTGCCTCGTATATAAGTCGAGCAGATCTTCTACATCTTCCTGGATAACATCATGCTGCTTCAGGAAATAGCAAAGCGCCCTGTTCAGGTCGGCTGTCCTCAATTCGGACTCTGCTACTTCCCGGCAGTAGCCGATCGTTTCATCATCTGCGAGCCGCCGGACGAAACCAAGAAGCTTTTCGAAACGTTCATCAGGAGAACTTCCTTCCACCATGTGTGTAACGACAAGCGCCCCTGCATTAATCATGGGATTCAGGGGTTTGGCAGGCGCCATGGTCTCAAGCTTGGCAATCGAGTTGAACGGATCGCCCGTCGGCTCCATCCCCACACGGTCGAACACATAACCAGGGCCCCTTTCCATTAAAACATAGGCCAGGCTGATTACTTTTGACACACTTTGAAGCGTAATCTTTTCCTCAACATCACCGGCAGAGACGCATTCGCCGCCAGGATATTGGATCGCAATGGATAAATCCCCCGGATCCGCCTTACCAAGCGCAGGGATATAATCGGCCACCCTTCCGTGCACCGTCTCCTTCCGCGCTTCCTCAACCAGTTTTTTTAATTCATCACTAGAACGGCATGCCATTTTCATCACCCGTTTTAGTATTGGTCAGAGTGTTTGGAAGTATGTGAAAAGGCAGCCTGGTTGGGGCTGCCTCAGTTTTATGGATTATTGATCTTTTAGGGTGATTTTTGCCACTGCTTCACAATGCATCGTCTGCGGGAACATATCAACCGGCTGGACTTCCTCTGTCTTATACCCGCCGTCTTCAAGGATCCGCAAATCGCGGGCAAGCGTGGCAGGATTGCAGGAAACATAGACCACTTTTTTCGGCTTCATGCTTAGAATCGTCTGCAGCAAGGCTTCATCACAGCCTTTGCGCGGCGGATCGACAACCAGGACATCCGCCTGGTTTCCTTCCTTATACCAATCAGGGATGACCTTTTCCGCTTCCCCAACCGCAAACTCCGCATTTGTTATCCCGTTAAGAGCCGCATTGCGTTTGGCATCCTCAATTGCCTCAGGCACGATTTCCACTCCAAAGACCTTCTTTGCCTTTTGAGCGAGAAAAAGAGAAATGGTGCCGATTCCGCAATAAGCATCTATGACGCTTTCTTCGCCTGACAGATCTGCATATTCAAGCGCCTTCTCGTAAAGCACCTTCGTCTGCTCCGGATTGACCTGGTAAAAAGAGCGGGCTGAGATGGCGAACTTGATATCGCCAATATAATCGTAGATCACTTCTTCGCCCCAGATGACACGGGTGACGTCTCCAAAGATCACATTCGTTTTCTTCGGGTTCACATTATGGACGATCGACTTGATTCCTTTTATGCTCGCTGCAATTTCCTCGGTGATCTTTTTCCGGTTCGGAAGCTCATTGGTCCTTGTAATCAGCACGACCATCACTTCTCCGGTTACAAGTCCATGCCGCGCCATGATGTGGCGGAGCTCACCTTTATGGCGCCCTTCATCATAAGCCCTGACTCCATACTTGGCGCAGATCTCTTTGACTGTCTGGACGACTTCATCATTTTTTTCCTGCTGGATCAGACACTCTTTCATATCGATGATCTGGTGGGATCGCTGCTGGTAGAAGCCGCCGATCAGACCGCCTTCATGCTCGCCTATCGGCACCTGTGCCTTATTCCGGTATCTCCACGGCTCACTCATCCCGAGAACCGGATGAACCTTCACGTCCTCAAGCTTTCCGATCCTTGTAAGCACATCACGCACCTGCTTTTCCTTTGCCAGCATCTGGCCCTGATAGCTGAGATGCTGCAGCTGGCAGCCGCCGCACTCCTTATAAATCGGGCAGGGAGCAACGACACGGTGCGGGCTCTCTTCATAAATCTCCATCAAACGCCCAAACCCGTACCCTTTATTCACCTTCGTCACCTTCACCTGGGCCCTCTCGCCCGGCAGGCCATTCGGCACAAACAGCGGATAGCCATCCACCTTCGCGACTCCCGCCCCATCATGCGTCAAATCTTCAAACATTACATCTATATAATCATTCTTCTGAACTGGAACAGTACCCTTCATCACGTTCGTCCTTTGCTGTGTTAATTTCCGTGGCTCTATTGACTAGCAAGATTGTACCACAAAGGGTGGGGGAAAGCGAAGGCAGGGAGATTTTTGGGGATGAGGGGTTGGCTGGGGAGCTGGGTTTGGAGGTTGGGCGGAGTGGAGTTGCTAATATATTGAAGAAGTTGCTAATAAAATCGAAAAGTTGCTAGTATATGGGAAAAGTTGCTAATAAAACAGGAAACTTGCTAATAAACTTGAAAAGTTGCTAATAACCGGAATGTGCGGCCTGCTTGCAGAGTCCCCCGATCTGAGGACAGTCGCAAATATATCTTAAAAGTCGCAATTATATCCAAAAAGTCGCAAATAAAATTCAAATCCCGCAAATATATCCTAAATCCCGCAAATAACCGCCTCCTAACTCACATTCTCCTCCAGTAAAAACCAAATGCAAGCACATAAAAAACACACAAAGTTTCCCCACCCCTGATACAGCAGCAAAGTAAACCTTTTCATCCCCAAATCGCGTCAAAACTGGGGATTTTGTCAAAACTTTTTTGTTTTAAAACATGAACAAAGGCGATATGATGGTAATATTCTATTTGGCGAAGGGGTGTGAGAAGATGAGAAAGGCGAGAGCTGTTTCAGCACTGCTTTTAATGACAATCCTGTCATTTTTGTTCGTTCATTATCAGCCAATCCATCAGGATCACCAGCCCGTCCATGAAAGCAAGGCAGCCCTTCTCGGAGAAACCGGGGAATCATTCCAGCTGACTGCGGATGAAAAGCACGAACCTTCCGCATTACCCGGCAGTTCCACTGTTATCCTGCTGGCAGCTATCATGGTATTCCTGGCTGTCCGCCATCTTGCTTTCGCACTTCATCATTTTTTCCTGAAAAGCGTCTTTTATCAGTCCAACTATGTGGACCGTTCTCCTGCATTGTTCAGCTAAAGCTAAACAAACAATAAGGAGGACAATATTATGTGGATTCGATTCTTAATGATCGGCGCTTTTTCATTAACGGCGTCTACTCTGTTTCTTTACCAGGGAATGGAGATTTACCACGCAATTACTGATTTGATTAAGCATAAAGCATAAAGCATAAATAAGATGAGACAAGGCGCGGGAGCTTTTCCGCGCCTTTTGTAAAACAAAAAAAACAGGGAAGAGACACCAGCTCTCTTCCCTGTTTCTTATTCCTCCACAGTTTCGTACGGCCGGTCTTCCTTGCGGATTTTATCGATTGGCACGAATACTTCAAGATGGCGGTAAAGATTGACGAATTCAGCAGGAAGCAATCCGCCGAATTCTCCGTCCAGGTTCAGCTGGACTTTTTCTTTGGAGGTAACTTTTATCCGGTTGGCCTGTGTATAGATGACATGGGGATCATGGATATGCTCTCCTCTTACTGCCATGGAGGCAATCCGGATGAAATCGGCGAGATTCGTCTTTTTCAGGATCAGCAAGGAAAACAGCCCGTCATTGATCGACGCATCCGGGGCCAGGCGTTCAAAGCCCCCAACCGAGTTGGTAAGCCCGACCAAAAAGAGCATGGCTTCACCTTCATACAGCTTCCCATCGTATTCAATGCTGACTTCCGTGGATTTGATCGAAGGAAGCATTTCAATGCCCTTCAGATAATAGGCCAGCTGCCCCAGCATGGTTTTCAGCTTGCTCGGCACTTCATACGTAAGCTCGGTCAGCCTTCCGCCCCCGGCTATATTAATGAAATATTTATCATTGAACCGGCCGATATCAACAGGAATCGTATCGCCCTGTATGATGATATCAACTGCAGCCTGTACATCGCGGGGAATATGGACCGCACGGGCAAAGTCATTGGTTGTGCCGCACGGAATGATGCCAAGCTTCGGCCGGTACTCCTGCTCGGCCATCCCATTGACCACTTCATTGATCGTTCCGTCTCCCCCGGCTGCTATGACCAAATCATATTTCCGTTCCACAGCTACACGTGCCGCCTTAGTGGCATCACCCTCACAGGTTGTAGCATGGCACGAGGTTTCATAGCCCGCTTCCTCCAGCTTCTGCAGCACCTCAGGGAGATTCTTCTTGAAAATTTCCCGTCCAGAGGTTGGATTATAAATGATTCTTGCTCTTTTCATACCCATCATCCTATTAATAAAATTGACGCTCAATTCAAAACTGTCCATTACTTTTTCCTTAATATAGGAAATAAGCTTCCTTCATAATTTTAACACCATACAGTTTGAAAAGCATAATTTTACCCTTAATTTTTTCGATTATGCACCTTGGCATTATACCCCTTTTGGCGATAATTATCCTCTCTCTGCATCAGCTGCTGAAAAAATAAAAAACCTGCCGGCGGCAGATTTTCAGGGATATACCGGTGAGGTAATTCTCAGCCTCATCCACTCTTAATATACGACATCATAAACTGCTTAAACGTCTGAAAAACTTTATCTGAAGGAAAATCATCAAAGAGGATGCGCTGGATATTCGTTCCGTCAACCACCACCCAGAACATATTGGCAATAAGGCGGGAATCTGTTTCAGGTGCAAACTCTCCCGATTTCTTGCCCTCTTCCACAATTTTGAGGATGAGGTTAATGAAGAATTGATTGCCGCGCTGTTTCAGCACTCTGCTGATCTCTTCATTCCGCGAAGAATGAAGTGTAAATTCATAATGGACGACGATGTAATCTTTCATGTCTTTATCCGGCCTTGAGCGGCTGTAGCGGTCAAAAAGATAAGAAAGCCTGGCACCGGCGGAATCAAGTGACTCGATTTCCTTCAGGAGGCGGTCATTAGCTTCCTCCGTCTGCTCCATCATAAGTGTGATATAAATATCATCCTTGCTTTTAAAATAGTTGTAGATGGCACCCTTGCTGATGCCTGATTCTGCAACGATGTCGTCGATGGATGCAGCCTGGAAGCCTTTCCTGGCGAAGCATCTCAGCGCACTGGCCAAAATCTCCTTCTTCTTATTCCGTTTATACTCCTCTGATACAATCGGAGGCACTCAATTCCCCTCCCTGTTTGTGCTCATAGGACGGAACTCATGCCTGAGAATGCCCATGATCAGATTGTCGTAGTGGACTCCATTCCAAAGCAGTTCTCCCCTGAAAGCCCCTTCCTTTACAAATCCCAGTTTTTCATAAGCCCTGATGGCCCGGCTGTTATACTCATACACATTGAGATACACGCGGTAAAGGCTGAGCACTTCAAAGGCATATTGAAGCAGAAGCGAAATAGCCTCCGTTCCAAGCCCCTTTCCGTAATGCTCTTTTTTATAAAGAGCAATTCTGAGGCTGGCATTTTTATTGATATAATCAATTTCCGTCAGAGCCAGATCCCCTATCGCAGCTCCTGTCTCTTTGTCTGTTATGACAAGATCGATCCGTGATTTGTCTTCAGCAAAGTTCTTATAGGCTTTTTCAAGGCTGTCTTCTGTAAAAAAGGTCTGTGTCCCTGTAAGCTTCCTGAACTCAGGATCGAGGAGGGCCTGATAAATATGGGTGCTGTCTCCTTCTCTAAAAGGCCGCAGACTGACCCGGTTTCCTGTAAAATAGTTTTCCATCACGCAAAATCCTTTCTATCCGCAGCTTTTTGCACGCTTCTCCATCAGCACTGCAAAAAGTTCCCCATGCTCTTTGGTAATAACAGCATCTTCACCTATCAGCCCCTCTTTCACCAGTTCTGTTCTGATTCTATCTAAGAACAGCTCCTTAATCGCACCTGACCGGCAAGGCTGGATATGCCCGGAAAGCTCCCATATCCATTCTTCCATATGGATGCTCTTGCTCGTTTTCTTCATCTCGCTTGAGATTCTTCTTCTGCTCATCTTTCTCACCCGCTTTTCTTAAAACAACCGCATTGTGTTTCCCTGTTTCCCCATTAAATAAACCAATTAGTTTATTTAATTATAAGGATATATATCTAAAAATTCAAACATTTTATCTTTTACTTGATTAAAATGCATAGAGTCCTGATTTGGCGCTCTTTGCTTTCCGGATCTCCCTGAATGCCTTCTGCTTTTCTTGACGAAACTTCTCTCCTTTTTTAACGTATAAAAAGAAAAAGGCAGATGGAGGTTTATATGAAGAAAAAGAAGCTGAACTTCAAAAACAAAAAAATTAAAAGGCCGCAGTCTGTCCTGGAATGGCTGACTGCAATCTCTGGCATTGGAAGCCTTTTCTTTTTGATTTGTTCGCTCATTCTTTGGGGTGTGTCCGGATTGATTAACGATTTCCTCTGGTCGGAGGTACTCAGCTTAATTATTGCTGTCTCTATATGCCTTTGCGCAGGCCTTGCTTTCCTGGCTTTAGTATGGACTGCAGAAAGCTGGTCGGGGGGAATTATTATCTCTCTTTTTACCATAGTCTTCCTCGCATCCGGGGGATATTTCATACACGAAGCCCATCTGCTCTACAAGGATAAGGATGCCTATGAAAATAAAGAGTTCCTGTTTGTAGAAGGTGTTCCAGATGAGGCAGAGTACGATGATCCCGAAACAGGCACCGAGTTTGTAATGGAGCTTATTTTTGATGATTTGATGGTGGACGTGTATTCCATGGATATCAGCCGAAGCTATTATGAAGAACGGCTGGAGGGAAGGAAGCTGAAGATCGCCTACCTCCCAAACAGCCATTATGCGGTAAGATGGTGGATTTTAGAAGAGCAGCAGGCCTTATTCTCTAAACAGCTCTTTGAATCGGCGGGCAGCCTCTTCCTGCTCCCCTCTGTTTGAATCGGGGGCGTATTCCCAGCCCTTTTCCTTAATCAGTTCACTGTATCTTTCCTGTATCCCTGTCTGCTGAAGTGCCATCTGTATGTGAATGCGGCGGACATTCGGGGTTTTCATATCAAGTGCCGAGCTGAAATTGGTGCCGGCCATCGACTTTGCCGTGTTTCTCGCTTCCAGGGCGATTTCCTGATCGCTCAACCTGCCCTCTGTATCAGTACATACCATTTCTAATGGTTTCAGTTCCTGAAGGGCGGCTGCAGTCACTCCTTCATTTGTCTCTGGATTCATCAGCTTGATCATCACATGTACATGGTTTTTCATCACCACAGCCTGTTCATACAGTATTTGTTTGAGCCTCTCATCCTCCGCCAGGCAAAAATACAGCTCCAGCTTTCCAAGGACACCTTTATGCACCATTAAATGCTCTGACATCAGCCCAAGATCTATCGCTTTTATAATCATTCCAATCCCCCCCATTGTATATATTTATATATTGAAAAGATATCCCATTCATGAACAAAAAAAGGCAGCCCGCTTTCGAAGCAGGCTGCTGTATGTTATCCAATGATGATTTTTTCCTTCGGATAATGATATCTTTCCTTGTTCGGGGTTCCCCTGATCAGGAACAGGAAGGACAGAATGCCGATCCGCCCGATGAACATCAGCAGGATGATGATGATTTTCCCTGCATCCGTCAGATCCGCTGTAATTCCCATGGAAAGGCCGGTTGTCCCGAATGCAGAAGCCACCTCAAAGGCAATCTGCAGAAAGGTGAACTTCGGATCAGTGAAGGTGAGCAGGATGACTGCCAGGCTGCAAATCAGGATAGCGGTTGCGAACACAATGTAAGATTTGATTACATCCTCCTGCATGATTTCCTTTTTAAACACTTTGATATGCGTATTGCCCTTGGCATATGTGTAGATGCTCAGCACCATGATGGCGAAGGTAGTTGTCCTGATTCCTCCGCCGACACTGCTGGGAGAGGCGCCGATAAACATCAGGATAGAGATAAAGAACAAGGTTGGCTCTGAAAAATCGCTGATATTCATGGTTGCGAGCCCCCCATTCCGGGTTGATACAGATTGGAACAGCGCGTAGAAGAAGGATTCATGCCACGATTTATCAGCAAAGAAATGATTATATTCAAAAAGGCAGATAAACGCAGTACCCAGTACAACCAGCAGAAAGAAGGTCACGGTCGTAACTTTGGTAAAAAGGGTGAACTTATACGGAATCGTACCGCGATGCCGTATAAATTCTCGTATCTCAATCAATACAGGAAAGCCGATGGCCCCGACGATCAGCAGGATGATGTTAATGAGCTGCACAAAATAATCATCAGCAAACGGGATCAGGGACTGCCCTGTAATATCGAAACCCGCATTGGTCGTTGCACTGACAGAGGCAAAGAATCCCTGAAGGAACGCCTCCTGCCAGGTAGGAAAATACCTCAGGAAATGAAAGCCAAGAATGATGGCGCCAATTAATTCAATGGTTATAAAGATAACAAGAATACGCCTGATAAGCATGACCAGTCCAGCAAGATTGTACTGATTCTGATCGGTCATGATCAGCTTCCTTTTTCTTAACCCGATTTTCTTTCCAACAAGCAGCCAGAAAAAAGTGCCAAGCGTCATAATCCCGATTCCGCCGAACTGCAGGATAAAAGCAAAGATAAAAGTGCCTGGCACACTGAGGATCTCGCTGACATTCACAGTGGAGAGGCCCGTGACGCTGATGGCGCTGACTGAAGTAAAAAAAGCATCTATAAAGGACAGTTCAACGCCTTCCTTCAGGGTGATCGGCAGCTCCAGCAGTACAGCCGAAAGAATAACAGCAAATAAGTAGAACAGAACAATCAGCTGCGCGGAAGATAACCGCTCCAGGACTTTTTCAATAAATGTCTTCATATTTCACCAACGTTATGTAAGAGTATGAGTCTTTTCAGTATACCCAATTTTCACCCTGCTGTTAATTCCTGCCTTGTTAAGGTTCCCGTAAGGTTCTGTTCACAGCGCTGAAATTTCCGGCCTGTATACTTGGGAAAAAGACATTATGGGAGGAAATAAGATCATGCACCATTTATTACTCGCAGCACTCATTATTCTGGCGGCTGCGTCCAGCTATATTTTCCGCGACGGGCTGACAGACCGCTCTTTAATGGTTTCGAGCATCCTTGTTATCCTGAATATCGGCATGTACATGAGGGCAAAGGCTAAAAAAGAAGAAACAATCAAAAGCAGTTCCGCACAAGAAGTATAAGGATAACAAAAAGATGCAGGGCCCAATCGGCCTTGCATCTTATTCTGCAGCTGTATTCAAACTCACACTATAGCTGCCGGAAATGCTGATCCGGTGCTCTCCGCTGCCAGACTGGTAGGTCGCATCCTTTCCGCCGCTGCCGGAATCTGCATATCCCTCTTCAGCAGAGGGCTTTTCTTCTTTTGTCACCTTCCAGTCTCCCTCGCTGCCCTGAAGATCCTTTATATCAAAGGCATTTACCTTCAGGCTGCTTTCTTCCTGGATATAAAGGGAGACATGGGATACCTGTTCAACACTCCAGTCGCTCATCAGCTCCCTCGGCTTCATGGTCACCGTGTTGCCGCTTCCTGTCACTTCAAGCTTTACACCTTTAGGAATAAGGAGCGTGGCATCCGTGGAGGCGTATCGTTCAAACGGCCCCGCTGTTTCATTCGGGAGCTCTTTGACCGTGATATAGAGCGAGTCGCCGTTCCGGTGGGAACTGACATAATCTGAGGGCTTTGAAACCAGTTTTTCGTTTTTGCCAGTCATCGCCCTGTAGGTGCCAAACATGGAAACGTCTTTCCCGGAAGCACCTTCAATAGTAATCGGGGAATTTCCGGTCTGGACAATAACCCTCTTAATGCTTCCATCCAGCTTTTCGGTGAACTCAGGCAGATCCATAGTCCGTTCTTCCCTGCTCACAACATCATCCAATTTATCCAGAATGCCCGTTGAGCTGACTGCCGCAAATCCGATGCCGGCCGTGCCGAGAATGCCGACAAAGAGAATGCTGAGAAAATCATATTTCAAATAAGGCTTTTCCTGTTTGGAAAAAAGCAGGAAAAGCAGGATTTCCGCTCCCAGGATTACGAGGATGATCGGCCACCATGACATCATGGCATAGCCGAAATCCATATCAAGCATACGCGAAAGCAGCAGGAAAACCCCAAGGAAAAGCAGTGCCGCCCCCATGGAAAATGTACCAACACGCCATGTCCTCATTCCTTCATTCCGCCCTTCATTTTTCTCATCCATGCCCAAATTAATCAACCGCCTTTTCTTTTACAGATTTGCTGCCAAGAAGGAGGCGCAGCCCGCCGCCGATCAGCAGGATGCATACAATGCCTGTCTGGAAGTAGCGGTCAAACCAATAGCGGATGTCTATATCAATCATGTTATACAGCATTGGAGAAATGGCGGGAAGAACGATGCTTGTTGTCAGATAGTACAGCCCTACAAGGACCAGGCCGATCCCCACCCATTTCTGATGATTGATGAAATACGAAATGATCGGCGTATCCTCCAAAGGCTCATTTCCATATCGGGATGATTTCTGGAGTCCGTCGAAGAAACTGTAGAACCAAATGATCGGAATCAGGAACAGGAAGATCCCCAGCCTAAGCACATCCAGGATATAAATGGAGAACAGGAAGGCAGCCATCAGCTGAATGCCCCGCCGCTGCAGTCCGAGATACAGATGGCCTGCTCCCGGAAAAATGGACAGGAATGTGGCAATAGATTTGCTTTTCTTGCCTTCATCCCGCTTCGACTCGAAATCCTCCATGATTGTACGGTCCACCAGCTCTTCTCCCCGATGCTTACGGTTCAGCTGCTGGATGCTATCAAAGAAGCCGTATACCCAAATAACCGGCAGGATCGCCCAGAATACAAGGAACTCACTTCGATGGGTCAGCACCGACACAAACAGCACCATCACACCAAGACCAAGAAAAGCGGTGAGGAGCGTTAAACCCCGGTTCATCAGGCCCAGCTGAAAGTGTCCAAGCCCAGGCACAAAGGACAGGATGATGGTAAAAAAGCGCTCCGACTCCTGGCTTGCTGCCGGCTTAGCTGATCCGGCAGCCCCGCTGCCATCCGTAAAGGCTGTGCCGCCCTGCTGGTAGAGCTTTGATGCAGTGATGGCCGTATCAATAAAGTTGACGAAATAGATCAGCAGGCCGAACAGTGCAAATATGATTGCCCCGTCCCCGTAAACATACATGCTGATCAAAGCCACTGTTAAGATCATCAGCCCGAACACAGCTGCTGTATAAAATAAACCTCTAAGGGTCTTTCCCAGATAAAGCAGGCCTCCCCCAGGGAAAAAAGCTAAAAGAAAAGCGATAATCGGATTTTTCTTCATTATTTATTTGCCTCCTTATTCTTCTTCTCGATCGTATCCATCCAGGCAAAGGTTTTATCCACTAGCCCTTCTGTCACAGATGTTTTCTTTTCCTGGAAATCCGGATCCTGAACAGCTCCAGCATACTGGGTGATTGACTGGAAAACACCGGTCGTCATGAGCAGGATGGTCATTGCCGCTGCAAGGGAGTAGTGGAACAGCGGCGACTGGTAGAATGGCCTGCGCTTCTTTTCTTCATAAACCGGAGGCTGGGCAGGCTCTAATGCTTCTGCTGAGATTTGCGCCATCACCAGATCAGTGAAGCCTGAGCCGCTTTCCATTTGCGGCAGCTCTGTTACCGCAACTGCCTCCAGATAGACGTCGAGGCACTCATCACAGCTGTACAGATGATCTTCATAAACTTCCCTTTCCGCCTCTGCCAGTTCATTATTCGCATACCGCTTCCACTCTTCATACGTAAAGTGCTTCATGAGAAATCATCCTCCTTCCAGTGCTTCCTCATCCATAAGCGCGCTCTGTAGAGCTTTGTCTCCACAGTCTTCACCTGGACATTCTGTTCTTCCGCTATTTGCTGATAGCTTTTTTCAGCTATATAAAAGTCATAGATTACATCTCGATAATTATCAGGCAGCTGGTGAAGCTTTTCCCTCACCCGCTTCCGCCTTTCCTTATTCATAACTTCGGCCTCTACAGCCTCTTTTTGGGTGCCGTGAAGCTCATATCCGGCATACTCAAGGGAATCCTCCCTGCGCCGGTCCCTCTTTCTTTTTACATCAATAGCATGATTGACTGCAATTCTGGTGATCCAGGTTTTAAAGCCCTGGTCCTCATATTGGGGGAGAGAGGAATAGATTTTTATAAACACTTCCTGAGCGGCATCTTCCGCTTCCTTCCGGTCCCTTAATACTGCAAAGATTGTCCGGAACAAATCATTGCTGTATTTTTCAACCAGGAGCCGGAAGGCATGCTCCTTGCCGCTCTTCGCTTGCTGGATAAGAACTTGGTCGCTAATCTCTCTCTCCCCCTTTCTGGCAGCTTCCAACGTAATAGACGAAACCGGGATAAAAGACCCCTACAGGTTTTAAAAAAAAAAAATTAAAAGTCCTTTTCATTCTATCATCCCCCATTCCGGATCCCACTGGAATCAAAAAATCCCGGCTCTTCAGGCCGGGAATTCCTTTAATACTTTTTCAGTAGTACACACTTCCGCAAACTCCCCATGGAGGATGGCAAGCTCTGTTTGATGAATATGACCGGGAGAGAAGATGGTGCCGTCATGGCCTTTCCGTTCAAAGGATGCACAGGCATCCTCCGGCAGCCAGACCGAAAAGCCGAGATTAGCTGCCATCCGGACAGTGGTTGAAACGCAATGGGGTGTGGTAAGCCCGGCAATGACAAGCTCTTTGCTTCTTAGATTTTTAAGCAAATCTTCAAGGGGCGTGCCGATAAACGCACTGTTGACGCTTTTCTGGATAATGCTTTCCCCAGCTGCAGGCTTCACCTCTTCCTTGAATTGATGGCCGATGCTTCCTTTGAAAAATAAAGACTCCCTGCTTTGAGAGGTATGCTGGACGTGAATCACCGGCAGATTGCAGTTTCTCCAATGCTTCAAAAGCCTTGCAGCTTCTTTTTCCGCACCAGGATTATTCCGCTCACCCCAGGAAAGATCCTCGAAGGCCTTCTGGATATCAACCAACAGCAGAACAGCCATCAGGCACCCTCCTTCCCTAAAGAACAAAAATCGTATAAATCAAGGCTGACAATCATTTTATGATAGCCGTCAAAAAGATTGATGAGTGCCAGCAGCTTCATGATTTCCTTTTCGTCATAGGAATTTTTCAGCCACTCCAAATCCGAGTCTTTTAAGAGCCGCGGATTGGATCTGTAGGTTTCCAGAAAATCAAACAGCTTCCGGTCCCAATGAGAGAAATCCGAGAAATTATTGTGCTCCACAGCATAAGCGATGGCTTCATTCTGTTCCATTCCGCCGGTATACGAGAGGCTCATGCAAGTCGCACATCCATTTTTATTAGCCAGATATAAACGCACCTTCTCTTTTACGTCCAGGCTGATTCCTTCCTCATTCCACAGCTGCTCATACAGGGCATCATACAGGGCGGCCACTTCTGGCACATAAGCCAGCGCTTTTTGAAAATTGGTCTCCCCCTGTTTTTCATTCAATTTGATTCTTGGCATTTGCAACTCCTCCTTCTGCTTTTATAATAGAAGGAATTAAAATAATAATGAATTAAATATGAAACCAGTTTTTACCGATACTCGTTTCAAATGAAATATGTTTCTACCAAGGAGGCTTACAAATGATAATCGATGAGACAGACAAGCGTATTTTGCAGGAGCTGGAGAGAAACGGCCGGCAATCAATGAGGGAGCTGGCAAAGAAAGTAAACCTTTCAGCCCCTTCAGTCACAGAACGCGTCAGACGCCTGGAAAGTGAGGAAATCATCAAAGGATACACCATTTCCATTGACTATAAAAAACTCGGATATGGGATTGAATGTTTTGTAGAAGTCACCTTGCGGCAAGGAGATTATCAGAAGTTTAGGGAAAAAATAGCTGAGGTCCCCAACGCGGAATTCTGCTCCCGTATAGCCGGCCAGGCCTGCTATCTCGTCAAGCTGAGACTGAAAAAGCTTGAGGATATTGAAGGATTCATCAATGAAATTACACCTTATGCAGGAACAGTCACCCATATTGCCCTGTCGGAGGTGCCTGTGAACAGCTTCTTCCTGGAATAGGCGCATAATCCATGGATAGCATCGAATCCTATAAACACAGGAGGTGCTTTTTATGGAAGAACAAAAGAAGGACAAAAAGGTCGGGGAAAAAATGAAGTCGATGGACGCGATGGATCAGGGGCTCAATATCATCTCCCAGGCATTCAACCGGGCAACGGGCGTTGATGAAGGAAATGACGGAAGAGAGGATCAGCAGGATTACAAATAACTGCAGTGGTCTTTATGAACAAATAAAATAGAGCCAGAGGAACTTCCTGGCTCTTATCCCCATCCTTAGTCATTCCCGCCGGAATCCCCGGATTTCCCTTGATTTTTTGTGCCTTTGCTTTTATATGGCTTGGCGCTTTTTGCTTTTTTGGCACCCGCCTGCCAGCGGTTCCACCCTTTCTTTCCAGTTCCGCTGCCAGTGCCGCTTTTTCCTTTTTTTGCTTTGGTCATCAATAATCAGCTCCCATGTAACTGTGAAGCGTTCTTCCTGCCAACACACGGTCCGCAGCAAGGCTTGCACATGAACATTAGCATACCATATCAGGAGCCTGCTAAGCGAACTACTTCAGCATCTCATTGGCCATTTCAGTCAGCTCTTTTTTGTGCTGATCTTCCGGAATGGCTTTGTTATTGTACATAATGGTGTACTGAACCTTATCCCGCAGAAAGGACAAGGTGTTTCCCTGATACATGCCCTCTGCCCCTCCTTCAAGCTCCACTGGTTCGGAATTGGGCTGCTCGGAGGATTCGACCGGGTAATCAGCAGAAACCATCAGCAAGTAATCCTCTTTTTTGCTTTTTGGAATGGCCTTGAATTCCGCCTTGATTTGTTTTCCGGTATGGTTCATATCCATAATAGCCGGCGGCTGAAACCCCTCCCCATCAAACGGCAGCTTTTTCGGCAGCTTCATTTCAAACGGGAGCGCATCGAGTCCCTCTTCAACAGTCTGCGCTTCATATGTAACAGGAATTTTTTTGGCCTGTTCTTTATCCACGTCGGCCATCTCCACTTTTTTCAGATTATCTGTATCCAGTTTTCCGCTCTGCATATTCTGGCAGCCTGCAAGAAGGCTTGCGGCAAGGCCGATCATGAGGAGTTTTTTCATCTATTGTCACTGCTTTCTTGTAAGGATGCTTTTATTATATCACACAAAAATACATATTCTGCCAGATTCCACAAAGATGCTCTATGCACTTTTTACAATTAAGCCGACAGGACGGTATACTATAACTAAATTCCATTATAAAGGATGCAGGCTATGAAAAAATATATTGTGATAGGTGCAGGGATATTGGGCGCCTCAGCTGCCTACCACCTGGCAAAATCGGGGAACCGGGTGATCTTGGCGGACCGGAATGAAAAAGGACAGGCTACTGCCGCTGCTGCCGGCATTGTCTGCCCATGGGTATCGCAGAGGCGCAATAAAGATTGGTACCGGCTTGCTAAAGCGGGGGCACGCTATTATCCGGAGCTCGTGAAGGAGCTTGAGGAACGCGGCGAGCCGGATACAGGCTACAGCAGGGTTGGTGCCCTTATCCTGCACAAGGAAACCGATAAGCTTGAAAAAGCGGAAGAGCGGACATTGAAGCGGAGGGAAGAAGCACCGGAAATCGGGGAAGTCACTCTTCTTACCCGGGAACAGACAGCTGAGGCTTTCCCTCCGGCTGATAAAGAGTTTGCAGCAGTGCAGGTCAGCGGAGCCGCCCGGGTAGACGGACGGGCACTGAGGGATTCCCTGATCCGTGCGGCAGAAAAGGAAGGGGCAGTCTTTCTCGAGAAGGATGCTTCACTGATCTATGAAGGAAACCGGGTGACAGGCATCCTTGCCGGTGAAGAACAATGGGAGGCAGATGCTGTCATCGTCTGTGCCGGCGCATGGGCAGCGGAAATATTCAAGCCGCTCGGCATTGAAATGGATGTCAGCTATCAGAAGGCCCAGATTGCCCACCTAAAGCTTCCGGATGAAGCAACTGACAGCTGGCCTGTCCTTATGCCCCCCGGTGACCAGTATCTGCTTGCCTTTACCGGCGGACGGATTGTTGCAGGGGCAACTCATGAAAATGATGTATCCGGTTTTGATGCGAGAATCACAGCCGGAGGCATGCAGGAGGTCCTTGCAAAAGCCCTCTCTACAGCTCCCGGCCTGGCGGATGCCAGTCTGATAGAAGCCAGGGTCGGTTTCCGCCCCTTTACTCCCGGCTTCCTTCCGGTCATCGGAGCTGTCCCTGGGTGGGGAGGCCTGCTCACTGCCAACGGTCTTGGCGCCTCCGGCCTGACGATGGGGCCGTTTCTTGGACAGCAGCTTGCAAAGCTGGCATTGGGGCATGATACGGACATTGATCTCAATCCTTATCACGTTCAAGGAGCTTTAAAGGATCAAAAAAGCGAGTGACAGGAAAAGAGCCCGGTAATTAGCAGCCGGGCTCCTTCTTTTATGGTTTCTCAGGATTTCCTATCCGATTGAGCGGGAAGTAGCGGAACTTGGCTTCCCCAACGACAGACTCATCAGAAATGAATCCAAAGCTTCTGCTGTCATTGCTGTTCAAACGGTTATCGCCCATCACAAAATATTGATGCTCCGGCACGACAAGCGGTCCAAAATTTTCTGTCAGATGCTCAATGCCGAACTCTGCCGCTTCCTTGCGGTTTTCAGCCAGATATGGTTCATCCACTTTTTTCCCATTCACAAAAAGCTGGTCGTCCTTCACAGAAATTTCATCCCCTGGCAGACCGATCACCCTTTTTATATAATCATCCTCGGAATCAGGCGAATGAAATACAACGACATCCAAACGCTCAATCTTGCTGAGCTTGGTCACGATCACTTTATTCTGATTCTGGAAGGTCGGCATCATGGAATCGCCCTGGACAGTCACCGGCGCAAATATAAACTGGCGGCAAATAAACGCAATGACGAGCGCGAGGGCAATCGATTTGGCCCATGAAATCCATTCAGACTTTTTGCTGTTCCCTGCCATGGTCATTCTCCTCTCAAACACTATATGAATCTATTATAAGCGAAAAGAATGGCATATGCACATTTCGGTTTGAAAAAGCGCTCTGTACTGAATGTCCTCCATCAGTCACTTTACCGGATTCCCTCCTGAAGAATAGCTATAGTGCAGAAATGCGCAATCTCATGTGAGGCACTGGCCCCATAGTGTGCCTCCAGCTCTTCTTTCAGGCGCTGCAGCAATCCATCTCCTTCCTCTTTTGAGAGGTCCGCCAAATAGGATAAAGAAGCAACTCTGTCCAGCCATTCTTCATTGGTGAAATGGACATCATATGGAAGCGCATACAAATCCTTCAGCCCGAACCCTGCCTCTTCCCACTCACGGAACCACTCTACAGGAAATCCATTGATTCTTTGGCTTGACTCTGCCTTGCTTCCGGCAGGTTTAAGCTCTGCTCCTTCTTTCTTCAAAAAATCAAAAGTGATTTCCACAAGCCTTTGGTCTGTCTTGAATCCTGTATCTGCCACAATCAGGTGACCCTTCGGCTTAAGAATCCTGGTGATTTCCCTGAGGGCTTCTTCCCTGTCAAACCAGTGCCAGGCACGGAGCACCGTCGCCATATCATACTCAGCCCCGTCAAGGCCTGTATTTTCTGCAGTTCCTTTTTTATAAGGGATTTCAAGATACTTGTCCCGGCTGATCCCGGCGGCTTCCTGTAGAAGCTTTTCTGAGGGATCGATTCCGACAGCGTCTGCTTTGCGGAAAATCAGCCTCCTAGTCAGCGCTCCTGTCCCGCAGCCCAGATCAACCACTTTTTTGCCGGTAAAATTAATATTTCTTAGATGAAGGCTATCAAACAGACTATTTGGAACATCGTTCCGGGAACGTGCATATTCACTTGCCCTGTTTCCAAAATCAACAATACCCATTCCGCCACATCCTTTTTCAAAATATTAGGAATTTAAATCGGGGTATGCTCATTATATGGTAGAATGAAAGCAATTACAATTTCTCTCACTTTATTTCTGCTGTAAGGCTGGCAGAAAGGAGGATTTATGAATTTTGCTATTCTTGCAGCCGCCTATTTGATCGGCTCGATTCCAACCGCCCTTCTGATTGGCAGGTGGCTGTTCCAAATCGACATACGCGAGCATGGCAGCAATAATCCCGGGGCAACCAACACCGTCCGGGTCCTTGGAAAGCGGGCCGGGATTGCCGTTCTTCTCATTGATGCAGGCAAGGGGGCACTTGCCGCAGGTCTGCCTCTCCTTCTTCATACTGACCTGGATCCGCTCTACACCGGACTGATTGCGGTTGCGGGCCACTGCTTCCCTATTTTCGCTGGCTTCCGCGGGGGCAAAGCCATTGCAACAACCGCAGGGGTGCTGCTGGTTGCCAATGCCTGGATGTTTCTGGCGGCCTATGCAGCGTTTGTCGGAGTCATTTATGCAACAAAATATGTATTTTTCGGTTCAATCTCTGTCGGAATTGCCCTTTTCATTTTTTCTTTATTTCAGCCCGGTTGGACCCATGAACTTATATTTTTCTTTTTTACAATCTTTCTGATCATCCTGCACCGTTCAAATATCTCAAACTTCCGCCAAAATAAAGAGCCAAAGATCAATGACAAAAACTTAAAGAATGACAGGATACCTGCGAAAAAAGGGCCGAAGCAGGCTTGAGAGCTGTGATGGCTCTCTTTTTTTTGTTGTATAAACAAGCCCGGTCCGCCTTCTGAATGGCAGATCCTTTGAATGAAAAAAATACCTGTTCATTTCCCAATCTGTCATATCCATTCCATTTCGGGTAGAATGGTAGAGGTTCACCCATATCCTATGGGCATCATCTCAATTTTTTTTGCAAAAGGAGTTACCTAAATGAAGGAAAAATTAAAAGCATACCGCTTTCCCATTATCCTGTTTGCTTCAATTATCATTGGAAGCATTATCGGGTTCGTTTTCGGAGAAAAAGCGGAAGTAATCAAGCCGCTTGGGGACTTATTCTTAAATCTCTTATTTATGTTAGTAGTACCGCTCGTCTTTTTCACAATCTCATCGGCTATCGCCAATATGAACAGCATGAAGCGGCTCGGAAAAATCATGGGCAGCATGATGGTTGTATTCATTGCTACAGGCATTATTGCCTCTATTGTAATGCTGGTTGCGGTAACAGCCTTCCCGCCGGCCCAGGGGACTGACATCCCTCTGACACAGCCGGAAAATACAGAAGAGCTGAGCCTGCCCGATCAGTTGGTCAAAACCTTTACTGTGCCTGACTTTATTGAAATCTTCTCCCGCAAGAATATGCTCGCTTTAATAGTCTTTTCAGTCCTGGTTGGGGTGGCTTCAGGCCTTTCTGGTGAAAAAGGACGCCCTTTCACAAAGTTTCTGGTCAGCGGTTCAGAAGTCTTTATGAGGCTGATCAATCTTGTCATGTATTATGCACCCATTGGACTTGGCGCTTACTTTGCGTCACTGATAGGCGTATTCGGTCCTGAACTTCTCGGAGATTATGCCCGTGCCGTAATCGTCTATTACCCTGCTGCCATTCTTTATTTCCTGATCGGCTTTACGCTTTATGCCTTTATTGCCGGGGGACGGAGAGGAGTGGCCCGCTTTTGGAAAAATATCTTTTCCCCTGCTGCCACCGCTCTTGCCACTGGAAGCAGCGTTGGCTCATTGCCTGTTAACCTGCAGGCCGCCAAACGAATCGGCGTGCCTAAAGATATTAGGGAAACCGTTCTTCCGCTCGGCGCAACCATTCATATGGATGGCTCCTGCCTGGCGGCCATATTGAAGATTTCTTTTGTATTCGGCATTTTCAATATGGATTTCACTGGCCTGGATACCTTTTTAACAGCAATTGGCATCTCGCTGCTTGCAGGGACAGTCATGAGCGGTGTGCCAGGAGGAGGCTTTATTGGCGAGATGATGATCATCACACTTTACGGCCTGCCAATCGAGGCGCTTCCGATCATTTCAGCAATCGGCGTAGTGGTCGATCCGCCAGCCACTGCCGTCAATGTCACCGGAGATACCGTTTCCAGCATGCTTGTAACTAAACAGCTGGAAGGGAAAGACTGGATGGATAAACACTTTGAAAAAGAAGAGGAAGCTATCATTTAACACCATGCCCCCTGAATGAAGGGGGCATTTCTCATGTTATAATGAACCAAAAAGTATACAGGAGGTACTCAATGAATTCTATCTTGATTGCAAGCACTGCCGTCCTGATGGATGGCCGGCTGCTCATGATTAAGGAACATAAAAATGCGGCTGGTCCCACCTGGAATTTCCCCTCCGGCCATGTGGAGCCCGGGGAAGATATAATTGCGGCCGCCCGGCGGGAAACAAAAGAAGAAACAGGGCTGGATATTAAAATTGCGGAATCGGCAGGAATCTTCCAGTTTACCAGCAGGACAGGCCACCCTATTCTCCTTTTTCAATTTCTTGCTGAATTTGCCGGCGGCACTATTAAATTAGAAAATGGGATGACAGAATATAAATGGATGACAGCTCAGGAAATTCTCAGCATGGACGATAACGGGCTGCGGGAGCCCGGTGTAATCAAGCAAATAGCCCGCTCTATACTGAAACAAAGTTATATCCCTCTCTCTTTCTTTCATACCATCTCTTAATTTTTACTTTTTTTGGAACTTTTTCTTTCTTTAATCGTAAAAAAAGAAGCATGGGGGCAAGCCGGCCAACTTTGAAACACACATCCTTCCATACGCCGCTTCCTCTAATAATGGAAAGGAGATGAATTCATGAAACGTTTTGCCATCATCCTTGCTGCTTCCTTGACCATCCAGGCCCTGCTGCTTTTCTCCATCTGGCATTTCTTCTTTTCCGGCTATGGCCTGATTGATTTCTCATTCTTATTTTCCGCTCTGTGGTTTGCTTTCGTCTTGTTTTTTTCCAGCACAGGCGATGCTTGGACCAACAGAGTCATCGCCAGTTCATTCATGAACCACCGGGATACAGGGCACAGGGAAGCCAGAGAAATGTTCCACATCAGAGTCAATCCCCTGCTCGCATCCTCCCTGCTTATGCTCGCTGCTTCCCTTGGATTTTCTTTTTTGTTCTCTTGAACAGAATACAAATAAAGCTGCCGCTGAGATGCGGAAGCTTTATTTGTAATTGAGAAGCCAGCCGGGCTGCCTGCTATACTTTTAATATGGGCGGCTATTCTTTGCTGCCTTTATTGAAGTTTAGCTATAATGCTTGCTGCCACATCATGCCAGACCTGTTCATCTTCCTGGTATGCCGCTTTCATCTTTTTAAACATGATGCCTTGCTTTTCTTTGAAGTCTTCACTGTCGGCTGATGGAAGCTGCGCCCGTTCATTGTCGACAAAGGCCTGAACGGTCTCTGCCCGCGGGCCCCATACAGCCTTTTCCTGTCCGTCTCCATCGATGAAGATAAAAATAGGAATTGAACGTGCCGTTCCATTGGTTAAATACTGATCCATCAGCTCAAGATTTTCATCCCGCAGAATGAACCTTGTCTCCATATCCGTCTCTCTTGCTATATGCATAAGGATCGGAATATTAAGCATCGCATCCCCGCACCAGTCCTCTGTCAGGACAATCACTTTTAATCCTTTTCCCTTCACATTCCCCAGCTTGGCCTTTTCCTCTTCTGTAAGAGAAAACTTATTTTCTATGCTTTCCATCTCCTGCTTATTAACACTCATACCTTCCACATATTCAGAGAAGGTCAGTCCCTTCGCAAACCAGTCTTTCAATTCCATACAAGCACTTCCTTTCCTATCAATATTGATTAATTGGCTATTGCATCTCTTATTTATTCTCTGCGAATACAGTACAATCCTTTTTTTGCCGGACTTTGCCGCATTTCATCCTTTCCTGGGAAATAAAGAGGAAGTTTGTCTAAACAGACCAGCAAATTTCCCCATAATAAATAGAAACCGCTGGATTTCCCCAGCGGCTTATTCTCTATCGTTTTGTTATTTCCTGCATCAGCAGCTTGTTGATCATTTGGGGATTAGCCTGTCCCTTGGAGGCTTTCATGATCTGCCCGACCAGGAACCCGGTTGCTTTTTGTTTGCCTGCCTTAAAGTCATCGATCGATTGCGGATTTGCATCAAGTGCATCTGTCACATATTGAAGGAGCGCTCCTTCGTCAGAAATCTGGACGAGGCCCTTCTCCTTGACGATGGCTTCCGCGGTCCCGCCATTTTCGATGAGCTCCTTGAAGACCTTTTTAGCGATTTTGCTGGAGATTGTCCCGTTTTCAATCAGCTTGATCATCCCGGCCAGGTTCTCCGGTGTCAGCTTTACATCAGCCAGCTCTTTCTGCTCCGCATTCAAGTAGGCAGACACTTCACCCATCAGCCAATTTGATGCCTGCTTGGCGTCCGCTCCTGCTTCGACCGCTGCCTCGAAGAAGTCAGCTGTCTCCTTTGTTACCGTCAGGACTGCAGCATCATAAGCAGGGAGGCCAAGCTCTTCTACATAACGCTTTTGCCTCGCGTCCGGCAGCTCCGGAATCCCGGCACGGATCCGGTCCTTCCACTCCTGGTCAATGTAAATATCCGTCAGATCAGGTTCAGGGAAATAGCGGTAATCATCAGAACCCTCTTTTACACGCATAAGCAGGGTCGTATTAGTAGACTCGTCATAGCGGCGGGTTTCCTGCTGGATCGTACCTCCGGCAAGAAGCACCTCCTCCTGGCGCTTTGCTTCATACTCAATCCCTTTTCTGACAAAGTTGAAAGAGTTCAGATTTTTCAGCTCGGTCTTGGTGCCGAATTCCTCCTGGCCAACTGGCCTGATGGAAATATTCGCATCACATCTGAGCGATCCTTCTTCCATTTTACAATCAGAAACACCCGTATATTGAATAATGCTTTTCAGTTTTTCGAGATAAGCATAGGCTTCATTGGCTGTCCTGATATCAGGCTCTGACACGATTTCAATCAGCGGGGTTCCCTGGCGGTTGTAATCGCAGAGGGAATAGCCTTTTTCATGATTCAGCTTGCCGGCATCCTCTTCCAGATGGATCCGGGTGATTCCGATTTTTTTCTTATATCCGTCCACTTCTATTTCAATCCAGCCATGCTCACCAATCGGCTTATCAAACTGTGAGATCTGATAGGCCTTTGGATTATCCGGATAAAAATAGTTTTTGCGGTCAAATTTCGTTACATCAGCAATTTGGCAGTTCAGCGCCATGCTCGCTTTCATCCCGTAATCGACCACTTTCCGGTTAAGCACCGGCAGCACGCCGGGATAGCCGAGTTCCACAACGCTTGTGTTTGTATTGGGTTCCGCCCCGAAATGGTTCGGGCTCGCGGAGAAGATTTTCGAATCTGTTTTTAATTCAACATGGACCTCAAGTCCAATAACCGTTTCATAGTTCATGTCTGTTTCCCCCTTACAGTCCCGGCTTTTGCTTATGGAAGTCAGTTGCCTGCTCAAAGGCATGGGCTGTTCTGTAGATCGTGCTCTCGTCAAAATACTTGCCGATGATCTGCAGTCCGAGCGGCATGCCATTCGAATATCCGCACGGAACCGAAATGGCAGGCGCACCTGCCAGGTTAACAGGGATAGTTAATATATCATTGGCATACATAGTCAGCGGATCGTCTATATTCTCCCCGATATTGAATGCCGGAGTCGGCGCTGTAGGCCCGATGATGACATCATAAGATTGAAATACCTCTTCAAAATCCTTTTTAATCAAAGTGCGGACCTTTTGTGCTTTTTTATAATAAGCGTCATAATAGCCTGAGCTTAAGGCGAAGGTTCCGAGCATGATCCTTCTTTTCACCTCATCGCCGAAGCCCTGGGCGCGCGACTTTTTGTAAAGCTCCATCAAAGTTTCAGCATCCGGAGAGCGGTAGCCGTACCTGACACCGTCAAAGCGGGCAAGGTTGGCGGACGCTTCTGATGATGAAAGCAGATAATAGGCAGCCAGAGCATACTTGGAATGCGGGAGGGATACTTCTTCCCATACAGCTCCCAGATTCTCCAGCACCTTAAGCGCATCGAGGACAGACTGGCGGACTTCTTCATCCACACCTTCAGCAAGGTACTCTTTTGGCACAGCGATTCGCAGACCCTTCACATCTCCGGTCAGGGCGCCGGCGTAATGATCGACAGGAACATCTGCTGAGGTAGAGTCATTCGGGTCCAGACCGGAAATCGCCTGAAGAAGGTAAGCATTATCTTCAACATTCCTGGTTATTGGGCCGATCTGATCAAGGGATGAGGCAAACGCAACAAGACCGAACCGGGAAACACGCCCATAGGTAGGCTTTAATCCAACCACTCCGCAATAGGAAGCAGGCTGTCTGATGGATCCCCCTGTATCTGACCCAAGGGCAAAAGGCACTTCCCCTGCTGCGACCGCTGCAGCCGAGCCGCCTGAAGAGCCGCCTGGCACTTTCTCAAGATTCCATGGATTGCGGACATTTCCGAATCCTGAATTCTCGTTTGAGGAACCCATCGCGAATTCATCCATATTCAGTTTTCCAATCGTGATGGTTTCGGCATTATGTAAATGATCCATAACAGTCGCATTATAGATCGGGTCGAAATCTTCGAGGATCTTGCTGGCACTGGTGGTTCTCAGTCCCTTCGTGACAATATTATCTTTAATGCCGATCGGCATGCCAAAAAGGAGGCCCTTCGATTCTTCCGTGCCCAGCTTTTCGTCTAAGCGCTTTGCCTGCCGCCGTGCTTCTTCCTCATTCAAGGTCAGGAATGCCCCCACCTGGCTGTCTACTTCCCCAATCCGATTAAAAGACTGCTCAACCAGATCAGATACGGAAATTTCTTTTTTATGTAAAAGTTCATGGAGCTCTGAAACTTTATGATCAAACAAACTCATTTGTCTTCCCCCTATTCCAGTATGGATGGCACCTTAATTTGCCCATCCTGGTGGTCCGGCGCGTTTTTCAGCACTTCCTCCTGCGGCAGCCCTTTTTTCGCGATATCTTCCCGGAATACATTCTTGATATCCAGTACATGGGAAGTTGGCTCAACCTTCTCTGTATCAAGTTCACTAAGCTGCTCTGCAAAAGAAAGCATTTTTTCCAGCTCTTTTTGCATCCGCGCTGCTTCCTCATCCGAAATCTCCAAACGTGCCAGGTGGGCTACATGCCTGACCTGATCTTCTGATATTCTAGACATCTCTGTCACCTCCAAATATTTTAAAAATGCTATAAGTATAGATAGAATCATATCAGACTCCAGCGCTTTAAAGCAATTGCCGAAAGTAGTGGAATATATGGCGGCCGCAGTGAAAAGCTAAGGCGCCTGGATATCCCAGACGCCTTTACCCTTGTTCTAAATATTGCATTCATCCGGTTTCATCCTGCACCTTCCTGTCCGGATGACTTGGACACTCCGCGGCTGCTCGCATAGCGGCCGGCGATGCAAAGAAAAATCAGGACCGGTACAGTAAGCAGACCTGTTGCAAATAATCCGGCCTGGATGGAAATCGAAAACGCGATCCAGCCAACAAACGGCCCCCCTGCAATCTGTCCGATTGCATCAAGCTGTCCAAACAGTGAAAGCATGGTGGCCCTTCCCTTTGGCTCAAGCATTTGATTAAGCCAGATGCTGTAAAGCGGGCTGTTAAGGCCTCTCAGTGTAAAACTGGCCCAATAAGAGGCAAGGGCAAGCCAAAGCTCCCCGCTAAGCGCAAAAATCAGTGTGCTGGCCGCGAGAGCTCCGTTCACGAGGAGCAGCAGGCGGACATATGTCTGCTCCCCTTCCCCATTCAGCCTCCTGCTGATCCACTCGACCACCCCGATATTCAGAAGCAATGCAATCCCATTGATCAATCCGAACCAGAGAACTGCAGAGCTCCCGGCAAGCTGAATATCCTCCAGAAAATGGGCAGCCCACAGCCTGTCGAAACCTTCGCTTGCGAGCCCCCACATAAGGGCAATGCCAGCCATGCCGGCAAGAACCGGATGGCCCTTCACTGTCCTGTATCCTTTGTGTATGGCTCCGGCAAGCTGCCGGAGCTGGGATGATTCTTCACGCTCCAGCTTTTCAAATCGTTCTTCAGGCATCCGAAACCAGAGCCAGACAGCCAATATAATGAAAGAACCGCCCGCAATCAGAATCGCTGCCTGAACTGAAAAGAGCATGGATATAATCATGCTTGCTATGATACCGGCAATTTTGCCAATAGAGGCAATCTGCGATCCTTTTAGAAAAACCTTATCAAGACCTTTTCCTTCCACTTCGTCGGCAATCCATGCTTCTTCCGCACCGCTGAGAAATGTGTATCCCAGGCCCCAGACAGCATAAGCTGATGCGATTCCCCAAAATGCAGGCACTGCCCCCTCCAGAAGATGGGCCAGTCCGAGCAGGATCGTTCCTATGATAACGGATTTCTTTCTGCTGACATGATCAGCTATGACTCCTGTCGGCACTTCAAACAGCACAATGGACAATTCCATAATCGTCCCGATCAGGACAAGCTGGAGCGGATTAAGCCCAGCCTCCACAACAAAATAAATCGCATTTACGGTAAAAATGACTTGAAATAAAAATGCCCGAATTCCCGTCAGCCTATAATATACTTTTTTTGCCTCCATTGCCCTTCCTCCGCTTCTCCTTCTTAATAAAAACTAAGAAAGTCTGAAACGGAGATCTCGTGACAAGCTCCCCGTCCCAGACTAGGAAACAAGCACCTTGATTGTCATATTGAACTCCTCCTTGTATGCTGGCATTTGCTGCCTGATAAAACTATTATACGGGCTGAATCCAATAAGTCACACCCGTTTTTTTACAATTCCATCTATTCATTTTTTTTAGTTATAATAGAAGGTGAATCCATTCAAGGAGAGGTTTTAGATGAAGCTATTTCGATTTGATTCAGCCGGCAAAGAGGTTTCAAAATTTGGCAGCCTGAACAGCTATTATACTCTATTATCCAGAGAAATCACGGTTACGGTAGGCTGCATGCATCTGAAGGAGGACAGCGTCCTTGGCATGCATCCTGCGGCCTGCCCGCAGCTTTTCCTGATTGTTTCGGGGGAGGGCTGGGTAAGGATTGCCGATGGAGAGCGAATAGCTGTAGGTCCTGGAACGGCTGTTTTCTGGGAAGATGGGGAAGAACATGAATCCGGCTCTGCTCTTGGCATGACCGCCGTTATTATTGAAGGCCCCGGACTTGAGCCTTCTTCGCAGCTTCAGCCTCTCTGAAGAACAAAAGCGCAAGCGCCTTGATCACCCTTAAGGAACGCAGACTAGGAACGCCGCATCCTGTGGCAACGTCTGCATGGCCAGCTTCCTGGGGGCCTTAAGACGAACATCCCGGAAAGGCGTTCTTTGCCTTTTTGGGATGTTTAGCTTGTGAACTTGGCGCAGCTGCTGGACGTGGATCAAGGATTGATAATATTCCACAAGACTTACAATTTTTAAATTTCCTGCACAATAAGGAAGCCCGCTCTGTTAATCCGGGCGGGCTGTTCCTTCCAGAAGAGGCTCGTACATCATAATGGCATGGTTCTCTGTTACATATTCGTCTTCATAAAGCTTTCCCTGCCGGTTATAGGACCTGCGGAAGATTTCATTATGGCGGACATATCCGCCCCAGTATGCAGGCGTGATGGCATGGCTCCGTTCATACACCATATACGTGTATAAAGGCTCTGAAAATGTCCGCCACTCGCCGCATAAATACTCATCCGTCAGATACAGGATCAGCTGATAAGGCTCTTCAGTATGATTGGTAATTTGCAGGTCCAGATAATTATAGGCACATGTAGCGCCGCTCCCAAACGGCTGGGTGCGGTTTGAGTCCGGGAATACATCATAGCTGTGGCGGTGCCTTTCTGTCACTGTCAGCGGAGTATGCAGTGTCATCCAATAAATCAGATTGGAAAGCTGGCAGAGACCTCCCCCCGTTCCCATCTTAAAGCTGCCGCAATGAAGAATCATGCCGGGCTGGTATCCTTTTCTGGCAGTCGGCCTGCCTATAAGCTTCCAGTAGCTGAATGTTTCCCCGGGATAAATGACGATCGAGTTCAGACGCTCAACCGCAATTTTCAGGTTTTTGATTTTATTATATTGATAGGCCATGTCTACGTCCTTCAGCTTTCTGAGAAGGGGGGTCTGGTGCCTGAATACCGGATATGGCAGAGCGGCTGCTTCTTTTTTGCTGCTGTATGTACGGGCTGCAGCCAGCCAGCGGCCATATCTTTTCCAGGTGTAAAACCACGTGCCGGCTCTAATTCTTAAGTCTGAACGTTTTTTGGGGCGCAATTCGGCAATATTCATCCATGACACCTCGCTTAAAAATAAAACAAAAGGGATAGCATTCATATGGGGTCTGTTCATTTCCGTTCCAGGCACTTCGCTTTCCGCGGGGCGACGCTGAGCCTCCTCACGCTGCGCGCTGCGGGGTCTCAGCATTGCCGCTGCTTTCCCACAGGAGTCTACGTGCCTTCCACTCCAATAAACAGAGGCTCCTAAACTATTACTTTCTTAACCAAAAATAGAGTATGAATGTCTCCATTCCATGAAAGACTCAAGGATGTATTCCCAAGGAGGATATAAAAATGATCAGAACAGCTTCAAAAGCAATCATTATACAGAATGGCTGCCTGCTTGCCATCAAGATGCATGACAGCGGGGAGGATTTCTATGTCCTTCCGGGGGGCGGCCAGGAAAACGGTGAAAATCTGCATGCCAATCTGCAGCGCGAATGCCTGGAAGAAATCGGCGTACCTGTCGAGATCGGCAGCCTGCTGTTTGTACGTGATTATATCGGCAGCAATCATGGTTATGAACCTCACGCAGGACAGCATCAAGTAGAATTCTTTTTTGCCTGCTGCATCCAGGACGGAGGCTCTCCGGCATCAGGAAGCATCCCGGATAAAAATCAGGTTGGAATTGAATGGCTTCCCCTAAAAGAATTGGCAGACTGCCCTTTATTTCCTGCCCCCATCAGGGAGCTGATCATCAGGCATGCAGATGGTGAAACAGGGCTGCCTGTTTATATGGGGGATGTCAATTGACTGAAGAAATAGTTTTGGAAAATACTTCTTAATTTTAACATAAAATGCTGAGGACCATCGGCCTCAGCATTCTTTAATTACCTTTGAAAAATTTCTTCAAAAAACCAGCCACTCCCTTTTTTGCCTTTTTCTCAGGAGCTTCCTTTCCAGCCTTGTCACTGCTGATATAAATCTCTTCCTTATCTATCGCATGATCATAAGCAAGGACAAGACCGATTTCCGTATTGTGCTCTTTGTTTGTAACAATGGTATATTCGACTCCGAATTTTGACGCGAGTTTAATATACTTGGACAGATAAGAGTAATTCATGTTCCCGTTTAAGTATAGATGGGCAGACGGGTTCTCCTTCAGCGCAGCTTCAACCTCACGGTGCGTCCCTTCCCTTCTGACTTGGGGCTGGGTGAGTGCAATCACAATCCGCTCCCTGATCGTTCCGAGGAATTTTCTTCGTTCATCCGGTTTTGTCTGCTTCTGCCCATACATTCCCTGCTTCACATAATCATCCACATTTTGGGGCATCTCCACACCTCCTCTAGTATGAGCCTACTATTATGTATGTAAATTTGTCTAAGATTGTGATGCTCCTCTTTTTACTATTCCTTTTCCCGGATAAAAAAAACCCTCCTTTGCCCAAGGAGGGAAATCAAAATGCTATTGGGACACCGTAAACTGATCTTCCTCAGTCGAACCCTTTAGCGCAGTTGTTGAGGATGTGCCTCCGGAAACAACCATGGAAACCTGGTCAAAATAGCCTGTGCCCACCTCGCGCTGATGGCGGGTGGCCGTATAGCCGAATTCCTCGCTGGCGAATTCTCTTTGCTGCAGCTCGGAATAGGCAGCCATCCCCCTGTCTTTATAGCCCCGTGCCAGTTCAAACATGCTGTGGTTCAAAGCATGGAATCCTGCCAGTGTGACAAATTGGAATTTATAGCCCATGCTGCCGAGCTCTTTTTGGAATTTCGCTATTGTTTCATCATCCAGCTTTTTCTTCCAGTTGAATGAAGGTGAGCAGTTGTAGGCAAGCAATTTTCCCGGGAACCTTTCATGGATGGCTTCTGCAAACCTTCTCGCCTCCTCCAGATCCGGTTCGGATGTCTCACACCAAATCAAATCCGCGTAAGGGGCATAGGCAAGCCCGCGGGCGATGGCCTGATCAAGCCCTGCCCTGGTCCGGAAAAAGCCTTCCGGTGTCCTCTCACCCATGATGAACGCGTGATCATATGGATCAACATCACTTGTGATCAAATCAGCCGCATTGGCATCTGTCCGTGCCACCAGCACAGTCGGGACATCCATTACATCTGCCGCCAGCCTGGCAGCGATCAGATTTTTTACAGCTGTCTGTGTCGGCAGGAGCACCTTTCCGCCAAGATGGCCGCATTTCTTTTCTGAGGAAAGCTGGTCTTCAAAATGGACACCAGCCGCTCCTGCCTCAATCATCCCTTTCATCAGCTCAAATACATTCAGCTGCCCCCCAAAGCCGGCTTCTGCATCGGCAACAATCGGGGCAAACCAGTCAATAGAATGGTCACCTTCGCTGTGTGTAATCTGATCAGCCCGCTGCAGCGCCTGATTGATCCGTTTGACCACCTGCGGAACACTGTTGGCAGGATAAAGGCTTTGATCAGGGTACATATGGCCTGAAAGATTGGCATCTGCCGCCACCTGCCATCCGCTCAAATAAATCGCCTTCAGACCCGCTTTTACCTGCTGGACCGCCTGATTGCCTGTCAGTGCTCCCAGTGCATTCACAAAATCTTCCTCATGAACCAGATTCCACAGCTTATCGGCGCCCCTTCTTGCCAATGTGTGTTCAATTTGAACCGTCCCTCGGAGCCTTAATACATCCTCCGCAGAATAAGGACGCTCAATTCCCTTCCACCGATCCTCCATTTCCCACTTCTCCTGAATTGCTGCAGCTGTGTTAGTAACCACTCCAACTCCTCCTTTATGTTATAATACAGATAATTATTTACATTTTGTATTATATAACAGCTGTCGAGAGATTGAAAAGAGTTTTTGTTAAATTTTCTGAAACTTTCCGCAAAAAAAAAAGCTGATGAGAGATCTCATCAGCTTTTTTCCCGTTTAATCCCGATCGCTCTCTACTGCTTCTTCAAATTCTTCCCTGATCACCTTGTCCGGCTGATTGCCGATAAGGCTGAAGATTATAATGGCCAGAAGAGCGAGGAAGAAGCCAGGGACAATTTCATACAGCTCAAACGGGATGATTTCTTTATCAGTCAGCTGTTTCCAGACGACCACCGTGATGGCACCGGTAAGCATACCTGCAAGCGCGCCGTTGCGTGTCATCCGTTTCCAATACAGGGACAAAAGAACAACCGGACCGAATGCAGCGCCGAATCCGCCCCATGCATAGCTGACCAGATCGAGGATCGAAGCCCCTCCGTTTTTCGGATTGCCGGTATAAGCCAGAAGAATCGCAATCAATGCAATGACGATGACACCGATGCGCCCGACCCAGACAAGCTCTTTATCACTCGCATTTTTGCGGATGATGCCTTTATAAAAGTCCTCCGCCAAAGCACTCGATGATACAAGCAGCTGGGAATCAATCGTACTCATGATGGCTGACAGGATTGCAGCCAGCAGGATGCCTGATACCCATGGATTAAACAGGATATCGGCGAAGAAAATGAATACCTTTTCGCTATTATCCACGTCTCCCTGGATCAGGGGGTTTTCCGCAAATGACGGAATTCCTACAAGACCGACCAAAATGGCGCCGATAATGGAAATGGTCATCCAGGACATCCCATAAAAACGTGCTTTAGGAATTTCCTTTGTAGATCTGATGGCCATAAATCGGGTAATGATATGCGGCTGACCGAAATAGCCAAGCCCCCAAGCCATCAGAGAAACGATTCCCAGGCCTGACATCGTATCAATTGGATCCAGATAAGACGGATCGATGGACCGGACTGTATCAATCGTTTCTCCCCACCCGCCAAGCTTTGCGAAAGCCACAATCGGTACAATCACAAGTGCCAGGAACATCAGAAGGCCCTGGAAAAAGTCAGTCCAGCTGACAGCCAGGAAGCCGCCAAGGAAAGTATAGGAAATGATGACAATCGCCCCAATCAGCAGAGCTGTATTATACGTCATCCCAAAGGTCTCCTGGAAAAGCAGGGCTCCTCCTACCAGACCCGATGAAGCATAAAAGGTGAAAAAGATTAATATGACGAGAGCGGATATAACACGGAGAAGCCGTGATCCATCCTTAAAGCGGTTTTCGAAAAAGTCGGGGACTGTGATGGAGTCATTCGCAACCTCCGTATAGGCACGCAGCCTGGAAGCAACAAATTTCCAGTTGAGATAAGCACCAATAATTAAGCCTACACACATCCAAATAGAATCAAGTCCTGTTGCATAAGCAAGGCCCGGGAGTCCAAGCAGCAGCCAGGAGCTCATATCAGAAGCACCAGCACTAAGGGCTGTCACTCCAGGCCCAAGGCTTCTACCTCCGAGAACATAGTCAGACAGATTGCTTGTCAGTTTATAAGAAATAAGTCCAATTGCAAGCATTCCAATTAAATACACAATAAAAGTAATTAACGTAGCCGTTTCCATTGTTTTAAAGCATTCTCCTTTCCATAACTAAGATATTTAAATACGAGCATCATTTTCTATGCAGTATTTCTGCAACCTTATGCAGGGATCATCATTTGAAAAAATACTGAAAGAAAACAATCCTCACTCCCGCCGTTTAACAGCCGTTAATAAGCGTAACACAGATACATAATCAGAACAGGGAGAAAATTCAGTTTTCCGTAATACCTTTTATATTTATTCACTAAATCTGCATATATAATTAAGAAAACGGTTATACACGAGTATCTATTCATCTAAATTTATAAAATTAAGTCATCATTTTCTCTGGAATATAAAAAAGCAGGCCATAATAGCCTGCCATTCAATAGATGAATTTTTTCAATCAAAAGAGGATGCCTTTGCCTTTTCAAACTCCTCTTCAATTTCCTTATACGGTGAAGAAGATGCCAGACTGAAAATAATAATGGCTGCAGTACATACCAGAAAGCCAGGAACAATTTCATATAAATCAAAGATGCCGCCCTTCAATTTTTCCCAAATGACAACAGTGGCAGCTCCGGAAATAAGCCCTGCGAGTGCCCCATTCCTTGTCATTCGCTTCCAGAAAAGCGACAGGATAATCACTGGACCGAATGCTGCGCCAAATCCGCCCCACGCATAGCTCACAAGATCAAGGACAGAGCTTTCCGGGTTCATGGCAAGAATGATGGCAATCAGGGCAATCACAATGACCGAGATCCTGCCGACCCATACAAGCTCCTTTTCTCCGGCTCCCTTCCTGAAGACTGCCTTATAGAAATCTTCGGCCACAGCACTTGAGGACACAAGCAGCTGGGAATCAATTGTACTCATAATCGCTGAAAGGATCGCAGCAAGAAGAATGCCAGAGATCCAAGGATTGAAAAGCAGAGAGCTAAAATCCATAAAGACGGTTTCCGAATCCTTTAACGGCGTATCCGCAAAATAAGCAATGCCTGCAAAACCAGTAAATATAGCACCAAACAGCCCTGCAATCATCCATACCATCCCGATCAGCCTTGCCATCGGAACATCCCTGGTTGATCTCAATGCCATAAAACGGGTGATGATATGCGGCTGCCCAAAGTAACCGAGGCCCCAGGCCATAGAAGATATGATCCCGATTGCAGTAGTGCCGGCAAAAACATCAAGGCCGTCCGGCTTAATGCTTCCCACCTTATCAACAGCCTCACTCCATCCGCCGACTTCGCTGATGGCCGCTATCGGGACAATGAGAAGAGCAATGAACATCAGGATTCCCTGCACAAAGTCAGTCCAGCTTACTGCGAGAAAGCCGCCAAGGAAAGTATAGGAAATGATGACAATGGCTCCGATCCACAAGGCCGCTTCATACTGGAGCCCAAAGGAATTTTCAAACAGCTTGCCTCCTGCCACCATTCCTGATGAAGCATAAAAGGTAAAAAATAATAAAATAACAAATGCAGAAATCACCCTCAGCACTTTTGAATGGTCCCTGAAGCGATTCTCAAGATAATCAGGAATCGTAATGGAATTTCGTGAAACCTCTGTATAGGCCCTCAGCCTTCTTGCGACAAACTGCCAGTTCAAATAAGCGCCTGCAGATAGGCCGATGCAGATCCAGACAGCAGAAAATCCTGAAACATAGGCCGCGCCCGGCAATCCCAGGAGAAGCCAGCCGCTCATGTCAGAGGCCCCGGCGCTTAGCGCTGCTACACCCGGCCCCAGGCTCCTCCCGCCTAAAACGTAATCAGACAGATTGCTGGTCATCCGGTAAAAAAACAGGCCAATTGCCAGCATCCCGGCCAAATAGACAATAAAAGTAACCAATGTAGCCGTAGACATCATCTTTCCATTCTCCTCTCCGTAAAATACGTAACGATAGAAAGCAAAATCAATGCCGGCATCGGCACAAACAGCCAGAAAATCGTCATCCCGCTCAAGCCCATCTCCCGTCACCTCCATTTTTTTAGTAAAAGCCTCTTCATCAAACGATTGATTAATTCCTGTTCCACCCTCCTACCAAGCGGCTTTAAGAGGGTAAAACTAATAAAATTATACACAATTAATTTAATAGTATAAATATTAAGATAAAAACATGACTATCCTACTAGAAGAGCGCAAGCGCCTTGATCACCCTAAGGAACGCAGACTAAGAACGCCACGTCCTGCTGCAACGTCTGCATGACCCGCATCCTGGGGCCTCAAGACGAACCTCCCGGAAAGGTGTTTGTTGCCTTCTTGGGAGGTTCGTCTTGTGACCTCGAGGGGGTAGGCGCTGGAGCTGGACGTTGATCAAGAAATACTAATCATCCACAATTTATAAATTCCTTAACAAGCAAAAAGCCCGCATCCCATATTGGGATGCGGGCATGTCCGGCAGTCCGGATTAGTACATTTCAGAAGTTGTCTTCGCCTGCATATGCAGAAGGATATAATCAGGTCCTCCAGCTTTTGAATCTGTACCAGACATGTTGAAACCGCCGAATGGCTGGTATCCAACGATTGCTCCTGTACAGCCGCGGTTGAAATACAGATTCCCGACATGGAAATCTTCGCGCGCTTTCTGGATGTTTTCACGGTTCGTAGTGATGACCGCACCTGTTAAGCCGTACTCTGTATTATTGGCAATTTCCAATGCATGGTCAAAGTCTTTAGCCTTTGTAAAGCCTACAACCGGGCCAAAGATTTCTTCCTGCATCAAACGTGCATCAGGAGCAAGGTCAGCGAACACAGTCGGTTTGATGAAGTAGCCTTTAGAGCTGTCCCCTTCTCCGCCTGTCATCAGCTTGCCTTCTTCTTTGCCGATTTCAACATAGCTCATAATCTTGTCAAATGCATTCTGGTCGATAACAGGACCCATGAAATTGCTCTTGTCTTCCGGGTTGCCCTGTGTCAGATCATTTGTCAGCTCAACCACGCGGTTAAGCACTTGATCGTACACATCCTCTACCACCACTGCGCGTGAGCAGGCTGAGCATTTCTGACCGGAGAAACCGAATGCGGAAGCAACGATTGACTGTGCAGCAAGCTCAAGATCTGCCTCTTTGTCAACAACAATTGTATCTTTTCCGCCCATTTCCGCAATCACGCGCTTCAGCCAGATCTGGCCATCATTCAACTTAGAAGCACGTTCATTGATGCGCAGACCAACATCACGTGATCCTGTGAATGAAATAAAGCGAGTGTCCTTATGGTCAACCAGATAGTCGCCCACTTCTGCACCGCTTCCAGGTACAAAGTTCAGGACGCCCTTCGGAAGGCCTGCCTGTTCCATGACTTCAACGAATTTCGCTGCAACCACAGGAGTAGTTGAAGCCGGCTTCAGCAGTACAGTGTTTCCGGCAACAATCGCAGCCACAGTCGTACCAGCCATGATGGCAAGCGGGAAGTTCCAAGGTGAAATAACGATGCCCACGCCCAATGGAATATAATCATAGCGGTTATATTCATTCGGACGGCTGTTCACTGGCATGCCGTCTTTCACTTTCAGAGCTTGACGTGCATAGTACTCAAGGAAGTCAATTGCTTCCGCTGTATCTGCATCAGCCTCATTCCAAGGCTTGCCCGCTTCCTTTGTCAGCAAAGCAGAGAACTCATGCTTGCGGCGGCGGATAATCGCTGCTGCCTTAAAAAGCACATCAGCACGCGTCTCAGGCTTCACTTTTCTCCAAGTCTTAAAAGCTTCAACAGCGGCCTGCATTGCCTGCTCGGCATGCTCCTGCGTCGCCTTTGATACACGGCCGATCACTTCTTCTTTATTAGAAGGATTATAGGAAACTATTTTATCTTCAGTCGACACGCGCTCTCCGCCAATCAGCAGATCATAATCCTGGCCAAGATAGCCCTCAACAGTCTTTAATCCCTGCAGGTAGCCCTCGCGCTCTTCTTCAACAGAAAAATTAGTAAAAGGTTCATGCTTGTAAGGTTGTACCATTTATAACGCCTCCTATGTACTAAAACGTTTACATCCAGGTTCCATTTTAACATGACTTTCTATTTATCTCCAACATTCTGAGAAATGTTTATTTTTCCAAAAGTTCTTTCTTTCAGTGTGTTTTAATGTCAAGATGATATATCTTTCCTTTGTTGCTGCCAGAACTGGAAAAAGGGCGCAATAGTCTTGTAGCAAGCGGTTTTGAACTGAAAAGCAGGAAATCCCTGGCTTCACGGCTTGTGATAGACGATGAAATAAGGAGACTATAATCCTTTAATGCAGATAGATGAAGGTCGGGTTTTTTTATCCCGCATGCTGGACACTGCCAATTGCCATGTGTCCTGTCCATAGGCATCCTTTTGCATAATGGACATTCTACCCCTTTGATCAATTCTCCTCTTGCCACTCCATATTGTTTCAGGATGTCGATAGTTCCGGGATTATCATTCTTTAATATTATTCCGGATAATTTTTCAAGCTCCTTTTGGCTTAAAGCATCTGTCTTATAATGTAAATCCATTTGGATAAACTTAATCGGTATATAATCGCTTCGAAGTATATTGCGGGAGATTAACTGGTTTTCGGGAGAAGTTTTAATGAGGGTATAGGGGCTGCTGATAACAACGAATGATTCTATTGGTATATCCGGAAACCCTTGAGACTTCAACCATTTTTTCATTAAAAATGTGTGTCTGCTTATTTGGGTAAGCGGATCCGGAAATGCTTCTTCTTTATCTTCCTGAGTGCGTATCAACTGGTGAAAATATTGATCAAAGTATAGGGTTCCTGTTATATTCTTAACTTCCAATAAAACTATGAATTTACGCGATAGCAGCAGGGCATCCAGCTGAAAATTATGAATACCTGCCAATAATCGGATGTCATGAAATATATAATATTTCTTATCAGAAAGTAAGCTAAGCGGATAAGCCAGAGAAAGCTCACCTTTATAGCCAGCAGACTGCTTTGCAAGGTTTTCTTTTATTAGCTTGTATTTATGATGGGTAAATGGAGTTCTCTTATAAAGTGCCTGCAGTTTTTCCAAAGAAATTGGCATTTCTTTATTTTTTATAATCATAATAGCTCCCTTCTGTCTTAGTATCGTAAGAATACTCCACGCAAGTAAAAAATTCCTTTATTTTAGACTGTAAAAATGGAAGCTAATTCTAATAAGAGTGGTATCCTATCAAATTTGTGGATATATTATCGAAACTCCATTTATATTATCGAAATTGAGGATTTATTATCGATTTAACAAATATATTATCGAACAGGAGTTTTTACCGCTCCCGCCCCACAAAAAAAACAAGCAGCCCCCCAACCGGCTGCTTGTCTCTTCTACTGCTGATAAATATGCACAAATGGTTCCTGGTCTCCGGCTTTCCGGACGATGAGTGCTTCCGGGCCGTTGACGGAGGTGACGCTGACCTGGACGGATATATAGTCAGGGAAATGCTTCATGACGAGTCCGGTCACATATTGGGTAAAGCCTATGCCTTCTGCTTTCCCGTAGAATTGAATCGGGATTTCAATGTTCAGCTCCTGGAGCTGATCCTGAGCATAGAAGGCTTTCCCGATGACCCCGTTGAAGTTCGGGAAGTATTTTTCGACGTCCTGCTTGAAGTTAAGGAATGAGGTGACGTCTTCCCTGTGATCTTCGGTGGCTCCAGGGGATGGGAATAGCACATATTCTTCATCTACGTTTTCCCAGCCGCCTAGCTTGCTGCTTCCTTTGTCCGCCTGGGCATAGGCAAAGAAAGTGCCAGGCACGACTGATTTATTGCTTTCCTGCTCGAAAAGGGCGATGGTGATCGGTACATTTTTAAGCTCGTCCATGCTGCGGAGTCTGCTTAATACCTGATCGGCAATCTGCTTTCCTTCTTTTTCAAGGGTGGCGTGATCGATTTTTTTCTCAAAAACGTCTCCATACTCCACTGTTCTGTAATAGTGTACAGAGTTCATGGCGAGACCGATGACGACTCCCCCGAGATAGGCTTTGCCATCTTCATTTTTCAGGAGGTAGTTATGCTCAAGGATATGGGCAAGGTAAATCGGGTTTCTTTCTTCCCTCGATTTGATGTCGCCTTTCTCATCATCAACCGGATTCAGGCCAAGATTGTCTTCTTCCTCGAGGTTCTTTTCCTTCAGCTGCGCGGCCGTATATTTGCGGCTCAGCCATTTGCTGACCATATCTCTTTTCAGATACTGGCCTTCCTGGAAAAAGAACTTATCAGGATCGAATGAGTTTTGGGCCACTCTCATGAGGCCTGTCTCAAATTCATTCAGGTCATATCTCGTATTGATATTATTGACGACCAATCCGCGTGCTTCCCCGGGCTTAAAAGGCAGGATCGTACGATAGTACTGATCCGAGATCTTATAGTTTGGAATAATCGCATTTTCCTTTGAGTCATCCTGCTCCTGCACCACTTCCTCCTGCTTCTGGAAGTTTGGGGCGCAGCCTGTCAGCAAAAGGACAAGGGACAAGGCGATTATTGATGTTCTTCTCACTGCTTTTACACCTCTTAATTATTTAATTCTTCAACCAGCTGCTCCTCATTCCAAATATCAATTCCCAGGTCCTGGGCTTTCGCCAGCTTGGAGCCGGCATCCTCGCCTGCAATCAGGAGGTCCGTTTTCTTGCTGACGCTTCCGGAAACATTTCCGCCCAGTGCTTCGATCTTTTCTTTTGCTTCATTTCGGCTCAATATGGAAAGCTTGCCTGTCAGCACGATCGTCTTTCCTGCAAAAAACGAGTCGGAGTCCTCTGCCGCAACCGGCTTCGGCCCTTTGTATTCCATGTTGACGCCTGATTCTTTTAATTCGCGGATAAGCTCCTTCGCTTCTTCCTGCTCAAAGAATGCGACAATTGCGCCAGCCATTTTACCGCCGATTTCATTGATCGCCGTCAGATCATCTTCAGAGGCGGCCATCAGGTTATCCATGCTGCTGAAATGCTGGGCAAGCGTTTTGGCTGCCTTGGCGCCTACATGCCTGATTCCTAATCCAAACAGCAGCTTTTCAAGGGAGTTCTGCTTTGATGCCTCAATGGCCTGCACCAGATTATTGACTGATTTTTCGCCCATGCGCTCCATTCCGATCAAAGCTTCATGAGTGAGCTTATAAAGGTCAGCGACATCCTTGATCAGCTCTTTTGCAAACAGCTGGCTGACCACTTTTTCGCCAAGTCCGTCAATATTCATCGCATTCCGGGAGACAAAATGGATCAGCCCCTCACGGATCTGGGCCGGGCATTTCGGATTGATGCAGCGCAGGGCCACTTCACCCTCAAGGCGGACCAGCTCGCTTCCGCACTCAGGACAATGTGTCGGCATTATAAATTCTCGCTCTTCTCCTGTCCTCTGCTCAGCCAGCACATTGACAACCTCCGGGATGATATCTCCGGCTTTCTTGACGACGACCTTGTCACCGATCTTGATGTCTTTTTCACGGATCAGGTCTTCATTATGAAGTGATGCACGCTGGACAGTTGTCCCGGCGACACGGACCGGTTCAAGCAGGGCTGTAGGAGTGACAACGCCGGTACGTCCGACGCTCAGCTCAATATCCCTTAAAGTGGTGACCACTTCTTCAGCAGGGAATTTATAAGCAATCGCCCAGCGCGGGCTTTTCGCTGTTGCACCCAGCTCTTCCTGAAGTGCAAGCGAGTCAACCTTGATGACGATTCCGTCTATATCGTAATCCAGGTTAGGCCGCTTCTCGGTCCAGCTGCTGACATATTCAATAACTTCTTCTATGCTGGCGCATTTTCTGCGCTCTTTGTTCGTCTTGAATCCGAGTGTTTCCAGATAATCCAGTCCGGCACTGTGTGATTCTACACCTGTATCGCCAGTGTTTGATATCCCGTATAAAAAGATATCAAGATTTCGGGAAGCGGCGATGCGGGGATCGAGCTGGCGAAGGGAGCCTGCAGCCGCATTGCGCGGATTTGCAAACGGCTCCTCGCCCCGCTCTTCTTTCCCTTTATTCAATGCTTCAAAGGAACGGCCAGGCATGAATGCTTCCCCGCGCACCTCAATGGATACAGGCTCTGAAAGGCGGAGGGGAATGGAGCGGATTGTCCGCAGGTTTACGGTGATATCCTCTCCGATCGTCCCGTCCCCCCTTGTCGTACCCTGGATGAACAGCCCATCCTCATATTTCAGGGCGACGGCCAGGCCATCAATTTTCAGCTCGCACACATAAGAAAGATTTTCTCCTGCAGTCTGCCGCACCCGGCGGTCAAAGCTGCGCAGATCTTCTTCGTTGAAGGCATTGCCAAGGCTCAGCATAGGTGTTTGGTGCTCGACCTTTTCGAACATATCGAGTATTTCGCCGCCGACCCGCTGGGTAGGGGAATCAGCGGTTTTCAGCTGAGGATGTTCATTTTCAAGCTCCATCAGCTCTTTCAGAAGCCGGTCATACTCAGAATCCGGCACTGACGGCTTATCAAGGACATAATATTCATAGCCATATTGATTCAGCAGATTATGCAGTTCTTTTACTCTTGCTTCGGCATTTTGAAGGTCCATATTTTCCAGCCCTTTCATTAGAAAAGCGCAAGCGCCTTGCTCCCTAAAGGAACGCAGACTAAGAACGCCACGTCCTGTGGCAACGTCTGCATGACCCCCATCCTGGGGGCCTCAAGACGATCCTCCCTAAAAGGCGTTCTTTGCCTTTTTGGGAGGATTGGCTTGTGACCTCGAGGGGGTAGGCGCTGGAGCTAGACAGTAATCGAAGATAAAAAATAAACTTTCTTACCTTTAGAAAAACTCGGCCGCTGCCCGCCTCCAATTAGGCCTGGCAGCTCCGCAGCAATTATGCTTTTTTTCCTATATTTCTGTACTGTATCATCCTTTTGTAATCGGAGCGAATTTTGCAAGCAGGCGTTTGATGCCGGTCGGGCTCGGGAAGGCGATATCGAGCTCTGTTCCTTCTCCCTGGCCTTTTACGCTGACAACTGTTCCGGTGCCCCATTTTCCATGGACGGCTTTGTCTCCGACCTGCCAGCCAAGGGCATCCCCGCCGGTCGAGGCAACAGCCGGCTTGACCACGGCCTTGCGCATAGCCTGCCGCGGTGCTGAGGATGATAGTTGCCGTCCTCCTGCTGCCGGGCTGCCAAATGGAGAAGGTGATGCCTTCTTCGGCTCGATCCCTTCGATAAGGTCTGCCGGGATTTCCTGGATGAAGCGTGATGGAGGATTCATATTCGTCCGTCCGAATAATGTCCTCATCTGGGCATTGGTTATAAATAATTCTTCCTCTGCACGGGTGATTCCCACATAGGCGAGGCGGCGTTCTTCTTCCATTTCCGCCTCTTCCATGAGGGAGCGGCTGTGAGGGAAGACGCCTTCCTCAAGCCCGATCAGGAATACAACGGGGAATTCCAGCCCCTTTGCGGAGTGAAGCGTCATAAGGACGACACTATCGGTCTTTGTGCCATCGTCTTCAAGCTTGTCAATGTCTGCAACAAGGGCCAGGTCTGTCAGGAAAGCGACGAGTGTTTTATCTTCGCTGCCGTCCTCGAAGTTTTTCGTTACAGACAGGAACTCGTCGATGTTCTCCAGGCGGCTTTGGGCTTCAATTGACTTCTCTGCCTTCAGCATGTCCCTGTAGCCGGACTTCTCCAGCACTTCCTCTACAAGCTCAGTTACAGACAAATATTCCTGCATCTGTTCGTAGCTTCTGATCAGATCGCGGAACTCGGTTGCCGCCTTCGTGATTTTCGGGCTCAGGCCAATCAGGTCAAGGGCATCGAGTGCCTGGTACATCGTCATATCATGCATCTGCGCAAAATTGGCGATTTTGTCCACGGACCCTGAGCCTATGCCGCGTTTTGGCACATTGATCACGCGCTGCAGGCTGATGTCATCATCAGGATTGGCAATCAGCCTCAGATAGGCAAGGATATCCTTGATTTCTTTTCTGTCATAGAACTTGATGCCGCCGACAATGGAGTACTCGATGTTTGATTTAAGCAGCACTTCCTCCATTACACGTGACTGGGCATTGGTCCGGTAAAGGATGGCGATCTCGGAATACTTCCGTTTGCCGCTGTCGACCATTTCTTTGATTTTCCCAGCGACAAACTGGCCTTCACCCTGCTCGCTGTCGGCGCGGTAATGGAACAGTTTATTGCCTTCTGCATTTTCTGTCCAGAGATTCTTGGCCTTCCTGTTGAGGTTCTTGGCAATCACCTCATTGGCAGCCAGCAGGATCCGCTTTGTTGAACGGTAATTCTGCTCCAGGAGGATCGTGCGGGCATTTTGGTAATCTTTTTCAAATGACAGGATATTGGCAATGTCAGCTCCGCGCCAGCGATAGATTGACTGGTCGGAGTCCCCGACCACGCAAAGATTCTTGAATCTGTCTGCCATCAGCTTTACAAGCATATATTGTGCTCTGTTTGTATCCTGATACTCATCAACATGGATATATTGGAATTTGCGCTGATAATATTCCAGCACCTCAGGCACCCGCTGGAATAGCTGGATCGTTGTCATGATCAGGTCATCAAAGTCCAGCGCCTGATTTTTGCGGAGGCGTCTTTGATATTCTGTGTATACATCGCTTGCGATCTGCTCGAAGTAGCCGCCGGCCGCCTTTGCATATGCCTCCGGGTCGATCAGTTCGTTCTTCGCCGAGCTGATGCTGCCCAGAATCGCACGCGGGTCGTATTTTTTGGGATCCAGATTCTTTTCCTTGAGGATCGCCTTGATGACAGACTGCTGGTCTGTTGTATCAAGGATCGTGAAATTACGGTTAAAGCCGATTCTGTCTATATCTCTCCTGAGAATCCGCACACACATTGAGTGGAACGTTGAAATCCAAATATCATCGGCTGCTCCCCCCATCATGTTCTGGATCCTCTCGCGCATTTCCCTTGCCGCCTTGTTAGTGAAGGTGATGGCAAGGATGTTATACGGGTTTACCCCTTTTTCAACCATCAGGTATCCAATCCTGTGGGTCAGCACCCTCGTCTTTCCGCTTCCCGCACCGGCCATGATAAGCAGCGGCCCGTCCGTTGCCTTTACAGCATTCTGCTGCTGGGCATTCAATCCGTTTAATAGTTTATCCGTTAAATATTGCATCTTTTTATTCACCGCCAAACAAACATATGTTCTTTATAGTTAGTGTATCCTTAAGTCCCTCTGCAAGCAACTTTATTTAGGCAAAACTGTCTTTAGAGCTTCATCTAGATTTTCATATATTATATTGCCGACAACAATGACGTCCGCTGCTTCAGCCATTTCCCTTGCCTGTGCTTCAGACGAGATTCCTCCGCCGTAGAAAAAGGTTGTTTCCTCCAGTGTGCGCTTGACTTCAGCCGCAAGCCCGGGATCGCCATATGTCCCGCTGTATTCGAGATAGAAGATTGGGAGATGGAACATCTTCTCTGCCATCATGGCGTATGCAACAACATCCTCTGCATCCAGATCCGTCTTCGCCTCTGTCAGCTTTGCCGCCTTGCATTCGCTGTTCAGGATGCAATAGCCCTGGACAAGGATTTCCTCCCAGCTCATGATCTCGCCGTATTCCTTGACCGCCTGATGATGAAGCCCGGTGATCCATTTGCTGTCCCCGCTGTTCAGGACAGACGGGATAAAATACAAATCAAAGCCCGGAGTAACTGACTCAATCGTCGAAACTTCGAGCACGCAGGGCACCGTATAGCGGCGTATTCTTGCCATGAGGTCCAGCACCTTTTCAAGTGTAATGCCGTCTGTTCCTCCGACTATTACAGCATCCGTCCCTGATTCGCAGATCCGCTCCAGGTCCCGGTCAGAAATTTCTTTATTGGGATCGAGTTTAAAGGCGTGGCGCCACTCGCGAACATCATACATGCATACTTGCCTCCATTCTATCATTCCATTACAACATTATAGCATTAGACACTGGAATCAAAAAGGAAAGCAGGGAGGACTTTTCCTGCATATTGATGGAAGAAGGCAAGTCATGCCTGCAGGATGCGGGGCGGCAGCGAAAACAAAAAGCGCAGACCGGAATGCTGGCTTTTCCTAAAGAAAAAGCCGCGGGATCTTCATCCTGCGGCTTTACATCAATTATTCTGCTGCGGCCTGTGCTTCTTCGTCCTTGATGCGCTCAAGGGCCATTTCATAGGCGTCATTGCCATAATTCAGGCAGCGTTTTACACGGGAAATCGTTGCCGTGCTTGCTCCTGTTTCTGTTTCGATCTTATGATAGGTCTTTCCTTCGCGCAGCATCCGGGCAACCTCAAGGCGCTGGGCAAGAGATTGGATTTCATTTACCGTGCAAAGATCGTCGAAGAATCGATAGCATTCTTCCAGGTCTTTTAGGGACAGGACCGATTTGAACAATTGATCCAGTTCTTTGCCTCTAAGTTTTTCAATTTGCATATGGGGTCTCCTTTATTTAAACCATATTTTTTAAGATTTAATTAGATTCATTCAAGCTGACTGCCTGGCCGAGGCCAGGGTCTGATGGAACAACATTGATCCATGTCTTTCCGCGGACCAGCGGTGCTTCCTTTCCATCAATATAAGGAAGCAGCCTTCCTTTTTCATTTTTCCACTCAACTTCCCTGAGGAGGCCTTTCTGAAGAAGATAGCCTCTTCCCCCAGATGTTAAGTTAATCTCACGCCTGCCTGCACTGTCAACAATTTTGTGGGAGGCTTCTATGATGAATATATTGTCAATCAGGACGGGGGCGCCGCTGTCATAATCAGCGGTCAGTTCGCCATTGGAATATCTTTTGTATTTATCTAGATTCCTGTCGTATTCATAGGTGCTCGAGAATGTTTCGTTTGAAAGGTACGAAACTTTTGCACTCTCTGCTTCTTCGCCTGTGAGCTGCCCTGCTTCTTCAGCTGTCATGAAGCTGAGGGGACCGGGGGCTTCTTCCATTTCATAGTCCTTTTCCGCTGCCCCCTTCAGAATATTTTCATAAGAGGTATACGAGTTATGCGGCGCCTTGCGGAAACCGGCCCTTTGAAAAAGGGTCCCGTCATAATAAAGACCATTCAGATGGTCGATATAGCCGTTGTCCATAAGCTCCTTCGCGTCCGGGCTGTTTCCGTGGCAGACATAAAGCCCATCATATGCTTTGGCAAGCTCGATGTAATAATCACGGGCACTCCTGACCGGACCGATCTTCTCCGGCTGTTCACTTTGGTATATGGCCAGGAACCTGGTCACATCCCCTTCCGCTAAAAGCTCATAAACAATATCAGCTTCCGGAAGTCCGGATTGCGGTCTTGCAGCCGGATGGTTATTGATCATCACTGCGACGGCACGGCCAGCGGCTTCCTTCTCTGTGCCAACCCCTGTCAGCGGAAAGGCATACGGCGATTCTGCCACTGTTTCCTGTCCTTCGTCTTCCTTGGAAGGTTGTTCAACCGGAGCATGATTATTCCCTTTTCCAGGCTCTGCCTCATCATTTGACTTGCTGCACCCTGAAATAAGCATCAGCACTGCTGCTGAAAGCATCATCCACTTCTTTATCTTTTTCACCCCTGTTGATCCCTATCTATCTTTATAGTCTATTCTTTTATATTTTAACGCATTATCGTTGGAAAGAGTACCGTTTTATTCATGACATCATACATTCCATGCTGAGTGATCCGGATGTACGGAAGATGGGTTGATGAGAAAAAGAGGAGCGAATAGATCGGGTCCTCGAATCTGTACCCTTTTTCTTCGAGCAGCCTCAGCAGCTTCTTTTCATCCTCTATCAAGTCTGGAACGGCCTTTGCGGACATCCCTCCATTCAGCGGAAGCTCGACCTCGCATTCAATCGTTCCATTTCCGGCAATCGCAATCCCTCCGCCGAGCATTTTGATCCGTTCAAAGGCTGTCAGCATATCCTGTTTGTTCTTCCCGATCAGGATGATATCCCCGGTATTGGAGAACGAGCTCGCCATGCCCCCAATCCTGCTGGCAAAGCCCTTCAGCATGGTGTTGATCCGCCATTTGCCCTTCCTGTCAACAAGCATGAAGAAGCATTCATCATGATCTTCTGACAGCTCTTCATAGGAAACATCAATGGAGATGGAATACGGTTTTGTAATCACTGCGTTTTCCATTTTGATCCCAAACGGCATGGAGAATTGCATATCATCACCCGTCAGGCTCCAGTCAATGTCCAGCTTTTCAAAGCCATGTTCCTCCCAGGTATTCCAGCCGTAAGCACCTTCCACTTCTTTGCCGTCCTTTTTGACCCATTTGCCTTTCGCCAGGACAGAAACCGGTGTGGGGTTTCTTTCATCTTCAAGGAAGTTGATGTTGGCAATTCTGCCTGTCGTGATATTGCCATGAAGATAGTCGATGTTATAATGGCGGGCGGGATTGATCGTCCCCATATTATAAGCGTCTATTACAGGCACCCCTTTTTCGATGGCAATCCTGATCATATGATCAATCATGCCTTGCTCGTAAAAGGAAGCGGACGAACCATCCGTCGTAAAAATAAACCGGTCATACATATTAATTCCCAGCTCATGAATTTCTTCCAGCAGCTTAGGCAGGTCCGGCCTGATGGAGGAATGGCGAAGGGATACCGTATATCCATGCATGAGCCGGTCATAAGCCTCTTTTCCTGTCATCGCTTCATGGTCGCAGTCTGCGCCAAAGAGCATCATCTTCGCCAGTGTTTTTTCCGATGCACCCGGGAAATGCCCTTCAATCTGCTTGCGCATCCGTTTAGCTTCCTGTATCCAGTGAAGCATCATATCATCGCCGTCCAAAAGCCGCGGCCACCCTGTGAGTTCCCCGCCCTGCAGGACGGCGTCATGTTCAAGCCAGGATTTGATGTTTCCATGGGAGAAGGCCTGTTCTTCATTTTGAATCTCTGTCTGAGCATCAAACCGGCACCACCAATACATCGTAGAAGGAATATTGCGCATCTCCCTCAAAAAAGAAAACGCTTTCTTTTTATCCATCTGCAAAACAAGCGACATATTATCATTGATGAGTGTCGTTGTGCCGAGTTGTGATGCATAGGCCGCCAGAGAATGGGGATTATAAAGTTGAAATGGATGGGCATGGGGCTCAATATAGCCTGGAACAAGCCATTCGCCATGACAGTCCCTGATTTCACAGCCGTCTGTCCGTGCGGGAAGCTTCTCTCCGACATAGACAATCCGGTCGTCATAGATCCAGATATTGGCGGTAATCCATTTATTCAGTACTTGGTTTAAGTATGTGGCATTTTTCAAAAGCATAGTCGGGGCAAGCTTTCCATCCAGAACGGAGACCTGTTCCCTAATTTGTTTGTTTTTCCACCGATACCGCTGTTCGAGCAACAATGTCCCCTCCGTTTACGATGCCGCTGAGACGGCTTAGTTATATTTTAAAAAGATCTTAAAAGATCAGATTCTAAAAAAGAAAGCCCTTTCAGAGCTGTTCTATCTATACTAACATATTTCACTGTTTAACGCATTAAAGAATTGTAAAGAAATTGAAAATTTTGTGAAGGAGTGCAGAAGTCATGAAGATCAAGCAGAACATCGGCATCTTGAATGCTCTTATCCGCATCACCATCGGTCTTACCGTCCTTTCCTGGAGCACCGCGAAGCTGGTAAAAATGCCTTGGCGTGATTCTTATTTGGTAATGGCTATGCTTGGGGCCATGAAGGTGGCAGAAGGGATTGTCCGCTATTGTCCGGTGACAGCCATGCTTGACCGCGGACAGGATATGATGAATGAAAGCGGCAGCCGGAAAGATCATTCTGAACAGAAGCATCATGAACACCAGGCTGGCGGGAGCAAACAGGACCTGAACGATCAGGATCTGGCCATGCTTGAAAAGACCCTGATGCAGAATAACACGCTTAAATGAGAAAAAAGAAAGCGGCGGACACCTGTATAAAGGTGCCTGCCGCTTTTGAATCTTAAGGAGATGATATGAATGTTTCTTGAGTATGTTACCGATATGTCGTTTGTGCTGATCATCCTGATCGGCAGCATCGTCGCAATTCTTTACGCTTTTATAAGGAAGTCCGGGAAGAAAGGCGCGCGATAGCCCTGCCGCCTATATCCCTGCGGTAGAAAACACCGTCGCACTGAAGCTTTTCAAGCCCGGCATAGACTTTTTCCTGCGCCTCTGAAAGGCTTTCGGCCCTGGCGCCGGCGAGAAGCACCCGTCCTCCATCAGTCACAAACTCACCGTCTTCATTCTGTTTTGTGCCGGCATGGAAGACAAACAAGGAAGAATCCAGCTCACTGAGCCCTTTCAGCACGTCTCCCTTTCCGTAAGACTCCGGATAGCCTTTGGAAGCAGCGACGACACCAAGCACAAATTGGGAATCCCAATCTATTTCCGGCTTCCCGCCATCAATCACAGCCAGCATGGCTTCAGCCAGGTCCGACTTCATCCTGGGAAGCACTGCCTGGGTTTCCGGATCACCGAAGCGCGCGTTGAATTCGATGACCTTCGGGCCCTGCCCTGTATTGATCAGGCCTGCATACAGCACGCCGCAGAAGCTTCGGCCTTCGAGCTCCATCGCCTTTGCCGCCGGCTCAAGGATTGTCCGTACGGCCTCCTCCACCACAGCATCGCCAATGTGAGGGACTGGTGAATAGGCACCCATCCCGCCTGTGTTCGGCCCAAGGTCACCATCATATGCCCGCTTATGGTCCTGGGCAATTTCAAGCGGCACCACCGTGCTTCCGTTGACAAAAGCCATCAGGGAGAATTCCTCCCCTTCAAGGAATTCTTCAATGACTACCTTCGCAGAGGCTTCCCCGAACCGGGCACCTACCATCATTTCTTCCAGCGTCTGCTGGGCTTCATCGAGGGTCATGGCGACCGTGACTCCTTTGCCTGCCGCAAGCCCATCTGCTTTAATCACGATGGGAGCCCCTTTTTCATTAAGATAGCTCCTTGCTTTTTCATAATCAGTGAATGCCCGATATTCTGCAGTAGGGATATCGTATTTCTCCATCAGCTCTTTGGCGAAGGACTTGCTTCCTTCAATGACAGCTGCCTCTTTTTTCGGGCCGAATACCTTCATTCCCAGACTGCCAAGGAAGTCTGCCAGCCCTGCCTGAAGCGGTGCCTCCGGGCCGATGACTGTCAGTCCGATTTCATTTTCCTTTGCAAAGGCTGCTATCTCCGGAAAATTCATTTCATCTATCGGAACCTGAATGGCACAATCTGCCATTCCGTGATTCCCTGGTGCTGCATACACTTGATCCACAGACGGGCTTTCGCTCATTTTCCGGCAGATGCTGTGCTCCCTGCCGCCGCGCCCGATGACTAATACGTTCACCATCCATCAGCTCCCTGATTAATGTTTGAAATGCCTTACTCCTGTTAATACCATCGCAATCCCATATTCGTCTGCCTTTTTCACAGAATCCTTATCCTTGATAGAGCCGCCAGGCTGGATGATGGCAGTGATGCCTGCCTTGGCTGCCGCTTCAACAGTATCATCCATAGGGAAAAACGCATCAGAAGCGAGCACTGCTCCTTCTGCACGGTGACCTGCTTGCTCCAGAGCGATTTTGGCCGCTCCGACACGATTCATCTGTCCAGCTCCGACGCCTAAAGTCATCTCTTTGTTATTCACGACAATCGCATTGGACTTCACATGCTTAACAACCTTCCAGCCAAGCTTTAACGCCGCCCATTCTTCCTCTGTCGGCTCTCTCCTGGTTGCAACAGTAACGGTGGCATCCTCCAGGGAATAGCGGTCATATTCCTGAACGAGAAGTCCCCCTTCTATGCTGGTCAGTCTTGCCTCTTCCTTCTTTTCCACGTCAAAGGGAATGGTCAGGAGGCGGATATTCTTTTTGCCTGTCAATATTTCTAGCGCCTCTTCCGAATAGGACGGAGCAATGACAATTTCAAGGAAAATTTCATGGAGCTTCTTTGCAGTTTCAGCATCCACTTCCCGGTTCAGCGCAATGATACCCCCAAAGATGGAAACAGGATCTGCTTCAAATGCTTTTGTAAATGCATCATAAGTATCTTTGCCCGTTCCGACGCCGCAAGGATTCATATGCTTCACAGCAACAGCAGCCGGATCCTTGAATTCCCTGACGATCTGCAGTGCAGCTTCTGCATCATTGATATTGTTGTAGGAAAGCTCTTTCCCATGAAGCTGCTCTGCATTGGCAATTGAAAATTCAGAGCCGAGGGGCTTCCGGTAAAAAGCAGCCTTCTGATGAGGATTCTCGCCATAGCGCAGCGTTTGTTTCAATTCGTATGTAACAGTCATTTTTTCCGGATTCTCTTCACCTGCAAGCTTAGTCATATATTCAGCAATCAGACTGTCATAGGAAGCTGTATGGCGGAAGACCTTCGCTGCAAGCCTGCGGCGTGTTGCGGGCTGGGTTTCACCGTTTTCATTGAGTTCCGAAAGGACGGTTCCATAGTCTGAGGGATCGATGACCACTGTGACATATTGGTGATTTTTTGCAGATGCGCGCAGCATGGCAGGTCCGCCGATATCAATGTTTTCAATCGCATCCTCGACTGATGCATCGCTCTTGGCGATAGTCTGCTGGAAAGGATACAGATTAACACAGACGATGCTGATCGGATCAATTCCATGCTCCTCCATCTGGGCATGATGCCCGGGCTGATCGAATTTTGCCAAAAGGCCCCCATGAATCATCGGATTCAAAGTCTTAACGCGGCCTTCAAGAATTTCCGGGAATCCGGTGACGTCGGTTACCCCGATTACATCAACGCCGCTTTCCTGGAGTGCTTTCTTTGTGCCGCCCGTTGATATGATCTCATAGCCAAGACTGGCGAGCTCCTTGGCAAAATCGACAATTCCGTTTTTGTCTGACACACTGATTAACGCTCGCTTTTTCAATTTGAATTCCTCCTGTTGACTGTCCTTATTTACTGCTGCTGATCCTTGCTGCATCTTCTGCAAATATCTTTTTCAAAGTAGCAGGATACAATCTGTGTTCAATCCGGTGAATTTTTTCCTGCAGGCTCTCCCTCGTCTCGGCTTCATCAAGCTTCACAGACTGCTGGGCAATGATTGGCCCTGTGTCCATTCCGGCATCCACATAATGAACCGTTACACCGCTCATCGGCACCCTGGCTGCGAGTGCCTGTCCGATGGCATCTTTTCCCGGAAAGGAGGGCAGAAGTGAAGGATGGATATTGACAATCCTTCCCTCATATTCGGCAAGGAGAACCTCACCGATCAGCCTCATATATCCTGCCAGAATGATGAATTCAGCTCCGCACTCCCTGAGCCTGACGAGAATTTCCTCTTCATATGCCTGCTTGCTTTCAAACTCTTTTGCACGGAAGGAAAAGCTCGGCACTCCACTTGCTTCTGCCCTCTCCAGGCAATAAGCTCCCGGCCTGTCAGAAACCAAAAGCCGGATATCCGCATCCAGTCCGCCGCTTTTTACAGCATCTATTATAGCCTGAAAGTTGGTTCCGCCCCCGGAAGCAAATACTGCTATCTTTTTCATGGGAACCTCCGAAATCCGTTTTACACGGTAATTTGAATTCCTTCTTTCCTATTAACCGTCCCGAGTCTGTAGGCTTTTTCTCCTGAAGCATTCAGGTGGCTGATGAGCATGTCAGCCTGCTCCGGGCTGACAGCCGCGGCCATTCCCGTGCCCATATTAAAAATATTATACATTTCCATGCGATCCAGATTGCCCAGCTTTTCCATAAGAGCGAATACCGGCGGGATTTCCCTTCCGCTTTCATCAATTTCAGCTCCAAGCCCCTCTGGAAGCATTCTTGGAAGATTTTCAATGAATCCGCCGCCTGTGATATGGGCCAATCCCTTGATGTCGAATTTTTTCATCGCATCAAGCACCGGCTTCACATAAATCCGCGTCGGCTTCAGAAGCTCCTCGCCCAATGTGCAGCCAAGTTCCTCCTGATAACTGTCCAGCATCAGGCCGGCATCCTCCAGCAGGATCTTTCTGACAAGAGAATACCCATTGCTGTGGATCCCGTTCGATGCAAGGCCGACAAGTACATCGCCTTCCTTGATCGTGCTCCCGTCAATCAGCGCTGACTTCTCACATGCCCCTGCTGCAAAACCGGCCAGATCATATTCTTCCTCTTTGTACATGCCGGGCATTTCGGCTGTTTCTCCGCCAACAAGCGCACAGCCGGCCTGCTCGCAGCCGTCTGCAATGCCTTTGACGATTGCTTCAATCCTTGCCGGATCCGCTTTTCCGCATGCGATATAATCAAGGAAATACAGCGGTTCAGCGCCCTGTACGACAATATCATTCACGCACATGGCAACAGCATCCACTCCGATTGTATCATGCCGGTCCATCATGAACGCGAGCATAAGCTTTGTGCCGACCCCGTCTGTCCCTGAAACCAGCACCGGCTCCTTCAGGTTCAGGACTGACAGATCAAACATGCCGCCGAATCCGCCCAGGCCTCCCATTACGCCAGCCCTCTGCGTCCTTTGCACATGCTTTTTCATCCTGGATACCGCCTCATATCCTGCTTCTATATCCACGCCAGCCTGCTTATAGGCATTAGCCATTACAGTTCCCCCTCTATCATGATTATTTGAAAAGAAAAGCAGCATTGCTGAATGCCGCTTCTTAGACTTTTTCGTAAGGATGAATGGTAGAAGGATAGATTTCAGTCGGATAGTTCCCGGTAAAGCATGCCAGGCACTGGCCTTTCAATGCTCCCGAATCTGTCCTGCCGATTGCTTCGATCATCCCTTCCGCACTTAAAAAGGAAAGGGTGTCTGCCCCGATGATTTCCCGAATCTCTTCAACAGAATGCTCGGAGGCAATCAATTCCTCCCGTGTCGATGTATCGATCCCGTAGAAGCAAGGGTTCTTGATCGGCGGTGAACTGATCACGACATGAACCTCAGTCGCGCCTGCTTCGCGGAGCATGGTGACGATCCTTCTGCTTGTTGTGCCGCGGACAATGGAATCATCGACCATGATGACCCTTTTGCCCTCGACAACGCCGCGCACAGGGGAGAGCTTCATCTTGACGCCCTGCTCCCTCAATGATTGGGACGGCTGGATGAATGTCCTGCCGACATATCTATTCTTGATCAGCCCCATTTCATAAGGAATCCCGGATGCTTCTGCATAGCCGATGGCAGCTGAAATGCTTGAATCAGGCACGCCTGTCACCACATCTGCTTCAAAAGGAAACTCTTCAGCCAGCTTCTTCCCAAGGTTTTTACGGGCCGTATGGACATTGATGCCGTTGATATTGCTGTCAGGCCTTGAAAAATAAACATATTCCATCGTGCACATGGCTGTCGTTGAGGCAACCGCAAACATCTCGGAACGGAAGCCTTCATCATCAATGATCAAGAGCTCGCCAGGAAGAACATCCCTGATGAATTCTGCCCCGACCACATCAAATGCACAGGTTTCGGAAGCTACCACATAGGCATCGCCAAGCTTGGCGAGCGATAGCGGCCGCATGCCATTCGGGTCAAGCGCCACCATCAATTCGGTTTCTGTCATGATCAGAAATGCATATGCGCCCTTTACCATGGAAAGGGCCGTTTTAACCCGGTCCTTTAAGGCTGAAAAACCGCCGCGCTTGATCAGATGGGCCAGCACCTCTGTATCTGAGCTGGTCTGGAAGATGCTTCCCTGTCCTTCAAGCTGATTTTTCAATGCAGTGGCATTTACCAGATTGCCATTATGAGCAAGTGCCAGGCCGCCGTTTTGTGAGTTAAACAGAAGAGGCTGGACATTTTCATATCCGCCGCCGCCTGCTGTTGCATAGCGGACATGACCGATGGCCGACTTTCCGTCCATTGCCTCCATGGCATCCTCGGTGAATATTTCCGCAACAAGTCCTTCACCTTTCAGACCCTTCAGCTTTTTCCCGTCTGTCACGACCATCCCTGTACCTTCCTGGCCGCGGTGCTGCAGGCTGTGAAGGCCGTAATAGGTGATCTGGGCGGCATTTTCATGCCCCCAGACACCAAAGATTCCGCATTCTTCGTTCAGGCCTCTTATTTCAGCAAGCATGGGATTGCTCCTTTCCAGGCTGATTTCAGAACTTCAGTTTGTTCTTTCATAACCAGACCGCTGTCAGAGTGGACTTCAAGTACAGGCTCGTCTGTCACCTCGCCGACCAGAATCGCATCAGTCATGCTTTCAAATGCCTGCTGATCTTCCTTTTTAACAGTGAGGAGGAAGCGGGACTGTGATTCACTGAATAGTGCGCTGGTCTCGTCTCCTGAAATGCGGATTAAAGCGCCAAGTCCCTCAGAGCCTATCACGCTCTCAGCAGCTGCAACTGCAAGTCCGCCTTCTGCCAGGTCATGAGCGGAAGAGACAAGCCCCGCACGGATGGCTTTTAGCACCTGCTCCTGATTCCGTGCTTCTTTTTCCAGGTCAAGCTCCGGTGCTTTTCCGAATATCTCGCCGTGAACAAGCTTTTGCAGCTCGCTGCCGCCAAACTCGGCCTTTGTTTCTCCGAGAAGATAAATTAGATCGCCAGCCTGCTTGAAGCTCTGGGTTGTAATATGGTCAACATCTTCTACAAGTCCGACCATCCCGACTACTGGTGTTGGATAGACGGCTGTACCGTTGGTTTCGTTATATAGTGACACGTTTCCGCCGATAACCGGCGTATTCAGGGCAAGGCAGGCACTGCTCATGCCGTCTGCTGCTTTTTCCAGCTGCCAGAAGATCTCAGGCTTTTCCGGATTGCCGAAGTTCAGGCAGTCTGTAATGGCAAGCGGTTCGGCACCGGATGCAATAATATTCCTTGCTGCTTCAGCCACGGCAATCTTTCCGCCTGTTTCAGGATCCAAATACAGATAACGCGAATTGCAGTCGGTTGTCATGGCAAGCGCCTTGCGCGTTCCGCGGATTCTTACGACCGCCGCATCAGAACCTGGAGAAACAACTGTGCTCGTGCGAACCATATAGTCATATTGGTCATAGACCCATTCCTTGCTTGCAATGGTAGGCTGCTGCAGCAGGCGCATCAGAGTTTCCCCTGCATTCCCTGCTGCCGGAATTTCCGTCTCCATAGCCTGGAATTCACGGAAATACTCAGGCTCGCGTGAAGGCTTGTGGTATACAGGCGCTTCCTCGGCAAGTGCATCAGCCGGAACGTCTGCCACCACTTCCCCTTTATGTAGGAGGCGCAGCATTTTATCATCTGTCACCCGGCCGATCGCCACGGCTTCAAGTTCATATTTTGAAAAAAGATCAACAATTTCCTGCTCACGCCCTTTTTGGACGACAATCAGCATACGCTCCTGTGATTCAGACAGCATCATTTCATAGGCAGTCATGCCCGTTTCCCTCTGCGGGACAAGATCAAGATTCATCTCGATGCCGGAGCCTGCTTTGCTGGCCATTTCGGCAGAAGAGCTTGTCAGCCCGGCTGCCCCCATGTCCTGGATGCCTACAAGCGCGTCGTTCTTAACCAGCTCAAGGCATGCCTCAAGCAGCAGCTTCTCCATGAACGGATCGCCGACCTGGACGGCAGGGCGCTTTTCTTCAGACTGCTCTGTCAGTTCCTCTGAAGCAAAGGTCGCGCCGTGGATACCATCGCGGCCTGTCTTTGCACCAACATACATAACCGTATTTCCGACTCCATGCGCCTGGCCTTTTTTTATATCTTTATGATCGATCAGCCCGACGCACATGGCATTGACAAGAGGGTTGCCTTCATAGGAAGCATCAAACTGCACTTCGCCCCCGACAGTCGGAATGCCGATGCAGTTTCCGTAGCCGGCAATGCCTGCCACTACTTCTTTAAAAAGGTACCGAACGCGAGGAGAATCCAGCTCTCCAAAGCGAAGAGAGTTAAGGAGAGCGATCGGTCTTGCTCCCATTGAAAATACATCCCGGATAATGCCGCCCACACCCGTTGCCGCTCCCTGGTAAGGCTCGATTGCAGATGGGTGGTTATGGCTTTCAATTTTAAATACAACTGCCTGGCCGTCTCCGATGTCAACGATGCCAGCTCCTTCCCCCGGACCCTGCAGGACGCGTTCGCCTTTGACCGGGAATTTTTTCAGGACCGGCTTGGAATTTTTATAGCTGCAATGCTCTGACCACATGACGGAAAACAATCCGAGCTCTGTGTAATTCGGCAATCTGCCAAGGATGTCCTCAACCATTGCAAATTCCTGATCCGTCAATCCCATCTCTTTGTAGACTTTTTCTGTTACAATCTGCTGCGGGCTTGGCTCAAGCATTAACGGCATAAGATTCCCTCCATTGTTTGACGATTGATTGGAAAAGCTTCAGTCCATCGGCACCGCCCAATAGCTGGTCGACGGCCCTTTCAGGGTGCGGCATCATGCCAAGGACATTACCTTTTTCATTGATGATTCCGGCGATGTCCCCAAGGCTTCCATTCGGATTCTCGCCGCTGTATGTGAATACGATCCTATTATTATCTTTAAGTGATTTTAGTGTGGCTTCATCGCAGTAATAATTGCCTTCTCCATGTGCGATTGGGATAGTGATTTGTTCGCCCTGTTGATAGGCGGAAGAGAAGATCGTTTGATTATTCGCTACCTGCAGCTGAACGGGCCGGCACATAAATTTCAGGCTTTCATTCCTGCGCATCGCTCCTGGCAGCAGGCCGGTTTCAAGGAGTATCTGGAATCCATTGCAGACACCCAAGATCGGTTTTCCTTCCTCTGCTGCTTTGATCACGGCCTTCATCACCTTGCTGAAGCGGGCGATCGCGCCGGAACGGAGATAATCTCCATAAGAGAAACCTCCAGGCAGAAGGATCGCATCATAGTCACCAAGGCTTTCTGTATCATGCCATACGTATTCTGCCTGCTCCCCGAGCTCATCCTGGATCGCATGGAACATATCAATATCACAATTGGAGCCTGGAAAAACGATGACTGCAAACCTCACAGTGCAACACACTCCTCGATCTCGTAGCAGTAATCCTCAATCACTATATTGGCCAGCAGGCGCTCACACATTTCTTTTACAGCCGCATCGATGTCACGATCAGTCTTATCGATCGTCAGCTCCATATATTTCCCAATCCGGACGTCCTGAACTTCATTGAAGTCCAAAGAATGGAGCGACCCCTTCACAACCGTCCCCTGTGGATCCAATACACTTTCCCTTAATGTGATATACACCTTTACTTTATACATGCTGGCGTCCTCCCAATCTCGTTAAAATATTTTCATAGGCATCTGTTAAGCTTCCCAGATCACGGCGGAATACATCCTTATCAAGCTTCGCATTTGTCTCCATATCCCAAAGGCGGCAAGTATCAGGAGAGATTTCATCTGCCAGCAGAATATCGCCGGCAGCATTTTTTCCGAACTCAAGCTTAAAGTCAATGAGACGAATGCCCATTTCCTTAAAGAAGCTTGATAAAAATGCATTAACCTCAAGCGCTTTTCTCTTCAGCAGGGCAGCTTCTTCAGGAGAAGCAAGCTCAAGCTCAAACACATGATCATCAGTCATGATCGGATCGCCCAGACTGTCATCCTTCAAATAAAACTCCACAAGCGTTTTTTTCAGAAGAGCCCCTTCTTCCATTCCGAGCCTTTTTGCCATGCTTCCAGCAGCCACATTCCTTACAACCACTTCAATAGGAATAATCTCGACTTTTTGTACAAGCTGCTCAGTTGCTGAAACCTTCTCAATAAAATGAGAACTGATGCCCTTTTTATGAAGCTCTGAAAACAGCAGACTTGTAATCTCGTTATTCAAACGGCCTTTACCGGCAATCTCTGCTTTTTTCTCCCCGTTGAATGCAGTTGCAGAATCTTTATATTCAAGCCAGACAATATTTTCATCATCGGTCAGATATACCTTTTTCGCCTTGCCTTCATATAGTTGCGCTCTCTTTTCCATGGCAGAGCCTCCTTGGTAAGAATATTGGGAATCTTCCTGATAAAAGGGGACCGAAGCCCCCGGATTTTATAAGCCTAGACGGTCAAAAATAGTGTCCACATGCTTGATGTGATAGTTGTAATCAAAGCAGTCTTCAATTTCCTCAGCAGACAGCCTGGAAGAAATCGTTTCATCAGCTTCCACCAGCGATTTGAACGCTACCTGCTTCTCCCATGCCTCCATCGCCCTCGGCTGGACAACGTCATATGCCTCTTCGCGGGCCATGCCTTTATCAATTAGAGCAAGCAGCACGCGCTGGGAATAGATGAGGCCAAGGGTTCGGTCCATATTTCTCTTCATGTTCTCCGGGAACACAGTGAGATTCTTAACGATATTCCCAAATCGGTTCAGCATATAATTCAGGGCAATCGTTGCATCCGGAAGAATAATCCGCTCTGCCGAAGAGTGTGAAATATCACGCTCATGCCATAACGGCACATTTTCATAGGCAGTCAGCATATGGCCGCGGATTACGCGTGCAAGGCCTGTCATATTCTCAGATCCGATTGGATTGCGCTTATGCGGCATGGCAGAAGACCCTTTCTGCCCTTTCGCAAAGAACTCCTCCACTTCACGTGTTTCACTCTTTTGCAGTCCGCGGATTTCAACAGCAAACTTCTCGATGGAAGTCGCAATCAGCGAGATGGCGGCCATATAGTGGGCATGGCGGTCACGCTGAAGTGTCTGTGTCGAAATCGGAGCCGGCTGGAGGCCAAGTTTTTCGCATACATAGCTTTCCACAAAGGGGTTAATATTGGCGTAAGTTCCTACAGCACCGGACATCTTCCCGAATTCAACGCCGGAAGCGGCCTGCTTGAAGCGCTCTAGGTTCCGCTTCATTTCCTCATACCATAAAGCCAGCTTCAGCCCGAAAGTTGTCGGCTCTGCATGAACACCGTGCGTGCGTCCCATCATGACTGTGTATTTATGTTCTTTTGCTTTATTCTTTAAAATTTCAACGAAGTTCTCCAAGTCCTGAAGAAGGATGCTGTTAGCCTGCTTGATCAGGTAGGAAAGAGCTGTGTCCACTACATCCGTGGAAGTAAGGCCATAATGCACCCATTTCCGCTCTTCACCGAGCGTTTCTGAAACCGCCCGGGTGAATGCCACTACGTCATGGCGCGTCTCCTGCTCAATTTCATTGATGCGTTCGATATCGAATGAAGCATTCTCACGGATTTTCTGCACATCTTCTTTTGGGATATCCCCGAGCTCCGCCCATGCTTCACAAGCAAGGATCTCTACTTCCAGCCAGGCCTTAAAGCGATTTTCCTCTGTCCATATCGCTCCCATTTCAGGTCTTGTATAACGTCCAATCATCGTAAAACCTCCATACCTTCTTTTGCTTTGCTCCATATTCCGCTGCGGTCTATCTCGGCAAGCGATTCTGCCGCTGTCGGCCGTAAAAGGGTTGCATGCCCCATTTTCCGCTTATGCTTAGGTTCATCCTTCCCATACAGATGGATCTTCCAATCCTTCAGGCCCGGTATCGCCCTGATCACATCTGACTGGTGCTCTCCTAATATGTTGACCATAACTGCCGGATTTAATAGCCTTGTGCTTCCAAGCGGCCAATTGCACACTGCCCTGATATGCTGCTCAAACTGCGACGTTTCACAGGCCTCGATTGTATAATGGCCTGAGTTATGCGGCCTTGGGGCCAATTCATTTATGTAAATCTCATCGCCGTCAGAGAGAAACATCTCCACTGCAAGCGTACCAACCAGCCCAAGCGCTTTGCCGATTCTTTTGGCCAAGTCCTCAGCCTTGCGTGCAGCACTCTCGCTGATATGGGCCGGTACAATGGTTTCATGCAGGATATTATCCTTATGAATATTCTCTCCTACTGGAAAAACAGCTGTCTCCCCATCAGGGTTTCTTGCAATGATCACAGAGATTTCCTTTTGAAAAGAGATCCACTTTTCCAGGACACAGATTCCTTTTTCAAGCAGCTCTGCAGCCTCAGGAATATCGTCTTTTGACCGGATCACATATTGCCCTTTGCCATCATAGCCGCCGCGTGCCGTCTTTAGTACCGCAGGAAAATCAAGCTTCTCTATATTATCATAAATATCAGCCGTCTTTTCGATGCGGGCGTAAGGCGCAACCTTTGCCCCTGCCCGTTCGATCGCTTCTTTCTCCGTCAGGCGGTCCTGCGTTATGCGGAGCAGTTCAGACCCCTGTGGAACATAGGCATGGCTGGTCAGCCAGTCAAGCGCCTCGGCATTGATATTTTCAAATTCATAAGTGATCACATCGCTCGCCTCAGCAAGCTCCTTTATACACAGCAGGTTATCGTAGCCGCCGACTATCTGCCGGTCCGCCACCTGGCCGCAGGGAGAATCCGGTGCCGGATCAAGAACGGCAATCCTGAATCCCTGAGCCTTTGCCGCCAATGCCATCATTCTCCCCAGCTGTCCGCCTCCGATGATTCCTATCGTCTGTCCAGGCAAAATGGTTTGTTTAGACAAGTTCATCACTGCTCTCCATTACTTCCTGTTTTGTGTGCAGCCTCAAGTCCTCTATCCTGCCTGCAATGTTTTGGTCAAATGCTCCCAGCATCTGTGCAGCAAGGAGGGCCGCATTGACTGCACCTGCCTTTCCGATAGCCACTGTAGCTACAGGAACACCTCCTGGCATTTGAACAATGGACAGCAGCGAATCGAGTCCATTAAGCGCCTTGGATTGGACTGGCACGCCAATGACCGGCAATGTCGTTTTCGCTGCCACCATCCCTGGCAAGTGAGCTGCCCCTCCAGCCCCCGCAATGATCACTTTTATCCCGCGGTCCCTTGCTTCTTCTGCAAACCGGAACATCAAATCCGGGGTTCGATGGGCAGAAACGACCTGCTTTTCATAAGAAATCTCAAGCTTATCCAACATGCCGCATGTGTGCTTCATCGTATCCCAGTCAGATTTGCTTCCCATAATAACAGCCACTTGCATATGCCTCTCCCCCAACAGAAAATTTAATCTTCCTCAAAATAAAAAGCCCGGACAGTTACTTTTCACTAATAGAGAAAGTAATCTGTCCGGGCTCGGATAATAAAGGAAAGCTCCTCATACACACAAGAAAGCAGACCCTTGAACCGGTCATATCATCTTTCCCTTATAGTCCGGCCATTTACGGCAGCCAGGTAGAAACTTATGGGCCATATCCCCATTATTATATAAGGGTAAATCTTTATATAAATATAATTTTAATTGTAATCTTATCTAACAACATCTTACCAACTATCCTATGGGGGTGTCAACCACTATTCGAACAATAAGGATTGAGAATAGAATAATGTTCGTGTTTCACTCTTCCTTTTTTGCTTCAAAGACTATTTGCCGTCCTGCCGGCTCATAAGTGACCGAGCCCCCGGTCTTGACTTCTTTAAATATCGGCTTCTCCGTCCTTCTTACCGGAACATAGCCTTCCTTTGCTATACGGTCCAGGCATTGGCCAATCGTCTCATTTTCAAGGACTTCAAACTGCTTCTTTTTCTTTTCCTTGCTCATGAATACAATTTTCCTTTCCTGACAGATTTCACCCAGAAGCCGCCATGGATCGTCTTAGGCTCATAGGCAATAATGAATGCTTTAGGATCAAGCTCCTTGATCGTCTGGTAAAGCTTAAGCTCATATTTCCTCGGCGTCAGGATCTGCATAGCCATCCGGTCGCCCTCCAGCCCATTGGCAGCCCAGTTCGTTACGCCATACCCTTTTTCCCTCAATACCCTGGGAACATCTTTATCATATTCTTTTGTTATTACATTAACCGTTATATATCCAAGAGCAAGCTTCTCCTCGATTTTCATACCGACAACAACGCCGATTCCGTAGCCCACAGCATATGCAATCAAATTCTGAATCTGATCCAGATTATCGAGTACAAGCCCCAGTCCGATTACATAAATGACCACTTCGATCATGCTGATAAAAGCCGCCAAATAACGCTGCCCTTTCAGCGTAAGGATCATCCTGATCGTAAAAAAGGAGACGTATACAATATTAATGACAAGTATGATGGCAACCATCACTAAACTATTTTCAAGCAAAAAATAAACCTCCTCCAAGCCTCTGCCTTAATTCAACGTAAATCCCTATTGTACAAGAGAAATCTGCATTTGCGAACCACTTAGAAAAAAATAAAAGGATCTTTTTGTTATGTTAACCTATTTGGCTCATGATAAAACGCTGCTGCGGATAGCGTGGGCAGGGAAATGGAGGGAAGCTGGAAGAAGGACGCAGAGTTTTTTCCGGGGGATTAGAAGTCAGGGACTGCAGGATGGTTTCGGTTATTAAGTAAGCCGGAGGGTTAGCTGGCGGGCGGCTTTATTGGGGCTTTGCTGGGGCTTTGGCTGAGTTGGGCGGGTTAAGTGCGGTTGGTGAAATAAATGGTGAAGGTGAATGGATGTTTTTTGGACAAATGGTAAATTACGATTGGAATTCGGTAAATTACTCAGCCTATTTGGTAAATAAATAGTAAATTTGGTAGATTATTGGGAGAATTAATTAAATTCGCGATTGAATCGTCTATTCTCCCCTTCAAAAACCCTTCTCATTCGCCTACCCGGCACTCATTTCCGCTTAAGAGCACATTTCTTATTAAAAATCTCTCCATTTCACTAAATAAGCATAAAAAAAGAACAGTCATG
>NZ_JAUZVH010000004.1:0-516261 GCF_031844465.1 Bacillus sp. AG4(2022)
CATACATAGAAGATTGTTTTGGATCTTTGATGCCCACAGGATTCGGGTCATGCAGACGCTGCCGCAGGATGTGGCGTTTTTAGTCTGCGTTCCTTTATAAAGGATCCTCCGCATTTCGATTGTCCAGCTTCAAAGCCTAGCCCCTCGAGTCATAAGCCACTTAGGAATTAAAGGCAAAGAACGCCTTTTATTCTGCCGCGTGTTATGCTTGTCGGCTCTGGGCAAGCCGCTGCCGCATTTCGATTTGTCCAGCTGCGGGTGCTAGCCCCTCGAGTCATAAGCCACTTCAGCATTGAAGCCAAAGAACACCTTCTATTCTGAAACGTTTTATGCTTGTCGGGGCTGAGCAAGCACCCTCCGCATTTCGAAAGGTTGAACCAAGCCTTCATACCCGATAAAATAGTAATAGGAATATGTCTTTGACCTGCTGCTGGATGCAGCTTAGTATAAAGAGAATTTGAGAGGTGAAGCAGTGAAGAATGTCCATAAGTTGACTTCGGGTGCAGTCATGCTGGCAGTGTTTGCTGTCCTGATGCTGCTGACCCTTTACGTCCCTGTCCTGGGGGTTGTCACAAATCTGTTTTTAGCAGCGCCGTTTATTTTATTTGCTGCAACGAATGACCGCAAAAGCTCGCTGGTCTTTTTGACAGGGGGCATCCTCATTTCGCTGATTGTCGGGACGATACTGGCGATTCCGCTTGCGCTGCTCTATGGTATAACGGGAACTGTAATGGGGGATTTTATCCGGGAGAAAAAGTCGCGGTTCAGCACGTATATGGCAAGCTCACTTGCCTTCCTGATCCTGCTGGTTGCCCAATACGGGATCGCGGTCCAGTTTTTTGAGCTGAATGTGATAAAAGAATCGTTTGATATCTTAAAGCAGTCTGTCGATAAGATTGTGTCTTTGATGGAAAATCTCGGCCAGCCGCTCGATGAAAAGATGAAGGATCAGCTTTACAGCGGCATTGAATTGACCGAGACACTCATTCCGAGCTTGCTGATTATGGCATCATTTATCAATGTCCTGATCCTCCAGGCAGTATCCCTTCCAATCGTGAAGCGTTTTGGCGTGAATATGGAAAAATGGGGCCAGTTCCGGAATCTGTCCCTCCCGAAGAGTGTACTCTGGTATTATCTGATTACCATCATTGCGGCCCTCCTTCTGAAGCCGGAGGAAGGGACAGTCCTTTTTGATGCGTTTATAAATCTGAGTTTTATCCTGCAGCTGCTTATGATTGTGCAGGGGCTCTCGCTCGTCTTTTATTTCTGCCACATAAAAGGCTATCCAAAGGCCGTGCCGGTCATAGCCGCCGTCCTGAGCTTCATCCTGCCTTTTCTCCTTTATATTATCAGGATATTAGGTATAATTGACTTAGGATTCAATTTGAAAAAATGGTTAAAAGAAAAAGTCTGACACTACTGTAGGAGCTGAAAACATGCCATCGTATTTAGAAAAGCGATCCATCCGCTATCCGCTTTATTGGCTGATGGGAATAACAGTGGTGGTCCTTGGGATATTGGCATATTACAACTGGATCCTTGGCCTGGCAGGTGTGCTGCTGATTGTGCTGCCATTCTATTTCATTTTTATGATAGACTACCGCCAGCGCCGGGAAACAGAAGAGTATATATCAACACTCTCATACCGTGTCAAAAAAGTAGGCGAAGAAGCCTTGATGGAAATGCCGATCGGGATCATGCTCTTCAATGAAGAGCTATATATCGAATGGACCAACCCATTCCTTGCTTCCTGCTTTGATGAAGATACACTGGTCGGAAGATCGCTTTATGATGCAGCAGAAACACTCGTCCCTTTGATCAAGCAAGAGGTGGAGTCTGAGATCATCACCCTCCACGAACGGAAATTCAGGGTCATACATAAGCCGGATGAACGGCTCCTGTATTTCTTTGACGTGACCGAGCAGACGGAAATTGAAAAGCTGTATGAAGATGAAAGGACCGTACTGGCCATCATCTTCTTAGATAACTATGATGAGCTGACACAGGGGATGGACGACCAGACGAGAAGCAGCCTCAACAATCTTGTCACCTCCCTCCTGAATAAGTGGGCGACGGACAATGGCGTCTTCCTGAAAAGGATTTCGTCTGAGCGCTTCATCGCGGTGTTCAATGAAAACATCCTCCAGCTGCTTGAAAGAGGAAAGTTCACGATCCTCGACGACGTCCGGGAAACAAGCTCGACCCAAAATGTCCCGCTCACCTTAAGCATTGGCGTCGGCTCCGGTGTCTCTTCACTGCCAGAGCTCGGTTCGCTGGCACAGTCAAGCCTTGACCTTGCCCTCGGCAGGGGGGGCGACCAGGTGGCCATCAAGCAGCCGAATGGGAAAGTCAAATTCTTCGGCGGCAAGACCAATCCTGTTGAAAAAAGGACGAGGGTCCGTGCAAGGGTGATTTCCCACGCATTGAAGGAATTGATCACTGAAAGCGATAAAGTGATCATCATGGGCCATAAAAGCCCGGATATGGACGCTGTAGGCGCTTCGATCGGCATCCTGAAGGTAGCTGAGATGAACCAGTGTGAAGGGTATGTGGTCATGAACTTCCAGGATATCGATACAGGCGTCCAGCGGATGATGAAGGAAATCCGCAAGAATGAATCCCTCTTCTCGCGCTTTATCAGCCCTGAGGAGGCGCTTGAGATTGCGACGGATGATACCTTGCTTGTTGTGGTGGATACCCATAAGCCGTCCCTTGTCATCGAGGAGCGGCTGCTCAGCAAGATTGATCATGTGGTGGTCATTGACCACCACAGGCGCGGTGAGGAATTCATCAAGAACCCGCTGCTCGTCTATATGGAGCCGTATGCATCCTCGACAGCGGAACTTGTCACCGAGCTGCTTGAATATCAGCCAAAGAAAGGCCGGATCGAAATGCTCGAAGCCACCGCCCTTCTTGCCGGGATCATTGTCGATACGAAAAGCTTTACGCTCAGGACCGGTGCCCGAACCTTTGATGCCGCCTCCTATCTGCGCGGCCAGGGAGCGGATACCGTCCTTGTCCAGAAGTTCCTCAAGGAGGATGTCGACACCTATGTGAAGCGGGCCAAGCTGATTGAGACAGTATCCCTATACCGGGAAGGGCTGGCGATTGCAAAGGGGAACCCTGATCAGACATTCGATCAGGTGCTGATTGCCCAGACTGCCGACACCCTCCTGACAATGGATGGGATCGATGCTTCTTTTGTTATCTCCAAACGGGCAGATAATCTGGTTGGCATCAGCGCCCGCTCGCTCGGCGATGTGAATGTCCAGATCATCATGGAAAGCCTTGAGGGCGGAGGGCATCTCACGAATGCAGCAACACAGCTGACAGACATAACAGTCGATGAGGCGGAAGAGCGCCTTCATCAGGCTATAGATGATTACTTTGAAGGGAGACGGAAAGAATGAAAGTCATTTTCTTAAAAGATGTTAAAGGAAAAGGAAAAAAAGGTGAAGTCAAAAACGTGGCTGACGGCTATGCCCACAACTTCCTGCTGAAGCAGGGGCTTGCCATTGAAGCGAATCAGGCGAATATCAGCACACTGAGCGCACAGAAAAAGAAAGAAGAAAAAGTTGCTGCCAATGAACTGGAAGAAGCGAAAGAGCTTAAAGAAAAACTTGAAAAGATTACAGTAGAATTTTCAGCAAAATCAGGTGAAGGCGGAAGATTGTTCGGCTCCATCACAAGCAAGCAGATTGCTGAAGAGCTTAATAAAAAGAACGGCATCAAGATTGACAAGCGCAAAATCGAGCTCAGCGATGCGATCCGCACGCTCGGCTATACAAAGGTTCCTGTAAAGCTTCATACTGAAGTAACTGCTACATTGAATGTCCATGTAAAAGAAGTAAACTAATTTTGGAAGTTCCATTTACAGATAAACATGTTAAAATATAAGAGTTGAGAGAAATGTGGTCGGTGCCAAGCTGATCACATTTTTCCTGCTTAATCGGCCTTTTTTGTGAATTCAATGGATTTTTGCATAGATTTTTAATAGATATAAAGATAGATAGGCATTAAGAGGGAGTTGGAATAGATGAGTGATCTGTTTGCAGACAGGCTGCCCCCGCAGAATATAGAAGCGGAGCAGGCTGTGCTCGGTGCCATTTTCCTGGAGCCGGCATCTTTGACGCTGGCATCTGAGATGCTGATCCCGGAAGATTTCTACCGGGCAGCCCACCAGAAAATTTACAACATGATGCTTAAGCTGAATGACGAAGGAAAGGCTGTTGACCTTGTCACTGTAACCGAGGAGCTGGCAGCTGCCAAGCTGCTGGAGGATACAGGAGGCGTCAGCTACCTGAGTGAATTGGCAGGCTCTGTGCCGACAGCGGCCAATATTGAATATTATGCGCGGATCGTCGAGGAGAAATCGCTTCTCAGAAGATTGATCCGGACGGCGACAGGCATCGCCCAGGACGGCTACTCCCGTGAGGACGAGGTTGAAGTTCTGCTCGGCGAGGCGGAAAAGAACATTCTTGAGGTGGCCCAGCGCAAAAATGCCGGCGCCTTTCATAATATTAAAGATGTGCTTGTGCGCACCTACGATAATATTGAAGTCATGCACAACCGCAAAGGTGATATCACGGGGATTCCGACGGGATTCGCCGAATTGGATAAAATGACTGCCGGTTTCCAGCGGAATGACCTGATCATTGTGGGCGCCCGTCCATCGGTTGGTAAAACAGCCTTTGCCCTGAATATCGCGCAGAATGTTGCCACCAAAACTAATGAAAACATCGCGATTTTCAGTCTTGAGATGGGTGCAGAGCAGCTTGTTATGCGTATGCTCTGCGCTGAAGGCAATATTGACGCCCAAAGGCTCAGGACCGGCTCACTGACAGATGATGACTGGGGCAAGCTGACGATGGCGATGGGAAGCCTCTCAAACGCAGGAATCTTCATCGATGACACGCCGGGTGTAAGGATCACCGAAATCCGTTCCAAGTGCCGCCGCCTGAAGCAGGAGCACGGCCTTGGCATGATCCTGATCGACTATCTGCAGCTGATCTTAGGAAGCGGCCGCTCCGGCGAGAACCGACAGCAGGAAGTATCGGAAATTTCCCGTTCCCTGAAGGCGCTCGCCCGTGAGCTCCAGGTTCCTGTCATCGCCCTGTCCCAGCTCTCCCGTGGAGTGGAGCAGCGCCAGGATAAGCGCCCGATGATGTCCGACATCCGTGAATCGGGAAGCATCGAGCAGGATGCCGATATTGTGGCATTCCTGTACCGTGACGATTATTATGATAAAGAATCAGAAGACAAGAACATCATTGAAATCATTATTGCCAAGCAGCGTAACGGCCCGGTCGGTACTGTCCAGCTGGCGTTCGTGAAGGAATATAATAAATTCGTCAATCTCGAGAAGAGGTTCGATGACTCAGGCATGCCGCCTGGTGCGTAAAGCCGCAGTTCTGTACTGCGGCTTTTTTCTGTGGAAAAAAGAATAGGACCTTTCTCATATGCAAAAACTAAAGGATAGCCTACAAAAAAAATTACGAACGTATTTTTATGATTTCTTTAAAAATGTTCGTGTTTCATTGACTTTTATTGCTTTCCCTTGGTAAAATTAGAGTTGTTTGAAGAACGGATACATATTTACACTCTTTGGAGGTGCTTTATAAATGTCATCAGTCGTTGTAGTTGGAACTCAATGGGGAGATGAAGGAAAAGGAAAGATTACAGACTTCCTTTCAGAAAATGCTGAAGTGATTGCCCGCTACCAGGGAGGAAATAATGCCGGCCATACCATCAAGTTTGGCGGGGAGACCTACAAGCTTCATTTGATTCCATCCGGAATTTTTTATAAAGAGAAAAACTGTGTCATTGGAAACGGCATGGTTGTAGATCCGAAAGCCCTGCTCAAGGAGCTTGCGTATCTGCATGAAAGAAATATCACAACCGACAATCTGCGCATCTCAAACCGCGCGCATGTGATTCTCCCTTACCACCTGAAGCTGGATGAAGTGGAAGAGGAAAGAAAAGGCGCCAACAAGATCGGCACCACAAAGAAGGGCATCGGGCCTGCGTACATGGATAAAGCTGCCCGGAACGGCATCCGCATCGCCGACCTTCTTGACCGTGAAGTGTTTGAAGAGAAGCTGCAGCGCAATCTTGAAGAAAAGAACCGCCTGCTGGAGCGCTTCTATGAAACAGAAGGCTTCAAGCTTGAGGATATTCTTGAAGAGTATTATGAGTATGGCCAGCAGATCAAGCAGTATGTGTGCGACACGTCTGTTGTGCTGAACGATGCCCTTGATGAAGGCCGCCGTGTTCTGTTTGAAGGAGCACAGGGCGTTATGCTCGATATCGACCAGGGGACATACCCGTTTGTTACTTCTTCCAACCCGGTTGCGGGCGGCGTAACGATCGGTTCAGGAGTCGGCCCTACGAAAATCAAGCATGTTGTCGGCGTATCCAAAGCCTACACAACACGTGTCGGTGACGGACCGTTCCCGACTGAGCTTGATAATGAGATCGGCAATAGGATCCGCGAGGTTGGCCGCGAGTATGGTACAACTACGGGCCGTGCACGACGTGTCGGCTGGTTTGACAGTGTTGTTGTCCGCCACGCCCGCAGGGTCAGCGGCATCACTGATCTGTCCCTGAACTCTATTGATGTTCTGACAGGCATCGAAACGCTGAAAATCTGTGTTGCTTACCGCTATAAAGGCGAAGTGATCGAAGAATTCCCGGCGAGCCTGAAGGTGCTTGCTGAATGTGAGCCTGTGTATGAAGAGCTCCCAGGCTGGACTGAGGACATCACTGGCTGCAAGTCGCTGGATGAGCTTCCGGCCAATGCCCGCCACTACCTCGAAAGAGTTGCCCAGCTGACAGGCATTCCATTGTCCATCTTCTCTGTCGGTCCGGACCGCTCACAGACAAATGTTGTCATGAGCCCTTGGCGCCAGAATTAATAGTTGAAGCCCTCTTTATGGGGGCTTTTTTTCATGGAAAGGTTTAGGATGGGGACATTCAGATCTTTTTTGTTAAGAGTAATTAAAAATTTCAGGAGCCTCTGTTTATTGGAGTGGAAGGCACGTAGACTCCTGCGGGATTGCAGCGGCAATGCTGAGAACCCGCAGACGCGGAGCGGTGAGGAGGCTCAGCATCGCCCCGCGGAAAGCGAAGTGCCTGGAACGGAAACGAACAGACCACATATGGACGCTATCACTCTACCCACATTTTGACGAACCAATCTATTTTCCCCTATGATTAGCATACATAAGAAGATTTTGTCAGGGGGGATAGTATGAACATTCTGGTTGTTGAGGATGATCGGACGATAGCGGCGGGGCTGGAGTATTCTTTGCAGAATGAGAAATATGGTACATTCGTATGCCATGATGCCGCGGGGGCGCGGGAATTGATCAGGACGAAGCTGGATGAGATTGATCTTTGCCTGTTTGATCTGGGGCTGCCGGATGGAAGCGGGTATGATTTGTGCTCACTTGTGAAAAAGCAGAGCGATCTGCCTGTCATTTTTCTCACGGCAATGGATGAAGAAGTGAATGTCGTGATGGGACTGGATATGGGGGCTGATGATTATATCACGAAGCCATTCCGGGTCCGCGAGCTGCTGTCGCGCATCAGGTCGGTGCTGCGCCGCTATGATAAGCAGGACAGGCAGACTGTCACCTTCCAGGCAATCACGGTTCATACCGGCGAAGGGAAGGTCTATAAGCATGGAGAAGAGATCCAGCTGACGGCCCTGGAGTACCGCCTCCTCCTGATCTTTGCGAACCATAAAGGGCAGGTGCTGACGAGGAGCCAGCTGCTCGATAAAATCTGGGACGTTGCCGGCGATTTTGTGAACGATAATACACTGACCGTCTACATAAAGCGGCTAAGGGAAAAGCTCGAGGACGATCCGCAAAAGCCTTCCATCATCAAGACCGTCCGCGGTCTCGGCTATAAGGCAGGCGACTGAGATGCTGCGGAACAAAGAATTCAGGACCTTTTTGTTCACAAGCATCGGCCTTGCAGTTCTATGTGTGCTGCTATCCTCCCTTTTATCCTGGCAGGCAGCCCTGGCAGCAGGGACGGCCTCTATCCTCCTTTTAGCTGCCTTTTTAATTTTCACTTCCTGGCGCTACCGTGAGATTGAAAAGCTTTCACGCTATCTAAGGAGGATCAGCAGTGGAGATTATATGCTCGATGTCCGGGATAATCATGAGGGCGAACTCAGCATTCTGAAATCTGAGATCTATAAGGTGACCATCAGGCTCTCAGAGCAGGGCGCCCTCCTGCAGGAAGATAAAACGAAGCTGACAGATGCGATTTCAGATATATCACATCAATTGAAGACCCCTCTTACCTCGATGATGGTCATGTCAGACCTGCTGAGTGATATGTCGCTTGCGGATGATAAGCGAAAAGAGTTTACCCGCCGCATTCAGGTGCAGCTGGAAAGAATCGAATGGCTGGTTTCCTCCCTTTTGAAGCTTTCAAAAATTGACGCTGGCACTGCCCTTTTTAAAACAGAAAGAGTGAATGTCCCGCAGCTGATCAAGGAGGCTGTTGAGCCGCTTCTGATTCCCATCGAGCTCAAGGAACAGGAGCTTCAGGTCAGAGGGGCAGAGGGCGTCTTCTTCACCGGCGATCATAATTGGACGAAGGAAGCATTGATCAATATCATTAAAAACAGCATCGAACATTCCAGTGAAAAAGGGCGTATCAGCATCAGCTGCAGCCAAAATCCGCTCCTCACCGAAATTATTATCGAGGATAATGGCAAGGGCATCCTAAAAGAAGATCTTCCCTACATTTTCAAGCGCTTTTACCGGGGCAAGAATGCCTCGGAAGACAGCGTTGGCATTGGGCTGGCCATGGCATACGGGATCATGAAAAGGCAGGGCGGAGATATTGAAGTGGCCAGTAAAAAGGGTGTCGGAACAAGATTTACGCTGAAGTTTTACCACCAGGTCATTTAGCAGATGACTAAACTGTCACTTTAGAGTCACGCTAGAGTCATTTTCGCCAGATATACTGAACCTATCAAATCATTGGAGGCTCTAGCATGGAAATCTTGAAAATTGAGAATCTGTCTAAAGTGTACGGAAGCGGAGATACTGCTGTAAAGGCATTGGATGACGTATCTTTTAGTGTCAATAAAGGAGAATTTGTTGCGATCATCGGCCCATCGGGATCCGGGAAATCGACCCTCCTTCATATGCTCGGCGGGGTGGACCGCCCTACAGGAGGCCGTGTGCTGGTCGATAACACTGATATTTACAAACTGAATGAAACACAGCTCGCCATCTTCAGGAGAAGACAGATCGGACTGATTTACCAATTTTACAATCTGATCCCGATCTTGAGTGTTGAGGAAAATATCACGCTCCCAATGCTGCTTGACGGCCAGAAGGTCGACCGGGGGCAGCTTGAAGAAATTGTCGGGATCCTTGGACTGCAGAATCGCCTGTCCCATCTTCCAAACCAGCTGTCCGGCGGGCAGCAGCAGCGCGTGTCCATCGGCCGTGCCCTTATCAGCCGTCCGGCTATCATGCTTGCTGACGAGCCGACCGGAAACCTGGACAGCCGAAACAGCGGTGAAATCATGGAGCTTTTAAAAATGTTCAATAAAACTTATAAGCAGACACTGATTGTTATCACCCATGATGAGCGGATCGCGATGCAGGCTGACCGGGTCATTTCCATTGAAGACGGTAAGGTTGCGAAAAATGAGGTCATCCGGCCATGAATATCATAAACAAGCTGACATTGCGGCATTTGAAAAAGAACAGGAGAAGGACACTTGTCACGATTATCGGCGTCATCATCTCAGTCGCCATGGTTTCGGCGGTTTCCACCCTGTTTGTCTCCTTCCTCGGGATGATGAAGCAGGAAGCTATCCAGAATTCCGGGGATTGGCATGTCATCTACCGTGATGTGTCAGAAAGCCAGATGGAAGCGATACGAAAGGACGAGCAGACGGAAAAGCTGTTTTTCACAAGGGACAGGGGATATTCATCGCTTGAAAATCCCTCCAATAAAAATAGGCCTTATCTTTTTATCAAGGAATTCGATTCAGAGGGAATGGAGCACTTCCCTGTTGAATTGAGTGAAGGGCGCCTTCCAAAAAAGGAGAACGAAGTCCTTTTTCCAAAAGAAATCGTGGAAAAGCAGAATTACCAAATAGGCGATGAAATCACTCTTGAAATTGGGGACCGGCATATCCCAAATGATGACCGCTCTTTTGGCCAGGGGGATTATCTGCAGTACGATGAAACAGAAGTAATTGAAACATTAAGCAAAAAAGAGGAAGGCATCTTTACAATTGTCGGTACGATGGAGCGTCCGGAATGGGAACCATACTCCGCACCCGGCTACACAATCGTTAGCTATATGGAGCAGGATCCCTTTAAGGGCGGAGCAGCTGATATCGGTGTAACGGTGAAAAAGGTGAACCGGTCGCTCTACGAGCATGCCAAAGAGCTGGCCGAAAAAAATGGAATTACTAAAGTCAGCTTCAATAGCGAACTGCTTCGTTATTATGGGGTGACCGATAGTGATAATCTGGCTATCACGCTTTATTCTCTTGCAGCCATTATCATATTAATTATTATCATCGGTTCGGTATCCCTGATCTATAATTCATTTGCCATCAGCGTCTCCGAGAGGGCCCGCCATCTCGGAATGTTATCCAGTGTCGGTGCGACCAAAACACAAAAACGGAATTCTGTCTTCTTTGAAGGGGCGGTAATCGGGGTGATATCCATCCCGCTTGGACTGCTGGCAGGAATCGGCGGCATCTTTGCAACCTTTCTGGTAATGAATCGGACCTTTGGCGATACCCTGGGGATAGACGATGGACTGACCTTAACCGTGACACCCATGTCCATCCTGCTTTCTTGCCTGATCTCGATTCTGACGATTTTCATCTCCACCTATATGCCGGCGAGGAAGGCTTCAAAGGTCTCTGCCATCGACGCCATCAGGCAGAGCCAGGATGTGAAGCTGACCGGCAAAGCGGTAAAAACGTCCAGATTGGTCAGGAAAATCTTCGGCCTTGAAGCAGAAATTGGTTTGAAGAATCTGAAACGGAATAAAAGAAGATATCAAGTGACAGTGTTCTCGCTGGTTATCACGATTGTTCTTTTCCTGGCAGTTTCCTATTTTACTGCAAACCTGAAGCAGTCGATTACGATGACACAGGTGAACTATAACTATGATGTACAGATATACAGTTCTGAAGATCAGGCAGCCCTTGAACCTTATATGAATCTAAATTATGTGAGTGATGCTTCCTTAATGGAGGAGGCCTATTTTTCAACATGGATCAATGAGTCAGAGCTGCCGGATGAAGTGAAGGCGCAGGAATATTATGAAGATATGCTCCAGGGTGGGAAATATCCTTATTCTCTCGTGCTGCATGGAATAGATGAGAAGAGCTTTAAAACATATGCTAATAAGATCGGAGCCGATGTGAATGAGCTCCAGGATAAAGTAATCATCCTTAATAAATTTGTGTACGAAGACGTACAGACGGGGAAAAAGATTGAAACTGGCGGAATCAACGGAAAGCCTGGAGATAAGCTGGATCTGTATCTCCCAGAGGAGAACAGTCCATTTCAATCCCTTGAAATCGGCTTTGCTGCTGTAGAGGCGCCGATGGGCATCCTGCCGCTAGGCAATTATGAAGTTCATCTCCTGATGCCTCAGAAGCAGTTCGAACAGCTGAAGCAGAATAGTGCAGAGACTTCTTATTCCTTGTTCCTGGACAGCTCAAAGCCTGAAGAAATGCAGGATCAGCTTGATCAGATCGAGTCAGAAAATCTTATGATCCAGAATGTCTATCAAAACCGTGAACGGGATGAACAGATGGTAACGTTCATGTCAGTTTTCACCTACGGCTTCATCACGCTGATTTCCGCCATTTCAATTGCGAATATCTTTAACACCATTTCAACGAGCATTGCGCTCAGGGGCAGGGAGTTCGCCATGCTGAGATCAATCGGGATGACACCGAAGGGCTTTAATAAAATGATCAACTATGAAAGCATCTTTTATGGACTCAAGGCCCTGCTGTACGGGCTTCCGATCTCACTCGGTGTTATGCTGCTCATGTATTGGTCATTGCAGAATACATTCCAATACTCATTCGCCGTACCATGGATAAGTGTTCTGATCGCCATCGCTGCGATTTTCATCATCGTGAGCGCCGCCATGCTTTACTCGATTCAAAAGGTGAAAAAGCAGAACATTATTGATGGCCTGAAGCAGGAAAATATCTAAAAATATATGCCTCTCCAGTGCAAAAAGGAGAGGCATATGTTTGCTTTCAGCTGAGAATGGTATACAGATAGAGGCGGCATTCTAGCTTGCAAAATATTTTTTAAAAAATAAGTTGCAATAGTTTTAGAATCTATGATATTATAAAAAGCGTCGTCACAAGAGACAACATATTGAGAGCCATTAGCTCAGTCGGTAGAGCATCTGACTTTTAATCAGAGGGTCGAAGGTTCGAGTCCTTCATGGCTCACCATTTTACTCCAATGGCCCCTTGGTCAAGCGGTTAAGACACCGCCCTTTCACGGCGGTAACACGGGTTCGAATCCCGTAGGGGTCATCGGCATTTGGCTGGTCGGCAAGTAGCTGGCAAGGACGGCTTCCTTGCTGACTGCCATATACATAATCTAGTGGTTTCATTTGAGAGAGTAGTTTCCTTTTTAAGAGTGGTCCCGTGGTGTAGCGACGAGCGAAGCTTCTGTGAAAAATCAGCGAGTTGTCTCGACGCATCAGCTTCCCTGGTTAAGCTTTTAGAGGAAGAGACAGGACAACGCAAACAACGAGCATAGATAATTTCTTTTTAAGAGTGGTCCCGTGGTGTAGCGGTTAACATGCCTGCCTGTCACGCAGGAGATCGCGGGTTCGATTCCCGTCGGGACCGCCATTTATATAGATTCTTTTTAAAGTGGTTTGGAAGAATAACTTAATATGGCTCAGTAGCTCAGTCGGTAGAGCAGATTGCTACCTTCCCTGAAAAGCTTCTGCGGCAATCTGCGAGGAAGTTCGCGAGAACCTTCCGAGCAAAGGACTTAAGCAATACATATTTTAGAATTAAATATTATTATGGCTCAGTAGCTCAGTCGGTAGAGCAAAGGACTGAAAATCCTTGTGTCGGCGGTTCGATTCCGTCCTGAGCCATCCCGTGAAGAGAGAGTATACCTTGTATGCTCTCTCTTCTTTTTTGTTACGGTTTTGTAATATACCCCACACCCTTTTATGGCAGAGATAAGACAAATAGCGGGCAGAAAGCTTGGAAGTATAGGGATTTATGCCTATCTGCGAAAAAAAGATGTTTTTGTAATAAAATGTAAGATTTTATACAATTTTATTACAATGCTGAGACAAGTCCAGGCCCCAGCTTGTTTTATGGTACATTATAGTGGCGTCAAAATAGTACAAAACGAACAATGGTAGATACATAGAACTATGAATATAGATTTGTTTGTTTCCGAAGTCTAGGGGGATCCATTTTACAATGAAGAACTGGGGAAATAGGTTAACAGCATTATCAGGTGCTATGAAAGCCAAAGTGAATAAAGGCAGGAAGTCGGCAATTGCATTGACAGCAGCAGCGGTTTTGGCCGCAGGAGGCACACATCCTGCCGCTGCAGACAGTGAGCAGCTGACAACGGTCTATTATGTATATATTGACGGGAACTACGCCGGTACGGTCCTTGATAAGGAGAGTATTCAATCCAAAGTCGCTCAGCAGGTGGAGAAAGCCCAGGAATCTTATGACTATGAATTGTCTGCAGGGGCTGATATCAGTTACATCCCTGAGCAGGTGTTCAATACAAATATCAAGACAGAAGAAAGCCAGGTGCTGGAGGAAGTGGCGGAAGTCGGCGTCAGCACAGAGGCAGCAGGAATTGTAATTGATGGAGAGACAGCCGTTTATCTGGAAACGATGGAAGAAGCAGAAGCTGTTCTTGAGAAATTCAAGCTTCAATATGCCAGCGAGAAAGAGCTGGATGGATTAGAAGCGTATAAACAAGCTGAAGAGAGCAAAGAAACCCTTCCGCCGCTTGAGAAAAATGAAGAGCGGCTGACAAGGGCCGCCATGTCTGAAGAAGTGAAGGCAGAGGAAATGAAGGCTGATCCAAAGCTGATCCTGTCAGAGGAAGAGGCATTAAAGCTTTTAAATAAAGGAACATTGGAAGAAAAGAAATATACAGTCCAGGAAGGCGATGTGCTCGGCAAGATTGCCGCTAAGCATGATTTGGATCTTAATAAGCTCCTTGCTCTCAATCCCGGGATGAAGGAAGACAGCATCGTTAAGGTGGGCCAGGAAGTCAACGTGACAGTCCTGGAGCCGATGATCCACGCGGTTATTGAGAAAGAGCTTTATAAGAAGGAAAAAATCGCATTTGAAAAAGAGGTCATTGAAGACAGCTCGATGTTCAAGGGCGATACGAAGGTGAAGCAGGAAGGCAAGGACGGCGTTAAAGGGGTGACCTACAAGATCACTGAACAAAATGGCGTGCCTGTCCGAAAGGCGGCTATTTCTGAAAAAGTGCTTGAAGAGCCTGTGAAAGAGATTGTCATCAAGGGTACGAAGGTCATTCCATCCCGCGGCGACGGCAGCTTTGCCTGGCCAGCGGACGGCGGGTATATTTCCAGCAAGCTTGGCTACCGCTGGGGCAAAATGCATAAAGGAATTGATATCGCACGGCCGAGCAGCCGGACAATCAGCGCAGCAGACAACGGTAAAGTCGTGTCAGCCGGAATGACTGGTGACGGCTATGGGAAAAAAGTCATCATCGACCACCAGAATGGATACAGGACGCTATATGCCCACCTCGATTCAATCGATGTGAAGATTGGGCAGACTGTCCCTAAAGGAACAAAGATCGGCATGATGGGCTCAACTGGCGATTCTACCGGCGTGCACCTTCATTTTGAAGTGTATAAGAACGGAAGCTTGCAGGATCCATTGAAGTACGTGAACCGATAGGAGGAAGTCTCTAGTGTGGATGCTAGAGACTTTTTCTATAGGCAGGGAAGCAGCAGGGGCAGGCACTTGAAAGGGACACGGATCGGCATCTTCCAAAAATTGCATAACCTAGGAACAACCCGTTCATCGCTATTAGATGAATTCCGGCGCATAACATGGTAAAGTAAAATAGAGAACTTATGTTTTGATGAGCAATGAAAAATAATAGATATATGATAGATAATCTGCTTCTTAAAGGAGAATGGGTATGGATAAGAAGATATTGGTTGTAGACGATGAAAAGCCGATTGCGGATATACTGCAGTTCAATTTGAAAAAGGAAGGCTATGAGGTGCATTGCGCTTATGACGGCAATGAGGCGCTCGAGAAGGTGGAGGAGGTCAAGCCTGATCTGATCCTGCTTGATATCATGCTGCCGCAGCGCGATGGCATGGAGGTATGCCGCGAGGTGCGGAAGAAGTATGAAATGCCGATTATCATGCTGACGGCCAAGGATTCAGAAATTGATAAGGTTCTCGGCCTTGAGCTTGGCGCTGACGATTATGTGACAAAGCCGTTTTCGAACCGGGAGCTTATCGCCCGTGTGAAGGCGAACTTGAGAAGGCACCAGCAGATTGCTGCAAAAGCCGGGGAAGAGGAAGAAACGAATGAGATTGCGATCGGTTCCCTTGTCATCCACCCGGATGCCTATGTGGTTTCCAAACGCGGTGAGACAATCGAGCTGACACATCGGGAGTTTGAACTGCTGCACTACCTGGCCAAGCATATCGGACAGGTCATGACACGTGAGCATCTGCTTCAGACCGTATGGGGCTATGATTATTATGGGGATGTCCGTACCGTCGACGTTACGGTAAGGCGCCTGCGCGAAAAGATTGAAGACAACCCGAGCCACCCGACCTGGATTGTAACAAGAAGGGGAGTAGGCTATTATTTGAGGAATCCGGAACAGGAGTAAAGAGCCATCATGAAAAAAGTCGGTTTTTTCCGTTCGATCCATCTGAAGTTTGTTTTAATTTATGTGCTGCTGATCATCATTGCTATGCAGATCATCGGAGTGTATTTTGTCGGCCAGCTTGAGAAGACGCTGCGAAGCAATTTCCAGACAGCGATCGAGGAAAGAGTCGACCTGCTATCAGTCTATTTGGAAGAAATCATTACCAAGGAACGGCCTGCCGGCGAGGACCTGCCGACAAAGGAAGAAGAGGTCCAGCGTATTCTGCGTGACTATACTTCCAAGGATATTATTGAGCTCCGGGTCATTGACGGTGAAACACAGAAAGTCCTTGGTTCCAATAAAGATGGGTATGTAAATCAGAAGGCTGTAGATGCACTCACGACTTCAGCCCTGGCCACACGGGCCCCCAAAAGTGATGAGTATACAGATCAGAGCCTTGGGAACCGCAGGGTCTGGGTCCTTGCTTCGCCGGTGAAATCGGCCAATGAAGAAGTCGTCGGTGTGGTATATGTAAAGGCAGATATCGAAAATGTCTTTGAACAGAAGAACCAGATCAACAGCATTTTTGCATCAGGCATCATCATTGCTCTTGCAATCACTGCCTTGCTCGGCATCCTGCTCGCACAGACGATCACGCGGCCGCTGTCTGATATGAGGCGGCAGGCATTGGCAATGGCAAAAGGGAATTTCTCCCGCAAAGTTAAAGTGTATGGCTATGATGAGATCGGGCAGCTGGCCATCACATTCAACAGTCTGACGAAGAAGCTGCAGGAAGCCCAGGCTACTACAGAAGGGGAGCGCCGCAAGCTGTCTTCAGTCCTTTCCTATATGACCGACGGCGTAATTGCGACCGACAGGCGGGGACGGGTTATCCTGATCAATGAACCGGCTGCAAAAATGCTGAATGTTCCACGTGAAACAGTGCTGTCGAGCCCGATTGTGAATCTGCTCGGCCTTGAGGAAGATTATACGTTTGAAGAGCTGCTTGCTGAAAGGGAGTCCGTCATCCTGGATTATAGTACAGAGACAACTCCATATGTGCTCCGCGCCAATTTTTCTGTTATTCAAAAAGAGACAGGCTTTGTTAATGGACTTATTACTGTATTGCATGATATTACGGAACAGGAAAAAATTGATTTGGAGCGCCGGGAGTTTGTGGCGAATGTATCCCATGAATTGCGGACACCGCTGACGACGATGAGGAGCTATCTTGAAGCGCTGGCGGAAGGGGCTATGCATGATGAAGATATTGCCCCCCAATTCCTTAATGTGACAAGGACAGAAACAGAGCGGATGATCCGGATGGTCAATGACCTTCTTCAGCTTTCAAAGCTGGACAGCAAGGATTACCGCATGAAGAAGGAATGGGTCAATTTTGTCGACTTCTTTAACCGGATCATCGACCGGTTCGATTTTTCAAAAGAGCAGAATGTGACCTTCCAGCGCAATCTGCCGGAGCATGCGGCATTTGTGGAAATTGATGAGGACAAGCTTACACAGGTTGTTGATAATATCATTTCGAATGCGCTGAAATACTCACCTGAAGGCGGACAGGTCTCTTTTAACATCGTCGAGCAGGAGGAGCAGCTGCTTATCAGGATTTCCGACCAGGGCGTCGGGATTCCGAAGGACAATCTGGATAAAGTATTCGAACGGTTTTACAGAGTGGATAAAGCTAGAACGAGAAAGCTTGGCGGCACCGGCCTCGGGCTTGCCATTGCCAAAGAGGTTGTGGAAGCCCATGACGGCAAGATATGGGCAGAAAGTACAGAAGGAAAAGGCACGACCATTTCCTTTACGCTTCCTTTCGTTCGTTCTGATGAGGATGATTGGGAATGACCTATGAAGATATTAAATCAATAATATTGGCAGTTCTTGTGTCAGGGAGCATTCTGCTGACATGGAGCCTCTGGACCTATCAGCCTACTTCCGAACAGCTTGGCGAGGAAAATACCGTTCAGGAAGTCGAGCTGGAGGCAAAGAAAGATGTCGGGGACCTCATCGAGCCGAATATGGCCCTGTTCCATTATGAAGACAGCCAGCATCTTGGCACCCTTTCCGCCGAGGAAACAGAAAAGCTTCTTACTGAAATTAAAAAATGGAACTTTGATGATTTTTCGGATATAACAGACGAAGTCGGGAATATTGACCTCTTTGTGCAGGAAGCAGGCCATGCTGAAATCATATACCCGGGAATCACGCCGATGAATCTTTATAAAGAGATCCTGCAGATTAAGGACAGACGGCTGGAGAATATTTACTTCAATAAGATGGTCATAGACATGCAAACTGGACAAAAAAGCGGAATCGTCTACTTTGTCGACACGGAAAGAGGAAGGGTGTACAAAACGGGTGTTGGGCTTTCGAATATCCAAAATTTTAACACCAGGTTCTACCGGCTGGCGAGTGCTTCAACCAATCCTGCTTTTGCCCGCTATGCTCCTTTTGATACCGGGAAGAAATTGATTTTCATACCGGAAAACAAAGTGGAGATGCCGAGATACAGCTTTTTATCGGAAGAGTATGATTCTGAAAGATTTAAAGAAGCATTATTCGACGATCTGGATTCTGTCCAGAAAAGCTATCTTGGGACCGGGGAGGAATTCACAAATGAATCCAGCCTGCTGAGGATCGACCAGAATAAGGTTGAATTCAAGAATCCTACTCCTGAGGATAATGAAAGCCTCAGCCCTGACAATCTGCTGAAGAAAAGCATCAATTATGTGAATGCCCATGGCGGCTGGACTGATAATTACCGCTATGTCCGGATGGATGAGAATAAACACCAGGTGTTTTTCCGGATCTACCGCAATAATTACCCGGTGTTCAGCGAGGATCTGAATCTGTCGGAGATCCAGCTCCGCTGGGGCGGCAGTGAAATCCTTGCCTATTTCCGGAACAATTTCAAACTGGCAAACCTGATAAGTTCTGCTGATGTTACGCTGAGATCCGGCCCGGAGATCCTCGACTATCTGCAGAAGAAAGAGGATTTTGAAGCCGGGAAGCTGGAGGATATCACGCTCGGCTATCAGCTTGATAAGAAATCAAAAACGGAGCTGATCCAGCTTGAGCCTTCCTGGTTTTATAAATACGAAGGCAAGTGGCAGCAGATCAGCACATTTGAACCGGGAGGGAACGATTATGGATTGGAGCAGAATTAAAACGATCTTTATCCTGACCTTCCTCATCCTGGATATCTACCTGGTCTATGAATACTCCCAGCTTCGCATGAACGGCAGCCAGGCGCTTCCGCAGGACAAGCTGGAGAACAGCTTCAAGAGTGCCAACATCAAGTTTGAAGCTGACATACCAAAAGGTGAAGTGCGGGACGGCAACCTGACCGCGGTTTCGAAGAATTTTGCAGAAGAGAACCTGGAAGAGCTGAAGGAAACAATCCTGAAGGACCAGGATATCTCCACCCTTGAGGAAAATGCCCTGAACTCGACCTTAAACAAGCCATTTAAGGTCGGCAAGGACTTCAATCAGGCGGAACTTGATAAGTTCGTCAGGCAAAACATCTATGAAGGCGATAAATACGGTTTCTGGGAAAAAAGCGATGACAGCAATAAGATTACCTATTATCAGAAGTTCGAAGGAAAATTCCTCTACAAGAATGTAAATGGGGAGCTCACCTTTTACTTGAATGCCGACCAGGAAATTGTTACCTACAGACAGACGCTGTTTGAAAAAGTACAGTATCTGAAGGGCGATAAAAAGAAGCTGATTGATCCGACAGAGGCGATTGAAAACCTTTATAGGAATCAAAGTTTAAAAGAAGGCAGCAAGATTACAGACGTGGAACAAGGATATTATTCCAATATCCAGGATGACTCTTCCACCTGGGTGCTGAGCCCTGCCTGGAGAGTTGTCGTGGACGGCAAGGAGAACTTGTTCGTCAATGCCTTTAAAGGCCAGGTCCTCAGTCTCGACAGCGAGAAGAAAGACCTGGGAGAAGATTCGGAAGAAAAAACTGAAATAGTGGAGTGATAATATGTCTTTGCATTTTAGTGTTCTCGCCAGTGGGAGTACGGGAAATGCGATTTATGTTGAAGCGGACGGACAGTCCTTTATCGTGGATGCAGGCCTGAGCGGCAAGCAGATGGAGGCGCTGATCAAGCAGATCGACCGCAGCCTCGGCAATCTGTCCGGAATATTGGTCACCCATGAGCACAGCGATCATATCAAAGGCGTTGGCATCGTTGCCCGCAAATACGGCCTTCCCGTCTACGCGAATGAAAAGACGTGGCAGGCGATGAACGGCCTGATCGGGGAAGTGCCGCTCGACCAGAAATTCACCTTTGATATGGAAACCGTGAAAAGCTTCGGCTCGCTTGATATTGAATCTTTCGGTGTATCCCATGATGCGGCTGAGCCGATGTTCTATATTTTCCATCATGAAGGCAAGAAGCTTGCCCTCATCACGGACACAGGTTATGTGAGCGACCGGATGAAGGGAATCATCAAGAATGCCGACGCGTTTGTATTCGAAAGCAATCATGATGTCCAGATGCTCCGGATGGGGCGCTATCCATGGAATATCAAACGAAGGATTCTCGGCGACTTTGGGCACGTGTCCAATGAAGATGCGGCGCTTGCGATGAGCGAGGTGGCCGGCGACAATACAAAGAGCATTTACCTGGCCCACTTAAGCCAGGATAACAATATAAAAGATCTGGCGCGCATGTCTGTCAGCCAGACGCTGGAATCGCGCGGAATCCTAGTCGGGGAACAGTTCAGCCTGTATGACACTGACCCGAAGGCTCCGACTCCGCTGACAGCGGTTTAAGGTTTACCGGCGGAATAAATAGGAAAAAAGAATGGTACGAGCATGATGCCATTCTTTTTTTGTGCTTTTTTTTAAGTCTTGGATATCACCACAGCCTCACTTTTGATCAGCATCTGATAAAAATTATGAACAAAATCGTAAGATTCCTTCAGGCAGTTTGTTTTTCTTAGAAATTCCCGGCCCGGCGAGTATAATATTGGATAGAAGGAAGAATAATTCTTAGCAGCTTTGTGAGAAAGGATTGGTCAAACTTGGGTTATTATGATCAGGATTATCAGAACCGCTATAAAAAGCAAAAAGGAAATAAGGGCGGCTATTTCTTGGCCAGCCTGATCGGCATCATCCTTGGCGCCATACTGGTCATTGTCGCTGTCCCTAAGCTGATTGACTATGATGTGCTCCCATACTCAGCGAACGAGGATGCAGGACAGGCTAATACAGGCGGAAGCAATAATAATGTAACCACCCGCAATGTTTCGCTCAATGTTGAATCAGATATAACGAAAGCAGTCGATAAAGCCGGCGATGCGGTTGTCGGCATCGATAACATCCAGAATGCGAGCATGTGGTCAGGCGCAGAAGAAGGGGACGGCCAGACAGCTGGAACCGGCTCAGGCGTCATTTATAAAAAAGAAGGCGGCAAAGCCTATGTCGTGACGAACCATCACGTGGTAGAGGGAGCTTCAAGGATTGAAGTGACACTTGCAGATGGAACGAAAATCCCGGCCAAGCTGCGCGGCAGCGATATTTGGACCGACCTTGCCGTATTGGAGGTCGAAGGGGAAAAAATCGATAAAGTTGCTGAATTCGGCGATTCAGATGCTTTGAAAATCGGCGAACCGGTCATTGCCATTGGAAATCCGCTTGGACCAACCTTCTCAGGTTCTGTTACCCAGGGAATCGTTTCAGGCCTTGAGCGTGCCATTCCGGTTGACATCAACCAGGACGGGACAGTAGACTGGCAGGCAGAAGTCCTGCAGACTGATGCTGCCATCAATCCGGGGAACAGCGGCGGTGCCCTCATCAATATCAATGGTCAGGTGATCGGCATCAACTCGATGAAGATTGCCCAGGATACGGTTGAAGGAATCGGCTTATCGATCCCGATCAACTCGGCCCAGCCGGTCATCAGCGACCTGGAACAGTTCGGGGAAGTGAAAAGGCCGTATATGGGTGTTGAGCTGCGCTCTGTTAATGAAATACCTGCCTACTATCAGCAGGAAGCCCTGAAGCTGCCTGAGGATGTGACAAACGGTGTTGCAGTCATCCGTGTGTCTCCTAACTCACCGGCCGACCAGGCAGGATTGCAGGAATTTGATGTTATCGTCGAAATGGACGGCGAACAGATCAATGATGTCATCGATCTCAGGAAGCATCTGTATAATAACAAGCAGGTCGGAGATCAGATGAAAGTGAAATTTTACCGCGGCGGAAAGGCACAGGAAACAACCCTGAAGCTGTCAGGCGAAACTATCTAAAGAGAAGAAACTAACAGGAAGGCCAAGAGGCTTTCCTGTTTTTTCTTTTGGTGTTACGATGGATGTGGATAAGTATTTCGACAAATAGAAGAATGAAATTTATCCACAATTCTTATAATAAAAAGAAAAACTGATAGGAGTGCCAAAATGATTTACAGCTGCGAAGAACACATTGATATAGCCATTGATACCGTGGTGGACGAGTATGAAACGTTCCCTGTGATGAATAAAATTGAAGACAGCCAGTTATCAACAACCTGTGAATATTGTCGAAATAAGGCAGTATATATGGTGGCGAACAAGTGATTCCATACAAGATGTGGATATAAAATGTGGATATGTGGATAACTTTTGTGGATATCTTGTTTGTAAGCTGTTTGTAATTAAATTGTAAAGGATTGTGAATAGTGAATATCTCAATCATCACCGTTGGAAAGCTAAAAGAAAAGTACCTGAAACAGGGCATCGACGAATACCTCAAGCGCCTGTCCGCCTACGCCAAAATGGATATCATCGAAGTCCCTGACGAAAAAGCCCCCGAAGAACTGAGCGACATTGAAATGATTCAGGTCAAGCAAAAAGAAGGCGAAAGAATCCTCGCCAAAATTCATCCCGATGCCCATGTCATCGCCCTGGCTATTGAAGGGAAGATGAAATCATCTGAGGAGCTTGCTGATACGATCGATAAATTGGCTACATACGGAAAAAGCAAAATTGCCTTTGTTATTGGAGGATCACTTGGCTTGAGCCAGGAGGTTTTGCAGCGGTCAGATGAGAAGCTGTCATTTTCGAAGATGACATTTCCGCATCAGCTGATGAAGCTGGTTTTGCTGGAGCAGGTTTATCGGAGCTTTCGGATCAATCGGGGGGAGCCTTATCATAAGTAGTTGAGATTTAACAAAATGCCTCTCCTGATGAGGAGAGGCTGGGATAAAAATAGAAAAGGTTATCCTGTAGGGGATAAGATTAAGAAGACTGACTGATTAATAGACGGAAGAATTCCGCTTAATTAGTAAAATTGATAAAAATCAGCGCAAATAGACGGAGAAATTCCGCTTATTAACTTGAAAATTGTGAAATTGTAATAATTTGCTTTGCATAACCGGAAAATCTCCTCTTATTTACCTAAAAATGAATTCCATTCTGTATTTAGCCGGAAAATCCCCGCTTATTTTTCTTATGTAGGATCCATCAATTAAAAGAAGCCAGCTAGGTAAAGTATTAACGTGCCGGGAGTCAGGCACCTCACAAAGCCAAATCATAGCTTTGTGTTTTTTATTACCCTAAAATAGCATTATCCTCAACTTTCCAGCCAATAATGATAAGAATACAAAATACCTCATCTATATCATGAATTTATTTATAAGTACTTTTGCACCAAGGAGGCCACACCATTATGTACGCTTCATCTGAGTTAGAAATGCTCATTCGGTTAATCGAGCGGGCTGCACTTTTGCTGATTACGTTGTTTTTCATGGCGAGGGTGCCGAAGTTTAAGGAGATTTTGCAGAGGGACCATCATTCCCCGGTAGAGCTGTCGCTGCTGACGGGGATTTTCTGTGTGTTTGCCCTTTTTGGGACCTATTCGGGAATTGAAGTGGAAGGGTCAATTATTAATATCCGGACGATTGCTATTGTCTCCGGAGGAATCCTGTTTGGGCCGTGGGTTGGCATAGTAACAGGGATTGTTTCCGGGGTGCACCGCTATTTGATCGATATTGGCGGGGTGACCTCTGTTCCGTGCCTGATCACCAGTATTCTGGCAGGGTTCACTGCTGGCTATATCCATGTTTATATGAAAAAAAGCAGGCGATGGATTTATGGGATTATCGCCGGGATGTTCTGCGAGACCCTGACGATGATTCTTATTTTAGCAATGGCTGATTCCTTTGAATTGGGTGTCGCGATTGTATCGAAGATAGGGATTCCGATGATTTTGGGACAGGTCAGCATTGGACTGATCATCCTGATGATTGCGAGTGTGGAAGGGGAGAAAGAGCGGATTGCCGCCCAGCAGTCCCAGCTGGCCCTTAATATCGCTAATAAGACTCTGCCATATTTCCGCTCGATTAACGGAGAATCGCTTCGGACGATTTGCAGGATCATTAAAGACGATATCAAGGCGGATGCTGTTGCGATTACGGATACGAAGGATGTTCTTGCCTATGTCGGATATGGGGAAGAGAAGTATAAGATTGGACAGGAAATCATCAGTGATCTGACGAAAGAAACGATCCGCAATGGGCAGATTACCATCAGGAACAATATTGCCGATCATCATACACCGCAGATCCACTGCCTGCTGATTATTCCTCTATCAGAGCAGGGCATTATAACAGGGACATTGAAAATTTATTACCGGAGAGCCTATACCATCACAAATACACTGCAGACGATGGCGATTGGACTGGCGCAGATCATCTCTACTTTGATGGAAGTTTCGAGAGTGGAGCAGATTAAGGAAGAAGCCAATAAAGCCGAGATAAGGGCCTTGCAGTCAAAAATCAATCCTCACTTCTTGTTCAATGCCCTTAATGCGATTGCCTCAACGACAAGGCGTGACCCGGAAAAAGCAAGGGAACTGATCATCAGTCTATCTGGGTATATGCGCTATAATTTGGAAGTTGGCGAAGAACTGATTGAAGTTCAAACGGCGCTTGAGCAGGTGAGAAATTATATTAAAATAGAAAAAGCAAGGTTTGGTGAACGTCTTCAGGTTGTTTATGATATAGACGATCTTCATTTAAAACTGCCAAGCCTGCTGATCCAGCCTTTAGTGGAAAATGCCGTGGTCCATGGCATATTAAAACAAAAAGGGCCTGGCAGCGTGACGATTTCCATTAAAGAATTCCAAGATAAAATTAGAGTGAGTGTCAGGGATACAGGAAAAGGAATCGATCAGGAAGTGATTGACCGCCTGCACAAAGGGGAGGTTTCCTCCAAGCAGATTGGCCTTTTCAATGTGCATCAGCGGGTGAAGCTGATTTACGGGACTGATCTGGTGATTCACAGGCTGAATCCGGGCACGGAAGTTTATTTTGACATAGGTAAGGAGCCATCATGAGAGCGATCATAGTAGAAGATGAAATTCCGGCGAAGGAAGAGCTGGAATATTTAATAGAGACGCATAGCAAAATCGAGATTGTGGCTTCGTTTGAGGACGGGCTGGATGTGCTGAAGTTCCTTCAGGAGGAAGAAGTCGATGCCATCTTCCTGGACATCAATATCCCCTCATTGGATGGGATGCTGCTGGCAGGAAGCATCAGCAAGTTTGCTAAGAAGCCGTATATCATTTTCACAACAGCTTATAAGGAGCATGCGGCACAGGCCTTTGAACTGGAGGCTTTTGATTATATTTTAAAGCCTTATGAGGAAAAAAGGATTGCCGCTATGCTTTCCAAGCTGGAAGCAGCCTTTCAGAAGGGAAAGCAGACGCAGGAAGAGATTCCCCAGGACCGCAATCGCCGGATTAATCTGAGGAAAAATGAAAATATCATCGTGACGGAGGTAAATGATATTTATTATGCAGAAGCAAGTGAGAAAATCACCCTGGTTTACACAGAATCGGAAGAGTATACGATGCCTGTGTCAATTAGCGAATTTCATGACAGCCTGCCTCAGGATCTCTTTTTTAGATGCCACCGTTCCTATAGTGTGAATCTGTCCAAGATCCATGAGATTGTGCCATGGTTCAATAATACATATGTATTGAAACTGAAGGGTGTGAAGGCGGAAATACCGGTCAGCAGAAGCAAGTCGAAAGCGTTCCGGCAGATTATGCATTTGTAAATACCACTCATTCCGAATATCAGGCATTTCGTTCTGAAAGCGATTTAATTCCTATTTTCAGCGGTAGAATTCAAGTATAAACACAATTGCTTGAGATTATGAAACCGCTTAGAAAGAGGAGATTCGACATGAACGAACGAAAGGCAAATCGACTTCTTATCATCATTGGCACCATTATCGTCCAGATGGGTTTGGGCACCATTTATACGTGGAGCCTTTTCAATCAGCCTCTAGTCGATAAATTCGGCTGGGAATTAAGCGCAACCAGCATTACTTTTTCCATTACAAGCTTTGCATTAGCATTTGCGACCCTGTTCTCAGGGAAGCTGCAGGATAGATGGGGCCTTCGCCGTTTGGTGGCCGCGGCCGGGATATTGCTTGGTGCTGGGTTAATCCTCAGCTCACAGGTATCCTCATTATGGATGCTGTACGCTGTTGCCGGAGTGATCGTTGGCTTCGCAGATGGTATGGCTTATATTACAACACTAAGCAATTTGATCAAATGGTTCCCAGAGAAAAAAGGCTTGATCTCAGGGATTTCCGTTGGTGCATTTGGGACAGGCAGCCTGATTTTTAAATATGTGAACGCCAGTTTTATCTCATCATTCGGTGTCTCAACAGCCTTCCTCCTATGGGGAGCAATCGTCCTGGTAATGGTCGTTGGCGGCTCGTTTTTACTAAAAGAAGCAAAAGAAACAGCAGACAGCTCTATGAAAGCGGCATCAAAGCAAAAGGATTATACAGTCAGAGAAATGCTGAAAACGAAGCAGGCATATCTGCTGTTTGTGATCTTCTTCACAGCATGTATGAGCGGGTTATACCTGGTCGGGATTGTCAAGGACATCGGAGTCAGCTTAGCCGGGCTGGATGCAGCTACAGCGGCAAACGCAGTCGCATTGGTAGCCATCTTTAATACAACAGGCCGAATCGTTCTGGGTGCACTGTCAGATAAAGTCGGCCGGATGGAAGTTATTTGCGGAACGCTGCTGGTCACTGCCATTGCAGTCACAGTCTTAAGCTTTGTTCCATTGAACTTCCCGATCTTCTTCGCCTGTGTAGCAGCCATTGCCTTCTGCTTTGGCGGAAACATCACTGTATTTCCAGCCATCGTGGCAGACTTCTTCGGACTGAAGAACCAAAGCAAGAACTACGGCGTAATCTACCAGGGATTTGGAATCGGGGCTTTAGCGGGCTCTCTGGTAGCCGCTGTACTTGGTGGATTCCAGGCAACGTTTACGGTTATCGCAGCATTGTGTATCGTCTCACTTGTGATTGCACTGACCATTAAGCCGCCTGGTGAGGGCAAGAAGCGTAAGGAACGTAAGGGGAAGATGAAGTTGGAGCCTCATACGAGAGTTGGATAATATGAAATAGTGCCTAAGTCGGTGCCTGACCCCCAGTACGGTAAAGTGTTAACATACTGAAGGGTCAGGCGCCTTTTATTTGAAAAGAAGAGCCAAGGGACCTGACCCCTTGGCTCTCTTTGTTTCACAAAAACAATTTTAGGGCAAAAACAATTAAAACGCGTAAAGAAAGGGGAAGGGGATTGTTTAAGCAGTTCTTATTTAAAATTAAAGAAGGTACATGGTTCATTCCGGCTGTGTATACGCTCGTCGCATTGATTCTTGCGATCGGTGTGGTATATGTTGATTATTATTTGAACGAATTTTATCCAGAGATCTTTCTTGTGGGGCTGGATTTGGGTAAAACAATTCTTGGGACCATTGCCGGTTCGTTATTGACCATGACGACCATTACCTTTTCTACCACCATGGTTGTGTTAACTACATATTCTTCCCAATTTTCGCCGAGGACGCTGGAGAATTTTATTCAGGATCCGGTGACGATGAGGGTGCTGGGAGTCTTTATTGGCGGATTTGTTTATTGTATATTTACACTGCTGTTTATAAGAGAATCCTTTGGTAATACGGTGGCATCGGCTTCTATTGGCATAATCATTGCGTTCATATGCCTCGCATTTTTTGCCTATTTCATCTACCATGTCGCCACATCCATTCAGGTCGGCAAGCTGATTGAGAGGCTTGCTGACGATGCATTGGATGTGATTAAGAAGGAAAAAGAAAGGTATGAGCAGGATGACCGTGTATCCCTGCTGCAGGTCCGGCCGTCGGTTGTCATTGAAGCAAAGGCTGTAAAGGCCAGACGGTTTGGCTATATTCAGTATATTGATGAAGGCATGCTGATGGAGCATGCCGCTGAACAGGAAAGCATCATTGAGGTTCTCAAGCCAATCGGCCATTTTGTTACGGAAAAACATGATCTGCTTTGTGTCCACAATCAGGAAGAAATACCGGAAGGCCTTGAGGATGCTGTTATCGTAGGGACAGAGCGGACCACTTATAGTGATGTGGAATTTGGCCTGCAAAAAATTGCTGAGGTGGCCTTGAGGGCGGTATCACCGGGAATCAATGATCCCAATACAGCCATCCAGTGCATCAATTATTTAAGTGTCTGCCTGTCTGCAGCCAGCAATTTAAACGGGGAGGTTAAAGCCATCTCTGATGATGAAGGAAGAATGAAGGTTATCATTCCGCATCGGCCATTTGAAGATCTTTTGAATACTTCCTTCAGGCAGATCAGCCACTACGCGAAAGATGATTTTTCAGTCATGCAGGCGATTTTTAAGGCGCTTGAAGAAATAGGCTCAGGCTGCGGCCCGGCAATACGCAAAACCCTTGATAAGTTCGCAGATTATTTGAAAGAACAAGTAGAAACGGCTGCACTCACCAAAACCGAGAAGGATGAATTGTATAAAGTCTGTCTGGTTGAAGAATGATGGGGAAAGGCAGGTTTTTCGACTGCCTGTTTCGAAACTTGGAAAGAATACGTTAAATAATACAGTTTATGGGGACACAATCCGTAAAAGGATTGGTGTCCCTGTTTTTGTTGCAGCAGTTTCTTGATTAGCATGACAGGAATTTTCTGAAATAAAAGAAATTATTTGCTAGAATAGATGAAGAGCTTTTTCAACTCATAGGAAGAAATTAACAGAAAAATAATAATACATGTTCTTCTAAAAATAGGATGGAGGTATAATTATGTGGTTTATACTAGGAGCTGCTGTCATAGCAGCAACCTTTATAAATCTTTATATGTATATGACAGGAAAAGATTACAAATTTGCGATGGCAATGGGATTATCACTTACTGCTTTGACACTCTGTGCACAATACAGCGCTGTATCTAATTGGGTAAACAGTGAAGATTGGCCGGCTTTAATGGATGTTGTACCTACTATGGAGAAGGCGTTGTGGGTTTTGACGATTATTTCTATTTGGCTGAATATAGCACCTACACTTCTAGAGGTGAAAAAGAAAAAATAATTACCTATTGCTGTGATTACCAGATTACTAGTCCACAAGGTTGCTTGATTTCAACTTGCAAAAACATCATCAATGCATTTATGAGAAGGGTTGGTTTATATGAATTCATTGCTTCAGATGGGAGCAAATGCAGTTTTGAGTTCCCCAAAAGGAACTGTAACTGTCAGCTACGAAATGTCCAATATGATAGATATTTCCTTAACCGCTTTCCTGCTGACCGATTCAGGCAAGGTGCAGGGAGACAGCGGGATCATTTTTTATAATCAGCCGAAAAGTCTGTCTGGAGCCGCTGCTCTTATCCCGTCTGTGAATGTGGGTCAGACTAAGGTACATAAACTTGAGTTTGATATGAGTAAACTGCCTGCAGGGATTGCTAAAATAGCCATCACGCTAACCGAGGATAATCATACCGGCTTTTCCAATGTGAGGAATTTAAAGGCGGAGATCAGTGCGGGCGGGGAATTGATTCAATTTGTCCCATCTGTTTTTAAAAATGAAAATGGAATAGTAGTACTGGAATTGTATGTAAGAAACGGCCAGACAAAGGCAAAATCAGTGTGGCGGGGATTCGATTCAGGCCTTGAAGGTTTATGTAAACTTTACGGTGTTGAGGTTGAAGCTGAGGAGCAAAAACAGCCTCCTGCACCTCAAGCTGTTGAAAAACAAGCTTTAAAAGAACCTGCTAAAACACAATCAGTCCCTGAAAAGAAAAGCAGCTTAAATACTCTGCCGCCGATAAGCCTTGAAAAAGCAAAAGGGAAAATAAATCTCGATAAAGGCCAGAAGCCGGTGTTAATTGAGAAAACACCTGAAATTACGGCGACAGTCTCCTGGAAGACAGGGACGGACTATGATATCTATGCTCTGGTTTATACAAAGAATGGCAGGCAGATAGATGTAGCCATGTTCGGGGCCCAGGGGACACCGCCACTCAAGAGGTTTGGCAATGGAGCAGTAGAGCATATGGGGGATGTGGGAAGATTCAGCGGATCCACAAAGAAAGAAGTCATTAAATTGAGGCTGACCAATGATATTCTGGCAGTGGTGCCTGTTGTATATTCAGCTCAGTCAAATGGAACAGGGTCATTCTACAGATACAAGGTATCCATGAGTATTAATAACCATAGCGGAACTTCTGTTACCATTTCCTCCAAGAATGCGAATAATAATGACACGATCTATACCTGTGTGCCCGGAATACTCCATAATACCGACGATGGAGTGATTATAAGCCCATTAGAGCTTTATAGTGCACCCAACTCTGAGTATAGACCCAGACTAGTAATGGGAGCTTCGAATATGGTAGAGGTATTGATGGATCAGGGGCCGATTAATGATTATAAGTAGGGGAAAAAAGAGCCAAGGGGTCTGTCCCCGTGGCTCATAAGTAGGGGAAAAAAAGAGCCAAGGGGTCTGTCCCCGTGGCTCTTACTTAATCGCCTTACTGACCTTCAATTTCTTCCCCTTAACCGTGGCATTCTCCATAGCCTGCAGAACCAGCGATCCTTTCCCATTCAGAATATCAACATATGACATCTGATCATGGATGGTGATGATGCCGATATCGTCTGCTGTGACTCCAGGGATTTTGGCGATGGTTCCGACAAAATCAACGGCACGGATTTTCTTCTTTTTACCGCCGGTAAAGTGGAGCTTCATGATATCCTGGTTGATTCGGGCTGTTTTATTATTTCTGACGACCCGCCTGCCGCTGATTTTTTCTTCGAAGGCAGCTTTTCCGGCAGCAACATCCTGCTGGCTTGGTGCTTCTATGACAGGAATCTCAAAGCCGATGTATCTTTCAATCGCTTTAAGGAATTTTTCTTCAAAAGGTGTGGCAAACGTAATGGCTTTGCCTTTGTTTCCGGCGCGGCCGGTTCTTCCGGTCCGGTGCACATAGCTTTCTTTTTCCATTGGGACATCATAGTTAATGACAAGGCTCACATTATCAATATCAATCCCTCTGGCAGCTACATCGGTGGCCACAAGATAGCGGTAGTTCCCCATTTTAAAGCCTTCCATAACCGCAAACCGGTCTTCCTGCTCCAGTCCGCCATGGAGCCTCTCACTGGAATATCCAGCACCATCCAGTTCAGTGTACACTGTATCAACATGTTCTTTAGTCCGGCAGAAAATGAGGCAGCTGTCAGGATTTTCTGTAACTGTGATGTCTTTAAGGAGCGAAATCTTATCTTCCTGCTTTACTTCCATTAGGAGATGTTCGATCGTCTCAGCGGTTACCCCGGTTGATTCAATCTCAACGTGAACAGGGTCTTTCATATATTCGTGGCAAAGAGCTTCAACATCTTTAGGCAGGGTAGCAGAAAAAACCATGGTCACCCGGTCTGAAGGAAGCTCTTTAATGATGGCTTCCACTTCATCGATGAACCCTCTATTAAGCATCTCATCCGCTTCATCGATGATCAGATACTGTATTCGATCCAGGACGAGCGTTTCCCGGTCGATATGGTCCATAACCCGTCCTGGCGTCCCAACGACCACATGCGTTTTCTGCTTCAATTCTTCCTTTTGCTTTGTAAAAGGTTCTTTTCCGTAGACGGCCACTGCTTTGATGCGTTTGAAACGGCCGATATTCGTAATATCTTCACGAACCTGAACGGCGAGCTCCCTTGTTGGGGTAAGGATCAAAGCCTGCGGGCTTTTTTCTTCCCATTCAACCATATCGCAGACAGGAATACCGAAGGAGGCGGTCTTCCCGCTTCCGGTTTGAGCCTTCACCACAAGATCCTGCTTTTCCATCGCCAATGGAATGACCTTGCTTTGTACCTCTGTTGGAGATTCGTATTTTAACACACCCAGTGCCCTTTGTATTTCTTCGCTTAAATGATAATCCGCAAAACTTTTACTCATTATTTAACCCCGTTTTTTTGTTTTTTCGTCATATGGATAGAATTCTCTTTAAGAAGTATTGTATGCATGATCAGATATGGTTCATTATACTTGAAAATTGCTGGACAAGATATAAGAGTCCAGCCCCCTCAACTCCGCCCCGCGGAAAGCGAAGTGTCTGGAGCGGAAACCATCAGCCCTCATTAGGAACACAACAACGAATAGAGGAACAAAAAGAGTCAACGTTTACTTAAAGATACTTTATAGACAGTATCCCCTGTAAAAAAGTTCAAGAACTATTCGCAAATCGAAGAATCTATGATAGAATTAAAAAGTTATAGAGGATGAAACGTTCATTGATGTTAGTTAATTAACATTGACTGTACATCCTGTTCTTTCATTTCGTATGAAGCGGGAAGGTTTGCTGGTATTACATAATGCTAAGCTTTCAGCCCACTGTAAAATGGTACATGCAAATGCATGGGGCCTTTTTATAGTGGGCTTTTTTTGTGTTCTCGTTCATATGCCCTTTAATACGGCAGGCTGGTTCTAGAGAGATGGTCCTAAGAGGCAGCCTTATGCCTTATGTATTGTGGACCATAAAGACAATAATTGGGGGAAGAAATATGGCATTTCATAGTTCACAGCAGATCGCCGAAATGGCGGTTGAAGCTGGGGTGAAGAAGGCTACCATGCGGCCGGCGCACACACTCATTTTAGGATTTTTAGGTGGAGCTTTTATTTCTTTAGGTTTCTTATTATATATCCGGGTTGTTGCTGACCTGCCGCATGAATGGGGCACTTTCAGCTCGCTTATTGGCGGAGCCGTGTTCCCGGTAGGGTTGATGCTGATCATTATTGCCGGCGGAGAATTGCTGACAGGCAATATGATGGCACTGCCGCTGGCTGTGATGGCGAAGCGCGCGACGTTTAAGCAGCTGGGCAGGAATTGGCTGCTGGTTTTGGTTAGTAATTTTATTGGTTCAATCTTTGTAGCTTATTTCTTTGGACATGTTGTTGGAATGACGGAAACAGGTGCATTCCTGACTAAAACTATAGCAGTTGCGGGAGCAAAAATAGATCAGGCATTCTGGCCGACTCTAATATCCGCTGTTGGCTGTAACTGGCTCGTTTGTTTAGGCATCTGGCTTGCTTTCGGAGCTGATGATATCGGCGGTAAGATTCTTGCGATCTGGTTCCCGATCATGGCATTTGTTGCCATCGGCTTCCAGCACGTTGTAGCCAATATGTTTATCATTCCTGCAGCCATCTTTGCAGGGAGCTTCACATGGGCTGATTATGCTGCAAACTTTGTACCGGTTGCCATTGGAAATGCCATTGGCGGAGGAGTCTTCGTAGCATTGGCTTACTGGATGGTTCATAAAGATTCTCTTCAATCATCTATGAGAGCAAAATCAAGTATTAAGAAAGCCAGCTGATAATTACTCTTGTTTTTTGGATAGATTTGTTTTTTTACTAAGGAGGCTTTACCGTGGGGGAAAAAGTGAATGTTCTGATCAACGGAACAGCACACCAGGTTGAAGAAGGAACTCGTATTTTAGATTATCTCATGCAGCAGGAAATCGAACATCCGCATATATGCTATTCCGAGGTTCTTGGACCGGTACAGAGCTGTGATACTTGTATGTGTGAAGTGAATGGCAATCTGATGCGTGCATGCTCTACAGTTGTGGAAGACGGCATGGACATTGCCACCTCGTCTGAAATCGCCAAAGGCGCCCAAGAGGAAGCAATGGACCGTATTTTAGAAAACCATCTGCTGTACTGCACTGTATGTGACAATAACAATGGCAACTGCCGTGTACATAACACAGCAGAAATGATGGGGATTGAGCACCAGACGCGTCCGCATCGTTCTAAGGGCTATGAAGTCGATATGTCTCATCCGTTTTACCGCTATGACCCTGACCAATGTATTCTGTGCGGCCGCTGTGTGGAAACATGCCAGGATCTTCAGGTAAATGAAACGCTGACCATTGATTGGGAAACAGGGCAGCCGCGCGTATTATGGGACGGAGGAAAAAGCATCAATGAATCCTCTTGTGTTTCCTGCGGACAATGTGTATCTGTTTGTCCTTGTAACGCATTGATGGAAAAATCAATGCTTGGAAACGCTGGCTTCATGACAAGCATGTCTGATGACCTGCTTACTCCTATGATCGACCTTGTAAAAGCAGTTGAGCCGGATTATCAAACAATCATGGCCGTTTCAGAAGTAGAAGCAGCCATGCGTGAAACAAAGATCGAGAAAACAAAAACGGTTTGTACTTTCTGCGGTGTCGGCTGTTCATTTGAAGTTTGGACAAAAGACCGTGAAATCCTTAAAATTGAACCATCAGAGAATGCGCCGGTCAACAGCGTTTCTACTTGTGTAAAAGGCAAGTTTGGCTGGGACTTTGTCAATTCCCAGGAACGTATCACTTCACCATTGATCCGTAAAGGCGATGTGTTTGTGGAAGCGAGCTGGGATGAAGCTCTTTCTGTTGTGGCCAAAAACCTCGGAGAAATCAAAGATACTTACGGAAGCGATGCATTAGGTTTCATTTCTTCATCTAAGATCACAAATGAAGAAAACTATCTGATTCAGAAGATGGCCCGCCAGGTGTTCGGCACACATAATGTCGATAACTGTTCCCGCTACTGCCAGTCTCCTGCGTCATGGGGACTGCAGCAGACAGGAGGCATCGGCGGCGACTCTGGAACGATCCAGGATATTGCAGGTGCAGGGCTTGTCATCCTGGTAGGCTGTGCTCCGGCAGAAGGACATCCGGTCCTTGCGACACGCATCAAGCGTGCGCAGAAGCTACATGGCCAGAAACTGATCACAGTGGATGTGCGCAGGCATGAAATGGGTGACCGTGCCGACTTGTTTGTACGTCCAAAGCAGGGTACTGACTTTGTATGGCTTTCCGCTGTCACAAAGTATATGATTGACCAAGGCTGGCATGATGCGAAATTCATCACAGAACATGTGAATCAGTATGATGAGTTCTTGAGCATGATCGAGTCCTATACGCTTGAAGAAGCTGAAAGCATTACAGGCATTTCTGTTGCAACATTAAAAGAAATGGCTGAAATGATCCGTGACGCAGATGGAACAGTCGTCTGCTGGGGAATGGGTGTAACACAGAATATCGCCGGCTCCCACACTTCTGTTGCCATTGCAAACCTGCTTCTGGCAACTGGAAACATGATGCGTCCGAATGCTGGTGCCTATCCATTGCGCGGACATAATAACGTACAGGGTGCTGCCGATATGGGAACGATGCCTAATATTTTCCCTGGCTATCAGTCTGTGACAAATAAAGAATTACGTGAGAAATTCGAGAAAGCCTGGGGCGTGGAACTGCCTGAAAATCCAGGGCTTGATAATATTGAAATGCTCGGTGAAGTGGATAAAGGCAATCTGAAGGCAATGTTTGTTGCCGGTGAGGATATGGCATGGGTTGATGCTGACTCTAACCATACACAGGCAATGCTTGCGAAGCTGGACTTCCTTGTGGTGCAGGAAATCTTCCTGACAACAACAGCCCAATTCGCTGATGTGATACTGCCGGGTGCTCCTTCTCTTGAAAAAGATGGGACATTTACAAATACTGAACGCCGCGTTCAGCGTCTATACAAAGCATTAGAGCCTATGGGCAACAGCAAACCGGACTGGTGGATCCTTACTCAGCTGGCTAAAAAGATGGGCTATGACTGGAACTACTCTCACCCTAGCGAAATTTTTGACGAAATGGCAAGCCTGACTCCATTCTTCAGCCAGTGCAGCTATGATGTTCTTGAAGGCTGGAACAGCTTCCACTGGGGATCTCAGGATGGATCGAACACACCGCTTCTTTTCCAGGACGGCTTTAACTTCCCTGATAAAAAAGCACGCTTCGGATTGTTTGACTATGTACCGCCTGCTGTATTCCCGGATGAGTTCGATCTATCACTGGATAATGGACGACTGCTCGAACATTTCCATGAAGGAAACATGACTCATAAATCAGAGGGACTGAACTACAAATTCCCTAAAGTGTTCGTTGAAGTATCGCCTGAACTTGCAAAAGAACGCGGCGTAGAAGAAGGCTCGATTGTACGCCTGATCTCGCCATATGGTGCGATCAAGCTGCCGGTCCTTGTAACCGATCGCGTTGTTGGAAAAACGGTCTATGTGCCAATGCACTCTTCAAGCCATGAAAGTGCGGTCAACCTCCTGACTGGCGGTGCGGTTGACGTTGTGACACATACACCTGCTTACAAGCAAGTGAAGGTGCGGATGGAGATCCTCCAGCTGAATGGAGAGAATCCTCTTCCGAAGTACAATCCCCGCTATGCGACACGCACACCGCAAATGGGTCTTGAAATCTACCGCAAGTGGGAACGCGGTGATTATGTACCGCTCAGCACTGTCAACGAACATGTCTTCCCTGGTACCTATGACAGGAGGAATGCCTGATGGCAAAACCGATTAGCATCATTCAAAAGACAGAACTGACAGAAGAACAATTGAAGCAGCAATCCCTGGAGAATCTTCTCTCCGGGATTGCGGAAAATAAAGATTCCCTGCTTGAGACATTGGCTCTCTTGCAGGAATTGCATGACAGCGGGATACTGGATGCTGCCGGAAGCCTTCTGAAAGCAAAAGAGCATGCTGCACATGCTGCAATCGGCCAGCTCACACGCGAGCCTGTCACAAACATGATCAATAACGCAATGGCAGCAGGAGGCATCCTCACCCAGCTTGATCCAGAGACAACAGCCAAGCTGTCAAAAAGCTTGATAGCAGGAATGAAAAAGGCTGAGCAGGGATTAAAAGAGGATAGCAAAATCGGGATTTTTGACTTAATGAAGGCCTTAAAAGATCCTGACATCAACCGTGTGCTCGGATTTGGATTCAATCTATTAAAAGGTATGGGGGAAGGCTTAAAAGAATAAGCCTGAATCCTGGCCCATTCATTTTATAATGAATGGGTTTCCTTTTTTATAACAAACTATGTGTATCAATAGGAGGGACAGATCATGGCAAAGAATCTGGAGCATCAATTCAGTATGCTTGTCCGTGAAATCCGAAAAGAATACGTTGGAAATGGGCCTAAAGAAATAACCACCAAGTTCATTGGCTCCTGGGCTGTCAGTGAAATGAGAGGGAATCTGACCAATGTGGAAAAGTTCATGATCACTTCGGCACAAGGGGAAGATATGGTCCATGAAACGAGAACAAGATTTGTAAAAGAAATCTACAAAAAGCCGGAAGTCCAATTAAAATTTGAAAACCTGATGGACGCCAGAGTGATCAGGCTGTTTTCCGATATTAATATTAAAGAAGATATCGCCATGACTGTATTTGTCTTTGACCGGCCGATTGAGGGGAAACAGGGGAAACAGCTTTGAATTCTGTTCATTTGCGGCGTCATACCAGCTTGTGAATTAGACGATTCATGAATGGCATCTCAGCGTTCTTACAATGAGAGAGATAATCGATTTTCTGCAGAGGTTTATGAATGACAATTAAAAGAAATTATAAAGCTTAGAGGCTTTCCAAATGTTGATTGGACAATCGGGAAGCCTCTTTTTATTGTGCTTTTTTTGGGATTGAAGAAGGTACGGCTTTAATTTCTTTATTATAGGCAAATGCCCATTAAGCTAGTAGAATGGAATGGCTGGTTTTTAGTGCTAAGAAATCCTCACGAGGAATAGGCTGATTTATATAGCACAGATCATACTGCGGACATGCGCATAGCCGCTGCAAGGGGGAACATAATGAAGATATTTCTGATCATCAGCCAGCTCATTTATGTTATTTGCCTTATTCCCTGGTTTCCTATCTGGGGCTTGTCATTTATGAGTTTTGACAGTGGGATCGCCCTTGGAAACAGTGCGTTTGTCATAGGCATCGGGCTGTATCCTGTGGCTGTTATTGTGTGTTCCATTCTGGGCTGGGTGCTTCGCGGGCGCAATAAAAGGCTTGCCATCATCTTTAATTCTGTTCCGATGATCTGGATTATCGGTTTTGGACTGCTGATGATCATCATTTGAAGAGCAACTCCATTGAACCGGGATAAAGGCCGTTCATGCAGGCTGCTGCCCGATTAACAAGGTCAAAGGTTTAATAAATAGGAACGAGGTAAAGCCTGCCAGTAAGGGAGAGGTTTTGCCTCGTATTTTATTTTTACCCGGATTATAAGCTGTGCAGGAATGATAAAATAGAGCTATAAATAAATAGCTCATGGAAGGAAGTGCGGAAGATGGATTTCGAAACAGTCATGCAGGAGCTTGAAGCCCTCGGCAAGGAACGGACAAAGAAAATATACCTGTCCAATGGCGCCCATGAGCCTCTCTTTGGAGTCGCGACTGGGGCTATGAAGCCGATGGCGAAGAAAATAAAGATCGATCAGAAATTAGCCGAAGAACTCTACTCGACAGGAAACTATGATGCCATGTATTTTGCCGGCATCATTGCAGATCCGAATGGTATGATGGAGGCTGATTATGACCGCTGGATCGATTCTGCGTATTTTTATATGATCTCAGACTATGTAGTGGCAGTCACTTTGTCAGAGTCAGAGATCGCTCAGGAGGTTGCAGACAAATGGATTGCCAGCGGTGACGAGCTGAAGATGTCTGCAGGCTGGAGCTGCTACTGCTGGCTGCTGGGGAACCGGAAGGACCATGAATTTGAGGAAGAGAAGATCTCCAGTATGCTTGATCTTGCGAAAAAGTCTATCCATGACGCGCCGGAAAGAACGAAATCTTCTATGAGCAACTTCATATACACTGTCGGGCTTTCCTATTTGCCGCAGCATGAAAAGGCGCTCGGGACCGCACAGGAAGTTGGTGTGGTAGAAATGAAGCGGGAAAATAAAAAGAACAGTCTGCTGAATCCATACGAAAATCTGCAGAAAGAAGTAGATAGAGGACGGCTTGGCTTTAAGAGGAGATATGTCAGGTGTTAGGCTATTGCTAAATCCTGCCCAAACCCGCAGAATGTACCTAACAGACTTCTACTAACATAAACTGGATGTGATCTATTGTTTACTGGCATAATCCCGGCTATTCGAAATATGAAAGATTTTGAGCATGTATTGAAGAGGGATCATGAGCATATCATTCTTCTGGAGACGCGCCTGTCGCAGATCGAAAGTGTGGTCAAGTATGCGAAGCAGAGCGGGAAGAAGGTGTTTGTGCATGCGGATCTCGTTCAAGGGCTGAAGGTGGACGAGTATGGGATTGAATATCTGATCAATAACGTGAAGGTGGACGGCATCGTCTCTACCAGGGTTAATGTCATTTCTTTGGCGAAAAAGCACAATGTCATTGCGATTCAAAGACTGTTTGCACTGGACAGCCATGTACTGGAGCATAATGTCAGGATCAGCCGCAAAGTCAAACCGGATTATATCGAGGTTCTGCCCGGCATCATCCCGGGCATCATGGAAGAAATTCATGAGAAAACAGATATTCCGCTGATTGCAGGGGGACTCATCCGTACCGAAGAGGATATACAAAGTGCTTTGAATAACGGAGCATCTGCCGTCACCACCTCCAATCGGGATTTATGGTGACAGGGCCTTTTTCCTTATTTTAAAATAGAACATTGTTCAGAAAATTGTCGAATTATGTTGACAACGTTTTCATTTGAATTTACACTAGGGATAAGTTAATAACCCGTGACGAGATGAGGAGACACATTAAATGCCTTGAATTCAGGATTCAGGGGTGTTTAATGTGTCTTTTTTGTCTTTCCGATCTGGTTATTTAGGCAATATATCTTGAATATCAATAGGTTAAAAGGGGGATATGAGATGAATAGAGTAAAGAAGCCGGTCGTCTTATTAGTGATTTCTTTGCTGTTAATTCTTGCTGGAAGCTTTGGTGCTTCCCAGTTTAATAGCTCGAGCGGGGATGTGGATGTCTCACGCATTTATTTTGATACACCAAGAGGGGAGCTTTCAGGTCTTCTGTATAAGCCGGATGGTGCAGATCAGGAAGCAAGGCCAGCCATCGTGGCTACGCACGGCTACCTGAACTCTGCAGAAATGCAGGATGCACAGGCTATCGAAATGTCAAAGAGAGGTTACGTAGTCCTCGCCTTGGATCAGTATGACCATGGCCATTCAACAGGCACAATGGAAAAGCCGGTTCCATTCTTCTCCTTCTGGCCGCATGCGATCTATGATGCTGTCCAGTATATGTATGATCAGGATTATGTCCTGAAAGATGAAAACGGCAATGGCATCATTGCAGTTTCCGGCCACAGTATGGGCGGTTTCTCTTCCACCCATGCCGTCATGCTGGATGAAGTGGATTTCCAGGAAAGCGGCATCAGGAAAATCTACAGCTCCCTTACAATGGGGTCTGACTATCAATGGCTGAAGTCTCTCGGCTATACTATAGAAGATATCAACAACTCTTATGGGCCCAGGCCTTCCGGAAAAATTGCCGGACAGTATGATGAATTCTTTTTTGATGCAGAAGCAGCAGCTGCCGGTACGCCTGTAGTGAAGAAAAACTATGCTGCAACAGAAGAAGGCATGAGCTTCCTGGGCAACCCGGAAAAGCCTGAGGCTGGGAAAGTGTATGAGGTGAACGGCGGAGAAAGAATCATTTATCAGCCAAATGAGACACATCCTTGGAATCATTTCTCCAAAACGTCTACAGGAGATGCCATCGATTTTTATGATAGGGCATTTGCCGGCTATAATGGTTCATTAACAGTGGATAGTGATGGGCAGACATGGATGTTTAAAGAGTGGTTCTCTTTTGTCGCCCTGATCGGATTCTTCCTGCTGTTTGTGCCAGTTGTGTCCTTATTATCAAGGCTGCCGTTCCTTAACAGCATCTATACCGGTAGGCCAGAGCCGCTTCCTGCTCCAAAGACAAACGGCGCGAAGCTGGCAGGTTTGATCCTGATCGTAGTCGGGGGGCTTTTCCCTGCCTTATTCTTCTCCGCACTATATGGAGGAGATGTCTACGGAATGAGATTACTAAGACAGATCAGTATGATTTTCATTGCCCTGTCTGCCATTGTCCAGATTTCTTCTTTTGTGAAAAAATCAGAGCGCAACATCAAGACAGTTTCTGCTATCATGCTCGTTCTAAGTGTGATTCAATATATCTATCTAAGGCTGCAGGATAAAATGCTTGCCACAACAGAGCTTTTTGGCGCCCCGACTGTGAATCCAGTTCTGTATTGGGCGATCAATGTGGCAATCATCACACTGATGATGATGGTCGGCTACCATTATGTTGCGAAAAAACCTGAAGGTGCTGCCATTAAGAATTATGGCGTGAAAGCAAGCGTCAAGTCAGTTATTGCTTCGCTTGTCACTGCCATTGCAGCTGTTGCGATCGGCTACGGGGTTCTTTATCTGATGGATGCCCTTTTCCAGGTAGACTTCCGCATTTGGACATTCGCTGTAAAAACATTCGAAGGCCAGCATCTGGCAGCACTGCTGAAATATGCACCATTATTCCTGATCTACTACTTTGTTGTCGGCCTGTCCGTCAACATGAATACAGCGACTGTGAAGTATAATGGATGGAAAGGCTATCTCATTTCTGTCTTCCATTTCATCGGCGGGCTTGTTCTTTACCTGGCCTACCATTACGGCTTGTTGTTTACGACTGGAACTGCCGGCTATCCGGGCGAATCGCTTTCTTCCATCATTGTAATTGGCCTGGTGCCAGCCCTTCTCGTAGCGGCGCTGTTTAACCGCTACTTCTATAGGAAAACAGGAAATGTCTATGTGGGCGCCTTCATCAATACTTTGCTGATGACACTGATCACACTGGCAAACACAGCGCTTTACACGATCTTTTAATAGTCTGCAAAATATATAGAGAGCAAGGGGCCTATCTGCCCCCCGCTCTTTTTTATCAAGCGGAGGGAGGAATATCTATGGGGAAATACATCTTGGCACTTGATCAGGGCACAACCAGTTCCCGTGCCATATTATTCGATAAAAACGGTGAGATTGTGGAAACGGCTCAGCAGGAATTTGAGCAATTTTTTCCAAAGCCAGGGTGGGTTGAGCATGATGCCAGCGAAATCTGGACCTCGATCCTTGCCTGTATGGCATCCGTCCTGCGGAAGGCTGATGTGGGACCGGAGGAAATAGCGGGCATCGGCATCACGAATCAGCGTGAAACCGCGGTTGTCTGGGATAAGCACACGGGGAAGCCTGTTTACCATGCCATCGTCTGGCAGTCCCGTCAGACAGAGCCTATTTGCCGCGACCTGCGGGAGCAGGGATATAATGATCTGTTCAATAGTAAAACCGGCCTTCTTCTGGACCCTTATTTTTCAGGTACAAAAGTAAAGTGGATTCTTGATCATGTGGAAGGTGCAAGAGAGAAGGCAGAAAACGGCGATCTGCTGTTTGGCACCATTGATACTTGGCTGGTATATAAGCTTTCCGGGGGGAAGGTTCATGTGACTGATTATTCCAATGCCTCCCGGACCTTGATGTACAATATTTATGATTTGAAGTGGGATGAAGAGCTTCTTGACATCCTGACTGTACCAAAAAGCATGCTTCCTGAAGTCCGCCCATCTTCTGAAGTGTATGCCCATACAGTGGACTATCACTTCTTCGGGCATAATGTCCCGATTGCGGGCATCGCCGGCGATCAGCAGGCCGCTCTGTTCGGCCAGGCCTGCTTTGAAAAAGGGATGGCGAAGAACACTTACGGAACCGGCTGCTTTATGCTGATGAATACCGGTGAAGAACCTGTTAAATCGAGCCATGGGCTGCTTACGACGCTTGCATGGGGCGTGGATGGGAAAGTTGAATATGCACTTGAAGGCAGCATCTTTGTAGCGGGGTCGGCCATCCAATGGCTGCGCGACGGCATGAGGATGATCGACAGTGCTTCAGCCAGCGAGCAGTATGCACTGAGGGTCGATTCTACAGAAGGCGTCTATGTGGTCCCTGCCTTTGTCGGACTGGGGACACCGTATTGGGACAGCGATGCCCGCGGTGCGGTTTTCGGCCTGACCAGGGGGACGACAAAAGAGCATTTTATCCGGGCGACCCTGGAATCGCTCGCCTATCAGACAAGAGATGTGCTGGACAGCATGGCTGCAGATTCCGGTACAGAGGTGAAATCCCTGCGGGTAGACGGCGGTGTGGTCAAAAATAACTTCCTGATGCAATTCCAGAGCGACATCCTCGGCGCCCCTGTAGACCGCCCGGTTGTCAATGAAACGACCGCACTGGGGGCTGCTTTCCTAGCCGGCCTGGCTGTAGGCTACTGGTCCAAAAAAGAGGAAATCACAGCACACTGGAAAAAGGACCGCACTTTCACGGCAGAAATGGCCGAAGAGACGCGCGAAGAACTCTATAAAGGCTGGAAAAAAGCTGTGGCGGCCACCCGTGAGTATAAATGAAGTCAATTTCCATAATGTGCCACAAAACGATTGGAATGCTTTAATTTTCAGCTTTATTATGGTATACTAAAAACAAGTTAATATATTTGGATGGAGAACTCGAGAGACCACATCGCTCTATTTTTCGGCAACGAAAAGCAGGGCTGATTTGTGGTCTCTTTTTTTGTTTTTCGGGTATGGGACTTATAGAGCTTAAAAAACAAGACAGCTCCTCATAGGCTGGAGCCGGGCTGAAACATGAATATGATGATCCTGAAGGGACTGATTTGATGAAATTCACCAACTTACAAAGACATGATATAAAGGGAAAAATACAGAAGGGGCCATTGGACCTTCTTGTCATCGGCGGCGGGATTACAGGCGCTGGAATCGCGCTGGATGCCGCCCTGAGAGGGATGAAGGTGGCTGTCGTTGAAATGCAGGACTTTGCTGCCGGTACATCCAGCAGAAGCACAAAGCTTGTCCACGGCGGACTGCGCTACTTGAAGCAATTTGAAATTGGGGTTGTCGCAGAAGTCGGCAAAGAGCGGGCCATTGTGTATGAGAACGGGCCGCATGTCACCACACCGGAATGGATGCTGCTTCCGTTCTATAAGGGAGGCACTTTCGGACCATTCACAACGAATATCGGCCTGAGGGTATATGACTTCCTTGCCGGTGTCAAAAAGGACGAAAGAAGAAAAATGATGAAGCCGGAAGAAGCCCTGAAGCGGGAACCGCTGTTAAAGCGCGAGGGGATGAATGGCGCAGGTTATTATGTTGAATATAAAACAGATGATGCCCGCCTGACTCTTGAAGTCATGAAAAAAGCGGTTGAAAAAGGGGCGATTGCACTCAATTATATGAAAGTCACTGATCTTGTCTATGAAAACAGTGCAGTGGCAGGTGTGAAAGCGGAAGATCTGACCGATGGAACGGTACAGGAAATCCGGGCAAAGAAAATCGTCAATGCAGCAGGCCCATGGGTAGACACACTGAGGGAAATTGACCATAGCAAAAAAGGCAAATCGCTGCAGCTGACGAAGGGGATCCATCTTGTATTCGACAGCAAAAGATTTCCGCTGAAACAGGCCGTGTACTTTGACACGCCTGACGGCCGCATGGTCTTTGCCATCCCGCGTGAAGGCAAGACTTATGTAGGCACCACAGATACGGTCTACAAAGGGAATATTGCCCATCCAAGAATGACGGTGGCAGACCGGGATTATGTCCTTGGTGCGATTGACTTCATGTTCCCTGATGTGAAGATCACGGCTGATGATGTGGAATCAAGCTGGTCCGGATTAAGGCCGCTGATTCATGAAGACGGGAAATCACCTTCTGAAATCTCGCGCAAGGACGAAATCTTTGTGTCGCATTCCGGATTCATTTCCATTGCCGGCGGCAAACTGACAGGCTACCGGAAAATGGCGGAAAGCATCGTCGATCTAGTGGCAAAGCAGCTGGGTGAAGAAGATGAAGCAGACTATCCTAAAACAGCCACGATGCACCTGCCAATATCGGGCGGCGATGTGGGCGGTTCTGAAGGATTTAAGTCATTTATGACAAACAAAGTGAGCGAAGGAAAAGAGCTGGGCTTGACCGAAGAAGCAGCAAGGAAGCTTGTTCAGCGCTATGGCTCCAACGTGGACATCGTCTTTGATATCTATAAAAACGGCAAAGAAAAGGCTTTGGCAGAAAATCTTGATCCAGTCGTCTACGCTGGCTTAAGATACAGCATTGACTACGAAATGGCCTACAAGCCTGCCGACTTCTTCATCAGAAGGACAGGGGCCCTCTTCTTTGACATCGGGTGGGTCCGGGAACATAAGGATGCTGTGATCATGTTCATGAAAAAAGAATTCAGCTGGTCAGAGGAACAGGCAGCAGCTTACACAGAAGAGCTGGATGTACTGATTTATGAGGCCTCACATCCAATTGAAAAGGAAGAATTTTAAATAGAGACCAAAAAGGGCCTGGTCCCAGCTTAGTAAAGCTGGGACCAGGCCCTTTTGATTTTTCGGCAAATCAATTAAAGGCAAATTCCCTTTTGACATGATGGCGCCCTATAGGCACTACAGATGGGCATCCTGCAACAGGGTCTTCTACAACCGTACAGTGAAGGCCGAAAATATCTTCGATCAATTTGCTTGTAATAACCTCTGATGGCGCTCCCTCTGCCACAAGCTTTCCTTTATCGAGAGCAAAAATATGGTCTGCATAACGGGCAGACAGGTTGATATCATGAAGGACCATGACGATTGTCGTTCCGTGCTTCCGGTTAAGGTCTGTCAGCAGGTCGAGGATCTCGACCTGGTAGGTGATATCCAAGTAGGTTGTCGGCTCATCCAGGAACAGGATGTCAGTCTGCTGTGCCAGCGCCATGGCAATCCAGACACGCTGTCTTTGGCCGCCTGAGAGTTCATCGATATGGCGGTCGGCAAATTCAGTGATCTTCATCAGCTCCATTGCTTCAGCAACAGCTTCATAATCCTTCTTAGTCCAGCCTTTCAGAAAAGACTGGTGCGGGAATCTTCCGCGTCCAACCAGGTCTGCAACCGTTATTCCCTCAGGAACAATCGGTGTTTGAGGAAGAAGCCCGAGGACCCGGGCCAGCTGTTTTGGCGGAATTTTATGAATGGGCTTACCTCCCAGGGTAACCTGCCCGGAATCAGGTTTGATCAGCCTTGCCATTGTTTTGAGCAGGGTCGATTTACCGCAGCCGTTGGCACCGATGATGATGCTTATTTGGCTGCTGGGAATGCTGATGCTTATATCATGCAGGATGGTTTTCTGATCATATCCGGCAGTGACTCCTTCAGCCCGGAAATCATGTGTCGGTTTCATTATAAATCACCCTTTCGATTCATTCGGATCAGCAGGTAGATCAAATATGGGGCACCGATAATGCCTGTGATCACACCTACAGGATATCTGGCATCGAATGCGAACTGTCCGATAAGGTCTCCTGCCAGTACTAAAATGATGCCGACAAGGCCTGCCGGGACGATGCTAGAGAATCCAACCCCCACCAGCCTCTTGGCAATGGGCCCGGAAAGGAACGCGATGAATGCGATCGGTCCTGTGGCCGCGGTAGCTAATGCAATGATCAGCACTGAACTGATGATGAGCATCAATCGCGTCTTATTGGTATCTACCCCGAGTGAGGTGGCTGCCTGTTCCCCAAGCTCCAGCATATCCAGCCTTTTCCCGAGCATCATGATGATGGGGGCAAAGATCAGGACTGTAATCATGAGCGGATAAAGATCTTCCATTTTCGCCCCGTTCAGGCTCCCTGTCAGCCATCTCATGGCAGCAGGGAGGTCATTCTGCTGGCCAATCAGCAATAAGTAGGATACGGCAGCATCAAGCATGGCCTGGATGCCGATCCCGATCAGGATTAATCTGCCTATTGAGAAAGAAGAACCTTTTGATAATAGAAAAATAACAGCCACTGCAGTAAGCCCGCCGATAATGGATGCGATGGAAACAAAGGTATCGCTCGCGTGGAGGACGGTGATGCAAAAAACCGCAGCGGCGCTGGATCCGGCTGTTATGCCGATCACATTCGGGTTTGCCAGGGGATTGCGGAGCATCGTTTGGAAGACATGTCCCGCAGCGCCAAAAGCAAACCCTGTAAAAACACCTGCAATCATTCTCGGGAAGCGTATGGTGCCCACTGCAAATGAAGCGCCTTTTACTTTTTCGCCCATCAGCACGCTGATGACATCTGAAACAGGATAAATCGTGTTTCCCAGCATAAGCATGGTCCCGCAGAGGGAGAAGGCGATCATGGCAAGAAGCGAAGTGACAAGGACAAACCGGCGTCGTCTCTTTAGTCTGCCCATCATAATAAGATTCATGGATTCATTCATCATAACGCACGCATTTTCGCTTTCATAGTAATTAAGATCAATATAGGAGCCCCGATAAAGGCTGTAACAACACCGACTTCAAGCTCTCCCGGACTTCCCAGTACCCGGCCGCACACATCTGCTATGGTTAAGATGGCTGCGCCTGAAAGAGCAGCCATCGGGATGACAAACCGCAGATCCGGGCCGATGACGAGCCGGATCAGGTGTGTGGCCAACAGGCCGATAAAGCCGATGGGGCCTGCCAGCGCTGTCGCCGCACCGCATAAAAGGACGCCGCCAAAGGCAGCGGAAAGCCTGAGGGTTCCTGTCCGGACTCCCAGCCCCTTGGCGGCTTCATCACCTAGTGCCAGTGCATTCAGTCCTGGAGCTGTGAAGACGGCAATCAGCAGTCCAATAATAAGAAAGGGTATGAAAATGGAGACAGAGTTCCAATTTCCTGCTCCGACACTGCCCACCTGCCAGAATCTGAACTGATCCATCACGTTGGAGCGGGGAATCATAACCGCCATCACAAGGGATGATAACGCAGCACTTGTGGCAGCACCCGCTAAAACGAGCTTAAGGGGCGTGGCACCGCCACTCCCCATTGAACCAATTCCGAATACAAAAATGGCAGTTATGAATGCACCAGCCAATGCAAGCCAGATATACTGGCCAGCACTGCCTATATCCAAAAAGGAAATTCCGCAGACAACGAATAATGCTGCCCCTGTGTTGACTCCCAATATGCTTGGGTCTGCAATTGGATTGCGGGTGACCGACTGCATGAGGGCACCGGAAACTCCTAATGCCGCTCCGCACATTAAGCTGAATACAGTCCTGGCAATTCTTTGGCGCACCACATTTGCTCCATGGCTCTCTGCTTCCGGATGGAATAAGCCGTCCATCAGATCATTCCATCCCACAATGCGGGATCCAAAAGCAAGTGAAGCCAATACGCATAAGCCGAGCAGGACCATAGAAAGGACCAGCACCATGATGAAATGCTTCGGCAGATGCAGCTGCTTATTTTCTGAAACGGAAGTATGATTCATTTTACTGAACTTTGCCTGCAGCTTCTGAAAGCAATGTCAGATACTCGTCAATGGAATATTCAATCGAGAGCGGGCTCGGTGTACCTGCTGCTGCAAGAGGAGTGTTATCTCCGATGATGACAACAGAGCCTCTTTCTACTGCAGGGATTTTTCCAAGGATAGGATCAGCCTGCAGGGCTGCAAGAGTTTCATCATTTCCATAAGATACGATAATTTCAGCATCGTTCAGCATATCTGCATTTTCGGCACTTACTTCGATATAGAAGCTGTTTGGATCAGTCATTTGGCTTGTGAGACTTTCAGGATATTCCATCTCCAGCTCAGAAAGGAATGCACCGCGCGGATCTGCTGGAGAGTAGATATAAAACTTGGATAAATCAGAAGCATCAAAGCTTACGAATGCAGCCTTCTTCCCTTTGACCTCCGGATGTTCGCTCACTTTATCTGCAATCAGTTTTTCTGTATCGGCAATCAGCTGCTTGCCTTCTTCTTCCATACCCAAGCCCATTGAATTATAGGTTACTTGCTCGCGCCATGAGGCCACCCAAGGGCTTGTCTGATAGGCAACAACTGGGGCAATTTCGCTTAGTGTATCATATTCTTCCTGAGTGATGCCTGAGTATGCGGCAAGGATCACATCAGGGCTTACATCAGCAATGGCTTCGAAATCAAGGCCGTCAGTATCCTGGAAAATAACAGGGGTATCGGCATCAAGTTCTTTCAGTGCATCCGCTGTCCAAGGCAGCATCCCGCTGTCATCCTGAACACCATAGTTTGCAGCAGAGAAGCCTACAGGCACAACGCCTAGAGCAAGAGCGACGTCATGGTTCGACCATGCAATCGTAGCAACGCGCTCAGGTTTTTCTTCTATAGTAGTTTCGCCAAAAGCATGTTTGATTACGATTGGATACTCAGCAGAAGCTTCTTCGGATTCAGCCTTATCTGTGTTGGAATTCCCGGCAGATTCTGAGTTTCCATTTGATTGATCATCTGAACAGCCAGCTAATGCAAAAGTCAGCAAGGCGATCAGGAATGTTGTAAAAATAGAAAATCTTCGTTTGGCATTCATCTTGTTTTTCCTTCCTTCTCTGAACGTAATTGATAATAATTATCACTATCATTAATTTATATGGTATGGATGATGATGTCAATAGAATATTTAGAATTCAGAAAACTGGGAGGAACATTGTATAGCAGGCACAGTTGATTCAGGATTCCTGTGACTTTGCTGTGCTTTTAGGATTTTTCAAAAGGCAGCTTGCACCCATAGCATGCGCTGTTGGGCTTCTAGTTATGATGAAGGGATGCATAAAGCGGCAGCCGGCGGTATATGCTTAATTTTTTTCTATTGAAATGGATGAGGTTTTTGCCGATATTATGAAGCAGGATGAAAATAGCAATAGGCTGATTTTCTAGGCTGCCATGCCTCTTCTTAAAAAGGGACTGGCTGGAGTGAAGCTGACGGGAGTGAAATAGTATTGAATAAGTGGATTGCAGGGCTGGCGCTAATCCTGGTTTTTTTGGCCATCGGAATGTTCATCAATGAAACGGAGACAGGGACTTCCCCGAAAAAAATTCTATATGTGTCGCCGGACGGCAGCGACAAAAATTCGGGAAGCAAGCAAAAGCCTTTAAAAAACATACAAAAGGCAGCTGATTCAGCAGAGCCGGGAACTGTCGTTTATGTTAGAGAAGGTATTTATAAGGAGCAGATTGTTATCAGGGAATCCGGATCCAAGAATGCGCCTATTATGATTAAGTCATATAAAAAAGAGAAAGCAGTATTGGACGGAACAAGCCTTAAGGCAAACGGGGACAACCAAGGTCTGATATCCATCCATAATAAAAGTTATATTACGATTGCCGGGTTTGAAGTCAGAAACTATAAAACAGCGGAAGAAGATGTGGTGCCGATCGGCATCTCTGTCAGCGGCAGCGGAAAGGGTATCCGGATTTTGCGGAATCATGTTCACCATATTGAGACGCTACATGATAACGGCAATGCCCACGGGATTGCAGTCTATGGAACAAAGGCGCCGGAAGCAATTGAAGATATAGAGATCTCGGAGAACCTCGTAGAGGACTTAAAGCTTGGCTGGAGTGAAGCAATTGTATTAAACGGGAATGTGAGCCATTTTAAAGTGACCAAAAATATCGTCAGGCAGAGCAATAACATCGGAATTGATATAATCGGATTTGAAGGAACATCGCCCCGGGAGGCTTATGACCAGGCCAGGAATGGACTTGTCAGCCATAATACCGTCTGCGGGATATCGAGCTACGGCAACCCTGCATATGGCCCCCATTATACAGCCGGCGGCATTTATGTGGATGGAGGAAAAGATATAACAATTGAGGAGAACCGGGTCTATCAGAATGATATCGGCATCGAAGCAGCCAGTGAACATAAAGGGAAGTCGACAAGCGGGATAAGTATCCGCAAAAATATAATCTTTGAAAATAGAAGTGCCGGCATTGCCATAGGCGGGTATGACGAGGAAAGAGGCAATACGGTTAAATCCAGCATTACTGATAATGTACTGTATAAGAATGACAGGGAATATCAGGACGGCGGGCAAGTGCTCATTCAATACAATACAAAACATAATACAATCAAGAATAATATCATGGTTGCGGGTGAATCGGGACTTTTGATCAGCAGCCCTTTCAGGAAAAGTGAAGGCAACAGCATCAACCATAATATGTATTATGTTAGCGGCGGGGAAAAGAAAGCACGTTGGATCTGGGAAGAAAAAGAGATCTCCGGATTCAGTGAATATCAAAAGAAAAGCCGGCAGGACGGCAATAGTGTGTTTCAAAAACCGGAATTTATAGATGAAGGAAAGAAAGACTTCCGTCTGGAAAAATAGGCCTGCACTGCAGGTTTTTTATTTTGCTTCCAAGCAGCACTTAGCATCTATGCAATGACCAATCATCAGATGCGGCCCGGAAAATGGCAGCGGGCACCTGGCAATGTGACTCCAGCCTTGGGAGAAGGAACTTGTATGCCAGAACCCGAAGTTAGGGTGTGGCGCTTCCGTATGCTAAAATACTGATAGAGGGTTATTTTATACAGATCAGTTATTGTTTACAGCAGAAATAAGGGGGGATTTGAAATGAGACAGGATCAATTCTTGCTTTATGATCATAAAAAACAGATCAGTCTAAAAGCGGAGCGGGCAGCATTCTATCTGCAAGGTCAGATAATTGAAGCGTTCAGTGAAAAGAATGAAGTTTATTATCTTATCTTTTATAAATATCATTTCCTGACAGCGGTGAAAACCACGAAACTCCGCCGCCATTCTTACATTGAGCACGCCTTTAAAAAAGGCATAGTCTTCGAAAGTCCCCACCCGCTTATCAAAATACTGCTTTCTTCTAATCAACCTTGCCAATGCATCAGCTTTAAGCAGCTGCTAAAAAAGCTGGAAAGGCAATACACCCCCCAGGAAAAGTCATTTATTCTTACCTTTTTCGAATCACTGATACCCAAAAGGGATCTGTTCAATGAAATTAAATCCGTCTATTATGAATACCGCCGCAATGGAGACTATTTTTCAGGCTATCAGATGATCCGCCTGATCATGGAGTTTGCCCCAAAAACGAGTCTGGCTGTTTCGCATAGCAATGATATGATCTTCAGTAAATATGCCTGGCAGTACAGTGAAAAGCCTGAGAAACTGTTTGCCAAAGATCCCATCTTTGCAGAAAAAACACTCTATTCCCAGAGGGAGGACGAAGTATGCTTCCAGCAGCTTATTGACCGGCTGGAAAAAGAGTCCCGCTGGATGGACCTCATCGCCTTATCCATACAAAAACTCATAGCGTCACCTTCACCTGACTGCTATGCCCATCTTTTAAGATTGCTAGCTCAGCATACAGAAATAGATTCCCTCCACATTCAAGAGTCCTTATCTTTTCAATTGCCTGCCTTCCTTCCATTGCAAAAGGATCTATTAGAAAAATATATACAAAACCATGCTGCTGATAAAGTTTTCAAACTGATGAAAACCAATGCTTTTCAGCTGGATGATTCTCAGATATATGCCGTTGGGGAAATGCTGGAAGAGTGGGAGCCGGACACTCAGCCTGTCCAGCCTGAACTGCTGTATCCCCTCATCAAGCGATATATCAGCAGATTCCCTGAAAAAGCTGACAAGCTCCTTAAAAAGTTTGTCATATCGCTGCTGAATACTCATGAGCTGCCATATATCCAAAATTGGCTGAAGCCATTAAAAGACAAGAATAAGAAGCTGGCGATAGTTGAAAAAATTGATATGATGCAAAAGCTTTATGAAGATCCCGATGATATGCAGCAGCTTGGGGAGCTGTATTTTGAACTGAGCCAGCTGGATAAAGCGGTTGAATGCTTCAGCTGGGAAATGGAGCTGAAGCCCGCTGATCCGAGACCTCTGCAATGGCTGGCGAAAACCTACCATGAAAAAGGGATGGACTACGAATCAGATGCCTATCGCCAGCTGTGTATCCAGCTCCAGAAAAGAGCTTGAACCAGCCAGTGCCTGCCGCTGATCCCCTAATCCAAAAAGGTGCCTGCCCCATCGGGGGGCAGGCACCTTTTTGGAGAGCATCTACTCTTCCTTTTTTTCATCCTCAGATTTTGTCAGTTCAAAGATCTCCCTTGATTCAAAAAGATCGATGACTTTGTTGAGCCAGGTATAGTATTCAATGGCGTAAGTGATCTTTTGAAGATGGTTTTCGGCTTTCTTTACCGTTTCATCATCTTCTGTATGTGATAGGACTTCTTCGAGGTCCTTAAGTGATCTAAGCGAGGCATCCAGGTTCATCTGGGTTCCTTTTCTCCATTGCGTACAAAAGCGATCGATGAAATTCTGGTACCAATCCCCTTTGACCTGGTATAAATCTTTTCTTTCTCCTTTTCGCCAGACCTTTTCAACCATATTTAATTCCAGCAGGGTCCTGACACCAGTGGACATACTGGTTTTGCTCATTTCGAGCTCTTCCTTCAATTCATCCAATGTCATGGGTTTATTTTCAAAATAGAGGGTTCCATAGATACGCCCGATAGAGGCGGGAACTCCGTATAAATGCATGTTTCTCGCGACAGATTCAATGACTCTCTCCCGTGCCTGTGCGACCAATTCTTCGTTATGCATGATACACCACCATTTCTAGTCACAAATGAGAGGATAATTATGCTAATCCATTCATCTTGATTCATTTTAAAGTTTGAACCCACTAAAGTAAAGTAAATGCAAGTTGAGGAAAAGGGAGCATATCAGAAGAAATCTAAGAATAAGATAATTTAGTACGTACAGTTCAAACTGTACGTACTTTATTGATGGAATTTGATGGATTTATAGGTTTGTTGTATGCAACTAAAGTCCCTTATACTTTTTAAGTACGCTGGAAAAACAGTTCGATTCGACAGAAATCGTCATGTATAAACAAAGTTTAGAGGTGGATTTATGGCTGAAAAGAAAATAAGCGTCCAAAACGTTACGAAAGTCTTTGGTAAATCGCCCCATCAGGGAGTCAGACTCCTGAATGAGGGGAAATCAAAGCGGGAGATACTTGAAAAGACTGGAATGACCGTCGGTGTCAATAAAGCGAGCTTCGATGTGTATGCCGGGGAGATATTCGTCATTATGGGATTATCCGGGAGCGGAAAATCCACATTGGTCCGGATGCTGAATCGGCTGATCGACCCAACCGATGGAGAAGTACATATTGATGGAAAGAACATCGTTAAGCTCAACCCCCAAGAGCTGCGGGAAGTAAGACGGAAGAAACTGAGCATGGTATTCCAGCGCTTCGCATTATTCCCTCACCGAACTGTTCTCGAAAATACTGAATACGGCCTTGAAATCCAAGGAGCAGAAAAGTCCGCATGCAGACAGAAGGCAATGGAGTCATTAGAGCTTGTCGGCCTTAAAGGATATGAAAACAGCTATCCGAGCGAACTGAGCGGCGGTATGCAGCAGCGTGTCGGCCTGGCCCGCGCCCTTGCGAACGACCCTGACATCCTGCTGATGGATGAAGCGTTCAGTGCGCTCGATCCATTGATCCGCAAAGATATGCAGAACGAATTGCTTGAACTGCAGGAAAAGATGGAGAAAACGATCGTTTTCATCACCCATGATCTTGATGAAGCTCTCCGCATCGGCGACCGAATTGCTCTGATGAAGGATGGGAACATCGTCCAGATCGGTACGCCTGAAGAAATCATGACAAACCCTGCCAATGAATATGTGGAGCGGTTTGTTGAGGATGTTGACCTCTCGAAGGTCCTAACGGCAGAGCATGTCATGAAACGCCCTGAAATGGTGCGCATCGACCGCGGTCCGCGTGTGGCTGTGAAGGTCATGAAAAATGAAGGGATATCCCATCTGTTCGTTGTTGACAGCAAGCAGAAGCTCCTCGGCACCGTCACAATCGAAGCTGCTTCAGCTGCCGTCAAGAACCAGCAGACCCTAGAAGAGATCCTCATTACTGATCTCGATTCCATTAAACCGGAGACCCTTCTCGTAGACTTGTTCGAGCAGGTGGCTACGGCTGTACTTCCGCTGCCTGTCATCAATGAGGAAGGACGGCTCAAGGGAGTCATTGTAAGGGGCGCTGTACTTGGTGCACTTGCAGGGCTGGAGTCTGATCTTAATGCAGATGTTCAGGGAAATGAGGTGGAAAGCATATGACATTTTTGCCGAAGCTTCCGTTAGCCAGCTGGGTAGATAGTGCGGTCAGCTGGATCAAAGACATTCTGGGCCCGTTCTTTGACATCCTGACAGATGGAATCGGAGCAGTTGTTGAATTCTTTGTCATGGTATTGGAATCGATACCGGCACTGCTGCTGATTTTGATATTTGCAGGCTTGGCCTGGTGGGTAAGCCGCTGGACGATAGCATTATTTACCGCTATAGGTTTATTGCTGATTGATAATCTCGGCTATTGGGATGGCACGATCGATACGCTTGCCCTTGTCCTGGCATCGGTCATTATATCGATCATCATAGGAATTCCTATTGGAATCTGGATTTCACAAAGCGACCGTGCGCAAAGCATCCTTACGCCGATCCTTGACTTTATGCAGACGATGCCGGCCTTTGTATATTTGATCCCGGCCATCATTTTCTTTGGGATCGGGGTCGTACCAGGTATCATTGCTTCCGTCATCTTCTCGATGCCGCCAACGATCCGATTGACCAATCTCGGAATTCGCCAGGTGCCGGAGGATCTTGTAGAAGCATCTGACGCATTTGGCTCAACGCCAAGCCAGAAGTTATTCAAGGTTCAGCTGCCATTGGCAATGAACACCATCATGGCCGGAATCAACCAAAGCATCATGCTTGCTCTATCCATGGTTGTTATCGCATCCCTTGTAGGTGCGCCGGGACTGGGTGCAGATGTGTACCGTGCCGTGACCCAGCTGAAAGTCGGTACAGGTTTTGAAGCTGGTCTCGCCATCGTCATCCTGGCGATCGTGCTTGACCGGATTTCTCAAAATATAAGAATCACTAAAAACTAAGGGGGAAGTATCACAATGAAAAAATTGCGTATGGCCGGGTTGGCTTCAATCCTTGCATTGTCTGTCGGATTGGCTGCCTGCGGAAATGATTCTCAAGATTCAGAGGAAGGCAGCACGATCGGTGATGGAGTGGATTACAAAATCACTGGCATCGAGCCTGGTGCCGGAATCATGTCGGCAACCAATAAAGCATTGGAAGAGTATGATAATCTGGAAGACTATACACTGGTTGAGTCTTCTTCGGCTGCTATGGCTGCTGAGCTGGACAACGCCATCAAAGATGAAGAGCCTATCATCGTAACTGGCTGGACGCCGCACTGGATGTTCGCTAAGTATGATCTGAAATATCTGGAAGACCCTAAAGGGATCTACGGTGAAGCAGAGAAAATCGAAACCTTCACACGCAAAGGCCTGGAAGAAGACCAGCCAAGTGCCTACAAAGTGCTTGACCAATTTTTCTGGACAAATGATGATATCGGTGAAGTCATGGTTGCAATCCAGGAAGGGACAGATCCTGCCGAAGCTGCTGACACATGGGTGAAAGACAATAGCGATAAAGTAGCCGAGTGGACAAACGGCGCAGAGGAAGTAAGCGGGGAAGATATCTCACTTTCTTATGTGGCGTGGGATTCTGAGATTGCAAGCACCAATGTAGTAGCGAAAGTGCTCGAAAGCATCGGCTATAATGTGGAAATGGTTCAATTGGATGCAGGCCCAATGTTTACAGCTGTGGCCAATGGCGACGCAGATGCGACCGTTTCCGGCTGGCTGCCGCTGACACATAAAGACTATCTTGATCAGTATGGCGACGATATGGAACGCCTTGGTGAAAACCTTGAAGGCGCGAAAACAGGACTTGTCGTTCCTTCTTACGTGGAAGCTGATTCAATCGAAGACTTAGATTAATGAGGCGAGAGCCGGGGATGATCCCGGCTCTTTTTCTGTCTGCGCCACTTTAGAAGTTTGAGGGGTTCAGCTGCTTTACGTGCAAAATGCAATGGAAATTTAACGGATTGAAAGTGGATGTACATAATAGAGGCATATCCCTGGATATGTCTCTTTTTCTAGCAATAGCAGTCGGACCAGAACCCGTTTTTACAGTCGCACTCTTTAACAGACAAGCAATTAATAGTGCCTTGTCCAAGCACTCCCCCTCTCCTTGCATATTTTATAAGGAAGGAGGATGAAATATTATGACTGAATTCATCGTAAATCCGGGCCAGCGCATTCAGGATTTTATTGATGGAGCTGAGCCTGGAGATATTATTACTGTGAACCCTGGTACCTATGAGGAACCAGATATTACAGGTCCGACACTTATCAGGATTGATAAACCGCTGACAGTAAGATCCAGTGGAGGGCCTGAAGTGACGTTTTTGAATGGAAACAGTGAAGAAGAGCGTAATATTGTGGTGGAGATTTCTGCAGCCAATGTGGTTCTTGAGGGCTTTACGATCACAAATCCGCTTTACAGCGGTTCCGCGGAAGCTGTTGGAGTCAGGACCCGATTAATAGACCAGGCTGTTGCGCCGAGTGATGTGGAGATTCGCGGAAACATCATCAGGGAAATTGGAACACCGGCCCGGCAGGCAATTGAAGGGACATATGGAATCAGGACGAGTGCGATAGAAAGGCTTCGGGCAGCTGATAATGAAATCTCTGAGATCAGGCATGCGAGTGCCTCTGCACCGGCCATTGGCATTTCTATTGAGGGCACCTCTCAGCAGCAGCTTGCCAATGACGTAACCCTTGAGGGTAACCGGGTTTACAATATTCAAGCCCCGAGTGAAGAAAGTACTGCGGTCGCTGTGAAAAGAGAAACGGCAAATGTCTTTGTACGGGGGAATAGAATTGAGGCACCTGAGGGAGGTGCTGCCAATGTGAAGAGAGGCATCGCGACAAGCCCGGAAGTAAGAGGCCGGGTAGAAATCGCGGAAAATGCCGTTAAAGGGGCCACTGATGCCGGAATGAGGCTCGGAAGCCCGGCAGAACAAGTGGTGACAAGGAACGAGATTCTAGAAAACAGAATTGGCATCTTCGTCGAGGCTACTGCAGTGACACCGCCAGTGATTCAGCTTAACACATTCAGCGGCAATGAAGAGTGGGGGTTATTCAACGCCTCTGCTGTAACTGTCAATTCGGAAAACAATTACTGGGGACCTGCCGGGCCGAACACACCTGGCGGGGATGACATCGGAGGGCCGGGCCCGGTTGAGTTCATTCCTTTCCTGCGGGTGCCGCCTGGAGTGCCGTTCGTTACTACCGGGCCGATTGCCAACTTGCCCTCAGCAGACCGGCCGATTAGCCAGCTGTATGTTGTAATTGAGAACGTCAGTGACACGGAAGAAACGGTCAGGATCGAGGGCTATTTTCTGACTGACACCCAGAATCTCTATGTGCTGGAGCTAAACCCGCTTGCGCCGGAAAGCTCACCGGGCTCCACCATCACAAGAACCTATTATGCCAACTTTGATTTATTTGAACTCAGGTTCTTCCCTTCCAGTGACAGAGTCCTGATTTCTGTCTGGGGACTGGACCCCGATGGCCAGCTGGCCGGAAAGCTGAACCTGGTAAATAATGAATTGACCAGGTTCAGCTAAGGAAAAATTGAGCCGGGGGGACAGGTCCTCTGGCCCGTTTGGGCCAAGGGACCTGTCCCCCCGGCCTGTCACCATTTTGTGTTACCTTTTCCTCGCTCCTTCGTTTAATAAGTGAACGAATAAAAGCGAGGTGGCAGTCTATGTTAAATTACTTATGGCTGGATCACTGTTCCCCAATTCTCGGACAGCTCCCGGCACCGTTCAGGTCCTGTGCGATCCTGCTTCATCCCTTTGTCAGGATGCCTGCCGGCTGGACAGCGGCACAGCCTGATTCAGAGGACGTTTTTTTAAGTGGAGAAGAGGCCCTGGAAAAAGGCCAGCCTGTATCATGGCAAAAGGTGATGAAGGACAGCGGGCTGAATTCACTTGATGAACTGGCACTCGCCCTGCAGACGGCGATTGTGGGATTGAGGAAAGAGTATGCACGGAAGGATTTAGCCGAAGCTCTGGATAATTATATGGATCCGGACCTTTATTTGCCGCCAGAGGACCAGACATCTGTATTTCTGTTGGGGAGTCTGTTGAATGTTCTTGGTTCAAAGCAGGCGGAAAGCATTTATTATTCCAGCCCCATCCCGTTGACAGAAGGTTCCATGCCGTTAAAGGAAGCTGCTCCTTTAGGGATTCTCGGGCTTTCAAATGCGGAGCTGATCATCACCGATCAGCAGATGGATTACGCTTTTATGAGTGTAATAGATTCTTTCATCACACTGTTTCTGGCCAAAGAGACTGATATAGAGCACATCATCCGGTCCAGCAAATGGGAAGCTATCATCTGCGGCAATAATACCTGCTTGAATTGGTACCTCCAGGAAAATCATACCTGACATAGTGCCCAGGACGAAGGATTGACAGATTATTTATATAGTTGTAGACTATTAGAGAAAATTAAATAAGACCTCACTTTACCAGTGAGGTAGAGGCGCGGTGTTTAACAGTCTTTAGCGGAGCTTGAGAAGCGATGATGCTAGGGAGAAGGAAATATCGCCGAAGCGGGCACATATATCTCAGTATTGCCTGCTGGGTCTGCAGTTAAGAGCTGCAGGACTGTCTCAATGGGCTTCCCGGCTTATTGAGTTGTGCTATCTCATTTAGGGAAAAAAAGAGGACTTATGGGCATATGTATATAACGACCTAAGTTAATCTTAGGTCGTTTTTATTTTGTTCTCATCATACAAATATAGGGGGAGAAAACATGAAAAAAGCTTCATTATTTTTAGTTAGTATGCTTTCGGCAGTCCTTTTGCTGGCCGGCTGCGGATCAAGCACCAGTTCAGGTTCAGATTCAGGTTCATCAGAAAGTGATACGTTCAAAGTCGGCCTGGAGGCAGGCTATGCTCCGTTCAACTGGACGCAGAAAGATGATTCCAATGGCGGTGTGAAAATTAAAGGCTCTGCAGAATATGCGGGGGGGTATGATGTTGAAATTGCCAAGAAAATCGCTGACGGGCTTGGCAAGGAATTAGAAATCGTGAAGACAGAATGGGACGGTCTTGTGCCGGCGCTGACTTCAGGCAAGATCGATGCCATCATTGCGGGTATGTCGCCAACGGCAGAACGCAAAGAGACGATTGACTTCTCAGACAATTACTATAACTCCCAGCTGGTTATGGTTGTGAAAAAAGGCGGAAAATACGAAAACGCCACGAGCCTCAATGACTTTAACGGAGCCAAAGTCACAGCTCAATTGAATACATTCCACTATTCCGTGATCGACCAGATTGACGGTGTATCCAAAGAAACAGCGATGGACAATTTCCCTGCGATGAGGGTTGCATTGGAATCCGGAATCATTGATGGATACGTGTCTGAGCGTCCTGAAGCAGTCAGTGCTTCTGCTGCCAATGACAATTTTGCGATGGTTGATTTTGAGGAAGGATTCGAAACTTCCGAAGATGATACAGCAATCGCTGTCGGGCTTGAAAAGGGCAGTAAACTGACAGAGAAAATCAACGAGATCTTAAAAGGCATTTCAGAAGAAGATCGCACCAATATCATGGATGAAGCCATCCAGAACCAACCAGCAGCACAATAAGACAGACATAGAACCGGCTGTACGCTTACAGTCGGTTTTATGATGAATACAGAGGGGGAGAAAGATGAGCTTCGATTGGATCGTTAGAATCATCTCGGAAAACTGGCCGATGTTCCTTAGGGGAGCTGGGATCACACTGCTCATTTCTTTGATCGGAACTATCATCGGCGCCGGCATCGGCTTATTGGCAGGAGTGGTCCGGACCATCCCTGCACCAGAGCGCGGACCAAAAAAAATCATGCTGAAGGTGATCAATTTCATCCTTTCGGTATATATTGAATTTTTCCGCGGCACACCGATGATTGTCCAGGCGATGGTCATTTATTATGGTTCCGCTTTGGCATTTGGCGTTGATATCAATGTACTTGCAGCGGCCATCATTGTTGTATCCATCAATACAGGGGCCTATATGGCTGAAATCGTCCGAGGAGGAATTGTTTCCGTTGATAAAGGGCAGTTTGAAGCAGCCCAGGCCATCGGGATGAATCATTATCAGACGATGTGGAATGTCGTGCTCCCGCAGGTCATCCGCAATATCTTGCCGGCAACAGGCAACCACTTTGTCATCAATATCAAAGACACATCTGTCCTTAATGTTATATCAGTATCGGAACTATACTTTATGACCAAATCAGTAGCAGGGAATAATTTTAGATACTTTGAGTCATTCTTTGTGGCATGCGTGATTTATTTTGTCATGACATTCATTGTTACAAGAATCCTGCGTTATTTTGAACGGAAATTAGACGGTCCTGACAATTTCGATTTGCTGGGCAAAGGTGAAAATAATCTGTAAGGGAAGGGGGAGCGGCTATGGAAAAAGTCATTGAAGTTCAGCACTTAAGCAAATCCTTCGGCACAAATCTGGTATTGAAGGACATTGATTTTTCAGTCAGAAAAGGAGAGGTGGTCACGATTATCGGCTCCTCGGGATCCGGGAAATCGACCCTCCTTCGCTGCATTAACCTGCTGGAGAAGCCAAGCGGCGGCCAGATTATCTATAATGGCGAGAACATCCTCGACGATAAGCATGATATTTTTGCTTACCGCCAGAACTTAGGGATGGTGTTCCAGCAATTCAACCTCTTCAATAATCATAATGTCCTGAATAATTGTGTGGTTGGCCAGGTCAAGGTGCTGAAACGCTCTAAGGAAGAAGCGGAAAAAGTCGCCATGAAATATTTGAAAGTGGTGGGCATGGATCAATATGTCAATGCCAAGCCAAGGCAGCTGTCAGGCGGGCAAAAGCAGCGTGTCGCCATTGCGCGGGCACTGTCCATGGAGCCTGATGTGATGCTGTTCGATGAGCCGACATCGGCCCTTGACCCGGAGATGGTGGGAGAAGTCCTGAAAGTCATGAAGGAACTGGCCGGTTCCGGTCAAACGATGCTGATCGTCACCCATGAAATGGAATTCGCTAAAGAAGTATCCGACCGCGTCGTCTTTATGGACAAAGGAGTCATTGCGGAAGAAGGAAGTCCTGAACAGATCTTCAATAACCCTGATCAGGAGCGGACCAGGGAATTTTTGAAGCGGACATTGAAAGTGTAAAAGAGCCGGGGGGACAGGTCCCTTGGCCCGTTTGGGCCAAGGGACCTGTCCCCCTGGCTTCATTTCACCAGATTCTTTATCATTTCTTCGTCCATCGGCCCGATGATTTTTTTGCTGACAACCCCATTGGTGTCAATGATATAGCTGGTAGGGATTGAGAATACCTGGTACTGCACGCCGAGCTGTCCATCCTGGTCAAGGGGAATGGGGAAGGTGAGCCCATATTCCTGGACAAAGCTTTCAATGGCCTTTGTGCCGTTATCCGCATTGGTCAAATTGACGGCAAGGATTTCAACGTCCTTGTCTTTGTTTTCTTCGTAGAATTTCTGCATATGCGGCATTTCGGCTTTGCATGGCGGGCACCAGGTTGCCCAGAAATTCAATATGACCTTTTGGCCTTTATAATCGGAAAGCCGGACGGTCTCTCCTGCAAGCGTCGTCAGTTCAAAGTCAGGCGGAACCGCCCCTTCTTCAGGGGCCGATGATGCTGGCGGGCTTTCTTCTTCTTCTGTGCTGGTTTGGACCGGCTCTTCAGGCGGGCTGGACTTCCATACGTTCACAAGCACAATGGCAATCGCTATGGCCATGATGCTGGCAGCTATTATATTTTTCTTCAATTGCGGCAAACCTCCCTCTTATATGAAAAAAGAATAAAAAGTGCGATCCCTGCAAAGCTGTACAGGTCCACAGAAATGATGGTGCCGAAAATGCTGATGATCAGGACCTGCATCATTTGAAACAGGAGAAATACCTGTTTGGACTCTTTGTATCCTTCTGGTTTCCGGAGCTGCAGATAGATGATGAAGCTTAAGGTAAACAAAATCTGGGCTAATAAATGGACAGGGTCGCCCTCCAAATAGCTCATGAATGCTTCATATATAAAAAAGAACAGACTGAATAAGATTGGCAAATCAGGAAACAGGCTGTTCTTTTTGAGCTGTAAAAAAAGATAGATAATCACTGTAATGATGCCTAAAGTATGTCCTTTGATTCCTCCGCTAAAGAATAGGACAGAAAGGGGATTCTGGAGGAACAGTCCAAAATGGAAGAAGATATAGCTTCCTTTCCAGACAACGATATAAGCAAAAAAAGCGTTCCAATGCCAATCCCCGGTTTTCTTTTTCCTGATCAGCCGAAAAAGCAATGATGCTGTGATAAGCGCCACAGCAACAGAAAGCCATTCCACCTGCATGCTGAAGCTGCCGATATTAACGTAAGACAAATCTCTCACCCGATTCTATAGCGTGAGTCATGTTCTCCGGCAGGAAAGGCAATCCAGAAGGTATGATGGGTGCCGTCTGTCTCCAATCCAATCTCCCCTCCATGCGCCTCTGCAATTTTCCGGCTGATAGACAGCCCAAGCCCTGCCCCTTCGGCTTTCTTCGTGCGCGAGGACTCCAGTCTGTAGAATCTTTGAAAAATCAGCTCTTTTTCGCCGGGATCAATGAACTCGCCTTGATGGATAAACCGAATCATACAGCGGTTTTGCACCCTTTCTGATTCAATCGCAAGCAAGTGGCCTGTATCATAGTCAACAATATTCTGAAGCATATTGGTAAACACTTGCTTCAGCCCGTCCCTGTGGCCATCCATTGCAAAAGGGGTCAGATGTATGTGGACTTCATGGAACCGGTCATCCAATTTCAGCTTGAAGGCGGAAATGGTTTCTGACAGAATCTCATCAAGCCTGACTGGTTCAAAAGATTTTTCCAGGAAGACATTGCCCCGTTCCCACCTATCCAGTTCGGTGATCAGTTCGACTATCCGGGTAATGCGGAGCGATTCTTCCAGAAGGGAGCCGAATAATTCCGGATTCCCTTCGATAACCCGGCCCTGCAGTGCTTCCAGGTATCCGTTGATATTTGTCAGGGGGGTCCGGAGTTCATGGGAAATGTCCCTGAGCATGGTATCACGCTGCTGCTGGGCAGATTTCAGGGATTCTGCCATCATGTTGAAATTGCTCACAAGCTGGCCGACTTCTCCTGATGGAAGGGGGGTAATTTTATCAGGAAACTGCCCGGCATTAATCTCGACAGCAGCCTCTGAAATAGATTGGATGGGCCGGAGGATCCTTCTGACAGACAGATAGTGGACAAAGCCTGCAAGTAGGAAAGCGATGATGCTGGCAGCAATGAGAAACCTCCCCAATGTCCGGACGAATTCCTGGCCTTCCATTTCCTTCTCATTGACCAGATAGCAGGCATAATTGTTCACGGACAGGCCGGCGATCAGGATGACGATGACGATGACAAGGCTGTTGACGGCAATCAGCTTGGACATCAGGAGCTGGGCGTATTTTTTAATATGCTTCAAATTTGTATCCCATCCCCCTGACTGTGTGGATATATTCGTTCGGTGTCTTCTCTTTGATTTTTTCGCGCAGATGCTTGATGTGGACATCGATTGTCCTTTCGGTTACCGCTTTTTCCTGATGTTCATAGATGAAGTTCAGGATTTGCTCACGGGAAAGGATTTGTTCAGGATGCTTCATGAACATATGAAGCAATTTGAATTCAAAATTGGTCAGTTCAAGCGGTACGCCGTTAAAGCGGGCTTCTCCTTTTACAGGCTTGATGGTCAGGCCGGCGAAGCTAAGCTTTCCGCACCGGCTTGCTGTCCGGCGCAGCACCGCCTCAATCCTGACCATCAGCTCTGCCGGGCTGAACGGTTTTACCACATAGTCATCCGCCCCAAGCTTGAAACCTGCTATCCGCTGTTTCTCGGATGCTTTTGCCGTCAGCATGATGATCGGGACCATGCTTTTCTGGTCGGCCCTTACCCATCTGCAAAGCTCTTCCCCGCTCACCAGGGGCAGCATGAGGTCGAGAATCAGTAGACAGGGGTCATATTGCAGAATCTTGTCCTTCGCCTCTGCCCCGGTTTCTGCTTCCAGTACTTCATAGCCTTCTTTGGCCAGATAGATTTTCACCAGATTCCGGATTTTCGGATCATCTTCTACAACCAGTACGGTTTTGCCGATTAAATAGCTGTTATCCATGTGCTACCCCATTTCTAGAATTCAAATAAACTGTAGGCGGAAAGCCAGGCACTGATTTTTTGCATCTGCCCTGTTAAAATGAACAGCCCGAGAGCGATCATGATGACGCCATTAATGACGGCCAGCTTTGATAAATGCTTGTTGATCTTTCTGATGCTTTTCAGTGAATAAGAAACGAGGATGGAAATGAGCAGGAAAGGTACTGCCATTCCTATAGAGTACGCGGTCAGCAGGTAGACCCCCTGGATGAGCGTATCATGGGAACTTGCCAGAAGCAGGATCGATGATAGGGCGAGTCCGACACAAGGGGACCATCCGCTGGCAAAGGCCATTCCCAATAAGATAGAACTGAAGAGCCCTTTTGGCTTTCGGTCCGACTGCACTTTCTTCTCCTTCATCAGCAGCTTGAGGTTTATTATTCCCGCCATCTGCAATCCAAAAATGATGATCAGAAGGCCGGCCGCCTGCATGACATAAATCCGGTAATCAGCCAGCACCTGTCCCAGCAGGCTGGCAGACGCCCCCAATGTAATAAATATCAGGCTGAAGCCAATAATAAATCCGGAAGATCGGACGAAAAGCTTGCTGCGCTCGACCTGCAGTTTCGCATTCTCAATTGTCCCGCCAGTCAAATGTGTGACATAAGCGGGCAGAAGCGGAAACACACAGGGAGAAAAAAACGATAATATCCCCGCAGTCAAAGCGAACCATATACCAATATCAGCCATACTCTTTCACTCCTTTCTTACAGTATCCATGCTCTCTGTTAAGTTTTCGTTAAAAGGGTCCTTTTGTCCCGGAAAAAAATAAGAAGTTTACTGCCGGGCCGAATAAGGGCATAGTTTAATACCCCTACTAGTATTCTAGCATAGGCAAATACAAGCCAATCTAAAGTTTTATTAAAAGAAAGGAATGAAGTCCGATGAATTTTCATTACACCGTCACCACCCGCAAATCCATACAGGAAGCGTTCACTGCATTGGAGAACAATCTGAAAGAGGAGAAATTTGGAGTTCTATGGACATTTGATATCAAGGAAAAGCTCGAGGAAAAAGGATGCCATCTGGATGAAGAGTTCATCGTCCTTGAGGTTTGCAATCCGAAAGAAGCAGAGCGGGTACTGAAGGAAACTAAACTTGCAGGATACTTCCTGCCCTGCAAAATTGTTGTGTATAAAGAAGAAGGCCAAACGAAAATCGGCCTGCCCCGGCCGACATCCCTCATCAGCATGCTGGACCAAAAGCCGCTGCAGGAAATGGCGGAAGACATTGAACAGCGCCTGATCGGCTGCCTGGACAAAAGCGTATAAGAACGAGTAAGGGCATGAAGAATTTTTGCCTGAAAGGAGATCTGCATATGTCTGTAAAAACAATTTCAGTAAAAAAACTTGCAGAAAAAGTGATCAGTGGAGAAGAACTTTTCATCGTGGATGCCAGGAGTACAGATGCTTTTGATGACTGGAAGATCGAGGGGAAGAATATAGAAGTATTGAATGCCCCTTATAAGAAGGTGACAGAAGAGGGGATCGAACCTATTCTGGACAAGCTTCCAAAAAATAAGGAAATCTATGTTGTTTGTGCAAAAGGAAATTCCTCTAAAAAGGAGGCCGAGGAATTCGTTAAAGCGGGATTCACGGATGTTTATTCCATTGAGGGCGGTATGAAAGCATGGAGTGAGCATTTAGAACCGATCAAGATCGCTGATCTGAAAAGCGGAGGTTCGATCTATCAGTTTGTCCGGATTGGCAAAGGCTGTCTTTCATATTTGGTTGTTTCGAATGGAGAAGGGGCGATTGTAGATGCCAACCGTATGATTGAACAATACCAGGATTTTATCCGGGAACATGAAAGCAGTGTCATGCTTAAGTCTCTTATTGATACCCATCTTCATGCGGACCATATTTCAGGGGGAAGAAGGCTTGCCGAGGAGGCAGGCGCGGACTATTATCTCCCGCCGAAGGATGCGGAGGAGGTGGAGTTTTCCTATAAGGAACTTCAGGATGGGGATGATATTTCAATCGGCAATGTTTCAATCAAGGCAGTGTATTCACCAGGCCACACGATCGGCAGCACATCCCTGCTTGTCGATGGAGACTATCTTTTAACAGGCGATATTCTGTTCATTGATTCGATCGGCCGTCCGGATCTGGCTGGAAAAGCAGGGGGATGGGCCGATGATTTGAGAGAGACCCTGTACTCCCGCTACAAGGAGATCCATGATGATGCAGTTGTGCTCCCTGCCCACTATATGTCGATTGAAGAAATGCACGAAGACGGCAGCGTGTCAGCAAAATTAGGGGATTTATATAGCCGGAATCATGGCCTCAACATCGAAAGTAAAGAAAGCTTCCGGAAAGCAGTAACAGAGAATCTTCCTCCGCAGCCAAACTCTTATGAAAAAATCAGGAAAACCAATATGGGAAAAATGCGGCCGGAAGTGGATGAGCAGGGCGAAATGGAAACAGGGCCGAACCGGTGTGCTGTAAGGTAAGGAGATTTACAAGTTTATGGATTGGTGATTACCTAATTGAAAGGGCTGTAATGGCCCTTTTTTTGTTGGGAAAACTTCTTTTATTCTATCCGGGATTTTGGATTTACCACGCTTGACTTTATACCCGTAGGGGTATATTATTGAACCATAACATAAATATAGGGTGGTGCGTATGCTTATTTCAGTCATGATGGTAATATTCGTCGGTTTAGCAGCGAGCCTTTATAAGCGCTATGTCCCTGTTCCCCATGTCCCTTGCACCGAATCCGGCAATGATCCTGGCCTGACCGCAGTCGATATCAGGGATTATAATAACAAAGCTGTAGATATGAACTGTGATTCACTGAGGAGGAAGCCTTGATGGAATATCTAAACTATCTGCTGATCGGGCTATTAGTATTCTTACTGCTGCAGCGGATGCTGCCGGCAAAGGGAATAAGGCAGATTACAACCGCTGAACTAAAGGGCGAGTTAAAGGATAAAAAGAAACAATTTATCGATGTCCGCACCAACAGGGAATTTCAAACCAATCATATCAAGGAATTTAAAAACATCCCTCTGCATGAGCTTCATGGCAAATCAAACATGCTGGACAAAGATAAAGAAGTGGTCGTGATCTGCCAGAGCGGGATGAGAAGCAATAAAGCAGGCAAACTGCTGAAAAAGGCAGGCTTTAAACATATTACGAATGTAAAAGGCGGCATGAGCGCCTGGAGCTGAATATATGCGCAGATGCGCCCTCTAAAGACAACTAGGTAGCATACCGCCCGGCTGTCTTTTTTTGTATAGCAGGATTTCCAGCATATCGCGGTGAATATACAGAAGATGCCGGCCAGAGGAGTGCAAAGGGATGGAATACGAAATCATCAAAGCAGGAGCGGAGCATGAGGAAGCGCTCCAGAATTTATTGCAGTTTTATATTTATGACTTTTCCGAGTTTATCGATGCATATGTCGAAGAGAATGGAAGATTCAGCGAGTATCCGCTGAGCGGCTATTGGACGGAAGAGGGCCATTTCCCCTATATAATTAAGCTGGATGAGCGCTATGCCGGTTTTGTGCTGGTGACAGAAGACAGCCAGGCTCTTTCCATCAACGAGTTTTTTATTTTAAAAAAATACCGCCGGGAAGGCCTTGGGAAGCAGGTGGCGAAGGATATCTTTGGGCTGCATAAAGGCAGGTGGGAGATTTTCCAGATCGAGAAAAACAAGCCCGCCCAAGGGTTTTGGCGGTGTGTGATAGATGAATATACAAACGGGGATTTTACGGAGCGGGAGGATGAGCATAAGCGGGTCATACAAGAGTTTGTCAGCGGAACAAAGCAAAATACATAAATGCAGGGAGATATGATGATTTTTTTAAAAGAAGTAGACAGACATAATTTTTTTGATGTGATTGATTTAAAGGTAGCTGAAGAGCAAAAGTCATTTGTCGCAACGAATCTGTTCTCGCTGGCACAGGCGAAGGCATTTCCAGAGTGCAACTGCCTGGCAATCTACCATGAGGAAAAGCTGGTAGGATTTACGATGTACTGCATGGATTTTGACGATAAGGAATATTGGATCTACCGATTGATGATTGACGCCAAATATCAGTCCAAAGGCTATGGGAAAGCGGCGATGGAGAAGCTGATTGAGCTGATTAAGGAGGACAAGGACCACCAAGTGATCTATTTAAGCTTTGAGCCGGAGAACGACCGGGCGAAGGAAATGTATGAAAAGCTTGGATTTGAGGCTGACGGCCGGGTGATTGATGGGGAGATTGTTTATAGGCTGGGTTATTAAGACGGAGTTGGGCCGGGGGGACAGGTCCCTTGGCCCATTTTGGGCCAGAGGACCTGTCCCCATGGCCTTTGAAAGGTGGAGAATCAAGCATGGACAGGCGTAAGGGAATACTTCTTGTTATGACGGGCGCGATGTTTTGGGGAATTGGCGGTACAGCGGCCAAGAAGCTTTTTCAGGATTTTCAGATTGATGTGGATTGGCTGGTGACCGTCCGGCTGCTCATTGCAGGGGTTTTGCTTTTAGCCGTCCAATACTTTGCAAAAGATCGTGCCCAGATCCTTGGTGTGTGGAAAAAGAAGAGTTCGGCTCTTCGTTTGATTATTTTTGGTCTGCTCGGAATGCTTGCTGTCCAATACACCTATATGGCATCGATTGAGCATGGAAATGCTGCGGTGGCAACGCTTCTGCAGTATTTGGCCCCTGTGATGATCATCTTATACCTGGTCCTCCGCAAACAAACGGTGCTGACGCGGGGAGATTTGCTGACCATCGCTTTGGCTTTGTTCGGAAGCTTCTTCTTGCTGACGAACGGCTCCATCTCGCATTTATCTGTGCCGGTGCCAGCGGTCGTATGGGGAGTTTTGTCCGGGGCGGCTTTGGCCTTTTATACGCTGTATGCTGTGCCGCTGCTTAAGGAATACGATTCCCTTGTCATTGTCGGATGGGCAATGGTGATTGGCGGGCTCGCGCTGAGCTTTGTCCATCCTCCCTGGCGAATGGACAGTCAGAGCTTAACGGGTGAAGCTTATGTGTATTTAGCCTTTGTGGTCCTTTTTGGGACGATGATTGCATTTTGGTTTTATATAGAAAGCCTGCAAATCCTGCATCCGAAGGAAACCAGCCTTTTGGGCAGCGTCGAGCCGCTTGCGGCTGTTCTGACAACCGTATTTTGGCTGAAGGAGCCTTTTGGTGTCTTTCAGTGGGCGGGTACGGCCTGTATTATTGGGATGATTTTATTTATTGCGCTGAAAAAAGAGCCTGCTGAGGGGAAGATGCTGCCGGGTGGCAGAGAAGAGCCGCTCAGAGTAAGCTAGGGGTTCTATCTGACCCTCCAAAAGGGAGAGTCGCAAATATATAAAAAAACTCGCAAATATATCCAAAAACTCGCAAAGATAGGCTGAGGGTAGGCCGGGGGAAAAGATCATCTGGCCACCCTGATGCAAGGGACCCGACCCTCCGCTTCAAAAAACCTATAAAAACTGGTTTAACTGTTATAATATCCGGGTATAAGTAAATGTTTTTTATTCATATAGCACATAGTAGGGGGATGTAGTAATGAGTATCAAACGAATCTTGAAGGATGAGTTAGTGCAATTTATTAACAACCACGGGGAAGAGTTTGAAAACAAATTGCTGTCTGAAGCAGTGAATGTTTCTGGGAAGATCAATGAGATTTTAAATAAGGGGAATATTGACCTTCTAAAAAATGCGAGGAAGTTAATTTACTTTATTGTTGACCACAATGAAAGCGACCTTATCGCATTTGCTCAGGAAGAAGGGGTTGCCTGGGCAGGGCATTCTTTAACTCTTTCTTTGAAACTGGAATGGGTCCAGGCCATAAGAAGAACAACTTGGCACATTATCGGCAGCCTTAATGAGGAAAGAGATGAGAAGATTCCAGCTTCAGATTTTTTTGAGTTGGAAAAAGCGGTGAATGACCAGATTGACCAGTTTCTTAACAATTTCTTCTTAAGCTACTCAAAATATAAAGATACAATGCTTCTTAAACAGAGGGAAACGGTTGAACATTTATCTGTACCTATTATACCGGTCAGTGAAACGGTTTCTGTCCTGCCTCTGATTGGATCGATGGATACGTACAGAGTTGAAATAATAGAAGAGAAGGTTCTAAATGAAATTGCAGCTACAAGGATCCAGACACTTGTTATTGATCTGTCAGGCATTGCCATGATGGAAAAAGATGTGATGGATGATTTTGAAAAGGTCCTGGCAGGAGTGGGCATGATGGGTTCAAAGGCCATTCTTACCGGGCTGAGGCCGGATCTTGTCAAAAAGATGGTCCGTGCCGGTATCCGCTTTGAGAAGGGTGCTGAAACAAAGGGGACGCTTCAAGAGACGTTAAAGGCATACCTGAAATAATCGACAAAGCAAGGCCGTTGAATCGGTCTTGCTTTATTTTTTTATCAAAAATTTCACCCCTCCGCTATGATGACTTTCTAAAAAAAGGACATAATATTTGCGAGGTGATTGGATATGAATAAGGAAAATTTCAAACTGACATCTTCTGAGATCGGTTCCTTGTGGGGAGAGTACATAAACGGAACAGCGGTTGATATAGTGAATAGATATATGTATTCCATTATTGAGGATGAAGAGATTAAGAGCATTTTTAATGAAGCGATCATGATATTCGAGCGGCAAAAAGCAAAATTAAAGGCGTTTATTGAGAACGAAGGTTTTCCTGTTCCTATTGGGTTTAACCAAACCGACCTGTACCCAGGTAAGCAGAGGTTGTTTACAGACACATGCTGCCTGAATTATTTAAATATCATGACTACACATGGACTGCTGGGGCACACCACATCATTAGGCATTTCGGTAAGGAAAGACTTAAGGTTATTTTACGGCGAATGTGATGAAGATGGGAAACAAATGTATCATCAAACTGTTGATTTATTGCTTGAGAAAGGACTTTTCCAAAGGGACCCGTTATTTTATCCAGAAGGACAGCCTAAGTATGTCACAAACAAGGATTTTAAGGATGGTTTTTTCGGCAATGGCAGAACGCTTTCGGCACCGGAGGTCATCAGTATTTCTTTGAACATCAAAAAGAGCATTATGGCCAAAACTCTTTCGATTGCTTTCAGTCAAATTGCCCAGTCAGAAGAGGTAAGAAAGTTCTTAACCAGTTCTGAGAAGACTGCCGATGGCCAGATCAAATCTCTTTCTAAGATCATGCAGGCGGATAATCTGCCGGTGCCAAAGTCCTGGGAAACAGAAGTTACTGTATCAACGGAATCGCCTTTTTCCGATAAATTAATCATGTATCATATGGGATTCTTATTTCAAGCCGCCCAAAATTACCATGGTGCTGGCCTGGCTTCTGCAATGAGAACCGACCTGGTCACTACGTACGAAGCAACCATTCTGCAAAACCTGGTGGTTACAAAAAACTGGTTTGATATTATGGTGAAAAACAAGTGGCTCGAACAGCCTCCGCTGGCACCGAATAGAGCAGAAATGGCGAAGCGGAAATAGCTTAGAATGCCCTACGATCAGATAGGGCATTTTGCTGTTGAAGGCATCTTATAAAGCCTGAATGAGGGGAGGTAAGAAGTGAGCTGACGATAGCTGAGGTGAGATTCAGCGGGTTTGCCCTTTGCAATCTGCGCGGAGTATACACTGTATTTGGTGCCTGGTCCCGACTTTTTCTAAAGCTTGAAGCATTGGGGCCATACATCATTTTACTTAAATTTTAGTGATATCTAATATGATTTTGCTGACATATCACATATGGAGACACCGAGCTGGCCGGCAGCTCCAAGTATAAGCCCAATAATAGATTCTTTCGGAGAACCAGCAATTAAAATCACTGTAAAAAAATCAGATGATTGCTGAACTTATCTGTAATACCACATTAAAACCTCCTCTTTCCGGATTTTACCCTTCCGCAATTAGAAGTAAAGGCCATCATGTTTTTCTATTTGAAAAGCGCCAAGGATCAATATCTGAAGCCAATCTATTTCTATACCGCCCAATAATTTGGTAAACTTTCCGGTATGTGATAAGTGAAAAATATGCCAATTGGAGAAGGTGATTGAGATTCAACCAGAATTTACTTTAATGAGCATAGTTATTGTGATTGTACTCGGTATGTTTTCGCAGTGGCTGGCGTGGCGGATTCAGTGGCCATCCATCGTAATCATGACGGTTGCCGGGCTTTTAATTGGCCCGATATTCGGCCTTGTCAATCCGCAGGAAGGGCTGGGGGAGCTGTACAGCCCGATTATCTCTCTTGCTGTTGCACTGATCTTATTTGAGGGCAGTACGAGCCTTGATATCCGCGAGCTGAAAGGCATTTCCAAGTCTGTTTTTCGCATTGTAACACTTGGAGCACTCATTGCCTGGATCGGCGGTTCTTTAGCAGCCCACTATATTGCCGGGCTGGATCTTGAAATTTCCTTTATCATCGGCGGATTATTTGTAGTGACCGGGCCTACAGTCATCATCCCATTGCTCAGGCAGGCAAAATTGTCTGCCCGCGTCTCTTCGGTTCTGAAGTGGGAAGGAATCATTGTAGATCCAATTGGTCCTTTACTGGCCTTATTTGCTTATGAAATTATCAAAATTACCTTGGATGGACCTTTTCAGTTTAAAGATTTCATTCCGTTTTTTATCGAGGCCCTCCTGGCGACTTTAATCGGTCTTGTAATAGGGCTGCTTGTCAGCTTCCTGGTGAGCAGAGGATTGTTCCCTGAATACTTGAAATCACCGCTGATCTTTTGCTTTGTCCTGATTTGCTTCACGCTTGGCGAAGGGATCATGCATGAGACTGGGATGCTGGCTGTAACAGTCATGGGACTGACGCTTGCCCGGACGAAGAAGCATGTCCATTCAATCGGAAGCATCGGCCATTTTATGGAGAACATTTCGGTTATGCTGACGTCCACTGTCTTTATATTATTGACGGCCTCTTTGACAAGAGAGACGATTATGGACGTTTTCACGTGGCCGATCATTTTATTTGTCATCACTATGCTGTTTCTTATCAGGCCGGTGTCTATCTGGCTTTCCACAATCGGAACAGAGCTGACACTGCAGGAAAAAACACTCGTGAGCTGGATTGCGCCAAGGGGAATCGTTGCCTTGACGGTTTCAGGGTATTTTGCCGCTTTATTAATAGAAGATGGCTATTCAAATGCAACGATACTAACGCCGCTCACCTTGGCCCTTGTTTTTATTACGGTGTGCGCCCATGGCTTTTCCATCGGTCCGATTGCCCGGAAGCTGAAATTGGCAAATCCGGAGTCTTCAGGCGTCCTGATGGTGGGGGCGAGCAGTTTCGCGATTGCCTTCGCTAAGCATTTGAAGGAGATAAACGTTTCCGCCCTGATCACAGACACGTCCGCTGACCGCCTCTTCCTTGCAAAAAAGCTGGAGATTCCGACCTATCAGGGGGAGATCCTTTCCGAGCACAGCGATTTCGAAATCGACAAAAGCCCTTATAATTTCCTCCTGGCTATGAAAGGGAATGCAGCCTATAACGCGCTTGTTTGCCAAACCTATCTTCCTGAATTCGGATATAACCATACCTTCTCGCTGCCGACAGCAGAAAGGAAAACCGAGCATAAGGAAATCTCCACCGCGTTCAAAGCACATCTGCTGTTTGGAGAAGAAGCGACCTTTACTGAGCTGAACAGAATGGTCAATATCGGCTATAAACTGAAGACAATTGAAATTGACAGCAAGCAGACAGGGGAAAAAGAAGAAACGGAAACGGACAGAATTCCGCTATGCGTAAAAAGAAAGAACGGCAGCCTTGTTTTTTTCACCTTCAGCGAAAAGCCTGTACTAAATGAGGGAGATTTGCTAGTGGTGTTAGAGCAGGGGGAGAAAGAATAAATATAGGTGCCTGACCCATTCTGAGCTGTAAAGCAGCGTGGGCCAGGCACCTTTCCTATTTTTTCAGCAGCAATCAGACCAGGGTTTCAGCACATTCTCTTTTGTTCAAAGTAATCTTCCCCTTTGATAGCTTGATCGTAATGTCAGATTTCTCAGCAATATTCTGGTCATGGGTTACAACAATCACACATTTCCCTTCGTTATGAGCCAAGTCCTTCAGCAGGTTCACAATTTCGTTTGCTGTGTTTTCATCCAAATTTCCTGTCGGTTCATCGGCCACAATCAGATCAGCTTCGCAGCAGAGTGCCCGGGCAATCGAGACACGCTGCTGCTGGCCGCCGCTTAGTGTCAGCACTTTCTGCTGTGCCTGCCTGCTGGAGATGCCGACACGCTCCAGCATATTCAATGCGAATTCTTTTTTATTCTTATGGCTTGCCCCTGTGATTTCCATTGCCGTCATCACGTTTTGAAGCCCTGTCATATAGGGAAGCAGATTGTAAGATTGAAAAACAATGGATACATACTTATTGCGGAATTTCGTTAGCCCGATTTTCTTTATATCCTTCCCCTCATATACTACCGCTCCCTCTTTGGGAACATCCAGGGCGCTGGCGAGCGCAAGGAACGTCGTTTTTCCTGAACCGGATGGGCCGATGATTGTGTAAAAAGCCCCCCTCTCAAAGCTGACATTGATATTGTTAAGGATCATATGCTTTTTATTCTCTTGTTTGTACCAATAACTAATATTTTCAAATTTGAGTAAAGTCATTTTGTCTCCTCCATCCTTTAATCCTGTCTGCTCAATATCGTTTTAGGCTGAAGACGCAAAACCGTTAAGGATGGCAGCAGGGCAGACAGGGCTGCAATCAGAATGCCAATCATTGCAAGCATGGCAAGATCTTCTGCTGTGACGCTTACGTCCAATTCCTGAATGGTTTCAGCCTGCTCTGATTGAGCTTCAGGCATACCCGGCATTCCGCCGCCAAAGCGCATCCCCCCGCCGCGGAAGGATTCAGGTTCTGAGGTTACCGCAGCTGACTGCAATTCCTGATTCAATAGCTGGTCGCTCACTTCTTTGGCCACGATATTGCCGCTGAGAGTAGCAATTCCGAGGGAAAGCGCCGCAACGAGAAGAATCTCAGCGATGAACTGGCCGGCCATTTTCCAGCGCCGTTCACCAATTGCCAAAAGGACGCCCATCTCATATTTGCGTTCACGAATCGACATCATCACAATCAGCCCCAAAATGATGGCACCTGCAATAGAGACAAGATAAACAATATTATTTGAAAAGCTTGCTACGTTCTCGATTGGCCCGACCATCTGCTGGTACAGCTGATCATTTGCATCAAGTTTAAAGGTTTCAAAATCAATGCTGCTCTCCTTTTTAGCCTGTGCGACAAAGCTTTCCATATCAGCAGGATCATCAATATAGTAAGTGGCACTGTCAATGGTCCCCTCATAGCCGCTGCCTTTAAGTGCAGCAGCATTGGTATAAGGCACATAAAGCTTGTTATATGGAATCATGGCAGTAAAGTCCATGCCCTGGTCAGAGCCTGTGGAAGCTGTTTGATAGATACCTTTGATTTGGAGCTCGAGTGTGGCCGAATCATCTCTTGGATTGGCCACTGTAATGGAGTCGCCCACCTTCAGTCCGTTTTCCTCTGCAAGAGTCTGTTCAATGAGAACAACGTTTTTTCCCAGGTCGTCTTCCGTAATATGTTCACCCTCGATGATTGAAGCAGTGCCGTCCATGAATTCCGCAGTGGAATCAGTAAAGCTTACTCCCTGAAGGCTGACGTCTCCCTGGGCCATCCCGCCGCCCATCCTGCCGCCCGGAGCAGCTGATTCTGTGGTGCCTTCTTCTGTTGTTCCTGACTCATTATTTGTGATTGGTTCAAAGCTTGAAGCAAGGGCAGTAGTAGAAGAATAGAAATTATAGCCTTTGATTTGTTCATATGAGGTCAGTTCTTCTGCTGCTTCTGCAGGAATCGGGGCAGACTGGAATCGCATGCGTTCTCCGTTCGTCTGCTGGGACTGCATCTGCTCGCGCATCTTTTCCATATCGACCTGCAGGGTGACGTTGGCGCCAAGCTTCTGCCGGGCAAGATCGCCTGATTTTTTGGCGGCAGTCTGAATGGATAGGCCGGCCAGAACCAGGACGCAAATGACCGTGAAAACAAAAATTTGCAGCAGGCTTTTACCTTTCCTGGCTTTCACGCTTAAAAAAGACCTTTTTAAAAAGTTCATACATTTCTCTCCTTTAGCCAAATTGGGTACAAGGCTAATCTTAAGAGGAATTTATGGCAAAAATGTGAACGAATTATTGCCTAAAAAGGAATAAAAACAGGTGCCTGGCCCCGTATTGCATATCAGCGGGGAAGGCACCTGTTCTATTTCCGTTTCTTAAGGTAAAAAGCAATAGCGATGGCAGCTGCCAGCAATAGAAGGGTGAGGAGGACATAAGGAACCAGATCCATCCAATGAGAAGGAGCCTCATGGGCAAAGGCTGCTTTTCGCCATTCATTGTCCGCAATTTCAACAGCTATGCCCTCGTCAGTTGGCAGATCCTTTATCTCAAAATAATTTGTACCAATCTGATATTCATTGGAAGCATTCCCGTAGTATTCTCCCGTCATGTCATCAGGGCGGGTTTCTACTTCGCCAATATTCTCTCCGATTAGGCTTTCCGGCACGTTTTCATCTGTCACTTCATAAACATTTCCATCCCAGACGACGAAAGGGTAGGCCCAGCTTAATGCCTGGGCGGAAGCTGCGAAAATTATCAAAACGAATGGGAAAAGCAGCAGAGTTCTTTTCATCATCACATCTGCGGAGCTTCCATCCCCATCATGGCCCATTCCTCTTTGGCTGGGCCATAAACACCGGGAACCGTTAACCCGGCCTGGCGCATAAGGATGGTCATTTGCCCGCGATGGTGAATTTGGTGCTGGATGATGAAGAATAACAGCTGGCCGTTTGACATTCTTTGGCCGAAGAAGTCTTTTTCTTCGCTGAGAGTTTTATCTGTCCACTGCTCCTTGACTGCATGAGCGAGAGCGCTGCTCGCTTTTTGGTAGATTTCAGAAATGAATTTGGCTGATTGGGGGACCGGATAGTCTTTGGCGGGTGCCTCAAAAGCCAGGCCGGTTTGAGAGGCCATTACACCGATTGCTGTTGCCGTATGCCAGGCAATCCTTCCCAGTGCCCAGTTCTGGGCTGTGACCTCCTGGGACAGGGATTCATCTGTCAGCTGGTCGAGGACCTTCTGTGTTGTATGTACTTCATAGTTCCATAGCTTTAAAAAACCATCCAATGTCTGAAACATCTTCATTCCTCCTTGCTTCAATTCTTCACCAATATATTCCCTGTCTGAAGAGAATTACCTGTTTTTTCAAGGAAATACTTTTGGTGTAATTGAAATGCTGCTGATGATGGACTTTTTTACAGAGTTGTAAAACGGTTTGCCTGCCCTGTAAAGATAATTAGGATGATAGGTGCGAAAAGCCTGGGGATGCAAAGATCCTCCCTTTAACCTTGCTAGTTTTCCAGCAGGTTCATGAGCGAGTGGATGATAGGTCAAATTCGGCCACTCGGCTTTCAGGTATTGGTCATATCGCGGTCCTGTGAAAAATAGAACCACGTCAGGCTTCAGGATCTCCAATTCTTCCCTGATCACAGGGAATGCTTCCTTTTGAATAGCTACCAGACTCTTCTTGGGAGCGCCTTTGCTGTTTTCCTTTCCTAGCTTGATAAGATTATTCCAGACTATCTCAACACGCTTGTCCGGGTAAGCTTCTTTTATATCCCCGGTATAATCTTTTACCGTGTTCCAAAAAGGCCCTCCATAGCGGAAGCACTTCCCCTCGCCAAAAAACCTGGAGTAGGTCCCCAGCAGCTCCTCTATGGATTTAGAGCCCAGGCTGCCTTCCCATGTATTCGTTTCCTGGCCCAAGAACATTACTTTTAAGTCGGCTTTTTGATATTGTTCCTCATCGTTTATTTTCAGAAGAAGAGGGTTGCTGAGATTGTTTCCTTCAAGAGAAGAGAGCATGCCTGGATAATATTTTTCGTATAAGTTATAAAGCTGTTTGTTTATCATCATATTCCCTTTCTTTTTTATCATATATGGATGACTTTACCACAAATTAGGGGCAGATGAAGGGTTGGTTAATTATCCTGCTTGCAAGGAGCATATTCTAAAAGGAGTTATGAGGAAATCATTAGGCACTGCTCACTTCAGCTCGGGACTTGAGCAGAATATCCTAATAAAATCTTACTTTTAACAAAGGATAAAACATGCCATATGTCCTGTTTCCTGCAATTTACAATCACTTAACAGAATATCACAAGAAAATTAATACATCCTCATTATGCTGATAATTAGAAACTATCAATTAAAGGGGGATTTGAAATGAAGAATCATTTGAGGAATAAGGTTGCCGGGATTTCTGTGGCTGCGGCTGTTGCGTTTTCTTCTCTGGGATTTGCTGTAAACAATCACCTGGCTGAGGCAAAGGACAACAAGAAGAAAGAGCCTGCCAATGTCATTATGATGGTCATGGACGGGACAAGCGCAGGGGCGACTAACCTGGCGAGATGGTACAAAGGCGGGAATCTGGCGATGGATGAGATCCTCATCGGGGGGGTGCGCACCCATTCCGCAGAATCGGCAATCACGGATTCTGCACCTGCTGCAACGGCTTTAGCAACAGGCAATAAAAGCAATGACAAGGTAATCGGGCTTCTGCCTGCACTGGTGAATACACCGGGTGTCTCTCCAGTCAGCGAGAAGGATGCCCACAGACCGGTGGCCAATGTGCTCGAGGGGGCAAAGCTGGCTGGAAAGTCGACAGGAATCATTTCCACATCTGAAATTCAGCATGCAACGCCTGCAGGATTTTCATCACATGCGGCGCACCGCAGCAATTATCAGGACATTGCCGAGCAGCAGGTATACCAGGGCATTGATGTAGTCCTTGGCGGAGGCAAAGAATCTCTGGCACCAGGAACAACCAAGAATGCCCGCGTTGATGGCGAGAATCTATTGAATGTGATCAGCCAAAACGGCTACCAGTTTGTCGAGACAAAGGAAGCCCTCCTAAAATCGAAATCAAATAAAATCTGGGGCTCATTTGCGCCTTCCGCAATGGCCTATGACTTTGACCGAAAGGCTGCAAAGAGCAGCCAGCCTTCTCTGGCTGATATGACGAAAAAAGCGATCACAACGCTGGACAAGAACAAAGAAGGCTTCTTCCTGTTTGTTGAAGGAAGCAAGGTGGACTGGGCAGCGCATGCCAATGACACCGTCGGAATTCTTAGTGATGTACTGGCATTTGATGATGCAGTGAAAGAAGCACTCGATTTTGCGAAAAAAGACGGCAACACAATGGTCATCGCAGTCAGTGACCACGGAAACAGCGGAATCACAATGGGGAACGTCAACACAAACAGCAATTACCCGGAAATTCCTGTATCAGCTTATATCGACCCGCTGAAAAAAGCGTCCATGACACTTGAAGGGGCTTTAAGCCAACTGAAAGCAGACCGCTCAAACATGGAAAAAGTGGCCGGCTTGTACGGATTGGATAATCTGACAAAAGAAGAACTCGATAAATTGAAGGCGTCCGCAAACCTGCAGTCTGATATGGCCAAAATGCTCGCAAACCGCGCGAATATCGGCTTCTCGACTGGCGGGCATACCGGCGAGGATGTATTCTTGTACGCATATGGACCATCAAGGCCTTTCGGATTGATCGATAACACTGATATTGCTAAAGCAATGGCAAAGCATATGGGCTTCAGCCTGAAATCCGTTACAGACAAGCTGTTCGTCAATGCGAAAGAGTCGTTTGAGAAAAAAGGCTACAAGACCCGCATTGATGTAACAGATGCGAACAACCCGGTCTTTATCGCAGAAAAAAGCAAGACAAAGATCGAACTGCCTGTGAACAAAAATATCGCTCATATCGTACAGAACAACAGGATTGTCACGAAAAAACTCGATGGCGTCACGGTCTTTAACGGAAAAGATTTCTATGTTTCCGAAAAGGCTTTGAATCTGTCTAAATAATGGTACAAGAGGTGCTTCCCCGGGGAGGCGCCTTTTTCTTTTTGTTAGAGAAGGAAAACGGAACGGTTGACAAACGACCCGTTCGCTACTATTATATAAAAAATATTGCTGTATAATTTCATACCAAGCTATGAATGCCATGGGTCGTGCTGTGGCAGGAGCAGCTTCTGGAGAGACCGCGGGTTTCCGCGGCGCCGAAGGGTTCACCATCTCAGGCAAAAGGACAGAAGAGTATTGGATATACATTTGGCATGCTTTATGACTTGCCTTTATATTCGTTATTCTGATGATCAGGAGATTGGGGATTCCCCAGTCTCTTTTTTTATTGCAGTAAAACTTTGTGTTCAATAGTTCACATCTAAGGGGTCAGACCCCATTTTAAGAGGAGGAATCAGGAATGGCACAGCAGGAGTTAAAAAGAGATTTAGCCAATCGGCATGTACAGTTGATCGCGATTGGCGGCACGATTGGGACAGGGTTGTTCCTTGGGTCCGGAAAAGCGATCCAGCAGGCCGGCCCGTCCATCATCCTTGCATATCTGCTCGTCGGAACCGCCTTGTTTTTTGTCATGAGGGCACTTGGGGAGCTGCTCTTATCAAAAGCGGGCTATCAATCTTTCACAGATATCGCCGAAGATTATCTTGGGCCGCGGGCAGCTTTTGTGACAGGCTGGACCTATTGGTTCTGCTGGATCATGACCGCGATGGCCGATGTAATCGCAGTCGGCGTCTATGTTCAATACTGGTTCGACATCCCGCAATGGGTGCCGGCCATCATCTCCTTGATTATCCTGCTCGGATTCAACCTGCTGACGGTCAAGCTGTTCGGGGAGCTGGAGTTCTGGTTTGCCCTAATAAAAGTAATTACGATCCTTGGGCTGATCGCAGTCGGCATCTTCCTGCTGATCACCGGATTTAAGACCGATGCGGGAACCGTTTCGCTGAGCAATCTCTGGGAACATGGCGGAGCATTCCCGAACGGGGCGGCAGGATTCTTATTTTCCTTCCAGATGGTAGTCTTTGCTTTCGTTGGCGTGGAACTCGTTGGCGTTTCGGCAGCGGAAACGAGCAGCCCGCAGAAAAATATCCCGGCTGCCATCAATAAGATCCCGCTCCGCATCCTGTTTTTCTATGTAGGCGCCCTGATCGTCCTTTTGTCGATCAATCCATGGACAGACCTGAATGCAGCAGAAAGTCCCTTTGTGAAAACCTTCAGCCTCATCGGGATCCCGGTTGCAGCTGGAATCATCAATTTCGTCGTCCTGACTTCAGCTGCATCTGCCTGCAACAGCGGGCTGTTCTCAACGAGCCGGATTCTGTTCAGCCTAAGCAAAAACAATCAGGCACCGGCACGTCTGAACAGGCTGAATAAGCAGCATGTACCGGCCAACGCTCTGTGGCTGTCTGCCCTGGTCGTATCAGTGGGGGCTCTTTTAAGCAAGCTCTTGCCAGGACAGGCGTTTGCCATTGTGACCACCATCAGCGCAATCTGCTTCATCTGGGTATGGGGCGTCATCCTGATCTGCCATCTGAAGTATAAAAGAACGCGCCCTGAGCTGCATGCGGAATCTGCTTTTAAGGCGCCGTTCACTCCATTAGTGAATTATCTCGTTCTCGCATTGTTTGCGATGATCCTCCTGATCATGCTGATTGCCGAAGAAACAAGGCCGGCGCTCCTGCTGACGCCTGTGTGGTTCCTTCTGCTGTATGTAGTCTATTTTTACAGAGGGAAGAAGAAGAAGGAAGAAGTGCCTGCGGTTAAAGGAGTACATTAAGATGGCCATGATTATCTCCCTGAATTATGCTATAAAGAAAGGGCATAGAAATCAGCCAAAGGAGATTGAATGATGGAGCAAGAATTGGTTCTATGGTCAGACAGGATTTCATATTTAACGCCTGTCGGCCCGACAGACAGGCCGATCCTGATGGCTGTCTCGGGGGATAAGCATACCTTAATGATAGATGCCGGCAATTCTGCGGCACACGCAAAGCTATTTTTGGAAAAATTAAAAGAAGCGGGTAGGCCGGAGCCAACTGTGGCAGCCATTACCCATTGGCATTGGGACCATATCTTTGGGCTTGAATCCCTGGATATTCCGTCGATTGCCTCTGTTGATACAAGGGTGGAGATGGAAAAACTGGTCCCATTTAAGTGGGATGACCGATCACTGGACGAGCGGGTTGAGGAGGGAATTGAGATCCAGTTCTGTGCGGATGCGATCAAGGAAGAATTCCCGCAGCAGGAACGGCCTATCCGGATCAGCCTGCCGGACATAACATTCAAGGATGAAATGACGATCGACCTTGGCGGCATCACCTGCGTCCTGAAGCAGGTGGGCGGAGACCACGCCCCTGATTCGGTCATTATTTATATAAAAGAAGAGCGGATCGCCTTTCTGGCCGATGCGACTGCGCCGAAGATGTATGCGCCAACCTGGCGTTTTACGGCCAAGGCAACACTCGACATGCTTGATAAAATTGAGATGTTCAATGCGGATACGTATATCATCTCCCACTGGAAGCCTATTACAAAAGAAGAATACCAGGCGGAGGCGAGCCTGCTCCGGACTCTGTCCCACTTAGTGGCAGCGTACGAAGGCGATCAGGATAAGATGAAAAAAGGTCTTGAAGCGTTTTACGGCCGGCCGCTTACCAATGAAGAACAAGAAACGCTCATGTACTTTGTGAATGGTTTTATAGGATAGGGGGATGAAGATGGCGAAAAAGAGATGGCTGGTGATCCTGCTGCTTCTATTAATTGCAGCAGGCGTATTGGATATCCTATTTGAGGGGCTGTTTTTTCAAATGCTGCCCGATTCAATCCAAACTAATTTAAGGGACATGCTTTAAGCCGAAAGGATGAGAAGATGCTGAAGGAAGTGTGTGTAGAAAATCTGACACTGATTCCGGAGAAGATCAGTAAAGGCGCCCAACGCGTGGAGCTGTGCGATAATCTTTCGGTCGGAGGGACAACCGTCAGCCATGGTGTTGCCGTGAAGGCAATCGACTATTGCCGCAGGCATAATGCGGGAGTCATGGCGATGGTGAGGCCGCGGGGCGGAGATTTTGTCTACAGAGTGGAAGAAATCGAGGTTATGAAGGAAGACATTATTCATCTTAAGCAGCTCGGCGCAGATGGCGTGGTGTTCGGCTGCCTGACGGAGGATGGCTGGATTGATGAAGGGGCTATGAAGGTTTTATTGGAGCTTGCAGAAGGGCTGGAGACTGTCTTTCATATGGCGTTTGACCATATCCGGCATGACAGGCAGCTGCAGGCCATAGACTGGCTGGCGGAGCATGGTGTGAACCGGGTTCTGACGCATGGCGGGCCATCTGAGTCTGGAATCCTTGAGAATCTGCCGCGTCTTCAGGAGTATATGGAACACGCTGCAGGCCGGATTACGATCATGCCGGGCGGCGGGATTACGGATGAAAATCTTCCTGAGATTGCGGCAGAGCTGGATATTCGAGAGATTCATGGGACTAGGATTGTTGGGTAAGTGCGAATTAGTGGGAGGGAGGCCGTGCGGAACGGTCTCTTTTTTTGTGCCCGCAAGATGGGCAGGTTGCAAATATATGGTGAAAGTCGCAAGTAAAAAGGTGAAGTTTCAAATATCTTCCAGGAGTCGCAAATATCTCCCGAAACTCGCAAATAAACTCGAAAACTCGCAAATAAGCGCCTGGAAATTCCTTCTGCCAGTTAAAAAAATCCCCTCGCAAACAGATAATGCCCTAACCAAGCATTCCCTTCTGAGGAATGTTGACAAAACGTCAACACTCTCTGTAATATTGATAGAAGTGATATAGCTAGAAAGGAAAGAGAGCATGGCAGAGAATAGCAAGGAAATTGGCGGGCTTTTGAAGGGGCTGCTGAAAGAGCGGTCACTTTCTATGAGAAAGCTGGGCCAGCTGGCGGGGATCGATCCAGCGGTGATCTCGAAGATTGTCAACGGAAAGCGCAAGGCGACCCCTGAGCATTTGCAGCGGTTTGCCGAGCATTTGAACGTTCCGATCTCCAGATTATATGAGGCCGCTGGCTATCCGCTCGGCCCCGCGTCAGAGCGCAATGACTCGATTGGCCAGATTCAGGATATCCTCGAAACGGCCCACCTGATGGACGGGGAATTCCGTCTTGAAGATGTGAAGGAAGAGCTGGCAAAATATGAAGAGCTTTCACAGACAGGGGAAGGGACCGGGAGGATTCTCAGCCAGTTTGATGAGAAGGTCAAAAAAGTGGCAGGCATGGGACCCTTTATCCAGCAGCTGCAGGAAATGTACGAGAAATTCTCCTTGAAAAAAGGCACGAAGACGGAGCTTGCCCTGATGGGAGGCGCCCTCCTTTACTTCATTGCCGCTGTTGACTGCATCCCGGATTACCTCTTTCCGGTCGGATATTTAGACGATGCCGTGGTGATCCATTGGGCCATGAACGCCCTTCCGATGAAAAAAACAAAGACTATATAAAGGATTGGAGATAACATGAGCAGACTAGCACGCAATAAAAAGAAAAAACGCGGATGGAAAGTATTCACTGTTATGCTGCTGCTGATTGTGGCAGCCGGCGGCTATTTCGCCTACCAATACCAGGCGGGTGTGGACATGGCTGACCCGGTGAAGGCGAAGCAAAAAGAAGAGGATATTGAGTTCAATGGGGTGAAAAGCCTTGATGATAAGATCAATGTCCTTTTGCTTGGAGTCGATGCACGTCCGGATGAAGAAAAGTCACGCACAGACTCTATCATGGTCGCACAATATGACCCGAAGGAAGGAACGGCCAAGGTTATTTCCGTCATGAGGGATATCTACACAGAAATCCCAGGCTATAAAAATTACAAACTCAACACTGCATTTTATCTGGGCGGACCGGACCTGCTCCGCGAAACGCTGAAAAATGATTTTGACCTGGATATTGAATATTATGCCCTGATCGACTTTAAAGGGTTTGAAAAAGTGGTTGATGCTCTTGCTCCGGAAGGGATTGAAATCGATGTAGAGAAGCAGATGTCCGCTAATATCGGTGTCTCCCTCGAGCCGGGGCTCCAACGGCTGAATGGTCAGGAACTGCTTGGATATGCCCGCTTCCGCAAAGATGCCGAAGCTGATTTCGGACGGGTCCGCCGCCAGCAGCAGGTCATCAATGCCATGAAGGATCAGCTCCTGAGTGCTAATGGCGTCCTTAAACTGCCTAAGATGCTCGGCACCGTGCAGCCCTATATTCAGACAAACCTTAAGGGTGCAGACCTTCTCGGCTTAATGAAGAGCCTTGCCCTGAAGCAGCCGGAGACAGTGGAGACTCTGACCGTTCCTGTTGAAAACTCATATACCAATGAAAGATATGACGGAATCGGGCTGGCGCTCGATATCGACTTTGAACAAAATACAGAAGCCATCCAGGCGTTCCTGGATGGAGAACCAGCCAGTGTTGAAACCGGCACAACCGCTGAATAAAGAAAGAGCTGCAGCCTTCCAGGGGGGAGTGCTGCAGCTTTTTTCTATTCACTCTGAAAAAGTCCCGGCAGCATAACATGCTGATTGAGCCCAGGTTTATTTGAGATAACTTCTAGAAATTAAATGAAGATGCAGAGGGATTTTCACAGGTGAAGTAGCTTTTGGTCTACTTTTTTATTTGAATATGGGGTTTCTTCATTTTTAATTCACTGATAAATCCATCTAAGTTCTTAGGTGAAATCTGTATTGTATTATATTTTCCATAGTTGACTTCAATTCTATCTATGGAAAGCGAGGGAGCTGTAAAAGGATTATTTGTTTTTCTAATGCTTCGAATCTCACTAATGTCGATTTCCTTCTTATAATGGCCAGATTGTATTTGGAGAGAATCGTTTTTTATTGTATATCCGGTTTTGAACCAAATCCATAATAAACAGAAACCAACTGACCAGAGGACAACTATCTTTATCCATTGTTTATCAAGGAATTCAGGTGTCAGCCATACTCCGAAATCAGGGGAAAATACAGGCGGGATAATAAAAAGAAAAGCAAATAGCCAAATAAGTATGGTCAGCCAGGAGTCCTTTCGGGACGGAAAATACATACAAGCACCTCCATGTTTTATTACGAATGAAACATGATAAGGTTTCAAGAGTACTTGAGTCTTATCAATCTGCCTGTACCTGGTTAAAGGTGGATTTTTGAATATTTCATTTTAAAAGCAGCTTGGCCTGCTGCTTTTAAAATAAAAGAAACCTGGACGCAACGTCCAGGCTTTTCTCTTTTAAGCACCTTTTACAGCAGCATGGACGCCAGCAATATTTTGCTTATGCGCCATCCTCCGATAAACCAGCGCCACAATCAGCGAAGGCACCGTACACACCAGCATCCCGAGGAAGGCATATCTTGGCTCAATCTCATACAGGTATCCGCCAAAGATGGTGAATACTGCCGTGCTCCAGCTGAGGGCGAGCGCAGAGTAGATGCCCTGGGCGATCGGGACATCCTTCGGCGGGATGTACTGAATCATGTATTTCATGAATGCATAATGCCCCATGGCGAAGGAGAGAGCGTGCAGCAGCTGCGACACCGAGAACATCGCTACATTCGGGAAGGCGAACACAAGGATCCAGCGAACGGTGCTGCCGAGAGCCGCTAGTGCCAGCAGGGAACCGGGTGAAACATTGCGGAAGACGCGGTCGGCGACAAGGAAGAACAGGATTTCTGCGACGACCCCAATATTCAGGATCGCTCCGATCATGTATTTCGGCGCGTCGATTTCCTGCAGAAAAATGTAGCCATAGTTGTAATAAGAGGCATGTGCCGCCTGCAGCAGGATGACGATCACGAGCACAATCCCGAAGTGCTGGGCCTTGAATGGCCTCAGCAGCGAGCCTCTGCTCCTGGCGTCCGCCTTTGGCTTCTGGGACAGCACATCAGGAGCCTGCATCATCCCCAGGCAGGTTAGCATAAATACACCGAATAGCAGCCCCCAAAGAATGAAGCCGTCCCCGAACCGGCCAGTGAACATCGTCAGGATCAGACCGCTGATAATGAACCCCAGAGATCCCCATGAGCGGCTCTTCCCGTAATTCTTCAGCTGCTTATGCTGCACAAGCACACCGGCAGCCGTGTCCATCGCCGGCATCAGGGTCGGATAAAAGAAGTGCAGAAAAAGAACTGCAGCAAGCAAAGTCGAATACGAATCAGCCGGGATGCAAAGCAGCAGGATAACGAAAGTCCCGATGCCCATTCCATTGATCAATACCTTGCTGCTGAATTTCCCTGACAGATAGGGGAAGGCAAACAGTGTTGACAAGCCGCGCACTACAAGCCCCAGGCTCATAATCAGGCTAGCCTGGCCAACCGTCATTCCCTTTGTATGGATCATCCATCCGGTCCAATAGGGAAGAAAGATCCCCCAGGTAAAAAAGAAACTAAAAAATTGTCTACTCATCCAGCGTTGTGAATTCATCGTTCATTCCTCCAATGATTGCATCATACCAAGAGGAAAAGTAAAATAATATGAGATATCTCATACTTTGAGGTTGTTTTGAGAGAAAAAGGAAGCGGGGATGCAAAATGAAAAAAGTTCAGAAGAAAGAAAAGCAGCGTCACCTTGAGAAGCACAGCATTGCCCATCTTTTCTCATTTCCTATCGAAGAAGGCATCGAAGTCCACGAATACCAGCGCGACGAATGGATCATACGCGAAGGTATGCGCCCTGATTACCTCTTTTATGTTATCGAAGGAAAAGCCAAAATTTACATCACCTATCAAAACGGCAAAGTCTCTCTCATCAATTTCATTAACACTCATGACTATATCGGCGAGATGGAGCTTTTGCATGAGGTCTACTACACAAAAGGCATCCAGGCCTCCACCCGCACCATCTGCTTTGCCATTCCCCTAAACCAATACCGTAATCAAATGCTCGAGGACACGCTATTCCTGCGTGAACTCACCAAATTCCTCAGCCTCAAAGCCACCAATATGGCTGCTAAATACTCCCAAAGCCTCGCCTTCCCGCTCGAAAACCGCCTTGCAGACTTCATCCTGCAAACAGCGGACGGGGATTTGTATAAAGAGAAGCATGTAACCGTCTGCGACTTCCTCGGAGTTTCCTATCGGCATCTGCTGCATGTACTCGCCCAGTTCTGTGAACAGGGATACCTGCGGAAAGAAGGAATGCGATATCTAGTTGAATCCCGGGGAAGACTGGAGGAATTGGCTGGGGTTTTGAGGAACCAGGGGGACGGGTCCCTTGGCTCTTTTTAAGAATGGGCCAGGGGGTCTGTCCCCCTGGTTTTTATGTTCCATGTGAAACAATCCTGCTGGGCAATTTTGGTGGTAAGAGCAACTTTGCAACGAGAAGTCCTTTTGCAATCAGTAACTGGATTTTTTCCTCTTATCTGGATACCTTATAAAGATAGGAACCGCTCAGGGTGAGGTGAAGTTCATTTATGTTATCGAGGCGGCATGTGGTATTTAATTTATCGATCATTATGATTCCTTGGTTTTCGCTGCTGTTTATCGGTAAGCGCAGCTTCAAGCGATATGGAATTGCAGGCGCGATCATCAGTATATTTGAGATAACGAACCATCTTTATGGACGTCATAAAAAGTGGTGGAAATTTTATGATCAGCCTAAATCATTTATAAGGGATGAATTGCCATTTGATATAGGTCCTTATATGCCAGTTTCTCTGTGGATCCTTAAATATTCATACGGCAATTTTAAAAAATTCATCCTGCTAAATGCTCTTTTTCATGTGGTTTTCGCATGGGTTTTCCTGCCATTTCTCAAGAAGGTAAAGATTGTCCGCCTAACTCGTATCAGCTATTTCCAGTTCTTTCTCTATATCCACTATAAAGCGTATTTATTGTATGCTTTACAACATTTAATTGAGAAGATGCGTTTTAGCCGGTAGAATCTTGAAAGCTGGCGCGGCACTGCCTTAAGAGGAGGTTATCCGTTTGTCTTTATCACACTGCTAAAAGCCTGTTACCAATGAGGGGAACAGGCTTTTTTTTATATGGTAAGAGAAAGTACTTTCCACTAAATGGTATAATGATGTTAAAAAAACAGGGGTGCGGAATGGGACATAATCTCATCAACGTAAAGGAACGGATGGATTATTATCAGGTAAAGGGGCTGAGTCTGGCGCTGATTGAAAATGGCCAGATCAGCAGGCTGGAGCAATATGGGCTGTTGGAAGCGGGAACTGACAATGCTGTGCAGGAAGAATCTATATTCAATGCCTGCTCAATAAGCAAGTTCCTGACAGGAATGCTGGTGATGGTGTTAGCGGAACGAGGGGTTCTTCATTTGGATGAGGATATCAATCACAGGCTGCAAAGCTGGAAGGTTCCTGATAATAGGGTCACTGTGGAAAAAAAGGTCACCCTGCGCCAGCTGCTCAGCCATCAATCAGGAGTGGTGGATCCGGCGGGAAGTTTTATGGAGTTGGATTTTAGAAACGAAGCATCCTCAATGGCTGAGCTGCTGGAAGGAAAAACAGCATATTGCAGTGTCCCCATAGAGGCGGCATATGGGCCAGGGAGTGAATTTCATTACTCAGATGCCGGCTATTGCATTGTGCAGCTGCTGATTGAAGATGTGACTGGAAGATCATTTGAGGAGCTCGCATATGAGTTGATTTTTGAGCCATTAAAAATGGAGAACAGCTCTTTTCCAAGGATGATTTCGGGTAAGAATTATGCTTGCGGACATGACAAAAATGGACAGTTGATTGAGGAAAAGTACTCTGTTTATCCATATCCAGCGGCATCTGGGCTATGGACAGCCCCTGCTGAATTAGCCGGGCTGGTTATTGAGTTGATGAATGCAATAAATGGTGAGAGCAAAATAGGTCTCTCTGCAGAGAAAGCAAAGGAAATAATCCAGCAGCAAGGCAAAGACTGGGCAGGTCTAGGTGTGTTTTTAGACGGATCGGATAAAGAGCTTGAACTCTCCTCTCTTGGATGGGGAGTCGGCTTTCAATGTATGATAGCTGCTTATCCATATAAGGGGGCCGGCCTTGTCATCATGATGAATACGGACTCGGGGGTTCATCAGATGAAGGGGATTATTGGGGAGATTTATCGATCTTTATTTTGAATCAGTAGGCTGCTTACGGCCTTTACATACTTAAAAAAGGTGCCTGTACCCAAATTGGGGACAGGTTCTTTTCATTCACCGGCTCCAAGAAGGAAATCCACCTCTCCCTGCCGAAATAGAGCTTTAAGCGGAAAATGAAAGTGAGGATGACAATGCTTGAAGTCTATAATCGCTTAGACGAATTCACCAAAATGCATGATGAATTTATTCGCGGCTGGAGCCATGCTATGAACTCAGGGGATACATCCCTGGCAGAAAAGATGGCCGATGATTATTATGTGGCCTTTTTCAATGGCGGGAATGAAAAACCAGTCTTTTTCACTAAGCAAGAAGCGGTAGACGGCATGGGACAATCGATCAGGTATTTTCTTGGGGCGGAGAAGAGGTTTGAAAACAGGGTCATCAGACTAAGAAATAACGAAAATGCAGTCGTGTTTTATGAACAGTTGATTGTGAAGGATGGGGAGATACTGGCAAGGTTGTTTACCATTGAAAATTGGGGCCTGATTAACGAGAGATGGATGGTTACAAGGGAGATAGAAGAAGCAGTTAATTAGCCAACATCATTTTATGTTTGAGAGGGGAAATCATTTTGAAGCAGACATTATTGGTGATTGATGCCCAGCAGGCATTGATTGACGGAAGTCATGGTGAGAGCAGTCCGGTTTTTAATAAAGAGCAGCTGATCCGAAATATCAATCTGGTTATTGGCAAAGCAAGGGAAAAGGATATTCCGGCTGTTTTTGTCAGAGACCTTGATATTGCAGGAGGGGAAGGAGAAGGATTTCAAGTCCATAACGGGATTCAGGTTCCTGAGGATGCGGTGATTTTCAATAAGACGGCCACTAACTCCTTTCATGGGACAGGGCTCTTAGAGCATTTGCGTGCCCAAGAGATTGAACATCTTGTGATTATGGGCTGTGCCACACAGTACTGCATTGACACTGCGGTCAGAACGGCGACAGTCAGCGGCTTTGATGTCACTTTAGTAGGTGATGGCCATTCAACAGCGGACAGTGACGTGCTGCCGGCCGAACAGATCATCAAGCATCATAACAAGACCTTGCATGGCCATTACAATGTGGAGCATTTCTCCGTTGTCAGGAATGCCGAGGAGGATCTGTTCAGTCCTATTCATGATTCACATAGGTAAGAGCCAGGGGGACAGGTCCCTTGGCTCTTTTTGAGGTTGGGTCTAGGGACCTGTCCCCTTGGCTCAAGTCAGGCCATGGGACCTGACCCCCTGGCTCACAACAGCTTCGAGCGCTCAGAAGGAATTGCAGATGGATAGTGGAGGTTAAAGAATGGGTGTTAGCTATTTGCAAAACTGTAAGAAATGCCATGCTCCATTCAACTGGCGGAAAAAATATCGTATTTTATGGAGAGAAGTAAACCAGCCAGTAATATGTGACAACTGTGGCTCTGAACACTATGTAACATTGGGGGGAAGGCTGGTAAATACTTTTTTTGTAATAGGGCCATTGACTATTTTTGCCGGTATCATAGCTCCCTTTGACAACATTTATTTAGACCTCGGCGGTGGAATTCTGCTGGCCTTTTTAGGTTCACTGCTGGTTCCTTATTTTACAATATTAAAAGTTGAAGGTGAAAGTTTGTATTCAGACTAAAGGGGATGCTATAGGTTTTTCTGTATAAATAAAGGCAACGTATCGTTAAAGGGGTGGTTGTTTGGCCAAAAAGCTTAGCGTTTTGTTCATTTTACTGGTTTTCGTATTATCTGCGTGTTCTAGCTTCAAGAATGCAGTCGGCGGATGTCCGGATGCAGAGATATCCTGGGTAGATGTAGTGATGATAAATGGCATTAAATACGAGGGTGAAGATGAAGGGTTATCGGAAGGAGAAGCTCCGGAAAAAGGGCAAAAAATAGGCGAAGTCAGGTATATGTTAGCAGACAACGCCTGTTCCAATCATAAGCTGAGAAATGGTGATGCTGCATTTCTTCCTGTTGGGACAGAAATTTTTGAAATTGCCGGGTACAGATCTGATTTCAGAGTGCTTGCGGGCAATAAAGTTTATCAAGTCAGTGAAAACAAGAAAGCGAAGACAATCTCAGAACTATTAGATATAGAAGGCAAGGTGAAGAAGATGAGCCTTGAAAGCGACTATGATGGGAGTCATGTATCTGATTTTACAGAGCAGGAAACAGTTGATTTCGTTGAAGAATTCCTTTCACTGAAATATGCAGGTTATGATAAAGCTCACAAGAAAATTAACAGTGATAATAGAGTGTTTTTGAGGATCCACCTTATGGATGGTTCGTCTTTTAACTTCGTTTATTGGCCGGATGAAAATGTATTGAATTTGGGTGCTTTTGGGACAGAGGAAATGAAAGAAATTGTGCTTGGCAGAAAAGGGATTGAGGAATAGCGGGAAAGCTTTGAGCCATGGGGACAGGTCCCTTGGCTCTTTTTGAAACTGGGCCAAGGGACCTGTCCCTGTGGCTCTTTAAGGAGGCGGGTATATAGTGAGTAATCCGAATCGAATTAAGATTAAAAATTAATCTAAGTTCCTATTGTTTCTTATCGTAGTCGTCGGCCTCTCATATCTGTTAGTTTATAATTGCCGAATCGATTTGACCTTATATTTCACCAGAAAGATAGTATCACCATAAAGTCGTTTAATCTATTTGGAGTTGCAAAGGACATTTCAACTGTATCATTTCCTGAAGAAGAGGTATGGAAACTCCAGGAGATCGCTTACGAAATAAATGACAAAAAGAATTCCTATGGTTTCCAGAGATGAGCCAAGGGACCTGTCCCCCTGGCTCACCGAATCAACCCCCCGCTCCTGGCCTTCTTCACCCATTCCGGATACTCCTGCATCAGCAAGTCATAAAGCTCTTCTTCCGCTATCGCCTTCGGGTCTTCGACGCTGAAGAAGTCGGCATTGTCGAGGTAGCGCCCGTCCATGTTGTCCAGTTCTTCGAGGAAGGTGAAATCAGATTGGAACATGGCCTTGAAGAATCCGCGCCGGCCTTTCTTTTTGCTTGCGTCGCGGTTGGACTTGCCGATGGCCATGAATTGCCAGAAAACCGGTTCGTAGGAAGAGTTCTGGATGTGATTCCGCGTTTCACGTTCATCAAAGGTGGCGCCATCGGTTACAAACATGACGTATACCGGCATATTACGGGCTTCCGGACTGGAGCGTTTTCCCGCAGATCCAAAATAATGCTGGCGAAGTTCTTTCATTACCTTCCCATAATAAGTGCCGCCTTCGAGCGGATAAGCCTGGTTCAGCCTGTTTACAAATCCATCAAAATTATCAATGGTCAGCTCATCAGCATGATGGGCATTTTGGCCGAAAAGGAAGATATCAATCGAACCATCGTCGTCGAACCTTGTGCCAAGTGCCAGAATCCGCTCGGCAAATTCCTGGATCTTTCCGGAACGGTACAGGCTTGACATAGATCCGGAAATATCAAGGCATAATGCCACCTTGGCGCTATGGTCCTGAAGGCCTGCCTTTTCGAGGGACACCTTCACTTTTTTCGAAAGGTCGAGAATTTTTGGCGCCTTCTGCTCCATCTTCTTTTCCAGCATGACTTTTTTGCTGTTGGCCGGCTGCTGTGTCGGAGCAGGCTGGGTTTGCGCTGTTTGTTGTAATTGGGGCTGGGCTGGTGCTATTCCTGGAGCAGACTGCTGTGCCGGGCCGCTTTCGTCTTGGGCCACTTCTCCGCCAAAATGCTGAAGGAGTGCTGCCAGGCCTCCATCAAAGCCTTTTCCCACCGAGGCTATCCGCCAAATATCCTTCAAGTATAACTCGCCAATTATGATTGCTTTTTCATTTTGAAAATCGCTGCCTGTGAAGCTGTACTGCAAAATGGGCTGTCCGCCTGCTTTCACAGTGAGGGTACCGGATGAAACCATTGACATGGTACCTTCCCCGTCAATTGCCGCCGTAAATACTAGGTTCTTTACGGACGGATGCAGCTTGTCCAAATCGATTTCATATGTACCAGCGCCGCTGCTGTGGGCTTTCATGCTGATTTCCCCGGCAGGTGACTGAAGCTGATTATAAAAGATCATATATCTATCATCTGAAAGCTTTTTATCTCCATCCAGGCCGAAGCATGTAACATCAACCTCCATCCCGGACTGAACCTCAACTGCAACCTCCAGCTGTTTAGAAGAACTAAAGTCATCAAGCATTGCTCTCTCACCGCGCACTAAAAGTCTCATAGAAAAACTCCTTTTAATCTCTTTTTCTGTATTTTACACATTGTGGCAATTCATTTCCATTGTGAGCCAGGGGGACAGGTCCCTTGGCTTTTTTTGAGAGTGGGCCAAGGGGTCTGTCCCCCTGGCGCACTTAAAAATAAAGGGAATTTCAGACAGCATCGAGAATAAATCAGGTTAAGCCTTATAAAGGGGGAATACATATGTATCAATATTTCAATGGATTGGTAATTCGGGAAGGTACTGAGGGTGTTCCAGCTGATGGAGTTGAAGCTCTCTTTGAAGATGCCGGATGGGCAAGGAATACGCCATCCTGGCAGAAAGAGAAGTTTACTTTGATATTCCAAAACTCAACCTGGGCATTTACAGTTTGGGATCAGAACAGAATAATTGCAATGGTACGAGTGATTTCTGACCAGATCATGGTTGCAAATATAATGGATTTGGCTGTTCTATCAGAATATCGCGGAAGGGGCATAGGAAAAAAACTTGTTGAACTATGTGTACAGAAGCTTCCTCATGGAGATTGGTTTGCACATACTTCAGCAAACAATTTCAAATTCTATGAGACCTGCGGTTTTGAAGTGAAAGACTTATCCCAGAATGGCACCTGTGGTTATTATGGATATATACAGGCGCGTAAAGAGGGGCATAGGTAAGAACCGAGGGGCCTGTTCAAACCCGCCCTAAGAGTGCATATATCTCCGAACAGCTGCGAAATCCCAAGTGGCTTTTCTTAAACAACAATAGGGCTGGTTACCTTTAGAAAATCAATGAAAGGTAGAGAAATATGGATATACAAATTCGAAATGCCAATCAAAGTGATTATGAGTCATTGCTGCCTTTATTTAGACAGGTTCATGAATTCCATGTTGATGTAAGACCCGATTTGTACAAAGAAAATTTGGCTCCAGTCGAAAGGGGTTTTTTTCAAAGCCAATTAATCGATGGAAAACACCATATTTTTGTGGCTGTGATATCTAATAAAATTGTCGGTGTTACAGTGGCAAAGGAAGAAGAAGTAAAGGAAAATACTTTTGTTAAGGCGAGGAAGATATTGTATATAAAGAGTTTATGTGTTGCTGAAGCACAAAGAAAGAAAGGTATCGGAAAAAAACTTACTGAATACATTTTCGATCTTGGGAGAAGCCTCCAAGTTGATAGTATTGAACTGGGAGTATCTGAGGAAAATGCATCTGCCATTGAATTTTACAGGTCTATTGGGATGACAACGAAGAGCAGAAAAATGGAGTTTATATTGTAATAGCTGCTGGGTAAGAACCAGGGGGACAGGCCCCTTGGCTCATTTTGAAGTTGAGCCAAGGGGCCTGTCCCCACGGTATCTGCGGACTCAAACAAACTGAAGGGGAAGAGTTTTAATGGAAATTATACCTTTACTTATTGGGGTAGTTTTTTATTTTATCCCTAGCATCATAGCCAAGAGAAAAAATAAGTCTAACAGAGTAGTAATATACTTCATAAATATATTCTTAGGGTGGAGTTTGATAGGTTGGTTTGCAGCTTTATTTTTAGCCGTCAGGAAGGATCAGCGGAATGTATTGGGAAGATAGGACGAAGAGCCAAGGGGTCTGACCCCCCGGCCTTTTTAACCAACCATGCCTACAATCAATAAAATATAAATAATAAGCAATATGAATGGAGCAAGGGCAAAGAACCAGACCGTAGATGCTTTCCAATTCTTCATTCTTTCAGAAACCCAATCAATGAACCATATACTAAGAATAGCGATCAGTGGACCGCGGAATAGCAAGATTAAAAGAATGCCTGCTATAATCAAGACAATCTTGTACTTTTCCCAATTATTAAGTATTTTCTGCCGTAGCTGGTACTTGTTCCAGAGAAACTGCTTAAGGGAAACAAGGACTATGTAAATTAAAACAAGGATGATATAGGCAGCCAGCAGCAGCAGGCTAAATGTTATGGCTCCTTTTTCATCTGAGTCTGTGGACATAACAGTTAAGAATAGGACCAAAAAGATGGTAAGTGGCAAAGAAATGAAAAACAGTATGCCTGTTGCTGAGATTATTCTCCCAATCAGCGATTTAATATTAGATTCCTCCCCGCTCTCAATCTATCTTTTATTTTAATCAATTGGAGTCTCGTAATCACCAATTTTTTACAGAAAAAGAGCTAAGGGGCCAGACCCCCTGGCTCTTTTTGAGACTGGGCCAAGGGGTCTGACCCCCCGGCCCCACATCTTCAAAACTTCATCTGATACCTCTTAAGCTCCCAGTCGTGCACTGTGTTCCGGTATTCCTTCCACTCAGCTCTTTTTAGAGAAATGAACTTCCTGAAAATGTGATCGCCGAGAATTTTTCTTGCGAGAGGGCTGTCTGCCAATAAATCGAGTGCTGTTTCCAGATTGTCCGGTAAGTGGCTGATCCGGAGTAATTCTCTTTTGGATTCGGGCATGCTGTATATGTCTTCATTAATGGGATCGGCAGGCCTTTGCTTTAATCGGATTCCTTCCAGCCCTGCTTCTGCAATCACCGAAAAAGCCAGGTAAGGGTTTGCACATTGATCGGGATGGCGTGCTTCCACTCTGGTTGCGGCTCCCCGTGATGAGGGAATTCTGATCAGGGTCGACCGGTTGCATGTGGACCAGGCCATATAGCAAGGCGCTTCAAACCCCGGGACAAGCCTCTTATAGGAATTGACTGTCGGATTGGTGATGGCTGTAAGAGTCGCAATGTTTTTCATCAGGCCGTTTATGAAATAATAAGTATCTTCCGAGAGTCCGTTTGGATCATTTTCGTTAAAAAATACATTCTGCCCGTCTTTAAACAGTGAAATATTCACATGCATGCCGGAACCGTTCAATCCCTGGACTGGCTTCGGCATGAAGGAGGCGTGCAGGTTGAAGTTTTTGGCGAAATTTTTCACGATCCATTTATATGTGATGGCATTGTCGGCTGATGCCAGGGCATCCATGAACTTAAAGTTAATTTCATGCTGGCCCATTGCGACCTCATGGTGGGAGGCCTCAATCTTGAATCCCATGGCCTTTAAGGTCCGGTAGATTTCCAGGCGGACTTTTTCACCCAGGTCATGGGCCGGTTCGAAATATCCTCCGCTATCCTGAGGAACTGTCGTAGGATTGCCACTCTCATCCATCCCAAATAAAAAGAATTCCAGTTCCGGACCGATGCTGATTGAATAATCATAGCTTGCCGCTTTCTCGACCGTCCTCTTCAGTACATTGCGGGGGTCACCCTCGAATGGGGTGCCATCAGGATTGGCCACGCTGCACAAAAGCCTGGCTTCACTATATCCTTCTTCTATCGACCATGGAATGACGGAAAAAGTGTTTATGTCCGGCTTAAGGTATAAGTCTGATTGGTTGATAGGGCTGAAACCTTGTATGGAGGAGCCATCGAACATGATTTTCCCCTCTAAGGCATCGTCCAGCTGATCAAAGGTAATGGTCACATGCTTAAGGACTCCTTCTAAATCAACAAATTGAAGATGAAGAAGTTCTATATGATATTTTTTCTGGGCTTCTTTTATTTTAATATAATTTTTGTTTTGCTCTGATACCTGAGTCATCGGCACGATCCCCTTTTACTAAAATTAAAAAAGCTGCGGAGAGTATTCTCCGCAGCTTAGGCACAGGTAAACAAACGTGTGCTTGTATGGCATGCCCTTGAAATTTTCAACAAAACAACAGCCTTCGGAAGTATAAAAATTTCTCCAAAAGAGAAAAGGGAGTTTATTGCTGAGTTAAAAAAGCGATGTCCCGGCATCACCATACAAGATTGAAGGAGCCAGGGGGACAGGTCCCTTGACTCACTTTTTGAAGTAGGGCCAGGGGACCTGACCCCTTGGCACTTTCCCCATACCCCAACGTTAGGAAGGTGCATAGTGAATTATTATAGAGTGACAAAATATGATCCTCAAAAAAGGGATGCATACGGCAATTATCTCGATGACAGCGAATGGACTAGCTTTTCAGAGGTAGGCACCAAGGTCGGTGAAGAGGAATACTTGCGTACTGAAACAAACTACATTCAAGCCATCACTGCTTTTATGGATGAGGCGGGCGTGGACAGACTTTATGTTAATGCTCTTGAGATGTGGACGGAAGCGGCAGCGCTCCAGGAGAAACTGCTTTTACTCTCAGATATCTGGATAGGGAAAGCCGTCCGGAAAGAAGAAATCACGGAAATGGCGAGGTTAACCTTGAGGGAAGCTGTCTGGTGTAAATTAAGCTTCAGAAAAGAGTTTTTTGTTCATTTTGGTTATGACTATTATATGTTTATTGGTACGAATAAGGATTGCCCCCAAGCCCGGAGGAATGTCCTGGAGGCGGGGCTGTTTGTTGAGGAGTTTCGATCTCCGTATTTAGCTTGAAGAGTAATTTTATAAAAAGGTGCCTGGTCCCTCTTTGAAGTATGAGGGGCCAGGCGCCTTTTTTGTAAACAAAAGTTGATATTGAATTTATATTAGAAATTTATAATGGGGAGCAAATAATAAAAAGGAGGCTATGTAATGAAAAGATGGCTGACCCCTATTACAGACTGGGTATCAACAAAACGGGGGATGTGGATCACAATCATAGTCTGGCTGGTACTGATGATAGCTTTAAGTGCCGGGCCAAAGCTGGGCGACTATAAAGTGAGTAATTTTCAATCACTCCCTGATGAGGCGGCATCGATAATTGCTGAGAATAAGATAGAGGAGTTATTTCCAAATGAGCAGGGAACCCCAGGAATCCTTGTTTTTCATAATAAATCCGGTGATATTCAATTAGATGAAGTCAATGAGATTGTGAAAGGAATTCTTGCAGAAGATATTAAAGGGATTGATCGAATCGTTGATATCAGCAAGCTTCCTCCCCAGGCATTGGAAGGGTTCATTTCCGTAGATGAATCAACGGTAATTGTCCCGATGGAATTGGAAAAAGGTCTTGGAAGCAAGGATTATTCAGAAATTAACGATAGAGCATCAAAAATCGGCAATGAAATTGCGGATACATTAGAAAGCACAAAATTCTATACTACAGGGCCAGCGGGAATTGCAGGAGATGCGACGAAGCTGTTTGAACAGGCAGATGTCGTGTTGCTGCTAGCAACGATTGTGATTGTATTGGTGCTGCTGATTGTCATTTATCGTTCGCCGCTGCTTGCGTTCATCCCGCTTCTGGCTACGATCATCGTCTACCAGGTGGTAAATCAGAGTGTTGCACTGATGGGGGCTGCCGGGCTGGAAATCAATAACTCGACGACTTCCATTATGAGCATCCTGCTCTTCGCGGCTGTTATTGATTATTCTTTATTTGTGTTTTCCCGTTATCGTGAAGGGCTTAATGAAGTGGAGAGTAAATATACGGCGATGAAAAATGCCATGCGCGCTACGGGTGAGCCAGTCTTTTTCGCGGGCGGTACAGTAATGGCCGCCATGCTGGTCTTATTTTTCGCTAATTTCCGTGATTATCAGAACTTTGCCCCGGTATTCGGGCTGGCCATGTTCTTTATTATGCTTGCTTCCATTACGCTTGTACCTGCGTTATTTACCCTATTTGGACGTAAGGCGTTTTGGCCGAAGGTGCCGAAATATGGGGATAAAGAGGGTCTGAAACACACGTTTTGGAAATCGATTGCAAGGCTGGTGGTCAGAAAACCATGGATTAGCGGCGGTTTGACAGGGATTTTCCTGGTTGTGACAGCAATCAATGTGATGAACATTGAGTTTGAATTCGATACAGTGAAGAAGTTCCCTGAAGATTTGCCGTCCCGAGTCGGATATGAAATTGTGGAGTCCCAGTTTGATAAGGGAGAGCTTGCTCCTTCTACTTTGCTCATTGAAAGCAGTGAGTCCCTGTCGAAGGAAAAGACGGACGAAATCAAAGCAGAATTGGAAAGTCTGGACGGCATCGCATCAGTCCGGAAGGATGGACAAACTGAGGATGGCAATGCTTTAAAGTTGAGTGTGGCTTTATCGATGAATCCCTATTCAAGAGAGGCAATTGATTTTATGGAGAATCTCCAGGAGTCATCACCAGAAATGCTCCGGAATCTTTCTATTGACGGGGAAGCGTATTATGGAGGAGTTACGGCAAAGCTGGTTGATGAGAGAAATGTAAATAATAAAGATATTGTGATGATCATGATCCTTGAAACGGTCTTAATTCTGGGTCTCCTAATAGCCCTTACCCGTTCTATTAAAATGCCTATTTATATGGTGGGGACTATCCTGCTGTCATATGTTTCTGCATTGGGTCTTGGAAGCTTCCTGGTAGATGTTCTGTTCGGTTTCGATGCGATAAGCACCCGCGTGCCTGTTTATGCCTTTATCTTCCTGGTGGCATTGGGAGTGGATTATAATATCATTCTTGTTTCCCGTTTTATGGAGGAGAGAAAGGCCCATGGTGTAAAAAAGGCCCTGGAAATTGCCATGACCAATACGGGCGGAGTGATTTCATCTGCTGGTATTATCCTGGCTGCCACCTTTGCGGCCCTGACAACGATGCCGATTGCTGATTTATTCGTATTTGGCTTTATGGTCGCAGTCGGTATCCTGATGGATACTTTCCTGGTTCGGGGAGTGCTGCTGCCAGCTTTGATATTAGCATTTGAGAAAGATCATCAGACCTCTCATAATAATCAATAGCACAATGGCGAAGGCAGTCCGCCGTATTCGCCAATAGGAGGTCCGTTCATGAAAATCATGGTTGTAGATGATGATGTCCATATTCAAAAGCTTGTTTCCATCCATTTGAGCCGGAAAGGGTACCAGGTAGTCAAAGCGAATGATGGAGAAGAAGCTTTGAAGATATTAGAAGGGATGAACGTTGATTTAGCGGTGGTCGATGTGATGATGCCGGGAATGGACGGGTTCGGACTGACGAAGATTTTGTCAGAGGATTATGATATACCTGTGATTCTTTTGACGGCAAAGGGACAGCTGGATGATAAGGAGCGGGGCTTCTTGTCCGGATCAGAAGATTATATTGTTAAGCCCTTCGAGGTGAAGGAGCTGTTGTATCGTGTAGCTGTTGTCCTGCGGAGGATGGAGCGGGCAATGGAAACAGTGATCAAGGCGGGGAATATGGTGCTGGATCGCAAGAACTTTGAGGTGATGATCAATCAGGAGACGATTCTTTTTCCGCTGAAAGAATTTGAATTGCTGAGCATTCTTGCTTCCCGCATTCCAAAGATTGCCCCGCGGGCCTTATTGATTGAGCAGGTATGGGGAATTGATTATGAAGGAAGCGAACAAACACTGAATACCCATATCAACCGGATCCGGGATCGCCTCAGGAAACATGGGGCGACGGTTGAGATTCAAACCGTGAGAGGGATTGGCTATAAGCTGGAGGCTATCGGATGAGGACGCTGTACCGGAAGTTTGTCGCTGCTGCCCTCTCGATCCTGGCTATCAGTATTATCACCGGTTTCTTCCTGGCAAACTGGGTATACACGGCCACGACCAAGCAGAAGATCGACAGCCAGAATGTCGAGATTGCAGAGGAGATCGTCTCGAGCATCGAAGGAATGCCAGGCCACCAAACTGCCCTGATATCCTATTTGGAATCGGTAGGGAAGCTGGGATATCAAGTGCTCGTGTTGAATGAGGAAGGGGAAAAACAGTTTTTTGGAGAGGCGTTTTCGAAGACAGATCTTCCAGGGGAAGCCCGGAAAGTATTGGATAAAAAAGAGATTTATCACGGGATGAGTGACGATTCCAGCCAATCCTTTATGATGGGCCACTTTTCTAATGAGGTAGGGAATACGGTCGGGGTGCCGTTTACTTCTGATGGCCAGCAGTTCGCATTGTTTATCCGCCCAAATAACAAACTGCTTTTCTCTGATATCCATATGATTCTTGCCTGGTTCATTCTGGCTGTTTCGGTCGTCAGCATCATCGGAATGATTTGGTTTGCCAAGCATCTGATCCAGCCGATTACACAGCTGACAGAGGCGGTCAAAGAGTTGACCCGTGAAAACTTCCATTATGACCTGACGATCAATCGCCGGGATGAAATTGGCCAGCTTGCACAAAGCTTCACCACCATGCAGAGGCAATTACAGCATAATGATGAAGCCCGGAAATCCTTCATCAGCAATGTATCCCATGATTTCCAGTCACCGCTTATGAATATTCAGGGATATGCCGAACTTTTGAAGTCAGATGTGAATGAGACTGAACGGGTACAGTATTTGGAGATCATCAATGATGAATCAAAGCGGCTTTCTCATTTGACCAAACAATTATTGATTATGACCTCTTTGGATCAAAACGCGTACCCTATGAAGGTATCAGAGGTGCGGGCAGATAAGCAGATTAAACAGGCAATCCGCAGGTATCAATGGCTGATAGAGGAAAAAGAAATAGAAGTCTCGTATAATCTCGAACATTGTGTATTCAAATATGATGCCGAGCTGATGACGAATGTATGGGATAATCTCATGACCAATGCCATCAAGTACAGCAGTCCGGGAGACAGCATGTGGATTGGTTTGGAGAAAAGAGAAACAGACCTTGTGATTACATTTAAAGACACGGGGGCAGGGATGTCGGAGAAAGAGATGGATCAGATCTTTGACCGTTTTTATCGTGTTGATTCAGCGAGGAAGAAAGGAGGGACCGGCCTCGGTCTCTCGATCGTCAAGCAGATCATCGACCTGCATCATGGGAAAATCAGTGTTGCGAGCAAGCCTGGTGAGGGGACGGTTTTCACAATCACCCTTCCAGTTATATAAAAAAGCATAGTGGGGGAGAGGAAAATGGAACAAATCTGGAGTCTGCGGTTAATTCGATTTGCCGCCATCTTTGGCGTCATTGGCACTTATTTGGGGTCTCATATGGCAGGTCAGATGGATTATGCCCTCAGGCCGGTCCATGCGCACATTCTGCTGGTCGGCTGGCTTTCCGTATTCGCATGGGGAATATTCTATAAAGCTTATAAGATTAAATATAAAAAGCTGGTAGCCATCCATAGTATGCTGGGAATGGCGGGAGCATTGGGATTGACCGCAGGCATGTGGATGTACAACTTAAATCCCTTTCAGCTGAATGAAACATTTGTCATGGTCTTTTTCATCGTGGGCGGCACACTGCTCCTGCTGGCATTTTTATTATTTGTCGTTATTACCTTTATGGTGGAGAACCACGGGGACAGACCCCATGGCTCTTTTTGAAGCTTGGCCACGGGACTGTCCCCGTGGCCTTTGTTTTAATCGTAAATAACAGCTTTTCCTTGTTCACGCAGCTTTTTTAAAGAGGCTAGCATATGATTTATTTCTTCGTCGGAATGTCTTTCCCATGTGCTTAGTTCTGCTGTTATTTTCAAAGGGGATTTAGACCTGTAAGAGCGAGTCGGATTGCCGGGAAATCTTTTGTCAGTTAAGTTTGGATCATTTTCAAACTCACCTAATGGTTCTACAATATAAATTCTTTCTTTTGAAGAGGATGCTGCTAATTCAGCGCCCCATTTGGCAGCATCCAATGTTGCAGTAAAGTATATATAATTTGATTTTTTATCCTGGTAATTTGATATGTGCTGCGGTTCTAATAAATCTCCAATTTTTAAGGCTGCTTTCGTGCCATGAAAAAAAGGTCCGTGATCTAAGACAGCTTTTTTGTCACTCATACGGATACACCTCTTATTTTAGATTTGTGATAACAGTATATTACTTGAACACCAAAATAAGAAGAGCCAGGGGGACAGGTCCCTTGGCTCTTTTTGAGGATGGGCCAAGGGACCTGTCCCCTTGGCTCCACCGCGGCCTTTCCTTTATGCTATAGTATTCTGGTATTCTAAAGGAACGGAGTGATCGTATGAACTCGACAGCAAAAGAAATTATCTTGATTATTATCGGATCCCTGTTCTTTGCACTTGGGGTGAATCTGTTCGCAATCCCAAATGAGCTGGGCGAGGGCGGCGTGACGGGGATCTCCATGACCCTCTTTTATGTATTGGACTGGTCCCCGGGCTACACGAACTTTGTGATGAACGGGATTCTGCTTGCCATCGGCTATAAAGTGCTTAATAAGCGGGTGACGTGGTACACCTTGCTTGCCATCTTCTTTACATCTGTATTCCTGCACTTCACAGAAGATATGGGGCGCTCGCTGGATATCATGCTGGGTACGGTATTCGCTGGTGTATTCATTGGCATCGGCCTTGGAATCGTGCTCCGATCCGGCGGTACGACGGGCGGGTCGACCATTGTTGCCCGCATGCTCAACCAGCGATTCGGCTGGGCCGTGAGCACGACCATGTTCGTGTTCGACATTCTCGTTGTTCTCGGATCGGCCTTTGTCATTGGGATTGAAAATACCATGTACACCGGGATCTCCATCTACATCAGCACCAAAATTCTTGATTATCTAATCGACGGCTTTGACACCCGGAAAGCCGTCACCATCATCTCCCCCTATACTGAGAGCATTGCTGAAAGAGTCAGCGCCGAAATGGACCGGGGAGCCACCATCATTAATGCACGGGGCCACTACTCCAAAGAATCCAAGGACATACTCTACGTGGTCATAAACAAGCAGGAGCTCTTCCTTCTCAAGAAGATGATCCAGCAGATCGATGAAAAAGCCTTCGTCGTGGTGCATGATGTGCGGGATGTGTTCGGTGAAGGATTTACATTTCCTAAAACATGAGCCAAGGGGACAGGTCCCTTGGCTCTTTTTTCATTTGAGCCGCGGGACCTGTCCCTGTGGCCCTGTTGTTTCCGTGAGGATGAATTTAAGGTCAATCAGATTGAACTGAATTTTGGTCCATATTATTCGGCATACAATGAGGTGCTAATCCGGCATACTAAACCATCTGGCGACTTATCGGTTATGTATCAAGCGATAAACATATACTCAGAAATGCTGAACGTGACAATGCAGTAGTAAAGTATTTTATAAACATAAAGATCTATCAACAAAAGAATTGCTAATAAGGCTGGTTGAACTTTTCCCAACCGCAGGCTACGGAGATTTACAATCTATAGAGTTAATAAAAAACCAGGGGGACAGGTCCCTTGGCCCTTTGTGAAGCTGGGCCATGGGACCTGTCCCCCTGGCTCATTCAACAATGCTTTTTTCAATGACAAGATACGTACTATCTGCTATCTGCTGATAAGTAGTGTCATTCGGATGGAAGACATCGCTGGACAGGTCGCGTTTGGCATCAATGACGAGATTGAAGGTATCGACGACTTGAATGCCGTATTTCAAGCCTAGTGTGCGGGCTGATTCATTCCATTTTTGTATGATAGAATCGAATGATTCTCCGTCTGGTGATTGCTTGAATGGATTATACAGCCCCGTATAGAGGGTGACGGCATCCGGATTGATTTCGCGAATGTTTTTAAAGACTTTTTCCAGGTTGGGGATTTCGGTTTCCAGGATGCCGAGCGCGGTCTCTTCTGAATAATTGCTGAAGATTTCCCCGCTGTTAAACAGGTTGTTTCCCCCGATTGTAATAGTAATGATTTTGGCCTCTTTAAGCGTTCTCTGGACTTCCTTTTGTTCCAGCTGCTCCAGCAGGTCCTCGATTCTGGCGCCTCTTATGCCAAGGTTCTGATAGCGTTCAACGAGGTTATTCTCTTTGAGCTGATTCCCGGTCAGCGAGACAAAGCCTTCACCTTTTGATGAGCCTACACCTCTTGTTAATGAATCTCCGAGTGCGATATAAGTGTCGCCCGGGGTAGCAGGCGCTTCTTCTGATTTTGCCAATGTCTGCGCCTGGGGTGGATTGGTAATATCCATATAGGCGCTGACAAGGCCGTAGCCAAACAGAACTGTCAAGCCAAGGGATAGTGTGATAAACAGCGGCCATTTCCATTTTTTCATCGTTTGACCTCTCCTTCTATCGTGATTGTATCAATCTTTTCCTTTATTGAGTATTCAAAAGAGTCACTGCCTGATTTTTTCGCTAAAATAGAACTTAGGGTGATGCTATGAGCGTAAAACCAACTGTTAGATTGGAAAATGTAACGAAAATCATAGGAAAGAAGACGATTATTGATCAAATATCATTTGAGATTTATCCGGGGGAAGTATTTGGGTTCCTGGGTCCAAATGGCGCCGGAAAAACGACTACCATCCGGATGCTTGTCGGACTCATCAAGCCAACGTCCGGGAAGGTTGAGATCTGCGGATTTGATGTCGGAAAGCAATTTGTGAAGGCGATGCAGCGCCTCGGTTCCATCGTCGAAAATCCAGAACTGTATAAGTATTTAAGCGGCCGCGAAAACCTGCAGATCTTTGCGCGGATGCTGCCTGGAGTCGATGAAGAACGGATACAGGAAGTCATTGACCTGGTTGATCTGACAGCAAGGGTTGATGATCAGGTGCGGACCTATTCGCTGGGTATGCGGCAGCGCCTGGGAATTGCACAAGCCCTGTTAGGCCGTCCTGATGTGCTTATACTGGATGAGCCTACAAATGGCTTGGACCCTATGGGAATAAAAGATCTTCGCACATTCATCAGGAAGCTGGTCGATGAAACAGGTCTTTCCGTTCTTGTATCGAGTCATATTTTAAGTGAGATTGAACTGCTGGCCGATCGTGTCGCGATAATGAGCCACGGGAAGATTGTAAAGACCGGCAGCGTAAGCGATCTGGTCAATTCCCTGTCATCAGGTGTGGACTGGAGAGTCAGTGATTCTTTCCGGGCGCTCGCCATTTTGAATGAGTCTCCCCATGTCCAGGCTGCAGAGCTGTACGATGACCATACAATCCACACGCTTATGGACGAAAGTAAAACTTTCATTCTGAATGAAGCCTTATTGAAAGCTGGTATTGAGGTATGGACAATCGAAAGAAAAGTGCAGACATTGGAAGACCTATTTATTAGTTTGACAGGAGGCGATCATATTGTCTAATCCGAATATGGCGGGCCTGGTCCGCAATGAAGTAATGAAAATCGCCTCCAAAAAACGCTTGCCGGTTGTCATACTTATTTTGATCATTCTGGTCTCCATGTTTACATACGCACAATACCGGGAGATACAGGAGAAAATTGAAAAGCAGGGCACTCTGGACTGGAGGGTGGACCTGCAGCAGGAGATTGTCGACCGGCAAAACCGGCTGGCATCAAGCGGAATCCAGGACGAGTTCAGGCAGTTCCTGGAATTTGACCTCAAGCAAAAGCAATATTATCTCGACAATGATATCAACCCGAACTATCCCGGGGCCCCTACGTTTATACGAATCTTCTTCTCACAGGGACTTACACTTGTCCTGCCATTATTCATTATTATCATCATGGCTGATATCGTGAGCGGGGAGTACAATGACGGCACCATCAAAACCTTGCTGTCCCGGCCTGTCAGACGGTGGAAAATCCTGATGGCCAAATGGCTGACCGTTTTGCTGTATACATCACTGCTTATGGCGGCAACGGTGATTGTCTGTTATGCCGTGTCAGGACTCATACTTGGCTATGACGGATGGACAGCCCCAATTTTAACCGGATTCCAGGTTTCGGCCACTGGGGAATTTTCAACAGAATTCATCCATACCCTGCCGATGTGAGAGTACTTGCTCATGTCAGTCGGGCTTGCCTGGGTGGTAACTGCTGTGGTTGGAACCATCAGCCTCATGATCTCTGTGCTCGTGAAAAACACAGCGACTGGAATAGGCGCGATGATGGCGGTGTTAATCGCCGGCACCCTGTTGAGTTCCATCGGATCGAGCTGGACAAGCTCCAAGTATCTGGTGAGCCTGAACTTTGATCTGATCAACTATCTGGAAGGCCAGGCACCGCCGATAGAAGGAATGACACTGCCATTTTCATTGATCATCCTTGCCGTATGGACGGCTGCCTGCCTGGCTGTGGCATTCTGGAACTTTACTCAGAAGGATATGTATTAATGAGCCAAGGGGACAGGTCCCTTGGCTCTTTTTGAGACTGGGCCGGGGGGTCTGTCCCCTTGGCTCCCCTTGGCTCCTAAGCTCAGAAAGATTAACTGGCATTCTGAACCAAGGGGACAGGTCCCGTGGCCCATTTTGCTGAGAACCGAGAAACCCCTATCCATGTGGCATCAAGTCTAAAGAAGGGAGAGAAATTTATTGAGTGATAAACTTTACACTCTCAAAAAAGTAATTTGTTTGGCAGTTATCGCCTAATCCAGTGTAATGATTGCGTTGGAGCTTATGAATATTAGACAGATCCTGCATTCGATTGGCCATTAGGTCCCAACAGGTTTACGGGCGAGTGTATAAGCTGGTTAGCAGAGATAATGCTGTAGAAATCGGGGTAGCTGTTGCTATTGGCCTGTTTGGTAATCAAGGAAGAACTATGGGTGACGATTGCAATTATGATAGCGAAAAAAGGTGAAATTACGGGTTGTCCATTTGCTGCCAGCAAGGCGGCTTTTTTTTATACCGAAAAATAAATGACCCAAAAATTGGAAACCTTTAGAGCTTGTGTCCGTATAAATTAGTCAAAAGAAAAAGGCGGGTGGTTTTTTTGGAAGTTATACAAACAAAAGATTTAAAGCCGAAGTATTTTGCTCTTGGCCTGATATTAGCCGTCAGTTGTTTGCCAATCAGTGTTTTAGGCGTTAATGCAATTCAGAAGTTTTATTTTCAGCCTGATTATCATCTGTTTTTCAGTACACCTAAGACAGCATATCTCCTGTTTATCATCGGATATTCCATCCTCTTTGTTATTCTGGCTTTACTTTTAAGTATAGCCGATTCAAAGTTTAAGCCTCTGCTGATTCTATCCAATATCCTCTTATCTGCGATTGCAGTCTTCTTCCTTTGGCAGTCCTTTCAAACCCATTCTTATCTGACCGAGGAGGGGTTAAAGGTAAAGGCGCCTTTTGCCCGCGAACAGAACTTTGAATGGGACAGCATTCAAAAAGTCACACAAATAAGCAAACACGGAGTTCCCTACAGATTAGAGTTTCATATAAAAGATGCCGGGACATACAAATTTGACCTGCAAAGTGAATTTATTGTGAAGAGAAGCGCCTTTTATTCGCTGCTTGCTGAACAGAATGTTGAAATTGAAAGCAGGCAGCCGGATTAAGAAGCAGCCTTAAGGTTCATGGCTGCTGCTGGGCCAAAAGGTGATCACAATTTTATGCCGGCCGGGGTGCCGGATGGTCAGCTTAGGGAGAAATAAAGAACAAAAGAGAGGGGATTTCCATGGAAAAAATCTTAGTGAAAACAGGAATCTATTCATTTATTATTCCATTTTTTATATTGGTGGCTTTTATGAAAAGGGTAGATGAAAGAACCAATTTGGAGGGATACACTTCAACTATCGAAACGCCATACGCAGAATACTTCTTTACTATATTCCGCTATTCTGTGATTGTTTCCCTTATTGCGGTAGGGGTGACATTTGCTTACTTGATGTCAGAAAAGAAAAAAGAAAATGAAGAGGAGCAAGGGAAGTGACCTTTCGCCTTGTCTGCTGTTTAAGCAGGACTTATTAACGTTTTGGTGAAATTCTATACTGAATCAGCCATTAAAAGGAGGACAGGAATGAACCGAACTGAATTTCTGTTAAGGATGCTTGATACTACCTTCAACAAGGAGAACTGGTATGCGCCATTGAAGCCTGCCATAGAAGGGCTATCCGCTGAACAGGCCAGCTGGAAGCCGGAAGGGGCTGCGGTAAAATCCATATGGGAGAATGTAAACCATCTTATCTATTACAAAGAGAGACTTGCGGCGAATCTAGCGGGACGGGAGTGGACTCGAAATCTTGATGGTGATGAAACTTTTTCTCTCACCGGCCAAGTAAATGATGAAAAGGATGGAAAGCAGTCATAGAACGGGCAGAACTGGCCCATCACAGCGTAAGGAAAGCAATCATCCGGATTACGCCTGAAAGGCTTGAACAAAATGACCTTGAAGAAAAACTCTTAGACATCATGCTGCACGATGCTTACCATACCGGGCAGATTATTCAATTAAGGAAGATGCAAGGAACCTGGCCTTCTCAGCGCTAACAGTGGGCCAAGGGGACAGGTCCCTTGGCTCTCTCCTTAAAAATGGGCCAAGGTACCTGTCCCCATGGCTCAAAAAAAAATCTTTTAAATAGTTGTTGACTTCCATTCCCAATATATGATAAATTTATCTCGAATTAAAGATAATTTATTTCGGAATAAACATCGCAGCTTATTTTTTTGACAACATGTCTCGAATTCGAGATAAATAATAATTATATTTTGGAGGAGATTTTAAATGGCAAAGTGGACAGTAGATCAATCGCATTCAGCAGTAGGTTTTGAAGTGAAGCACATGATGGTTTCAAAGGTGAAGGGTTCTTTTGATTCTTATACAGCAGATGTGGAAGCAGCAGATTTGACAGATCTGACAACAGCTTCAATCGCATTCACATTCGATGTTGCAAGCATTAATACACGCAGCGAGGACCGTGAGAACCACCTGAAGTCAGCTGATTTCTTTGATGTTGAAAACTACCCGACGATTGATTTCAAATCAACAAACATCGTAAAAGACGGCGATGATTTTAAAGTAACAGGCGATTTAACCATCAAGGGCGTGACAAAGCCGGTCACTTTTGATGTAGAATACGGCGGCAAAGGAACAAATCCTTGGGGTGTTGAAGTATACGGCTTTGAAGCTGAAGCAAAAATCAACCGTGAAGAATTCGGCCTGACTTGGAACGCAGCACTTGAAACTGGAGGCGTACTTGTAGGCAAGGATATTAAAATCAAAGTGGAACTAGAAGTAAATCCAGCAGCATAATTAAGAGTTGAAATGGAGAGCTGCCGGTTAAAGGAGAAAAACGTATGAATGATAAGTTGAAAGCTGTAACGGTCATACTACGTGCTTCCCAAGCCATTCAAGAAGCGATTCGCAAAGATGCAGCCAACTACGACTTGAATCCTACGGAATTCTCTGTTCTTGAGCTCTTATACCATAAGGGTGATCAGCCTATTCAGATGATTGGCAGGAAAGTTTTGATCTCGAGCAGCAGCATTACCTATGTGGTGGATAAATTAGAGCAGAAAAATTATGTGAGGCGCCAGGGGTGCCCAGAAGACCGCCGGGTCATATATGCGGTGCTGACAGCTGAGGGGAAGGCTTTGATGGATCATGTCTTTCCCCGGCATGAAAGCAAAATGGGTGAAGTGTTCGATGAGTTAAGTGCGGATGAAGTCAATCAAACGATTGATTTAATGAAAAAAATCGGCTGCAGGGCAGAACGCATTTAATTTTTTTTGAAAACATATCTCGAATTCGAGATATGTTGAGCCAAGGGGACAGACATATTGGCCCAAATGAGCCGAGGTACCTGTCCCCCAGGCTCTGGAGATATGTTGGAAGGGGAGCTATTCTATGGGTTTTCTAAATAAACTATTTGGAACAAAAAAAGAGGAGGAAGAAACAATGACAAAATTAAACATTGGTATCATTCTAGGTTCTACACGTGAAGGACGGGTAAGCCCGCAAGTAGGTGCGTGGGTGAAAGAAGTAGCTGACAAGCGCGGTGACGCGAACTATACCATCATTGATATCGCTGACTACAAGCTTCCATTGCTTGGCGAAGCGGGCGCAGATGCTTCTGGGGCTGCTGCATGGTCAGAAATCGTTGCTGCCCAGGACGGATTCATTTTCATTGTGCAGGAATACAACCACTCTATCACAGGCGCACTGAAAAATGCACTGGATTACCTGCGTGTTGAGTGGAACAATAAAGCAGCCGGAATCGTTTCTTACGGTTCAGTAGGCGGGGCGCGAGCTGCAGAACACTTGCGCGGCATTCTGGGTGAATTGTCAGTAGCTGACGTCCGCGTACATCCGGCACTGTCTTTATTCACAGACTTTGAAAATGGCAATCAGTTCAAACCAAAAGAAGTACAAGAGGATTCAGTCAATCAAATGCTGGATCAACTGATCCCTTGGTCAACAGCTCTTTCCACAATCCGCTAAGCGGCGGCAGAGTCTATTATATACAGGTGCAGCTTCATGCACCTGTATATATCCTAAATATAAAAAAGGGGTATAAAGGTTGAGCAGATCCTGATCAAGTTAATTGATCGATGTGCTCAGAAGTTATACGGCGCAAAGGGGAGCCAAGGGGACAGGTTCCATGGCCCAAGTGGGCCGAGGGACCTGTCCCCCTGGCTCAAACTGAAAGGAGAATATATATGAAAAAAGAGACAATGGGTATTCATCATATTACGGCGATTGTAGGGCATCCGCAGGAGAATATAGATTTTTACGCAGGGGTGCTGGGCTTGCGCCTGGTCAAACAGACAGTGAATTTTGACGATCCGGGCACATATCATCTTTATTTTGGAGATGAAGGCGGGAAACCTGGGACTATCATCACCTTCTTCCCATGGGCCGGTGCCCGCCAAGGGGTTATTGGGGATGGTCAGGTTGGTGTGACATCATATATGGTTCCAAAGGGTGCCATGAGGTTCTGGGCAGAAAGGCTCCAGAAGTTTGAAGTTCCTTTTACAAAAATCGAGCGCTTTGGTGAGCAATACTTGGCATTTGATGACCCTCATGGGCTGCATCTTGAAATTGTGGAAAGAGAAGAAGGGGAAGCGAACACATGGGAAATCGGCGGCATTACTCCTGAAGTGGCGATCAAGGGCTTTGGGGGCGCGACGCTGTTATCGGCGGAGCCTGCAAAAACTGCTGACCTCCTGGAGAATGTTATGGGGCTTGAAAGAGTTGGTGTGGAAGAGGATATTGCACGCTTCCGCTCTTCCGCCAATATCGGCAATATCATCGACCTGAAATTGACTCCGGCCGGCCGCGGCCAGATGGGTGTCGGAACGGTGCACCATATCGCCTGGCGGGCAAGTGATGACGAAGATCAGCTGAGCTGGAGAAATTATATTGCTGAGAATGGATATGCTGTCACCCCAGTAAAAGACCGAAATTATTTCAACGCGATTTACTTCAGGGAGCATGGGGAAATTTTATTTGAGATAGCGACAGATCCTCCAGGCTTTGCACATGATGAATCACAGGCTACAATGGGAGAGAAGCTGATGCTTCCCGAGAAGTATGAGCAGTTCAGAGAGCAGTTAGAACATAGTCTAATCCCGATTAGTGTAAGAGAATTAGATTAACTTGCAAAGGAATGATTCAAATGCTTTCCATTGATCCTGCCAGCCTGCCGGAAAGAGAGAATTACAAATTTCTCATCGGCAGCATCATCCCGAGGCCCATTGCTTTTGTGACTACCCTCTCAAAGGGTGGTGTGGTGAACGGTGCACCATTCAGCTATTTCAACATTGTCTCGGCCAACCCGCCCATGATATCCCTATCCATCCAGCGTGCGCAGGGAAGGCAGAAGGATACAGCCAGAAACATTCTCGAGTCAAAGGAATTTGTGGTTCACATCGTTGATGAGCTCAATGTCGAAAAGGTCAATCAGACAGCGGCCAGCCTTCCTCCTGACCAGAGCGAAATAGAGGCAGCAGGTTTTACAGCAGAGGCAAGCGAAAAAATAGCAGTACCTGGCGTAAAGGAAGCAAAAATCCGGATGGAGTGCGTGCTGGAACATGCCCTGGAGTTAGGTGGTACAGACTCATCTGGTACCGACTTTATCATCGGGAAGGTTGTACAATTCCATATAGAAGAAGATCTATATGACAAGGGACGAATCGACCAGAAGGGGCTTGCTGCCGTCAGCAGACTGGCTGGGAATGATTATGCCAGGATTGGCGAAGTTTTTACGATAGAGCGGCCTGAATGATAATATATAAAATTACTGGAACCCTAATAATATTAGGGTTCTTTTTATGCGTGCAAACAATTGAATAAAGCATATTAGTCGAGAAGCAGACATGCAAGGTGAATAGGTGCTGCCCTAAAGCAGCCAAGGGCAAAATGGATTAATCCATTTTGATTATATAGGAAATAATCTCTTTTATTGTGTTTTTTCCAGCACTAACAAAAGTGTAAACGTTACAAAAAGAGTCTGTATGATGGTCTTCAAATTTCACAGTTCCATTAACGGATGCTGTTTTACCATGTGTAATGATATTTAATATTTCCACCTCAGTTATTTTTGGAGCAGCCTTCAAAGTGTTAGCGAGCTCTTCAAGACCTTGTATTGAATTATCATTTACTATATTCCAGCAAATATCGTCACTTGCGTGTTCAGAAATAAAATGAAAATCGTTAGTAGCAGCAGCCATTATGAAATCATATAGAAACTTCTTTTTAGGTGCATTTCCACAATCTGCAGGGGCTGTTATTTTTATGCCTTGATATTCAGTGTGCATTGTTCCCATATGTCTCAGCCCCTTTTTATTCTTTTTCAATTGCCTTCCAGGGTGTGGCCGCCTGAAATTTATTTATTGAAAATAAACGCTCCCGCCTAAATTATCCTTCGTACTTTCCTTTAATGCTGAGGTGTTTATACTGCGCCCTTCCCTGCTGTAGTGAAAATCAATTAATTTCCCCAAACCTAAGAAAAAGGCTCCGATTGCCAGCAATATGATCCATAAAGGCATTACGCCCACCTCCTTTTTCTATATATTAACATTTGTTGCCTGCATATACTTCTGTTTATGTATTTTACTGGAAAATAATGAATGGTGTTCTGATCAAGGTTTCTGTTATGCTCGTTTATCATAAGGCAGGAAGTCAGGAAATTGCGGCGAATTAGTCATTATCTTATCAAAGGAGTGTGGCAAGTATGCCTCATGCTATTGATCTGCTGGCCGACCAGTTGTCAGCAAATGCGAATGATCCGAGCTGGTATGTTCCTTTTTCAGAAGCTGTTGAAGACTTATCAGAAAAAGATGCTTTTTGGAAGCCGAATGAGGAGAGCAACAGCATCGCCGAATTGGTCCAGCATCTTATTTATTGGAATGAAACCTGGCAAAAGAGGTATCAAAAGGGTCACGTCAATGCAGTTGCGCCAATTGGGAGCAATGATGAAAGCTTTGGGATACCGGAAAATAAAACATTCAGTGATTTAAAGGAGCGGCTGTTAGAGGTGCTATTTCAGTGGCAGGATCTGCTTTCCGAGGAAAAGCTGGAAAGTGAAGTGGAAGGGTTTCCTGAATCGGCAGAATGGTGGGCTATTATTGGAAATCTATGCACGCACAATGCGTATCATATTGGGCAGATTGTCTATGTACGGAAGCTGCAGGGCAGTTGGAGGCATAGTTAGTTTTTATCGGAGTCGAATGTAAAAAAGACAAATCTAATTTGAGAAAAAGGAGGAGGTTTTCATGCTCTTTATGCTCATCGTCAAAGCCTCAAAGAATTCGGAAGGACGTAATCTTCCCAGCCCTGAACTAATGGAAGCCATGACGAAGTACAATGAGGACCTAGTTAAGGCAGGTGTAAGGGTTATGGCGAAAGGCCTTCATCCCAGTTCAGATGGGATGCGCATTTCTTTTCCGAAACCGGGAGAAGATCCGGTGATTACAGAAGGTCCATTTGCTGAAACGAATGAATTGATCGCCGGATTCATTTTGATTGATGTGAAGTCAAAGGAAGAAGCCATCGGTTGGGCTAAGCGGATGCCGGACCCGCAGGGAAATGGGGAAGGGCAAATTGAACTTAGGCAGGTGTTTGAGTGAGGTGCGAGTGCAGGTCAAGGGGACGGAAGCTGCTGAGGCGATTATATGAAACTTGACTTTTACCAACTGGATATAGTGGACCAGAGGCAGTTAAAGTTTGCAGTAATAAGCGCCATCTACAAAGGAAAATGGGTGTATGTCAGGCATAAGGATAGAACCACATGGGAAATTGCAGGAGGACATAGAGAATTTGGAGAAAACATGGAGGGAACGGCGCAAAGAGAGTTATGTGAAGAAACGGGCTGTATAGATGGCGAGTTGATCCCGATATGTGACTATTCATTAGGCGATACGGCTGTTAAAAAATACGGAAGGCTATACCTTGGAGTAATAAGGGAATTGGGCCAGCTTCCTGCTTCAGAAATTGATGAGATCAAACTGTTTGAGGATTTACCCGTAAACCTTACTTATCCTGAAATCCAGCCGAAGCTGTTCGAAAAGACATTGGCGTTTATAAAACGCTATGAACAGTGATATACAATCAGGTTAGTTCCGTTAAGTAAGCTGAGCAGCTTCAGCTTTTTACCGCAGCAATATTTGGATAAAAAAGGAATTCTCATATTCTCTCTAGAATCTATATATAAATCAACTATAGGAGCACCTGATATGCACACAATACCTAAACACATTATTGCGGTTTCGGCGCTTATTGAAAACGAAAAGAATGAAGTGCTGCTGGTTAAGGTCCAATGGAGAAAGGATACCTGGGAAATGCCCGGGGGCCAGGTGGAGCTTGGGGAGCCGCTTGATCAGGCAGTCGTAAGGGAAGTTCTTGAGGAAACCGGACTGCATATCAAGCCCGTTGGCATCACAGGTGTTTATTATAATTCGACCAAGCAGATATTATCTGTTGTTTTTAAAGCATGGCACATCAAAGGGGATATCAAAATCCCGCCTGAAGAGATAAGCGAAGCCAGGTTTGTGCTTTTAAATGAACACAATATTGGCCAATACATAACCCGGCCTCACATGAAATCACGGACACTGGATGCGATGAAAGCGAAGAATATCGTTCCCTATGAGACTTGGGAAATGGATCCTTATAACTTGGCAGGAAGGCTATATTGACCCTCTTTTTTTGCGAAGACAACCTGAAAAATTAAAGGAGCACCCCTATGATTCATTGGTTCCGCCACTTGCCCCAATTACATATGAATTCCTCTGAATGGACCCCTTTCATACAGAACAGCTGGTTCCGGGAACATTTTATGAAATTTGCTTATTTACTTCAGATTGTTATGTTTTTGGTGCCTGGCCTCTTGGGAGGGCTGTTTACTGAATTACCCCTATATATGCTCATTCTAATTGGAATTGCTGTCTTTATTGTTCATGAACTTCTGCATATTATCACCGTATATAAAGAAGGTGATATAAGCCTGACATTCAGCGGAACATTTTTTTGGCTGAATACCAATACCATACTATCAAAAAGAAGATTCCTGGTCTTTATGAGCCTGCCGTTTATAGGATTGTCAGTGGTGCCGGCCATAGTGGCTCTTTTCGTATCAAGAGAAATGCAAACACTTTTCTTATTTGTAAGCTGGATTAATTTCATCATTTCAGCTGCAGATATCATTAATTCTTTCTTAATAGCAATCAAGCCGAAAGGCGCAGTGTTCTGCAGGGGGTATTACCGGATCGTTCAGATGAGGGAGCAGATTGTAGATGTAAGAGATTAAGACAGCTGGTGCAATCTTCAAAACCAACTGCAATCCGCGACCTATAGGAGGGATAGAATGGGTTTACTCATTACATTCATGAGCATATGGATCTTCACCTTCATGTTTGCAAGGCTGTTTAGTTTATTTGGCGGCAGGTGGAGCTTGTTTGCTAAAACGTATTGGCAAAATGACATAGTCATCTGTTTTGGACAGTCTCTCCTCATTACGTTATTGCTTGAAATGATGTAATGTCTGGGAATTTTTTGCTATAAATATCTGGAAAAAATAATAAGCCAAGAGAATCATATCCCTTGGCCAATCTATATTACTGGTAATGTTTCAGCATCATGGGAGTATAGGAATCCAAGGGCAGGGGTCTTAAAGAGAGGGTTGTGTCATAGGAGTAAATATGGCTGCTTTGTGCCAGCTTAAGGCATTTATACATAGCTTTTCCGCCAACCGCATTTGCTGAATGAACGGTTATTTGGTCTGCAGAGAGTTTTTCCCTGACCATAATTTTGACCAGAAGCATACCGTTTTCTCTTTTGCTTTCCAGGTCATGGTCCAGTGATAAATGGCCAATTTCATAGGTGCGGAGAAGTTCTAAACATTCCACAATTGTATTCACATATACGAATCCATCCGGCGGTTTCCTGTAGTCATCTAAGAATACATTGATTTTTTTCAAATTTCGCCCCCTTAATAAAGAGTGACTAAGAAAGGTCTCTTGTCCTTCATTAAAACCATAACACACCTTTCATGTATAGGCTAACATTCTTTACTATGGCAGCCAGTTAAACTACTAACGTAAACTCGACTGTTTTTACCAAATACTGTTACTTTGGCCTTGCCTCATTCGTATATTCATATATAAGAGCCCATACATACTAATCGCCATGTTAGGACGGGAGCTTTTCCGTCTGCGATTTTCATTTTTAGGGGGATATAGTTGGAAATTAAATTTTCAAACAGGCCGAAGATATTTACTTTAGGGTTAATCTTTGCATTAGGTTGGCTTCCTCTGGGCTTTTTAGTCTTGATGTTTTATCAAAAAATAAATATATTCCCGGATACTGTTTATTTTCAGGATACGCCGAGTAAAGCCTATATGGTGAATATAGTGGGCGGTCTGCTTATAACAGCAGGTGTTCTGCTTTTCTTGCTTGAGAAGTTGTGGATAAAGGCTATTGGTGGGCTTGCCATATTGATTGCATTTGTGCTTATATTTGGTGCCCTTCATACATACACCTATATTGATTCAACAGGGATTCACACTGCACCGCTGGAGGGATTTAAAGAAGAAGTAACTCTCTGGAATGATATTAATCAGGTTGTCATCGTCCTTGATAATGGCAAGCCCGAACAGCTGGAGTTTGAAAGTGAAAATGACACGTTTATCTATACATTAAAAGAGTATATGCCCAGAATGAAGCTTAGAGAATGGTTAGATGGCATTGGGGTTAAATATAGCGAGAGGAATATGTGACGAATCACATTTCTTTGCATCCGGTTTGAATACTTGAAAGCAGAAGCCGCTGTCATCCAGGCGGCTTTTCTTGTTTCGGAATGTACAGGTGTCTGGACAATATTGGTATATTATAGAGAAGGCATCTTATGAGGGGAGAGATACGATGGAGAAAAAATTAAGGGCCATGCTCGTTTTTCCAGGGGTGTTATTATATTCGCATTGAGCAATGATAGATACAGAGAGCTGATATACATCGCCTATATCTTACTGTCGTTAAATCTGATCATTCTGGGCATCCAGGCCTTCAAAGACAACAAAAAATCCACGTTTGCTTATGCTATTACAGCCATATCACTTTTAACCATTTTTCTTTCACTCAAAATGTTATTGTAATAACGGAATTTAAGCAGCAGCCAGGGGAGCTTTTTTTACCAAGAGTGGAGGTTCAGCTTAACTCATGAGTATTGTGCATATCAGAAAAATGGATGCTTCCAATGAATGTGAAGTCAGGAAGATCAAACTAAAGCCCGGACAGGAAAAATTCATTGAAACTGTTGATGAGTGTTTGGAAGAAGCAGGTACATACAGTGAATGGCAGCCAGTGGTTATATATAGTGATGAAGAAGTGATTGGTTTTGCCATGTACGGCTCTTTTGGACCCAACAAAGATACATGGATTGACAGAATCATGATCGATGAAAGATATCAGGGCAAAGGCCTGGGGAAATTGGCGATGTTAAAACTGATTGATATCGCTTCAAGACAATATGATGTAAATGTTATCTACTTAAGTATCAAAGAAGAAAACAGGACAGCTTATCGTTTATACAAAAGTATCGGTTTTGAGGATATGAACGAAATAGATCCTCAGAATGGAGAGCTTTTATTTAAGTATACAGTTTGAGTAAAAGCTGCTCCCTGCTTATAGGCATAAGGGCAGGTCTGCTGTCCCTGTTTTAAAGGAATGGGCCAAGGGACCTGTCCCCTTGGCTTTTTTTAATTTTAGAAGGGTAAGTTATTGACAGTGAAAAATAATTTGTGGTACTATTAAAAATTTGATTAAAATATACATGTGTGTTAAGATTAAGGAAGTTGCGATATGGAGGGGATTATTTGTTTCAAATTGACGATAATGTTGTTTATCCGATGCATGGGGTAGGGATCATTAAAGCGATAGAAGAAAAGGAAGTTTTAGGGGAAAAACAACAATATTATGTCATTAAAATGTTGGTCGGCAATATGGAAGTTATGATTCCTGCAGGTAAGATAGTGAATTCAGGTATACGTCCTGTTACTGACATCATTGCATTAAAGCAACTTATGAATATTTTCCAGAATGGGGAAACAGATAGATTACTGCCCTGGAAGCAGCGATTTAAAGTGAATATGGATAAAATAAAAACAGGGAAAATTCAGGAATGTACGGAAGTTGTACGCGATTTAATGCGTATGAAGAAAGAAAAAGCACTTAACACAAGCGAAAGACAAATGTTGAATAACGCACATGAAATTTTGATCAGTGAACTGGGATTAATGAAAGGAATCACTGAAAACCAAATAAAAAGTTTCTGTTAAAGCAGCCTTAAAATATCCTTAATCAAAGTAAGGCTGCCAAGACACTCAACTTCTCCAACTCACCATTAGAAAATTAACCTCTTTTGTTATTTCTGCCGTCATCCATTTCAATCATTCATATTTCTACGACAAAGTATCTCCATACAACTCGATAAAATTGTCCCTAAAGTTTTTGGCAAATCCTGATTCACACTGGCACGGACACGGAGCCGTAAGGATGAAAGAGAGGCAGGGCTTTCATTGTTTTGGGTATATAAAAAAGAGATAATGGGACAGTTTTACTGTTCCATTTATAAAGGGCGGGTACAAGGAAAACTGGCTATCCGACCCGCAGGCAAACAAAAAAACCTCTGAATCAGAGGTTTTTTTGCAATTCAGAATTCAATTCTTTGTCAATCGCTTTGAGTGTTGATTCTATCGTATAAAATGTGTCAACAGCCTGTGTATGGGCATGTGTGACTTCAAATAGGTTTTCTTTATAGCATACATACAATACCGGCTGCTGGTTGTCATCATTGAAAGTTAATGAAATTTCACAGTTAGGGTATTCCTGTATGGTAGTTAACATTGTTCTCATGTGATCTAAAGACATATAGTCTCAGCCTCCTTCCACTATGGGGGGAGGTGACTAAGTAAAGTCTCGTAGTTCCCAACATATTTAAATAATTGATAATAAGTATAACATACTTTGTGCTTTTATCCAGAAAGAGGAGCCAGCTGGTAAAAGAAGGAATTGTTCTGCGTGTTAGAGAAGGTATGTAAGGCAGAAAAAAGGAGTGTGTTCATGGAAAGAGTAGATGTAGTCTATTCATTTATCTTTGACGAAAAACAGGAGAAGGTATTGGTTGTTAAGAATTCTAAATATGATAACTGGTCTTTGCCGGGCGGTTCGGTTGAAGCAGGAGAAACTCTATCGCAAGCAGCTATTCGGGAAGCTAAAGAAGAAACAGGCCTGACGATTGAGGTTGATGACATAATTTCTGTAAATGAAGCGATGATGATAAATCATGATCAACATGCCGTTTTTATTACATTCAAAGCAAGAGTCATAAGCGGCGAGATCAGTATACAAGATACTGAAACGATAGCAGAAGTAAGATGGGTAAGTTTAGAAACTGCTGATGAAATGATGCCATATCATAAAAATGGGATCAGGTATTTGCTGGGTCAGTCAGCTCCCTATGTCTTTCAAGGGGAAGTGCGGTAGTTTAAGGGAAGGAGACAGAGAGATTGTCCTATCATATAAGAGTTAAAGCAGGTGCAGTCATTATCGAGCAGGACAAAATTCTGCTGACAGAATATAGCGATCCAAACAGGGGTATCTTGTATGATTTTCCTGCAGGAGGTGTGGAGCCTGGCGAGACTATAACAGATGCTGTTAAAAGAGAAGCTAAAGAAGAAGCGTGCATAGAAGTGGAGGTCGGCCCATTGGCCTTTGTCTATGAATATGCACCGCATTTGAATGGCGAAAAATATGGGCCGGTCCATACCCTGGTGATGATGTTTGAATGTACTAAACTGAGCGGCTCGGCTGCAAGGCTTCCAGAACAGCCAGACCCTAATCAGACGGGCGTAAAGTGGATAGCATTATCGCGGCTTGGAGATATTCAGCTCTATGCAAACATAGGAAAGCAAATTCAGGATTATGCCATACATAAGAGGAATATTGATTTGATTGAGGAGCAGCGTCTTTAATAAGCTGAGGAATCATTACAACAGGAGATATGGTGCAGGTCTGTGGGCTGAGCCAAGGGACCTGTCCCCTCGGCTCAAAAATGAGGAGGCTTTCTAATGAGCAACTGGTGGTATAGTTTATATTTCGTAATTTTAGGAGTTGTGTCTTTTTTCACGCGGGAGATTGTAACTTTTATCATGCTTGGTTTTATATTGTTGAGCCTGAATAACATCAATAATACGCTGAAAAAAATACACGATAGTACTGATAAAACGGTTCAAGAGAAGTAGCTCTTTTTCAAAAAGCACTCTAAATTAGGGGCCTGTCCCAGGTTTGTAAATGGTACTGAAAGCTGGGAAAATCCTTCTTTTAGTGGATCTGGGCCAAGGGACCTGTCCCCTTGGCTCGAGGAAGGGCTGCCCATTATCTATGACTGGTCAGACAGCTCTTTGTCACATCCTTTCTTAAGCGTCACTGTGTTTTTAAATGAGGCAGCCGAACTTTTTTCTGAAGAGTTCGCGGATGAATTGCTGGAAGCGTACTTAAGCTGCTGGGCAGAGTGGGGTTTAGAGGAAGACCTGCGCAAAGAGTACCTGAACGTTCAAAGAATTGCGCCATTATTTGGCTTGGCTGTCTATCAAAATGAAATCTTTCCTTTTTTCCAAAAGAATTGGGATAAGAATCGGATCATCCAGGAATATATTCAGTTATGGCTTGATGCGTAAGATACACCTCCGCTATAGTTCTGGTGAAAATGTATTCTGATTTTTACCTAAAGTAAATAAAGATAGGAAGTTGGGGGGCTTTTATTTTGGGTCCTAATAAAAAGAAAACAGAAGTTATGTGGGCAGGGATCGGTTTAGCATTGGGTGGCAGGTGTTGGGGCGATACTTGGAATCGTGGCATACAATCAGCAATGGCTGGGCTGACAATAAATACGTAGAAAGTATATAGAGAGTGTCTTTTTCCCATTTAAACAATCATTATGCAGAAGGAGGTACGGCCCTGCTTATGAACTTAGATAACTTTCAGATTCTTGAGGTGTCAAAGGACCACATTGGAAGATACCTTAAATTGAAGGTAGAGCTTCCTGATGGTGACAGTGTAATCCGATGGGGATTGGATGAGTTTACATACAGGCAAATAAAAGAGGTTGTATCTAAGAAGTATTTTGATTCACTTGCTATCGACTATCAATATGAAATGGTAACCTGTGTCGGGACATACAAGGAAAGTCTGAAGGAGCCGCCCGGTTACAGAGGGACAATCAGATGTATCCAGGGAAATCGTGCAGCAAGAATTGAATTTTCTTGTTCGTCGAAGTTTGCTGGAAATATGGAATGGTTCAGGAAAGAAGTGAGCGGAGTGGAAGATATAGAGCATTTGCTTTGGGAGAAATACCTTTCTTAAAATGAACAATTTTTAGGAAGGTATTTTCAGCAGCCTATTGAAATATAAGAATGGTGATTCTGCCAATTAAATTTAGGTGAAGAGGTGTGAGGATGATTAAGTCGATGTATCCGTACTTAGTAATGAACGGGAATGGTCAAGAGGCAGTGAGTTTTTACAAAGATGCTTTAAATGCAGAAGTGGTTTCCGTCCAGACGTTTGGTGATATGCCTGACAACCCGGAATTCCCTTCCCCGCCTGAAGTAAAGGACCGGGTACTGAACGCTCACCTGAAGGTAGGGAATATGGATTTAATGCTTTCTGACACATTTCCTGGCCAGCCTTACCAAATTGGTTCCCAGGTGACGATTGCTCTTATCGCAGATGAATTAGAGCAGACGAAGGGGATATTCGCTAAGCTTCAGGATGGCGGGAAAGTGGACATGCCGCTCCAGGAGACTTTTTGGAGCCCTTTATATGGGCAGGTTAGTGATAAATTTGGTGTGATGTGGCAGATTTCTGCTGCGGCTAAGGACAACTAATGGTGGGGGGGTTCCTGAAATTAAACCGCAAGGAGCGATGTTATGAAGTTTCTGCTTACTTCTGGCGGCGTTAATAATAAGAGCATAAACGATGCACTTGTCGATATGCTGGGCAAACCGGTCGCTGACTCAACGGCCTTATGCATCCCAACCGCCATGTATGGGCACCCCTGGGTCGGCCCCGGTGTCAAAGCCTGGGAGTTCATCAGCGGAAGTCCCGGTAATTCCATGGTCGATCTGGGCTGGAAGTCGATCGGTGTGCTGGAGCTCACAGCTCTCCCAAGCATCGATGAAGACCGCTGGGTGCCGCTTGTCAGGGAGACGGACGTCCTGCTGGTGTCAGGAGGGGACGCCCTCTACCTTAGCCACTGGATGCAGCAGTCAGGACTGGCAGACCTTTTGCCGTCCCTGCAGGCAGTCTATGTGGGAATGAGTGCCGGAAGCATGGTGATGGCACCTAACATCGGGGAATACTTTGTAAGCTGGACTCCGCCCGACGGTGGTGATGCCGCGCTTGGACTGGTCGAATTTGCAATGTTTCCGCATCTGGACCACGAGATGCTTCCGGGAAACACCATGGCTGCCGCAGAGAAATGGGCCGCCGGGATGAAGGGGCCAGCTTATGCAATGGATGATCAAACGGCCATCAAAGTGGTTGACGGAGCAGTAGAAGTTGTTTCCGAAGGGCAGTGGATGCTGTTTTCTAATTGATGTCGATATCCGCAACAAAGATTTGCATCCTTAAATGAATAAAGTATTCTCGATCAGCTGCCAGCAAGGCGGCTTTTTTCTTTTTTGCAAAAATGGGCAGCAAACAGCTTTAACGTACTTGACAGACAACGCTACTCGGTATTACTATATAGTTAGTAATAAGTATTACTGAATACCGGTTATACAGAGTACTAAATATACAAGTGAGATATAGACGGGGGTAAAAAAATTGGAAAATATCACGGAAATGCTGAAAGGAGTGCTTGAGGGCTGTGTGCTTGAGATCATCAGCCGCGGCGAAACATATGGTTATGAAATCACGCAGCAGCTCCGGCAGCTCGGCTTCACTGATGTGGTTGAAGGGACTGTTTACACCATTACCATGCGGCTGGAGAAAAACAATCTGGTGGATATCGAGAAAAAGCCCTCCACTGTGGGACCGCCGAGAAAGTTCTACACCCTAAACGCAGCTGGCCGGGAAAAACTCAAAGCCTTTTGGGAAAAATGGGCCTTTGTCTCGGGCAAAATTGACGAACTGAAAACTAAACAAATCAAAAAGGAGAATGCGAAATGAGTATTTTTGAAAAAATCATCGGCAGCCTGGATGACAAGCGGGAATGGAAAGCGATGGAGGCGCGTGCGAAGGCACTTCCAAGCGAGTACTCTGCCGCGTATAAAGCGATCCAGAAATATATGTGGACGGCTGGAGGCGGTCCGACTGATTGGAAAGGCACGAATCGCATCTTCACCGGCATCCTGGACCTTTTTGAGGAAGGGGCAGCGGAAGGCAAGAAAGTCACTGATCTGACGGGCGAGGATGTTGCTGCTTTCTGTGATGAGCTGGTGAAGGATGAGAAAACCTGGAATGACAAATATCGTAAGAAGCTGAATGATACCATCGGCCGCGGATAGGCAATAATCTAACAATTGAATTAGAAACCTGCTGAATAGCCAGGTCTGATTGACTGCTGCTATTCAGTATTTTTTTAAGCGGGTAGTAAGTAATACTGATAATCGGTATAACAGAGTAGCGAATAAGATTATGTGATCAAAGCCCTGTGTCTTTTTGTCCGAAGGCAGAAAACAGATTGTTTCTCGGACCTCGGTTTTTGCTGCAAATAAAAAGGAGGAATCTATATGAACCATAAAGCGATTTCTGTAAAAGGGTTAACAAAATCCTTCAAAGACAAGGAAGTTTTAAAGGGGGTGGATTTTGAGGTGAGGCGCGGCGAGATCTTTGCATTGTTGGGTTCCAATGGGGCGGGCAAAACAACGACTGTAAATATTCTCTCGACGTTATTGAAGGCAGATGATGGTAAAGCAGTTATTGGTGGTTTTGATGTTCAGCGCCAGCCGGAGCACGTCCGCCAGAGTATCAGTCTGACCGGGCAGTTCGCCGCAATAGACGGCATGCTGACCGGGCGGGAAAATTTAATGATGATTGCCAAGCTCCGGGGAGTATCCAATCCAGCTGAAGTCTCCGACAATCTGCTTTCCCGATTCAGTCTGACAGAAGCGGCCAGCCGCCGGGCAGAAAAGTATTCAGGCGGGATGAAGCGCCGGCTCGATCTCGCCATGAGCCTGATTGGGAAGCCAGAAGTCATTTTTCTCGACGAACCTACCACAGGGCTTGATCCTGAAGCCCGGATTGAAGTCTGGAATATTGTCAAAGAGCTAGCCGGCAATGGTACGACTATATTACTGACGACCCAGTACCTGGAGGAAGCCGAACAGCTGGCCGACCGCATTGCCATCCTGCATGACGGGAAGATCATCACCACGGGCACCCTTGTTGAACTCAAGGAGATGTTTCCGCAGGCAAAAGTAGAATACATTGAGAAGCAGCCGACATTAGAGGAGATATTCCTTGCAATTATCGGCAAAAAAGGAGGAGATGGAAATGAAAAATAAAACAGGGGTACTGCTGGGACGATTAATGCGCAATATCATGCGCAGCCCGGACACAATCGTCACGGTAGCCATTACGCCGATTACGATGATGCTGCTGTTTGTTTACGTATTTGGCGGTGCTATTGAAACGGGCACGGAGAACTACGTGAATTATTTACTGCCTGGAATCTTGCTGATCACGATCGCCTCCGGCGTCGCTTACACATCCTTGAGGCTCTTTAATGATGTAAAGAGCGGGCTGATGGCCCGTTTCGTTACCATGCCCATTAAGCGCTCATCTATATTGTGGGCTCATGTGCTAACCTCGCTTGTGTCCAATGCACTTGCTATTGTGGTGGTAATCCTCGTCGCATTCATAATGGGCTTTCGTCCGGATGCTAATATCTTCGATTGGCTCGCGGCGGGTGGGATTCTCCTGCTGTTTACGCTGGCGCTGACATGGCTGGCGGTAATTCCAGGGTTGACTGCCGATTCAATGGAAGGGGCTACAGCATACTCCTACCCGTTGATATTTCTCCCATTTATCAGTTCGGCTTTTGTTCCCACTGAAACCATGCCTAAAGTTGTTCGGGTATTTGCTGAGAACCAGCCAGTGACTTCCATCGTCAATTCAGTTCGTGCCCTCTTCTATAATGGGGCTGTCGGCAGCGGTATCTGGACAGCACTTGCCTGGTGCCTTGGCATTATGATCATTGCTTATTTTATTGCCAGTAAGGTATTTAAACGCCAGTTGGAGTAAGAAAAGGGCGGTGCCTGACCAATTTAAGGCCCTTCCAGAGTGTCAAAGCCAGGAATTCGATTAATTGGCCCAGTAATCTACCAACTATGAGATTAATTTAACCATTTGACTCAATAATCTACCAACTTCTTACTTGTTCTACCAACTGGGTAAAATAGGGCTGATACTTTGAATGTATCAGCCTCTTTTATTTGGTGGAGAGTATGATCCCCAAAAACGTCTGTATAATGGTAACAATTCTCGTTTAAGAGCCCGTTTTTACTGATTCGATGAGGATATTGAAGAAGCTGTTTCAAGGGATGTTCATGTATAGACATTTTTCATAGGGATAAACTACCTTAGATAAAATCTTGCAGGGGGTATGGACTGTGGAAACCAGTGATCATAGCACGAGACTAAGTTCATCGGAACTGGCAAACCTTTGGAGTCAATATATAAATGACAGCTTATCTCACTGTGTGTTTCGTTATTTTCTTAATCATGTACAAGATAAAGACATTACTCAGGTACTGCAGTATGCCCTTGAATTAACGGAAAGGCATATGCAAAAGGTTGAAGGATTTCTTAAAAAAGAAAATTATCCAACACCTAAGGGTTTTACTGATGAAGATGTTACAGTGGAAGCACCCGCTTTATTTACAGACACCTATATGATTGTTTACTTGCATATTATGGCTGTTCATGGGTTGACCAGGTACGCAGGGGCAATCGGCAATATTGTAGCAGAGGAGCAGCGGAAGTATTTTATTGGTGTGATTACTGAAACCTTGGAATTGTATGATCGGGCTACCAAGACCCTTGTAGACAAAGGAATTATCAGCAAACCACCTGCTTTTAACAACCATCAGAAAGTCGAATTCGTTAAGAAGCAAAGTTTTATGACAGGCTGGTTAGGAAAACGAAGACCTATAAGTGCAGTGGAAGTAAGCGGTACCTATCTCAATCTGCAGAAAACCATGACAAAGATTGTTCTGGAATTAGGATTCAGTCAAGTTGCCAGATCGAAAGATGTTAAAAAGTTCATGGAAAGGGCGAGGGCGCTCTGCAACGACCACTTTAAAATCTTATCTTCCATGATGACTGAAGATAACCTGCATGTTCCCAGGACATTTGAGTCTGAGGTGACCGATTCAACGACCCCTCCTTTTTCCGATAAGCTTATGATGTTTCATATAGCATCGCTTATCTCTTCTGCCATCGGTTATTATGGCGAAGCAATGGCAATCAGCCAGCGCAGGGATCTTGCAGCTGATTACGCAAGAATGATAACAGGAATTGGAGTGTTAGCTGAAGACGGCATGAACATATTAATAGAAAATGGGTGGATGGAACAGCCTCCTCTAGCAACAGATCATGAAGACCTGGCAAAAAACAGAAGGTAAATGAATAAGAAAGATAAAGTTGTCGAGAGTATTTTATGGAGTATAGCCTTGCCCGGCTTTGCCCAAGTATTAAACGGGCAGCTTGTAAAAGGTTTCTTATTTATTGCATTGGAAGTTTTAATCAATGTGATGGCTAACTTCAATGAGATAATCCGTTTGAGTTTTATTGGCAATATAGAAGGTGCAATAGCGGAAACCAATTATTCCTGGCTTATGTTTTACCCATGCCTATACTTTTTCGCAATGTGGGATGCCTTTAAAGGGGCAGGAGGGGGGAGAGAACCTTACTCCTATCTTCCGTTTGTGTCCTCAGCTTATTTAGTTACAGTAGGAATTATGTATTCAGCAGATGCGAAATTATTCGGTGTATTATTGGGCTCAGTTTGGTTTCCGATGTTATGTGCTGCTCCAGGATTAATAATAGGCTTTTCTTTAAAAAAGTTCTTAAATTGAGCCGAGGATGAACCCAGTCGTTTGTCCTTTTTATTAATTATTAACTACTTCAATCCACGGCGCCCACAACGGATTTCTTGCTTTATGTTTTAACCCCCAAATAAAGGGAAAAACCAACTAAGCTAGTTAGTTAGATAGTATTTAGGAGGGGGAAATGTGAAGAAACAGCGAGAGACACTAGAGGCAAAAGATATTACTGTTGTGGACAGTTCGATGGCGAAGAAGTCCATGATGGGGACATCCATCGGGAATGCGATGGAGTGGTTTGATTTTGGTATCTATTCATTTTTGGCAGTTACGATGGGCAGGGTGTTTTTTCCGGAGATTGACCCATCTTTTCAATTAATATACGCGTTTGCCACGTTTGCGGTGGCATTTATTGCTCGTCCGCTCGGCGGTATGTTCTTCGGGATGCTTGGTGACCGGATAGGCAGGAAGAATGTGCTGGCCATTACGATGATCCTGATGGCGGCTTCCACGCTCAGCATCGGCTTGATCCCGGGCTTTGCAGCGATTGGGATCACAGCTCAAATTTTACTATTATCAGCAAGGCTTGTGCAAGGTTTTTCAACCGGCGGGGAATATGCCGGGGCTATGACCTACATAACCGAAACAACTCCTGATAAAAAACGCAGCTTCATGGCCAGCGGCCTTGAGGTTGGAACACTGGTCGGCTTTATTGCCGGCGCCGGCCTTGTTACGCTGCTGACCTTTATGCTTGGCAGCGAGGCGATGACGGCATGGGGCTGGAGAATTCCGTTCTTCATTGCTGCTCCGCTTGGAATCATCGGCTTCTATTTCCGTAATCATTTAGGTGAAACGCCGGCTTTTGAGGCGATGAATGAATCAATTGAAGAGAAAAAGAATGAAAGTGTTACGCTAAAAGAGATTTTTGCCGGACATTGGAGAGCATTATTGACTTGTACGGCGATTGTTATTTTTTACAATGTTATGAGTTATACCGTTCTGACTTATATGCCGTCTTATATGTCAGAAGAGCTCGGGTACAGTGAAGGGAAAGGGCTCCTGATGCTTGTTCTTGTGATGATCGTCATGATCCCGATGGTATTGGCAATGGGGCATTTGAGCGACAAATTCGGACGGAACCGCATCCTGAAAGCCGGCCTGATTGGCGCGGTTGTCCTGAGCATCCCTGCTTTCATGCTCGTCCGCTCGGGCAGCACCATGGGCGCTTTCCTTGGATTGCTGATCCTCGGCCTGCTGCTGACGACTATGCAGGGCTCACTGCCGGCAACACTCCCGTCGTTATTTTATACGAAAGTGCGCTACGGGGCACTGGCAATCACGTATAATACAGCAACGTCGCTGTTCGGAGGCACAACACCGCTGCTGGTCGCATGGCTGGTGAGCGTAACCGGCAATAATATGGTGCCAGCTTATTACCTGATGGGCATGTGCCTGTTCGGCATTATTGTTGTCACCCTGTTTGTCAGGGAGACGGCAGGAAGATCGCTTCGCGGTTCTGCACCGGTTGTTGAGCATCAGAGCGAAGTGAAGGAAGTCCTTAAGAATCCGGAGAGAGCCTACTGGTGGAAGAATGAAGGAAGAGCCAGGAAAGGCGCTTTGGGTAAAGGGTTATTGGCTGGATTGTTGAATAAGCATTAAAAAAAAGGTGCCTGACTCCAAACGCATACAAGCTGTGCTTATGGAGTCAGGCATTTTTTTAATAAGGAGGGTGCAAGGGTGAAAACCATGTCTTTGCGATTGATATTTATCATAGTGGGGGCTTTAGTTGGAGGACTCATTGTATATCTTATAAACGGGGGATTTCCACTGGGTGTCCTGGCAGGCTTTGCGGCCGGCGCGGTGATTATTCTTGTTTTAGCTGTGTATAGAAGAAAAGAGTGAGGCGACCTGTCCCGCTGTCCCAAGATACTTAAGAAAGTGGGGGAATGCACCTCATTTATTCCAATAAGCCTTCGCTTCTTTCTCCAGCACCTTTAGCCGCTTATAGTAATCAGGAAACTCGTTAAGGTGTGCGAGGGCAATTTTTCCTGTGATGAGAGGGTCATCACCTGTTACATTCGTTTGGCTGGAGATCTTACCGTGCTCAAGCTCTGTATTTACACCAAGCCAAAATTCATTTAAATCAAACCTGCTTTTAGTAAAATCGATTCCCAGCAGCAAAGCGATGGCAGCTGCTTCTTCTTTGGAAAAAGATTTTTGCCTGGCAGCATGATGGGGATATGGATATCTTACACTATGCCTATGGCCAACGATGAAACGGTGAGAATAAGGATCATGAAAGTACATGTACATCACTCCTAGAGGGCAGATTACGTTAGTAGGCTATGAATTTCAAAGTGAGATGGTGTCTGGCTCCAAGTCTTTTATACTTGGGAGGAGCTTGCTTTTAGAAGGAAGGACAAGGGAACTGTTCCCCCTAGCCCTTAGGTATGTGTTCAAACATATTTCTCCTTATTCAGGAGATAATAACCCTTATGGACTTAAATAGGAGGAAAAGGCATGGAGACTCATCATAATCATATGAAGCTAACCGCCGCAGAATTGAGTTATTTATGGGCTTCTTTCATGGCAGACAGTATGGCGGTTTGTGTATTAAAGTATTTTCTTCGTCATATTGAAGATGAAGATATCCAAAAGCTTGGTTCCCATGCTTTGGATTTGTCACAGCAGCATGTGGAGATCATAAGAGGGATCTTTACAGAAGAAGGTATCCGGATTCCGCAGGGATTTACGGAGGAAGATGTGAATTTAGAGGCGAAGCGATTGTTTTCCGACGTTTTTTATTTGCGCTACATGCACAATATGGCAAAGGGGGGTCTTGCCACTTATGGCCGGGTGCTGCAGAATACATGGCGGTCTGATATTCATTCATTCTATTCCAAGTGCTTAACCTCAACAATCGAGTTAAAGACCGAGGCCAATGAGCTGTTATTGGAAAAGGGACTGAGTGTGCGCCCGCCAAGCATTCCATATCCGGAAAAAACGGAGTTTGTTCATAAGCAGTCCTTTATTCTGGAAGGGCTGGGGAGGAGGGAATCCCTCACCGGGTCAGAGGTGACGAATCTTCATGCAAATATCCAGACGAATCATTTAGGAACCTGTATGGCTTCAGCCTTCAGCCAGGTGGCCAAATCAGATAAGGTCCGGAAATATATATTAAGAGGAAAAGAAGTTTCCCGGAAACATATAAAGGTTCTGAGCCGCTACTTGGAGATGTGTTCATTGCCTGTCCCCATGGGCTTTGACCAGGAAGTAACCGAATCAACCGAGTCGCCATTTTCAGATAAATTAATGATGTTCCACTTTGGCCTGATGATTTATGCCGGAATCGGGAACTATGGAATAGCCATTTCAGAGAGCAATAGAAGCGATCTGGTTATTGATTATGAGCGGTTTACTGGAGAGGTCCTCAAGCTATCTGAGGATGGAGTAAATCTGATGATTGAAAACGAATGGATGGAGCAGCCGCCATTGGCAGCAAATCGCAGGGACTTGGCGAAGGATTGATAAAAAAGAGGTGCCATTGCCCGGAACAGGGGGGCAGGCACCTTTTTTGAGCTGCAGGATCATCCCCTCATAAACCCGCCTTCCGAATGGATAATCTGGCCGGTGATCCATTCAGCATCTTCGCTTGCCAGGAAGGCAGCAAGACGTGCAGTATCATCCGGTGTGCCAATCCGGCCCATTGGAAATTTAGGCAGGAGGTGATTTCTGATACCGTCTGTCATCCACGTCGAATCGGTTGGACCTGGATTGATAGCATTAACGGTAATCCGAAGCGGTGCAAGCTCCTGTGCTAATGATCTCGTAAAAGCAGAAATGGCGCCTTTGGTCGCTGCATAAGCCAGTTCCCCTGGCATTGGGGCTATATCCTGACCGGATGTCATGTTGATAATGCGGCCAGACGGTGAACCTGAGTCTTTAAACCGGCGGGCAAACTCAGCACACAGAAGAAAGGTGGACCTCATATTGACCGCGTAATGAAGGTCAAGTGTGCTTGCATCTAACGATTTATAATCATTATTAACAGAATGAGCGGCATTGTTAACCAAGATGGACGGAGAGCCCAGTCGGCCTGCAGCTTCTTCATAGATGGCCAATGCCGCATTTGGATCTGTCAGATCCACCTTTAGTGCCTCGCAGCGTACACCAATATCAGCAATATCCTGCTGAAATTGTTCAATCCACTCAGCATCAGAATGCCAGTGTGTAAAAAATATATCTATATCCTGTGAAGCCAGCTTGCGGCAAATTGCTGTACCAATTTCATTTTCACTGCTCGCACCTGTTATCAGTGCGGCCTTTCTTCGAGAATGACTCATTGTTTTTACCTCCCAGTATAGAGAACAATTTTGAAGCTGGCAAAAGAGATGCAGAGTCACAGAAAATAGCAAACCCCTTTGACAATGTCTGCCTGGCCGATGGCATGATATGGTTCCATGCCAGATCATTAAAATGTTACGAATATTCAGTTGATTAATTGTATCATAGGGTGATTGGGATGAGAAATCTATACATTAAAGAAGCAAAAAGCCGATAAACTAAGCAAAAAACCCGGTTCCAGTAGGTTTGGAACCGGGTTAAATATGATTAAGAAAGGTACATGACTTCCTCATCATTTATAACTATATTATGGCAATTGTGCAAAGCCTTCCTGAATGAACCAGGGGTCTTACCTGCAGGATAAACACATACAGACAGGATACCTTTTTCGTTGACACTCTTATCGACAATCTGTTCATACTCTGCTAATTTTTCGTAAATCTCCTTGTCTTCTCTCCATTCTACGAGTCCCCAAGTACTAATAGAAGTCTTTTTCTCCAAATGCGGTTCAAGTGTTTTTAAAAATTCACTGACCACAATATGAGGATGGAAATTACCTTGGGCATAATAGAAATCGTAATTATTCATGACTAGCAAGTTGGATAATTGATCTGTGCTAAATTCTTTATGGAGCCTTTCCTGAATCAGGCGAAGATTTCGATCATTTTCAAGAAGAAAGATGAAATCGCCATTCCTGATGCCCGCCGAGATAAAAGAAACGGCATTATTGATATAATTTTCTTCCTGGTTATAAAGATAGCAGATATGTCCGCCATTATTCTTCTTATACTCGTGATACAAATCCACAATTAAACTGTCCATGCATATCTCCTCATCTATAGATGTTTATAACATTGGTAAAAATGAGCAACCCCATACACAGCTAAACAATATCACAGATTATATAATATCTTTTTCACTAAATCCAATTATACAAAACGATTCCTACCTGACAGCATTCCAAACACCATCACTATAGCGGAAATGCCGATCAGTGTAATCAGCGGCATTGTCCATGAATGTGTCAGGTCAAATAAGTAGCCGATGAAAAGTGGTCCGATGGAGGCAAGGATATAGCCGGTAGATTGGGCCATGCCTGATAACTCAGCAGCCTGCCTGCCATTCCGGGCCCGGAGTCCTATGTAGCTGAGGGCGAGCGGAAAGCTGCCGCCAAGTGCGACTCCGATCAGGATGATGCTGATGATTAAGAGAGGGTAGGTGGAACCAATCAGCAGCCCGCAGTAGCCGGCTACTGCACAAAGGCTGAGTGCGAAGGCAATCCAGACCTGTGATTGATATCTGCCTGCAAGGACAGGGATGAAAAAGCTTGCCGGCAGTCCTACCAGCTGGGTAAAAGACAGCAGCCACCCTGCCGTTGTGATGCTGATCCCGTGGCTTTGCAGAATTTCCGGCAGCCAGGAGATCGTAATATAAAACAAGGATGACTGAAAACCCATGAAAAGCGCAAGCTGCCAGGCTAGAGGCGTTTTCCACATTTGCCCGGAAGCTGTCCCGGGATTTGGCATGACGGTGCCAGGATTGCTTTGGTGAGATCTGAAAAGGAAAAGCCATACAGTGAATGCAGCAATCACCGGAATGGCCCATACCGCCTGGGCGCCCTGCCAGCCAAGATTCGCATCGACTGCCAGGGGGACGCTTACTCCGGATGCAAGCGAAGCAATTAAACCCATAGAAGTGGAATACACACTTGTCATCAATCCGAACTTATTCGGAAATTTATCCTTCACTACTGCCGGCAGAAGGACATTGCCGATAGCGATGCCTAATCCGGCCAGAAAGGTCCCGGCAAAAAGAAAAAAGGCCATTGGAATCGAGCGGATAGCAATGCCGGTGAAAAGGGAAAGCAGGCCGATCAGCAGTGTCCGCTCATTAGTCAGGCGCAAAGCGATTTTTGGCACCAGGGGAGACATGAACGCAAATACCAGGAGCGGCAGGCTCATCAGAAGACCTGCACTCCAGTGCGCCAGGCCGACATCATCCTGGATGATTCCTACCAGAGGCCCTAATGATGTGATGGCTGGCCGAAGGTTAAAAGCAACCAGGATGATACCCGCAATAAATAAGTACTGCTTGGCTGGATCCATTTTGGCTCTAGGATTCAGCTTATCCATAAAACATTCCTTCTCTCATACCCATTTTTTCTCAAGTATAGCATAGCAGGAAGGGGATTAACCGGGTGAGAAGGAGGATTGTTCCAAATTTCTGACAATGTTTCACGTGGAACAAATTTTTTTCGGATTTTCAAAATGCAGGGGAAGCGGGGAAAGTAAGGCTTGTTATATTAATTGGAATTTAAGATTTAAACGCTGGTATTGTGAAGACCTTATAAGGGGAATGGGTGCAATTGCTTGTAATAATAATGCTTGCTCCAGCCCGCGGTAGCAATCCGCTATTTTTTCTGCCCCGCACCAGCCGACTAACCCATCCATCATAGCATGTGCCATTCTCCCCGCCATTACCCCTCCGCACTGGAAGGAAATAACCTGCTGAACACCGTCAAAAAAGGCCATCCTAAAACAGATATTAAAGATGAATATTGGACCGAAGTCATTTACAATAGAGTGGGATTAGCAATAAGATATACCACCATCAAAAACAAATAGCGAAAAGAAGAGGAATGAGGCAACGATGTCAGTCAAGACAAACGGTTTTCGAATAGAGAAGGACTTTCTGGGGTCAAAAGAGGTCCCTGCACATGCGTACTACGGGATTCAAACACTGCGTGCGGTAGAAAATTTCCCGATTACCGGCTACCGGATCCATCCTGAGCTGATCAAAGCGATGGCGATGGTAAAGAAGGCAGCTGCAATGGCGAATGTGGAGGTCAAGGCTCTTTACTCAGGCATTGGAGACGCGGTTGTCCAGGCGGCAGATGAAATGCTTGCCGGCAACTGGCATGATCAAGTAATAGTCGATCCGATCCAGGGGGGAGCAGGGACTTCTTTTAATATGAACATGAATGAAGTGCTGGCAAACCGGGCGCTTGAAATCATGGGCAGGGAAAAAGGGGACTATCCATACTGCAGCCCGAACACTCATGTGAATATGTCACAGTCTACGAATGATTCCTTTCCTACAGCGATGCACATATCCATTCTCAAGGTGCTCGAGCAGCTGATTGCTTCTATGGAGCACATGCATAAGGCATTTATGGATAAAGCTGATCAGTTTAACCATGTCATCAAGATGGGCCGGACACATCTGCAGGATGCTGTGCCAATCAGGCTCGGGCAGGAGTTTGAAGCCTACAGCCGCGTGATTGAACGCGATATTAAGCGCATCAAGCAATCAAGGCAGCATCTGTATGAATTGAATATGGGAGCAACGGCTGTCGGCACAGGCTTGAACGCACAGCCCCGTTACATTGAATTAGTGGTTGAGTATCTGGCAGATATCAGCGGCCTTCCGTTTAAAGGGGCGGAGCATCTGGTTGATGCTACTCAGAATACAGATTCATATACAGAGGTCTCCAGCGCGCTGAAAATCTGTATGATCAATATGTCTAAAATTGCAAACGACCTGCGTCTGATGGCTTCAGGTCCCAGGGCAGGACTCGGGGAAATCTCCCTGCCGGCGAGGCAGCCGGGATCTTCCATCATGCCAGGCAAGGTTAACCCGGTTATGCCGGAGCTGATCAACCAGACTGCCTTCCAGGTAATCGGCAACGACCAAACCATTTCACTGGCCTCTGAAGCCGGGCAGCTGGAGCTGAATGTCATGGAGCCAGTGCTGATCTTCAACCTGCTGCAGTCGATCACCATTATGACGAATGCTTTCAAGTCGTTTACCGACCACTGTGTCAAAGGGATTGAAGCAAATGAGGACCGGATGAAGCAATATGTAGAAAAAAGCGTTGGCATTATCACAGCCGTCAATCCTCATATTGGCTATGAAGTGGCGGCCCGGATTGCCAGGGAAGCCATCCTGAACGGCGCCCCTGTCAGGGAACTCTGCCTGCAGTATGATGTCCTGACAGAAGAAGAACTGGACCTGATCCTGGATCCGTACGAAATGACACATCCAGGCATCGCCGGTGCTGCACTATTAGATAGAGACTAAACGATCAGGGAGAGATGAAAATGGAAATCGGAATCAGCACATTTGTGGAAACGACCCCTGACGTTAAAACAGGAGAAACTGCAAGCCATGCACAGCGGCTGCGCGAGGTTGTTGAAGAAATTATCCTGGCTGATGAAGTTGGGCTGGACGTTTTCGGTGTCGGCGAGCACCACAGGAAGGACTATGCTGCTTCTTCACCTGCAGTCGTCCTGGCTGCTGCCGCGCCGCAGACCAAAAAAATCCGCCTGACAAGTGCGGTCACCGTCCTGTCATCGGCCGATCCAGTCCGGGTCTTCCAGGACTTTGCCACACTCGACGGCATCTCGAACGGCCGGGCTGAGATCATGGCGGGTCGAGGGTCGTTCATTGAATCGTTCCCGCTCTTCGGTTATGATCTCCAGGACTATAATGAGCTTTTCGATGAGAAGCTGGGCCTGCTCCTGGCACTGCAGAAATCTGAAAAAGTGACTTGGGCTGGAAATCACCGTCCGGCAATTGAAAATCTCGGTGTGTATCCGCGCCCGGTCCAGGATCCATTGCCGATCTGGATCGGGAGCGGAGGGAGCAGTGATTCTGTCATCCGCGCCGGACTTCTGGGACTGCCGCTTGTCCTCGCAATCATCGGCGGCCGTCCGGTGCAGTTCGCCCCGCTCGTACAGCTGTACTACAGGGCTGCAGCACAAGCCGGCCATGACATTTCCAAGCTCCAGGTAGCCTCCCATTCTCACGGATTTGTGGCAGAAAGCAATGAAGAGGCAGCGGACAAATTCTTCCCGCCGACCCAGCAGGCCATGAACGTCCTTGGCAGAGAACGGGGCTGGGGCCATTATGACCGCGGAGCCTTTGATGCGGCACGCAGCTTTGAAGGCGCCCTGTATGTAGGAGATCCGGAAACTGTTGCTAAAAAAATCATCGATCTTCGAAAGAACGTCGGCATTACCCGCTTCATGCACCATGTGCCAGTCGGAAGCATGCCGCATGAGGATGTCATGAAAAGCATTGAATTGCTCGGCAGGGAAGTTGCGCCGATTGTGCGTGAGGAAATTGCCAAGTGGGAAGCAGAACAGAAATAAAAGGACAGAGGGGCATTTTTTGTCCCTCTGTTTCATTCTTTAAGCCGTTTTAAGTATTAAATTTTCTTTTTTAGCCATTGCAATAAAGCTATCTGACGTATACGCTATTTTTTTCGATTACGAATAGAATTCATAAGCCAATTTATAATTCCGGTTAAAATAGTTCCAATAAAAATACAAACTCCAATAAATCCATATCCCATACCGCTCCAGCCGCCGATAAACAGACTGATAATGATAATGGCTATGCTGATTATCATTAAAGCTGAAAAGCCTGCTTTAAGGTACTTGTCTTTCTGTACAGAACCTTTTAAAATTTTGGATGCAGCTGCAAATAAAATGCTGATTCCTAATAATATAAAGATAAAAACTCTAAAGCCTGCCATACCTTCCCCTCCGGAACTAACATATTTTACATTCGGTTGTACTATTATAGTAATTTTCATCAAAAAAGCCACAAAGTTCACAAAACAGCCTTATAAGGAAGGAAAGCCTATTTAGTATGAAGGAAATGATCATTGATTTATTTGAGTCATATACGCATATAGCTTTGGTGCTAAGCCTTATAATCAACATTATCATCAGCCTGCTTGGGGTTGTACCCAGTGTTTTTCTGACTGCCGCGAATCTGGCGGTATTTGGTTTATGGGGAGGAATCGCTGTATCTTTTGCAGGTGAGGCCGCTGGGGCAGCCGTTGCCTTCATCCTCTACAGAAAAGGATTTCGAAGGTTAAAGGACATGCGCGGCCTGTCCCATCCCAAAGTACAGAAACTGTTGGAAGCCGACGGCAAGGAAGCATTCTCCCTGATTCTTGCTCTTAGAATTCTTCCTTTTGTCCCTTCAGGCCTTGTCACTTTCATTGCTTCAATTGGAAAAACCGCTTTTCTCACGTTCTTCCTTGCCAGCACCCTTGGAAAAATACCGGCCATCCTGATTGAAGGTTTTTCGGTATACCAGATTATCAATATGGAATGGGAGTGGAGAATAGCCGCAATCGTGATTGCCGCCATTCTGCTCATTTATGTTTCAAGGAAGTTTCGTACCCGGTAAAAACAAGACAAGCCATCTGAGCGCTTGTCTTGTTTTTTTGTCCGGAGAATAGAAAAAGGAAATAGGCCTGCTGCATTGAATATGAATATATAAAAGCACAGATTAGGAGTGATCACATTGGCCATTAACAGCCTAAAAATATACCCGGATTGCCCTATTGTAAAAAGAACAATAGAAGCGGGCGGCATGACGAAACAACAGCTTCTCCAGAGATTGCAGCAAGCCTCTATCCTGATGAACGAATATGGAGAAAGATTGTTTTCTGATGATCTGTTCACGGCTTCTGCTGAAACATACATGATTGAAACCGTTGAACTGACAGTGGCTGGGCTTGGTTTTCAGCAGGGAGCTCCTCTGGACCGGATTTTTCAAAGAGCGGGTGAACTGGGGCTGGGTTTGTGTCCGCTGGAGCTGGGTCCTTACATGAGGCTGCAGTATCAGGATCAGCCTGAAGGGTTATCCGCAGAATTATCACAGCGTCATCAGGCACCTACCGGCTCCATCACCATTGCTTCAGCCTTACTGACAGATGACCATGATTTCCCGAAGGGCTTTTATCTAAGAAGCATGGACGGCGCCATATGGCTGCGCGGTTATATTGCGGATTACCTGCATATTTGGGATCCCCATGATCATTTTATTTTTGCAGCATCATTTTCAGGAGAAAAGAAATGAAAATGATCCCGTATCACCCGCGCTATGCCTCAGAGACCGTGAAAATGTGGAGGGACAGCAAGGAGAAGGCGATTGGGCAGAAAGAAATCCACAGCTTTGAGGAACATATATATTTTTTAAATAACATTCTAGCACGCCAGTGTGAGATCGATCTGGCATTGTCGGGTGAAAAAGTAGTCGGCATCGTCGCCTATAATAAAACCGAAATCAGCCAGCTTTATATCCATACTGACTATCAGGGTATAGGGATAGGAACAGAAATGCTCAGCAGGGCAAAAGAACAATCAGATGGCCGGCTAACCCTATACACCTTTGAGGTAAATGAGAATGCTCAGCGCTTCTATCAGAAGCATGGATTCAACATTATCGGCCGTGGCTTCGAGAACGAAGAAAATTTGCCGGATATTCTTTATGAATGGGAAAAGGAATCAGGCAGGTGAAATGGATGAAAAACAGGCATTGCCGCTGGCGGTGCTTATTTTTTATTTATATCGGCGTGGTTTTTGTTGTAAATGCAACATAAATAAGTTAGATTTAATTCATGTCAGTACATTAAATATGGCTTAAGGAGCAACTAATGACGGAAATTCTTCGAGAAATAGGCATGATTGCAAGAGCCCTGGATTCAATCAGCAATATTGAATTCAAAGAGCATGGCCTTACCAAAGGGCAGTATTTGTATGTAGTGCGGATCTGTGAGAATCCCGGGATTATCCAGGAAAAGCTGGCCGAGATGATTAAAGTCGACCGGACTACAGCCGCCCGTGCCATTAAAAAACTTGAAATGAATGGCTTTATTGAAAAAAGGGACGATCCTGAAAATAAGAAAATTAAGAGGCTTAATCCAACTGAGAAGGGCAGCAGTGTGTACCCTTTCATCAAGAGTGAAAATGATTATTCCAACAAGGTTGCATTAGAAGGATTCACTGAAGGAGAAGCAGAAGCCATGTTCCATTTTCTCCAGAGAGTCAGAAAGAATGTTGAAAAAGACTGGGAATCTGTGAAAAAAGGAAACAAGAGAATCTATTGACCAATGAAGGAGCGGTTAAAAAATGTCGATGTATTTGAAAAGATGTACCCTGGAAGATTTACACCAGCTGCAGCAGATCAGCATTGAAACTTTCAATGATACCTTTAAAGATCAGAATTCACCAGAAAATATGAATGCTTATCTGGAGAAGGCATATAACTTAGAGCAGCTGATAAAAGAGTTATCCCATAAGTCTTCACAGTTCTTTTTTGTTTTTTTCAATGAAGAGATCGCAGGATACTTGAAGGTCAATGTGAAGGATGCCCAGTCGGAGGAAATGGGCGAGGAAGCGCTTGAAATAGAGCGGATTTATATCAAGAAGTCATTCCAGAAGCATGGGCTTGGCAAATATCTGCTGAACAAAGCGATCGGAATGGCAGAGGAGCAGGGAAAAAAGAAAGTCTGGCTGGGTGTGTGGGAACAGAATGAAAATGCGATTGCTTTTTATCAAAAGATGGGGTTTGTCCAAACAGGAGCCCATTCATTCTATATGGGCGATGAAGAACAAACAGATCTGATCATGGTTAAGGTGCTTCTATAACAATTGGGGTGATATTAGTATGTATGTTCCAAAGCATTTCAGGGTTAATGATGAAAATGAGATTTGTCGTTTTATCGAGAATTACAGCTTTGCGACGCTCATTTCCCAGCACAACGGAGAACCATATGCGACTCACCTTCCCCTGACATTGAAGAAGTCCGAGCATGCTTTATATGGACATTTTGCCCGTCCGAACAATCAGTGGAATACCGCCGGGGGCCAGCAGGTCCTTGCCATTTTTCAAGGCCCTCACAGTTATATTTCACCCTCCTGGTATGAAACGAAAATGGCTGTCCCGACCTGGAACTATGTCTCTGTACATGTATACGGAAAACTGGAGATAATTGAAGATGAATCAGAGATATTCAATACCCTGAATGACTTGACCGTCAAATATGAAAGTCCGGAAAGCCCATATCAATTGGAGCACATAGATCAAGATTTCATAAAGGGGATGAGCAGAGGGATTGTTGCTCTTAAAATAAAGATCGCCAGAATTGAAGCAAAGGCTAAATTGAGCCAAAATCATCCCGTTGAGCGGCAGGGATTAATCATAAAACATTTGGAGCAAACCGGTCAGCATGACGGTCTGCAAATTGCATCTCTTATGAAGAAGAATCTGCAAAAATAGCATTCTCAAATCATGCTGGTTGAAGAGCTGCCTGTTAGTTGTTAAATGATTCTTGGTAATCATTCAGAAACACGAGGGGAATGGGTTTTATGAAAGAAATAATGGCAGAGATAAAGGGCTGCAAACTATATGCCAAATTGATGGGCGGAAACTGCGGGAATCCAACAATCATTATGGACGCAGGCTATGGCGACTATTCAAAGGCCTGGGATCCGGTACTTGAAGAACTCTCAATGCTATCGAGAGTTTTCACCTATGACCGGGCAGGGCTCGGAAAAAGCGAAAGAAGTAACAGCCCGAGAACTAGCCGCGAGATGGTAAAAGAATTAAAACAGCTGCTCACTGTAGCCGCGATTGCCCCGCCCTACCTATTAGTGGGCCACTCATTTGGCGGCGGGAACATGCGGATGTATGCTACGGAATTTCCTGATGAGGTGTGCGGGCTGGTCCTGGTTGACTCAACTCCTGAAGAGTACAGGGAAAGATTCCTACCGTCAATGCCGGAGGATTTTCAGGAAGCCTACAATAAGCAATTCGTCAGGGAAGGCAATTATGATGAGTTTATGGAGAGCCTCCAGCAGCTGAAAGATACGAGGCGCCGGTTAAACGTGCCGCTAATTGTCCTATCAGCCGGGAAGAAGGCTCACTATTCTGCTGAATCACAGGCATTGTGGAACGATATGCAGCGGGAACTGCTGGAGATCTCCTCACAGGGTGAGATGGTGATCGCTGAAAACAGTGCTCATTATATACAGCGGGATGAACCTGAAGTGATTGTGAATGCAGTAAGGAAGCTCATTGATCTGCAATGCTGCGGATAAATACCTTTTGGATGGACATTTATTCTATATGGATGAATGTCCTTTTTATTTTGCGGGCAGAAATATCTGGATAAAAGAGGGGATTGAGTTCTAGTATAGAACTGTTTATATAGCATAAGGAGAGGGTGGATGAACCTAATCAAAAAGCTGGTTTGTGAATCTATTTTCCATTCCTGTTTACTTTTTCTCCTTAACAATGGCAGCATTCTAATCAGACTCCGGTAAGAAGTCAGTTTTAACAGATATCCTGAAGTTCGCTCCATTTTTAATTATAAATCTTATAGCGATGCTGTTCAGTTTAAGAAAGAAAGATATTGATCTGCCCTTAGTTTGGAGAATACTCTTTTTGCCGATTGTGTTGTTTGTAATGCCAGCTATTTCGGCTGCTGTGATCTTTGTGGCTGCGACTGTGTTTTTCTAACCAAGTTTAATGCCTGAAACAAATTAGATTCTTACATATTTTTAATTAGGAAAAGGAGAACTGCAACTATGTCTATTTACCATAAAACCATTGGAGAAGGGGTCCCAATCGTTATGCTGCACGGCTGGACACTTGACCACAGAGTGATGCAGCATGCAATGGAGCCGCTGTTCGAGAAGCAGGACGGCTGGAAAAGAATTTATATTGATTTGCCTGGCATGGGCCAGTCTGAGCCGCTGCCTTCGATCCGAAACTCGGATGACATGCTGGAAGCCGTGCTGCAGCTTTTAGATGAGATCATTCCTGAAGAAACGTTTGCCGTCTGCGGCTATTCGTATGGGGGCTATCTGGCGAGAGGGGTCGCTTATTCAAGGCCGGGTAGGGTCCGGGGTCTAATGCTGCTGGCGCCGGTGGCCATAGCTGAGTCTGCCGGCAGGACATTGCCCCAGCATGCGGTTTTAAAAAAGGACAGCAGCTTGATTTCGAGTCTATCCCCAGAGGACGCTGAAGAGTTCTGTTCCGTTGGAGTTGTGCAGGGTGAGGAAGAATGGGAAAGATTCCAGAAAGAAGTTCTGCTTCCTTCCAGACTGGCCAATGCAGAGTTTCTAGAGAGAATCCAAAATAACGGATACGGCTTTAGCTTTGATATAACAACAAGACTTGACCATCCGGCGCTGATCATCACAGGAAGGCAGGATCATATTACCGGCTACCGTGATACCTGGGAGCTGATAGAGGACTATCCGCGGGCCACTTTTGCAGTTCTTGATATGGCGGGTCACAATCTGCAGATTGAGCAGGCAGATGTGTTTAATGCTCTGGTTGAGGAATGGCTGAATAGGCTTGAGGAGAAGAGCTGAGGATAGCACAGGAGCAGGTTTCTTGAGCCCAAACGGACCGAGGGAACTGCCCTGTGGCTCGTATGCTCGAACCAAACGGAAGGGACATACGGTGTGATAAAGGAAATTGGAAGGGCAATATTGCGTCTTTAAGTAATCAGGAAGAACACAGGGCAGCTGCCCTTTCAAAATTGAGCCAAGGGACCTGTCCCTGTGGCTCTTTTTTCGCGATTTCCATCAACAAGAAGGAAACCCGTTACCCGGCAGCGAAACAGGTCATATGCATATTTTGGAAAAACAGCAAAGGAAGCTGATCTTAATGAAATTGATAAGACCCGCAAAGATACATAAAGAACAAATGTTGGCATACCGAAAAGCATTTCTGGACTCGGGAGAACTTCTTTATGGAGGCTCTTCCCTGCAAAACTATGAACATTATGAGAAATGGCTCGAAAAAGTCATCAGCCAGGAAGAAGGGCAGCTGCCGCCAAACCGGGTTCCTGCGACACAATTCCTGAGCATGGTTGATGATAAAGTAGTCGGCCTGGTTAATATACGCCACCGGCTGACACCAGAACTGCTGGTGGAGAGCGGGCATATCGGCTACAGCATCCATCCGGCTGAACGCCGCAAAGGATATGCCGCTGAACAGCTGAAGATGAGCCTGGTCGAAGCAAAGAAATTGGGTTTGGAAAAAGTGCTGGTCACATGTGATAAAGCAAATATAGCTTCAGCCAGGACCATTCAGAAAGTTGGCGGGGTATTGGAGAATGAGGTCATTTCGCCAGACAGCGGTGAGGAGGTTCAGAGGTATTGGATACAGCTTTGACTTTTGTACCCGTCATTTTCTGCACTTAGAATGCCGGACTTAAGTTTTCTTTTTTATCTATATTTAGCAGGGAAGGAGGTAAGAGATGGATTGGCTAGAGCGATTGAATAGAGCAATGGATTATATTGAGGAGAATTTAGCGGGTGAAATAGATGGAAAAGAAATAGCGAGAAGAGCATGCTGTTCGGGTTACCATTTTCCAAGGATGTTCTCTTCCATGACCGGATTATCTTTATCAGACTATATCAGGCGGAGGCGCTTATCACAGGCGGCATTCGAGCTTCAAAACAACGCTGAAGTCCGGGTGATTGATCTGGCGTTTCAATATGGCTATGATTCCCCCGATGCCTTCAGCCGTGCTTTTAAAAACCTTCATGGAATTACTCCATCAGCGGCCAGGAATAAAGGAATCAAGCTAAAAGCCATCCCGAGGATTTCTTTTCAAATTTCGATTAAAGGGGACGAGGAAATGGATTACCGGATCGAAGTGCTGGAAACTGATGTTGAAATAGCGGGAGTCAGGCGGAAGGTGGTTACGGAGGATGCTTTTAAAACAATACCGCGGCTGTGGAAAGAAGCAACTGAAACGGGCATGCTGCAGCGTTTTATCAATCTATCCTGGGAAAATCCCCAATGCAAGCTGGAAGGGATACTGGGTCTAGTCGGAAAGCAGGCTGCCATTACCGATGAAGAGTTCGATTATTTCATGGGCTGCCGTTATACGGGTGAATCTGCAAGCGAAATGGAGAAAATCGTGATTCCCGCAAGTACCTGGGCTGTTTTCCCTGACATTCCTGAGGCTTGGAAGCGCCTGTACACCGAATGGCTGCCTGCCTCAGGCTATGAATTGGCAGATTTGCCGTGCGTTGAGAATTATTTGGCGCCTGACAGAGTTCCGAACAGTGAGCTTTGGGTACCGGTTGTAGCCAGATAGCGGTAGGAGTGACAGGTTTTTTGTGAAACCTGTCCTTTTGTCTTTGAAAATTTATCAAGGGGGCGAATCCTATCAAGCCAACTCTATTTATCTTCGGAACGGACCATTTTGCAGGCATAGACAATGGAGATATGTATATGACAGACAAAATGGATATTTTATCGGATACAAGGCAAGCAGAGATCCAGGAGATTATCACTTGTTTAAAGAGGTTTAAACCGACAAAGGTTGCCTTGGAAGTTCTGCAGGAAAAGGAACAAGCATTGAATGATGAATATGCTTCTTATTTGAATGGAGACTATGCCTTAACCGTTAATGAAGTCGATCAAGTCGGATTCCGGCTGGCAAAGGAATGCGGTTTGGGACATGTACATGCAGTCGACTGGAATCAGGACGAGGAGGGTGTGCCTGACCTCGGGGCTCTAAGTGAATGGGAAGATACGGATGAGTATAAGGCATTTGCAGAGCTAGGACAGAAAATCAATTCTGAAGCAAATACATTTTTGCAGAATCATTCTATAAAAGACTATCTGCTTTGGCATAATGAATCGCGGAATATTGCCAGGGGACAAGAGTTTTATATGAGAATGTCCCTGGTTGGAAGCCATAGCAACCCGGCGGGCGCCATTTGGACAGCGAAGTATTGGTATTATCGAAATCTGTTAATTTATATAAATCTGGTAAGCTTAGTGAGTTCCAATGAAGAACGGATTTTTGTTTTATATGGTGCTGGTCATCTCCATCTGCTAATGCAGTTTGCAAGGGAGAGCGGGTTATTTGATGTTGAGGCAGCCGGGGATTATTTGGGGTAGGGATTAACTTTTGATCTAGTGTGGGGCCGGGGGGTCTGTCCCCATGGCTCATATCACCAAAAAATTGAAACTAAATCGGTGTCTCTTCCGTATACAAATATTAACAGGAGGGATACCATGGAAGTTAAAGTGGCAGAGAAGAATGGGAGCCTGGAGATAAACTGGCTATTAAATAAGACTGAAATACCGTTATCGGCTATTACAGAAGTATCGAATGATGATACCTATGGCGGGCAGGAAAAGGAAGCCATAAGGATTGGGTTTCCATCCGGCAATACAGACAGAGTGGTCATTAAAACAGAGAAAGAAACTTATATACTTTTTACGAGTATTGGCGGCATAAAAGAAAAGATCTTAACTTTGATGAATAAGTCTGTGCGCTGATCTTAAGGAGGATTAGCGCTTTTTTTGTTGAAGTTCTTTGGTAAGCGGGCAGGCACTCATATGTGCATTCACAGCTGAAATTGAAGGGGGCATGGGCCAGGGGGTCTGTCCCTATGGCTCACAATATGAAAAGGAGGCTGAAATGTGGATTTACTATTCTGGGTTCTTCTCGGCTTTTTCATAGGCGGATTTGCGGTTCTCGTTTCCATGAAAAAGAATATGGAACGCAGGGTCGCTGTTCTAAAAAGAGACGGGGAAAGCAGCAGTATTTCATCCCGTCCTGTTGTCTGGTGGATCTTCGCGACGACAGTCTGGGGAATTGTGAGCATGGGGCTGGTTGTGTGGTGGTTTTCGGTTAGCTGACAAAAGTTTTACCGATAAAAGTGAGGAGATCAATGATGGATAACTGTATTTTTTGCAGGCTGGAGCTTGAGCCGGATCAGAATGTTGTCATGAGCAATGAACATTGTCTTTTTTTACAGCTGGGGCAGCGTCAAATAAAGGGAAGTCAGCTGGAAGGCGCAGGGTTAATTGTTCCTATTCAGCACAGGGAAACTGCATTTGATTTAACACCTGAGGAGTGGGCGGCCACCTACAGTCTCCTGCAGGATGTGAAAAAGTACTTGGATGAAAAGCATGAGCCTCGAGGTTATAATTTAGGCTGGAACTGCGGCGAGGCTGGCGGACAGCATATTTTCCATGCACACTTTCATGTGATCCCGAGATATGAGGACGAACCTCTTGCGGGTAAAGGAATCCGGTATATGTTTAAAGGGAAAGAAAATCAGAGGGGGCTTAAACCTTCCCCTTTGGCCACTTGAAAGAGAGAGCTGATGGAAAATAACGTGTTTTCATGAAGCAGGATGCCTCTATGTTTATTTCAGTCAGCACCAAGTAAGGAATTGGGAAATGTTCTCCAGATAGGGTGATTCCAATAGAAAAATTAATATTGCATAAGCGGCATGATTATAGTTCAAATTTAAACTTTGCCGGCGGCCAGATAGCTCAGGATGGAACACTGCTGCTGATTGAAACCGGCCAACAGGAACTCGATTTTTTTGAGCGGCCTGTGCCGAAATGCAGCTGGACCATCACGTTGATTAGAGATAACAGTATAGAGACTGTGGAATTAAAGAACATTCCTCTAATGCCGACTCACGCTGATCTGTTTTCCGATGGGACATTGCTGATAGTACAAAGCCGCTGTTTAAAGGATGGCACATACGTTGAACGGAACGCCAGGAGGTATAACCCAAATGGCCAGTTGATCGAGGCATTCACGCTCGGTGATGGAATCAATGATGTCCAGATTGACGATACCGATACTATTTGGGTCAGTTACTTTGATGAAGGCATATTTGGGAATTTCGGGTGGGATGAGCCCATGGGAAGTGCCGGTGTTGTGGCTTACACAATGAATGGCAAGCGGCTTTGGGGAGCGGGTGATTACGGAATCAGTGATTGCTACGGAATGAATGTGGCTGGATCAAAGGAAGTTTACTTTTACTATTATGATGATTTTGATCTCGTTCATCTGGATGAGATGAGAGAAGCCGGGCGCTATCGTGTAAACGGCCGTTGTCCTATAATGGGGCAATTTTTGCTGGATAAAGAGGGCATGATTGGTCAAATCGATATGTCCACGCTGATGCGCTACCGGAAAAATAAACACAGCTATACAGCAAAACATAAGCTGCAGCTAATTGACGAAAATGGCAAACGCATCATTGGGCCGGTGTTTATGCGGGGCTCACATTTGTATGCATACGGCAAGGATGGAATATATATAAAGTCATAGGACAGATTTTATGCCAAAACGGGCCAGCGGACCTGTCCCCTTGGCTCACTGGGAGGACTTTCAAATGTATAATAAAAACCACGATCCAAAAGGAAACGTGAAGGCGGAGATTTTGCTGTCGGGGCAATCTCTTTCTTTTAAACTGGATAAAAGTGAAACAAAGATTTTGCTCGACAATATGGAAAAAGCATCGCATGATTTTAAAAAAATGGACTCTATTAAGCTGTATCATCCTGACGGCAGATTAAAATCGGTAATCAACCCACTGCAAATATCCAGGATTTGGTTTACATGAAAAAGAAGGGACAGGTTCCTTGTCCCAAGCAGACGGGAAACCTGTCTCTCTGTATTAATGTGGAAGCATAATAGTCTTGAGATACTTATTGCTTATGTTAAAGGCTGCATTCTCATTAAGTGGTTAAGCCTGTGCTTAAATGTATCCATAAAGAATTCGATTTTTATGAGCAGCGTAATAATCCTTTTAACTAAGCTTGAGAGTGTACTCAAAATTTATCCCTCCACAAGAATATTAGTGCCAGGAAGAACTGGCACTACCATTAATATCTTCTATAGCCATTCCCTTTATTCAAGTCCTTTCTTGATGATTTGGGAACGGTTTTCCATCTGCGGGGGTTCCTCGAACCAGCCATTTTTAATCTTAATGTCAATCCCTTCCTGAGCGTAGAAATAGACATCTTTTGCGAGCAGTAGTGTTTTCATCGCCAAATCGTTTCTTAAACTGAAAAATCCCCCTGTGCCTGAACCGATCAGTCCAAACCCATTAAGAATATATATGCAGTGCATCATCAGCTTGTCAGAAAAGGGAGGAACTGTTGATGCAGTTACCGTTGCACCGGAAGTCGCGGAGAGATGGACATCCCCTTCCAGAAGCAATTCCTCCATAACTTTGACCTGTTTCTTAGCAAGATCTTTCCCTTTTAAAAAATATTGCCTGGCTTCTTTGTTTTGGGCGCACTGAGCAAAGCCTGTGATTAACTGCATTCCAATATTATTAACTTCAAGATTGTGATGAAGTATCCCAACCTCCAGGGCAGATAAAGGCCTTTTTTCACCAATTAACTTAAAACCTTCCATGTACTTTTTGCTTTTAATAAATTCTGTTTTCTTTGGCATTGTCATTTTTGGAGGAAGAGCCAGAATTCCGTTTTCAAGTAAATAACGTGTTGAAAGTTTATAGATTTTTTGAGTGACAGTTGTGAGTCCCTCATAAATGGCCATTACCTTTTTGTTGTAGGTCATATTTAAGCCAAGGGTATACAGGCCCATGCTAACTTCCTTTAATACACGGACAAACATGATATCAAATCCATTGTCATATAACTTGGGGGCCTCCAGGTTTACATCCTCTGATGTGAAGCCCACAGGTTTAACCATCCCCTGTTCAGAAAATAAATTTTCCATCTCAGCTACATAAAAATCAAGCTCCTGCCATAATCCGCCCAGAATATTTCTTGCTTGCGGGTCATCTGCCTTTTCAAGAAAGTATTCCAAAAACCTCATAATCAAGGTTTTTTCCTGATATGTCTGCCAAAGCGAACCTATTTCGGACACATTTAAAGGGTTTGTCAGAACCATGCAAGTTACCTCCTAATCAAATATCCCTATATTTGACTATGTATTAATTTCTAGAATATCCAATTAAGGAAATACAATTCTGCTTTAAGGGCAGAGTAACCAGTGACACCGACTTATTTAATGGTAAAATTTAGTGCGGGAGTGGAAAGAAAAAGATCATCACAGAGAGGAGAGGATCAACATAGAAAAGGTTTCCCTTGAAGATCAACTGGAAGCAATAAAGTCCTTTCAATCAACCATTCGAAAACTCGAAAAGGCATTGGCCCAAATGACTGAAAAAGGTGTAAATACAAATTTAGTAAAGAAACGATTTAAAGCCGCTTGTATCGGCCTGGATACCCTGGAATACATATGGAATCAAAAACTCCATCATTACTCTCCGGAAGAATTAACAGAAGCCCGCCAAGTCCTTATAGGATTATTCCCATCCATTGAGAACACATATGACAAGTTAAAGGCAGGCAGTCCTCAAAGGACGCTTCTTGATAGAAGACTCAAAGCATTGGAATTGGCGGTGGAAGCCATTGACGACTGTTTCAATAAATAAGTTAACTGCCTGTGGGTGTTTCCTATGATTGTGTTGCTATGGCAAATATCATTAATCCTTTGTATTATCACTCTCCTTTATGGTCTATTTGGGAGATCGCAGCTCTCACTGCTGATTAGCTTTATCACATCAATTCCAATAGCTTATTACTTCCTTGGAGCTGAAAATGGCTGGAAGCTGGTTGCTTTAGCTCCTGTACTGATACTGATGCTGGCTTTTGTTTTATGGAGAAATAAAGCACAATGATCCGCTGAGCAGAAGGATTCCCATCCTTTTTGTGGAACTTTAATTTAGAACCGTCTTTGGTAAGGAGGTCTAGAGGCAAATTAAAGTTCCAGATTTCAAGAAGAAACTGATGAAGCTGGATGGGGGGAGTATCTTGCTGCAGGCAGTCTGGAAAAACACATTGTATATACTGGAACATAAACTCAATGTCCTAATCGAGTGCTGGAAAGAAGGACTATTCCTGCAGGGAATTATCCACGATTGGTCAAAATTTTCCCCGCAGGAGTTTCTGCCGTATGCTAAGAAGTTTTTCTATAAAGGTCAAAAGGACTCCACAGATGAACTAAAAAGTGGAAATATGCCTGGCTCCACCATCAGCACAAGAACAAGCACCATTGGGAACACTGGGTGGTTGATCCGAAAAATAAACAAGCCCTGCCTATGCCCAGAAAATATCTTCTTGAAATGGTTTGTGACTGGCGTTCATTTTCGAGGAGATGGGGAAGAAGGGTGAAAGCTTCTACTATGGACCTGAGCGGGAATATTATTTTGCATCCTGATACGAAAAAGGAACTGGAAGTTATATTGAAGAAGAAAACAGCAGAGGATGCTAAGCGGAAAAATAGAGACGTAATTTAACTTGGAAGAGGCTGCCCGCAAGGCAGCTTTTTTGCTGTTTCAAAATAATGCTGGAAAGAAAAGCGTTAGCGGATTTGAAAAATGAGCCAGGGAACCCGACCCCCTCGCCCAAAAAATGGTTGCACGGTTTTGTTAGTGTGTATATAATGTGTATATAGTATATATACAATAGTTGAAAAAGAGGGAATTCCATGCAAATCATTATCTCCAATCGTAGCAAGGAGCCGATATATGAACAAATTACAAAACAAATTCAATCCTTGATTTTAGCGGGGGATCTGCCGGAGGGAGCAGCGCTGCCTTCTATACGCCAGCTCGCTAAGGATCTGCAAATCAGCGTGATTACGACGAAACGGGCTTACGAGGAATTGGAGAAGGCGGGTTTTATTTATTCTATTGTTGGTAAAGGGTCTTTTGTCGCCGAACAGAATTTAGAGGTCATTAGGGAAAAGAAGCTGAAGGTCATTGAGGAGCAGCTGGGAGCGGTTATAACCAACGGCCGGGAAATTGGTCTCTCATTGGATGAACTTCAGCAGCTATTGAAGATTTTATATGAGGAGTGACTGTATGGAAAACGTGGTCGAATTTAAAAATGTTGCCAAGGAATTCAAGGGTTTTTCCATTAAAGATATAAATTTTCAAGTGAAGCAGGGCTTTATCACAGGATTCATTGGAGGGAATGGCGCCGGAAAGTCGACGACCATTAAAATGATGATGAATCTGCTGAAGCCGGATCAGGGCGAGATCAAGATCTTCGGGCTGGATTATAAGACACATGAGAAGGACATCAAAGAGCGCATCGGCTTCGTTTATGATGGCAATGTGTTTTATGAAGGGATGAATTTAAAAGACATAAAACGTATTGTTGGACCGGCATACAAGCGCTGGGATGATCGTATGTTTTATCAATATGTGGAGCAGTTTGAGCTGCCCCTTAATAAAGCGATCAAAACCTTTTCAAAAGGAATGCAGATGAAGGCATCGCTGGCGATTGCCTTATCGCATCATGCGGAGCTGATTATCATGGATGAGCCGACATCAGGCCTGGATCCTATTTTCAGGCGGGAAATGCTCGATCTGCTGCAGGAATTGATGCTCGATGACCGGCGCACGATTTTCTTCTCTACACATATCACCACAGATTTGGACCGCATCGCTGATTATATTGCTTTTTTGCAAAATGGGAGACTGATATTTAATCAGTCTGTCCACGAGGTGGCGGAAAATTATGCGCTCGTAAAAGGCGGGCTGGAACTTTTGGACCGGGATACAGAGAAGGCTTTTGTCCATATTCACCGGGCTCCTACAGGGTTTGAGGCCCTGACTGACAATATCGAACTTGTAAATAATACTTTTGGCCATTCTGTGGTAGTGGAACAGGCGAGCCTGGAGGATATTATGTATTACATGAAGGGGAGGAAAAGCTATGTTTAACCTTATCAGGCGTGATGTGATACTGCAGAAAAAACTGATCTTGACCTTTATTCCTTTTATCCTGTTCTTTATTGTAATGGACTCGCATCCTGTGCTGATTTTCAGTGTTTCCAGCATTTTCATCCCTTTTAATGCCTATGCCTACGATGAAAAAGCAGAGGCGAACATTCTGCTGAACAGCCTGCCTTATACGCGCAATGAAATCATTGCTTCACGTTATCTCGGAGCAGTTATCTATATGATTTTGGCCATAGGCGGCACTTGCCTGGCATTGCTCGCATTCAATAAGGCATTTACCATCGAAGATATGGCTATGGGCGGCGGCATCTTCTTAGCATTTGCTGCATTCACATTTCCGCTGTTTTATATATTTAAACCAGGGCATATCACAACAGTCCTGATGATTACATTCGTTTTATTAACAGGGATGGGCCCGCATCTCTTAAACTTAATCGCTGAAGATATATCTTTAATCACTGGCTTTATAGCCAGCTTATCTAATCCGGAACTGTATACGTGGGCAGCAGTCATTATTTTGGCCCTGTATAGCATATCTTGGGGAGTCACCACATTCATTTATCAGAGAAAAGCATTTTGAGGAAAATGGATGAAGTATTTAGAAAGCTAAAAAAGCAGGGATATATTACATACTATCTAGGGGATGGAGGAGGAAGAAATGATTAGTTTGAAGCCAATCGGGCTTGCTAGCAATGAAAGGCATGAAATAGAGGACGATTACTGGGGTGGAGTGGTCACCAGGATCGTGCTGGACAATTCTCTGCCAGAGGAAGCGCTCGACGGAATTGAATCCTTCTCCCACTTAGAAATCATCTATCACTTTCATCGGGTGGATCAAAGCAAAATTGTGCCTGGTGCAAGGCATCCCAGGAACGATGACAGCCTCCCAAAGGTGGGAATCTTTGCTCAGCGCGGCAAGAATAGACCGAATCAATTAGGCCTGACAATTGTGAGTGTGGTCAAAAGAGAAGGCAGGGAACTGACCGTCAAAGGGCTTGATTGCATCAACGGAACGCCGATTCTGGATATCAAGCCGGTGATGGAGGAGTTTCTCCCGAAAGAGCCGATCAGTCAGCCTGACTGGTCCCGTGAGATTATGAAGAATTATTGGAGATAATGCTCCGGGTGAAAAAAAGAGATCAGCGGCTTCCTGCTGATCTCTTTTTCATTCAGTTGGCGCTATTTATTATCAGAACCGGAGAAATATCTCCATTCCCGCCCCCATAAAAAAGGACGGAATTCTGATTAAAGCTCGCTGCTGTTGTTGCTTTTAGCCTGAACTGTGTCTTGCCGCTCCGGTTGATCTGAGCCAGCGTACTGTCGGGGATTTCTATATCAATGTAATTAGATACGGCAGCCGGCTGGAAACTGGCCATATTGGTGAGCGTTGCTGCGGCGGAATAATCGCTTTGCTCGATCAGGGCAGAGCCAAATGTTCCATTCTTCAGGTCCAATTTTACTTCCGTGACCGCCCCTGTAATTGATTTTGTATACAAGCGCAATTTTGCTGACCCGATCGCTGTCTGTCCGAGGCTGCTTGTATCAAAGGATAATATCCCTCTGAAGGTATCGGTGTTGTACATGCCTTTATCGCCAGCCTTAATATCCCCGGTGCCTTTGCCATCTGCTGTGAATCGGCCGGCAAACCCGCTTTCCCCTGAGATGGCGCTGAATGTCAGCGAGTCCCCTGAAGGAGGGGCATCTTCTTGGATGATATATAACTCTTCTTTGACAGATTCTCTTTGCCCAGAGCTGTCCTGGCTGAAAAATTTAAGGGTTGTATCGTCGGAAATGTAAATCGGTCCTGTATAGAGTGTGGATTGTGTTGTAGGACCCGAACCGTCAACTGTGTAGTAAGTGTCTGCTTCTTTATTTGTCTGGAGCTCTACATAGACAGGCTGATTATAAGTCCCGCCTTTAGGGCTTGCTGATGTAGCGGGGGCAGCGCCGTCATTTCCGCCGTCATCATTGCCTGCAAATGATTGAAAGAATTCCCACATCATCCGGCTGGCATCAGGACCTTGGGGATCCGTATAGCTGCCTTGCACATTTCCCCCTGACCAGGCATGGCCCATGCTTTGGACAGCTACTTTCTTCATCCATATTCTGCCGTCGCCAGCTTTATAATGGCTGACAGTATAGCTTTTTCCGCCAGGCACGGTTAAGTTCTCGGTTTGGTCCGGCTGATCATCCACCCAGCCATCCTCTACGCCATTCTGTGCTAAATCATTTGTGACAGCCCATTGGGAGATGACCTGGTTGCCATTTACTGGTGCAACTGTATAATCCGAAGTTCCGTGAAACACTATGACTGGCATGGGATTTGCCCGGCTTCCCATTGCCTGATAGGCAGCCCTCCCTTGCTGTACAGGGTTAGGGCCGCCGCTCGACATAGCCGTAAAAGCTCCTGTCATGCTGGTTGCAGCCTTGTATTCAAGGCCTGCTCCCACCCCAATGCCAGAGAAAAGGTCAGGATACGCGGCCCCCATGATCACACTCATCGCCGCACCTGCTGAAAGACCCGCCGCATATATCTGATCACTTTGGACAGAGTAATTGTTTTTAATAAGATTCACCATTCCGGCAATAACAGCTGGTTCTCCGCTGCCGCGTGACTGGTGGGCTGATTCGAACCAATTCCAGCACTTGTTGGAATTGGCGCTGCTGGTCTGTTCAGGATACAGCACCAAAAACCCTTTTTCATCAGCAAGTGTATTCATCTTAGTCCCTGTCGCAAACTGGCTGGCATCCTGTGTGCACCCATGCAGCATGACATATAACGGAAAAGACTGACTTTCATTGTACTGATCAGGAATATACAATTTATAAGGCTTACCCCCATAGGAGCCTGTAATAAATTGTCCTGCAGCCATTGAATTACCAGGAAGCAATGTGACCGAGCATACAAAAATCAAAAAGATTAAACCAATCCAAGACTTTTTGCGAGCCATCAAAACCACTCCTCCTTTTCATCCTTCGGGTTTAGTGTAGGAGGGGGGAGTTACAATGAAGTTACAGTGGTCCGGTAGGGATTGGAGGGAGGGTTGTCGGATAAATAATAATGGCGGGAGGGAATAATCTTCTTAATGAAGAATAACTTATAGAAAAGGAAATATAGATAGATTCAGAGAAACTGGGGGGCAGGTTATGAAAGACAAGACGGAAAAAAAGTTCAAAGCACCAACTGGTTCTAAGAGTGCCATTACATTCGGTTCTGCTTTGGCTATAACAATATCGTGGAGTATTCATAAATCCGTTCTCTGGGCAATCCTTCACGGATTCTTTAGCTGGTTCTACGTTATATACTATGTTTTAACAAGATGAGACCTTTAACCACGCTTATCAACTCTATGATTCTACAGCAAAGTTCAGAAAAGGGATGGAGAGCGCCATCCCTTTAGTCATTGCCTTTATTTAATATCCTCAACAACCTCAAACGCCTTCTCCTTAGTTATTCCTCTTATTATAAGAGCCTTCTACGAGACAGAAAGAAAGTTATTAATAAATCAGTATCCCCAGCAGTCGCTATAGTGAACTTCCACCGTTACTTACTTTAGCTCGCTTTACTGCCGCCACAAAAATCCGGTATGAAGAATCAGCCACTCAAATTTGTTTTCATAAGCAATGAAACATTTTGATACCTTTAACGTAGTAATAGAAAGGGAACCAGGGGGACAGGTCCCTAGGCTCTTATTTGGCTGGATCAGGAGACCTGTTCCTGCTGGATTTTGCATTGATGACCAAGGGGGCTATTATACAAGTGAAAAAAGGGATAAATATCCGTGTTGTTCATTTTTCTTTGCAGACCTAATTGATTTTGCAAACGACAACAGTATTTCAATAACTAAAACAAAAGATTATCGGATGATGAAAAATAATGCTGTTAGAAAGAGGGGCCTGCCCTTGAAGCCTTTTAAAGATAAAATTTATTGGACGCTGATGCCTATTACGTTAATTATTGGTTATTTAGTCATTTTTGTTCTCCCCATAAAGAATACCTATTCTTATCTAGTGCTGATTGTATTTTGGATTGTTTATTATACCTGGACGTATTTTGATGAAAAACGCAATAAGAAACAATAAGGTTTCTTATCGGACTATTCGCTCCGGCACTTTTGTCCGGCAAAAAAACAAAGGGAGGGAATACCCCATCCCTCTACCCATTATTCTCAATAATACCCTCAACAACCTCAAACGCCTTTTCCTTAGTCATTCCCTCTCTCAATGAAAACTCAATATTATAAGAGCCATCCTCGAGATTGAAGAATGTTAATAGCATATCTGTATCCGCTGAAATCTCTCTATAATGAACATCCACACCGTTGACAGTCTTTATCTTGCTGTCATTGTCGCCATCAATGATCTCGAAATTGCTGTATGTGATGATGAAAAGCCAAGGCTCCCCATCATAAAGCCCGTACAGAACCTTCGAATCCATTGAGCTCTCATATTTTTCGATAAACTCTTTGTCCCTTATCTTGCCTTTTTCTTTCGAATAGACCATAACCAGATCCTTTTTGTCACCTGTTGGCGGATACTTAATCTCTGCAGAGGTGATGGGATACTTCTCATATTCAGGGATATATACATCTGTCTCAAATTCCTCGGCAGCTTGATCTTTAAAAGAATCGGCTCCTCCATTCGTTTGAGAGGAACAGGCACTGGCAATAAACATCAAGCCAAGCAGTAAAAGGCTTATTCTCCGCTTCAATTTCTCAGCTCCCTGTTTTTAAGACTGTTATCATATTTTAACATATTATTCCAAGTGTCTTAAAGGAAGAACAGTTTACGCCTTCAAAGAAGGTCAAACTTCTAATGACATAGAATAGGTAATAAAAGGAATAATAATGATGGCGGAGGATTAGAATGGAACAGATTTTCAGAGAGATTATAGAAATCATGCATTACGACTACGCGGGGTGCATTGATAAAGAGGGATGGGATCATCCAGAGGCTTATTTTGAAAAAATACAGCTTTTAAAAGAAAACAATATGCTGACCAGGGAACATTTTGCAGATACAGTAAGAGGCTATTTATTGGACTTTCAGGACCACCATATTTACTTTGTTGACAGCTTGGCGGAAAAAAGAAAGCCGCTGGACAGGGGATTCCGAGTCAGGCGGTATAAGGACTGCCTTTATGTTACGGGGGCGAATAATGAACAAGATGTAAAATGGGAATGGCATTTATTTCACTTGGGGGCTTCACTATCCCGGAACTGAAAGAAAAGCACAGCCGGCTTTTGAAGGCTAACCATCCAGAACGGGAAGACTGGATGCCGATCCTTTCGCTGTATGAATATGGCGACATACAGGATGAACAGGGGAATGTTTGTAAAATCACTTTCAATAGTTATGAAAAACCAGGATATACGCCAGACTATACTGTGGAAAAGGTGAATCAGGATACATTGCTATTCACCATTACTGATTTTGCAAATCCAGATGCTATTGTAAAATTGGTCAATGATAATAGGGTTCTGCTTGAATCAGCAGACCAATGGATTATAGATGTCCGGGTCAATTATGGAGGAAGCGACTCCAGCTATTATCCTTTAATGCCGTATATAATGCCTGAAGAAGGCGTGGAGCTCGCTGACAGAGAGGACACGATGCTGTTTAACTGCACCCATTCGAACGCCGGCAGATTCCTGGCAGAAACGCTCCCGGAACTGGAAGGCATCCAGGGGGAGGAGGCACAGCAATTCCTTAAGGTTTTTATTCGGGAGTGGGAGAAGAACAAAGGAAAAGGGTTCGTAGAGTTTGACTTTGAAGATATTGTGCCTGACACCTTTGTTAAAGGCACCAAAAATCCTAAATCAGTTGCAGTTTTGTCAGATTATATGTGCGGCAGCTCTGGTGATTCCTTTGTTGAGCTTTGCAAAAAGTCCAGTAAAGTCCGGGTCATCGGCAGGCCGACAAAGGGATTAAATGATTATGCCAATCTTATAAGCAAGAAATGGGATAACGGATTTGAATTCATGTATCCCACTTCAAGGCTCTCACGGATCGATAGAGGCATGGGGATGACAGGCAAGGGGATAGAGCCGGATTTGTATGTCCCTTGGACACCCGAGCACTTGGAGCGGGATGCTGACTTGGAGAAGGCGCTAGAGTGGCTGGCATTGGAAAAAAGTACAGCCAGGTAGGGCAGATTTTACAAGAGAAAAAGACAGACCAAAATCTGCCTTTTAATCATTATCTCGCCCAATCCACAGGCGGCTTTGTAAGCTGAGCCGGCACACCTAATTCCTCTGCGGCTGCGAGAATGAATTCCTTCCGGAAAAAATAGCTTACATGCCTGACGATTTTCCCGTTTTCGGTTTCCTGGTACTGAATATCATGGATGAGCGGGCCCAGTCCTTCGTCGGCAAAAACAATAATAACCGGCTTGCCCCAAAGTATACGGGGTTCTGCCCTGTATCCAGGCAATCCATAACGCAGCGAGCCATTCCGCATCTCTTCTTTGCTAAATTCCGCGAAGCCTAATGGCGCTTCATTTTGGGCCTGGTCGCTGATCAGATTCAGGACAGCTTCGACATCGCCTTCGTTTAAGGCCTTTAAGTAGGCTTTGATGACCGGCTCATTTTCGTGGTTGAAGTGACGAGTGGGAGTTTCGGGACTATTAAGCTGCTTCAGTTTCTCCTTCATCCTTCTCGTTGTGGCATAAACGGCTCCCGGCGTGGTCCTGGCCATGCCTGCCACTTCCTCTGCCTTGAACTGAAAGACTTCAAACAGCAGGAATACGGCGATTTGCCTGGGCTTGAACAGCTCAACAAGGCAGCCGAGTGCCTGCTGAAGCTCCAGCGTCTCCGTAAATTCAACCGCTGGGATCTCTTCTTCGTCTAATGTGCCAAGATTTCTTTTCTCCCTGCGGCAGTGATCGATCCAGATGTTAGTGGCCATCCTGTACAGATAGGATTTTGTATTTGTCGGATGCCATCTTTGAAATAATCCGCCCAATGCCTTCAGCATCGTCTCCTGAAACAAATCCTCGCCATCCCACGGAGATCCGGTCAGATAGCGGCAATAATTCCAAAGCTGCCCGGAATGAGTCTCTGCCAGCTCAGTAAACATCTCCTTCAGCTCACGTGCTTTGCTTATCAGTTCTTGGTCTGTCACCATATAATCAGCTCCTTTATTGATAGGACGGATAGGAAGGGCAGAATTGTACGGAAAAGGAGAAAATATTTTATTCCCGAATTCTCTTCCCCTTTCCCACAGCCAGGATCCAATCTATAAACTGCTCCCGCTCATACAGCCGTATAGGAAGCTTCCTGGCATATTCGGAGGCTTGAGGAGTATAGCTATAATTGGTGATCACCCAGCATTCGTCAGCTTCATAAGCATCCATTTGTTTGAAAGTCCGCTGCACAAGGCGTATCCCAATACCCCTTTTATGGCTTTTTACTTTAACAATCGCTTTTTTGCCCGCTGGCGTCCCCAGCAAAAAGCTGATATCTGAAGTTTCTCTCTCAAGCCTTGAAATGGTATAGCCTAATTTAGCCAATAACGGAATGGTGAACTCCTTCAAATCTTCATCGGTCATTTTATCGATCACCCAAACCTCAGAATCCTCCTGCCTTTTAGTCATACGCCGGAGCCAGAACAAGGCGAAAGTGAAATACAAAATCACTTCAATGATAAAAATGAAAACGGCTTTTTCCCCATTGCCTGTTTTGATAAAAGAGAAGAACGGCACTGTGATCATTGTGATCCAAACAAAAATATGAACACGATTGTCCATGGAGGTACACATCCTTCTATAATTATTCTAATCGTGTGCATGAGGCTCCTTTCCTGCTAAGTACGATTGCATGTTAGCTGCCAGCCCTTGAATCTGCATAAGCCAAACAGCGCTCCACAAACTCCAGCACCTCTTCAGATACTGGATATAGGCCTGTTTCCTCGGCAGGCATTTTTCTGACTTCCCAAAATTTGTCCATCAGCTCTGAATCTCCCTGGAAGCTTAACTGTGACAGTCTGATTAACTCGGAAGCAATCTCAAAGCCTTCGTCTGACTCGGCTGGAATGTGGTTTTCCACGCACCTTTCAATTCTTCGCAGCAGGGAAATATACTGCTGGGTAATTTCATCATTGCTGCCCAGGTTTGGGATTGATTTTTCCAGGAACGCTTTTTCCTCTTCCTGAAAATAGTCGGTCCATTTCTTAGAACGCTTTTGTGATTGCTGCACAAGCTCAGCGACACGGTCCCAGGCTAGTGATTCCTCCAAATCGGTCATATTGATCAGGGATGCTGTGTTGGAGATGCTTGTTTGCAGCTCTGATAGCTGCTCCTGCAGGTAATTATAGTGGGATACTAAGATTTGTTTATAAGAAAGCTGTTTCAGTACTTCGCGGATCTCCTCTAACGGAAGTGAAAGGGACTTGAGAATCATAATTTTCTCTAATGTAAATAAGTCTTCCTCTGAATAAAACCGCTTTCCATTCTCATCTTTAAAGCCTGGGGCCAGAAGTCCGATCTGATCATAATAGCGGAGTGTACGGACAGAAATATTGCGCTGCTTCGCTACTTCTCCGGTTGTCCAGCGTTTCATTGGAATTCCTCCTAAAAAAAGCTTGCGGGTTACGCTGCGTCACCTAATATAGTTAGATTATACCATTTAATAAAGAAAGAGGGACGGAGAATGGAAACAGATACAACCAACTGGAAAAGGCAGGACCCGTGGGGCTGGAGAGAATTCATTTTATTAATGCTGCTTGAATTTATTGTTGTAATTGGAGGCATCAAGCTTTTGGTCCAGCCGATATACGCTGAGCTCTTCAAGGATGATTTATATGCCGGGACTTTAACCGGGCTGACCATAGCCATCATTCTTATGCTGGGGATATACTTTATTGCCCTCCGCCCAAGAAGGCTGTCATGGAAGGAAGTCGGAGTAAAAGCATACAGCCTGAAGGATTGGAAGCTCATTGGGCTGTATTCGGCAGTCCTGCTGATCGGCGCCGTCATCATTGTTGTGCTTACCAGCTTTATAGGCAATACATGGGAAAACAGCAAAACAGAGGCCATGCAGCAGAATGTAACTTTCTTTACCGTTCTCATTGCCTTTATTTCTGCGGCTGTCATTTCGCCGATATATGAGGAAATCTTTTACCGGGGCTTCTTGTATCGCTGGCTGCGGGCACGGATGGGACTGACAGGGGCGCTTTTGCTCAGCTCGCTCATCTTTACCATCATTCATATCCCGACCTATAACGTCATGCCCGTCAATTTCTTCAGCGGCATTCTTTTCGCGCTGGCGTACGAAAGGACAGGTTCAATTTGGCCGTCTGTTTTAATCCACGGGTTAACGAACGGCATCATGGTTATGCTGACGAGTTTGGGCTAGACAGATGAATCCAAGCTGGCTGTCTTCATAAGACTTTCTGTCCTAATATATAGAAGTTAGTGAATAAAACCCCACTTGTGATTGATACTAATGATAAAAAAGTGAGGGAAACCATTTTGGAAAAAGACCGGCTCGATTTAATGGGGAAAATTATGAGGGAGGAAATAGAACAGAATGGCCGACTGGTAGATTATTGGCATGAGTTTTCGAATTTGTTCTATTGGCAAACATGGATTGTCATTGCCATGTTTGTTTTCCCGCTCATCGTCCTGATCCTTTTCATTGACCGGAAGAGGGCCCTCCAGCTTGGTTTTTATGGATACAGTGTGCATATCTTTTTTACCTATACAGATATCATTGCCACGGAAAGGGGACTGTGGATCTATCCCTTTAAGCTTCTGCCCTTGCTTCCTTCCAGCATCACTCTTGATGCATCTTTTGTACCGGTCGTTTACATGCTCTACTATCAATTCATTATAAATACAAAGAAAAATTATTATATCTGGATGCTTCCGCTTTGCCTTGTGTTGGCATTTATATTAAAACCAACCATGGTGGGGCTTGGACTCTTTCACTTTCGCGGAAAAGAGAACTTCCTGCTGCTGTTTGCAGGGTATGCATTTGTGGCTCTTATTTCTAAATGGCTGACTGACTTTTTTATTTTACTGGGAAAAACTAAGAAGTGGAGTTTTCGCCATAAGTGAGAATCACGAGATTAGACAGTTCTGGAGAAAAGGAAGGAGAATGTATATCCTTATAGAAATATATACTTCATAGCGGGTAACTAGGGAGGTCATTATGGGGTATATAGAAGATTTGCGCAGAGCTGTCGGCAATGAGCCGCTGATATTGGTTGGCGTTGCAGTAGCGGTCATCAATGATATGGGAGAATTTTTGCTGCAAAAAAGAATAGACGGCCGCTGGGGCGTTCCCGGGGGATTCATTGAATTGGGCGAATCCACTGAAGAAGCAGGAAGAAGGGAAGTATTGGAGGAAACCGGCATTGAAATAGGAAGGCTTGATTTGGCAGGTGTGTTTTCAGGAAAAGAGCATCATGTGAAATTGCCGAACGGTGATGAATTTTATCCTGTGACAATTGCCTATATCTCGAAGGATATTAAGGGCGGCGATCTTAAAGCGGACGGACTGGAAACGACTGAGGCAAAATTTTTCAGAGCAGATGAGCTCCCTGAAGAGCTGAATCCTTTGATAAAGAATCTTATAAAGCAATATGCACAATCGCTGTCGCAGTAAAAAAAGTAGCCGCCAAAACATGGCGGCTTCTTTGTGCCATCCTATTCAAGGACGTCCTTCCAAGTAACCTTAAAAGCCAGCTTCCAAAAAACAGCCAGATAAATGAGGGCAATAGCCAAATACAGATAGATCCCATACGGCAGCAATGTGCTGAAATAGTGAAGCCCGGCAAATAAGCCGGCAACCAGCATCAGCCCGAATATTATCACACCATTGCCGTTCTGATTATACTGATCAAAAGACTCCGAAAACGGAATCGCTGTTTTCAGGATCATGAAGCAAAGGACCGCATAGGCACAGGCATTGATAAACACGACAATAAGATCCGGCACAATTCTTACCCCGAAAAGCAGGACAAACAGCACACTCAATATAAAGTAGATGGGAAGATACAACTTGATGATAAAAGCTTTTATGGTACCGCTAAACATGGGGCCAAGCTGGTCTAAAGGCGCGGCTCTGAAAATCCAGCCTCCTTTATATTTTCCTGAATACTTGAGAAGGATCATGATGGTCGGGATGATGATCATGCTGAAATAAATGGATAAATAGGAATTGCTCCCCTCCAGACGGCTGAGGTCTGTATCAAAGCTGCTGAAAATCATTAGAAACGGAACAACAATGGAAAACCCTAAAGAAGGGTATACCTTCAACTTAAAATCCCGTTCATTTTTCATCATGCTGCTGGAAAATTTAAAGAATGCTCTTTCTTCCTTTGAACGGCAAAGCACCTTAAGGAAAAATTGGCCGGCTTTACTGCGCTTCTTATCCTTCGCTTTTCCGTGATAGGCAAGCTTCTGAAGGTTTTGCTCAAAAGATGAATTGAATTTCGTATAAATCCAGATGCTCAGGAGCGGAACCACGATGCTTAAAGCTGTAAAGATGATAAAAAACGGCTGGAAGCTGCCGTTCAGCACCATTTCCGTATTGGCCCCAAACCACATCGGGAAGATGAATGCCTGCCACCATTTTGGCTCCAGTGAAACGGTGAAATCAATGATGGCGAAGGAGCGGATCAGCAATTGATAGCCGACCATAATCATCAGCGACAAACCAATTTGTACATAATTGATAAGATCTTTTAATTTTTCCCCGTCAAAGAAGCGCAGGAATGCCAGATAGATAAGCGCGGTCAATCCTACGATAAACAGGTCAATCAGGATGATGTTGATGACTGCGGTCAGGAAGAACAATGGTCCAATTTTGAAAAGCCCGACAAACAAAGGAATCGTGACAAGCGCGATGGTAAGGAATGATAGATAAATGACAACATGGACCATCTTCGCCGTATTGATCGTCTTGCGGTCAACAGGTTTGGGAAACAGGATATTCCGGTCGCGGATATCCAGCAGGACCGAAGAAAAATCGGAAATCATCGAGGTCATGACAAAAAAGGTGAAAATCCCATAAAAAAGGCTCAGCTGAAAAAGGTAGTTCTCACCCATCAGCAGAAAGGGAATCATAAACAGTCCAAATAAAACATAAATCCATAGTGATTTTATATACTGATTGCTCTTTTCCTTGTCTTCTGCCCTCCTCGCATTCTGTGCAAATACGGTTGGCACACGCCGCCCATCCATCGTCAGCTTTACTTGCAGGATCATTCTCATAACCTTGTAGTCTACGCCAAATCTGGTGAACATCCGCTCAAAACGGTCCAGTATTTTGAGAGTCTGATAGTCCTGCATCCTTACATCTCCCCTACAATCGAGACAAATCTGGCGCCAAGTTCCTTATGCTCGCTAAATCCGGTCAGCTGGTTGAAAATCTGTTCAAGCGAGCCTTCCGTGGTCTGCTGCAGCTCTTCAAAGGTGCCATCAGCTGCGATCCTCCCGTCATGAAGGAGGATGATGCGGCTGCTGATTTTTTCGACCACATCCATAATGTGAGAAGAATAGAATATCGTTTTACCCTGCACAGCCAGCTGGGCCATAATCTCTTTAAAAATCATGACACTGTTCGCATCCAGGCCATTGATGGGCTCATCGAAAAACAAGAGGTCCGGATTATGCAATAAACTCGAAATGATGAGCAGCTTCTGCCGCATTCCCTTCGAATAAGAAGCAATCCGGGAATAATAGACCTCACCGATGCCAAACAGCTCCATCAAGGTCTTTGCCTTATAGCTGGCAAGGTCAGAATCAATTCCGTACAGCTCGCCGATAAAAGTTAAATACTCATGGCCAGTCAGGTTGTCGTAGACCTCGGCAATCTCCGGCACATAGCCGATTTTCCTTTTATAATCGATCTTTCCATTAGAAATATCCTGGCCAAAGATTTTCACCCCGCCTGAATAACCATCCTCAATCCCCAGCATAATTTTGACAGTCGTACTCTTCCCGGCACCATTAGGACCGATATAGCCAATGATCTCCCCGCGCTTCACCTGAAAAAAAACACCATTCAGTACTGACTTTGATCCATAGCTCTTTTTCAAATCCTTAATCTCTAATATGATGTCTTCCATACCAGCTACCCCATTTCAAAATAATTCCATTTGTTATTAGTGTAACATTAGGTGCTTGGGGGCTAAAGGGGGGATTGGGAATTGTTTGACTTTTTCCTGCTTGATGAAGATGGGGTGTGAGCAGTAAATCACAGGCTTTAGACGTAAGTTGATGGGCTTCAAGAAATTTTAAGATATATAGGCGTTGAATAGAGTCCGCTATCCCCTTCGAACTGGTAGAATAATCTAAAACATACAAGGGGCAAAAAATGAATAGTAACTTTGGAAAATACAATATACCAGCAACACTTGAAAAATTAATTCAATTTGAAAGTATGCTTGATGACCCTGAGCAATTTTATCTTTGCTTTCAGTTTTACCTCTCGATGGAGGGTGACCGGTATTTTAACACGCCTAGCGATGTGGTCGTCTTTGGAAGAATTGGAGTCGATGGTGTTCATTATGGATTTCTGACTGACTATGGTTCTGCAGCTGATCTAGAGACTGCGCCAATCGTATGTGTTTCTCCTATGGATTTTGACGCTCCAACTCGTATAGTAGCCAGGAATATAAAAGAATTTCTGGGTATTAATCTGACTGACAGCAGTCTGTTCTATAATCAATTCGGCAGTGAAGAGAAGTATCTGGCTGCTAAAGCGCGCTGGGCAGAAGAAGCCGAAAGCTTGTCGAATATGCTTTCTGAAAAAGATAGTCTGGTTCGGGAGGAAGCGGAAAAGTTTCTGCGGGAGAATATTCAGGTGCCACATATTGAGAATCCATACCGATATGTGGAAACCGCAGCAATTGAGCGTCAAAAAGTAATAAGCATTCAAACGCAGGATGGCTTGGGGGTAACAGCGCCGCTTCTTCAAGGCGAAGAACATATTCCCTTTCCATTCCAACCACATCAAGTGCCTGATAAGAAAAAGGTGGAAGAGTATCTTTTGGCAGCACCCACTGCCTCAAAGCTCGCACTATTCAGGAACACCCAGCTTAACCTTGACCTGATGGAATATCCAGAAATTTACGTTGTTGTTATAGAGGCAATGAAAAAAATTGGACTGACAGATGAAGTAAAGAGAATTTCGGAAGGTTTTTAATATTATTATCCAGATGTGGAAAACATAAGACTCTTAAAAGGGATGGGTTTGGCTGTAAAAGTACTATCGGATGATATAAGACACTCCAGAGAGCCTGCCGGGGTGCCGGAGTGCTTCAAAACCGTAAGATGAGGCACTCTAGGGAGCTCACCGGAGTGTCAGAGTGCCTCAAAAGCCGGATATAAGGCAATCATAATTGCTCACCAGCCCTTCAGAGTGCTTCAAAAGCCAGATTTGAGGCACTCAAAAGGGTACCACAGCCCCTCACAGTACCTCAAAATCCAAACATGAGACACTCAGAATTGCTCACCAGCCCCTCACAGTGCTTCAAAAACCTGACATGAGGTACTCAAGACAACTAAACGCTGCCGCAAAGCACTTCAACCTGCCAGCGCAAACATATTCGCGGTTCCTTTATATCACAACCAAGATTTTTCATACATTTTTTACAATCCCTTTACTATCTCTTAAACTGCCGTCAACAAAACTTCCTTATAGTTTTAATAGAATCATACATAACAGGAGGTTGATCCTATGTTAAAGAAAGGCCGTTTGAGCAAAAAAATTCTTCCTATCGCTGTGATGTCTGCTGTTGCGCTTGGAAGCATCATGTCTTTTGCTCCTGAGAAGGATGCACAGGCAGACAAAGGCGGAAAAGTTAAAAACGTCATTTTCCTGATTGGCGATGGAATGGGTGTTTCCTATACTTCAGCCTATCGCTATATGAAAGATAACCCAAAAACACCTGGCGTTGAACAGACTGCATTTGATCCATATCTTGTCGGACAGCAAATGACCTATCCGGAAGACCCTTCTGAAAATATCACCGACTCTGCATCTGCAGCGACTGCGATGTCAGCAGGCGTTAAGACCTACAATGCCGCTATCGCCGTTGATAACGACAAAAAAGAAGTGAAAACTGTACTGGAAGCCGCAAAGGAAAAAGGCAAAGCGACAGGACTTGTGGCAACTTCTGAGATTACTCATGCGACTCCTGCCTCATTTGGCGCACACGATGAAACCCGCAAGAACATGAATGGCATCGCAGATGATTATTATGATGAGCTGATCAATGGCAAGCATAAGGTGGATGTCCTTCTTGGCGGAGGCCTGTCAAACTTTGTGCGGGAAGACCGCAACTTGACAGAAGAGTTCAAAAAGGATGGCTACAGCTATGTAACGGACAAAAAACAGCTGCTGGCTGATAAGAATGACCAGATTCTTGGTTTGTTCGCTCCAGGCGGTCTTCCAAAGATGATCGATCGCCCGGCTGAGACACCATCACTTGAGGAAATGACAAAGGCAGCCATTAAACGCTTGAATAACGACAAGGACGGCTTTTTCCTGATGATAGAAGGAAGCCAGATCGACTGGGCCGGCCACGATAATGATATCGTCGGGGCCATGAGTGAAATGGAAGACTTCGAGAAGGCTTATAAAGCAGCTATCGAATTTGCCAAGAAAGACAAGAATACACTTGTAGTGGCAACAGCTGACCACTCAACAGGCGGTTACTCCATTGGAGCTTACGGCGTATACAACTGGTTCGCGGACCCAATCAAAGCTGCAAAGAAAACACCTGATTTCATGGCTGCAGAAATCGCCAATGGCGCAGATGTTGAAAAAACACTGAAAACGTACATCGACCAGAAGCAGCTAGCCCTGACACCGGAGGAAATCAAGGCGGTTAAAGATGCAGCAGCCTCAAAAAAGGCAGTGGATATTGATAATGCAATCGAGAATATTTTTAACAAGCGATCCTACACAGGCTGGACTACTGGCGGCCATACAGGTGAGGATGTACCAGTTTATGCTTACGGCCCTCACAAAGAACGCTTTGCCGGCCAGGTAAACAATACAGACCATGCCGAAATCATTTTCGATTTGCTGAAAAGCAAAGGAAACAAGTCAAACTGGTGGTTCAATAACTAATACATCAATAAGCTTCCCGCTGCCCAGCGCATCGGGAGCTTTTTCTTAAGGGAGGATACTCACTTGAAAAAGCTGGTTCTCATCATGCTGGCAGCGGCCCTTGCCGGCTGTTCGGCGGAATCTGAAACCCAAAAAACCCCAGACAGCGGCGAGGCGACGGTCAAGGCCTCTGCAGCAGTCAAAAAGGATGTATATGTGCCCAATCCGCAGGTGACAGACGACCGCGATCTGGTGCTTGTTGGCGAGACCGTTAAGGACCTCAAGGGCGAGCTTACCCTGAAAGCCTACAGCCCGGTCAATGAGACCATAAAGGTCGGGCCGATAACGATGACAGTCAAAGATGTCAAGGTGCTTCACTATGTACCGGACTACAGTATGATCGACTTTTTCCATGCTTTTACCCATGAAGAAGCATTCGACTTTGTAAAGGTAAGCATTGAAATAGAAAACAATTCCGATACATCAGTCAAATTTAATCCGATTGCGGCCCTGAAGATGAACAGCGGCGAGCATAAAACATGGGAAGACGACATTTACCTGGAAGAGCTGACCGGGGAAATCGAAGGCAATTCCGTTAAAAAGGGCAGCATGGGCTTTATCCTGGAAAAGAATGATGACTATCAATCGGTGGATCTGTTGACGAGCGATGCTGTCGATGAATCCCATGATGTGGTTGAGCAGGGGAAGCATGTGAGCGTAAAGCTGGACTAGCATCTGGCAGAACCAGTTCTAGCGGGCGGCAATTGGTTTCAGTGCTGGAACGGATCATTAGCTTTTCTAAATCAGCCGCCTGGAAGACTATCCCCTGTTGAACTGTTTCCGCTTCGCAATACATGAAGTTAAAAAGAAAAGGCATTGCGCAGAAGCAATGCCTTTATGTGTGTCCCTTATTTAGCTTCATTCATATAAGTTTCAACCAGCTCATAGCATCTTTCTTCGGTGAGATTGGCCAGGACGGCAACATATTCTAAATGTTCCTGTGTACCGCCTTCATATTTGAGGGATGCCTCCAATGCGCGGGCGTCACGTTCCTTTAGCCAATCGCGCTGTTCCTCCCTTAAAGACTCCATCTCTTCTGCCGGAAGCCGATCTTGTAGAACTCCATAAATTTCATTGAGCCTGTCATCCCAAATTTCCCAACGGTCATTTTCTACTTTTTTCAAAGCGTATGTTGATGAATCTGCCGCTTCTAAAGCGTCTGCTTCTTTTTTGCTGGCATTCAGTTTTTGGAGATACTCTTCCTTCAGGCTATTCTCCGTATCATTAGCAGGAGGTTCTTCTTCTTTCACTGAGGAGCTGTCCTCAGTATTTGCGCCGCCGGTATTTGAGTCGTCTGCTTGAGAGTCGGCACCAAAAGAATCATGATCTGCATTTTGAGACGAATCATTATTTTGCTGCTTGTCGGTATCATCATTTGATACACCAGATGAGCTTTCGCAAGCGGCTAACAACAGGACTAATAAAAGTGTAAAAATGGCTATGTAATGTTTGCCTTTGTTTTTCATGTTAAAAAGTCCTCCTCTTTCAATTTCCTGACTTATTTCGGCGGACAGTTAATAGATTTGGCCTGCCTCTTATACTGTAACATCATCTCTTGTATCAGGAAAAGCGGCGCGGGGAATAACGAAAACGGCTGTACAAGTCTGCTCACCGGTTTCAAAATCGTTTTCTGCCGTCCATCCGGCAGGAGGACGATATCTTCGGGTTTGTTCCTGTTAAAAGAAAGGCGAGCGGAATAAAAATGATTAAGGGGGCGATATTTCCTTTTGTATCCTGCGCCATAGCTATTTAGAATATAAATAGAGTTGAAGGTAAGGTATTATTCCCTTAAATTTGAAAGCGTCATCATTTTGATATCAGGAGGTTATCATATGTACCAAAAGATATTATTAGCAACAGATGGTTCAGAGCACAGCAAGAGAGCTGCAGAAAATGCCATCCATATCGCCAAGTGCAGTTCAGGGTCTAAAATTGAAATCGTCTATGTCGCCGATCCTGATAAAGCAAAGTCGGAAACGCTGAGCCACTGGAATACTGCGAATCTTGGCGAGGGAAAAAAGAGGCGGCTTGCCGAGGTTGAGAAGCTTGCAAAGGAATCCGGAGTTCAATATGAAATCATTGTACTGGATGGTGACCCTGGCCCCTGCATTGTCGACTATGCCAATAAAAATCAAGCTGATATCGTAATCATTGGAAGCAGGGGGCTGAATGTCCTGCAGGAATTCGTACTGGGAAGTGTGAGCCATAAGGTTGCCAAGCGGGCGGCTTGTCCGGTGCTGATTGTGAAGTAAGCCCCTTAGGGGAGATGGAAAAGGCACATCCATGTTATGTGAAAAACCTGCCTTCCAATATGGAAAGCAGGCTGTCTTTAAATATGGAACAGCCACACGATAATCGGGCCGAACACCGATCCGAGGAGAGCGCATAGAGTCATGGATACAGAGCTCATGGAGACGCTGATTTCGCCGTACTCGGACGCCTTTGAAGTTCCGAGTCCATGTGAGGCGCTGCCGAGTGCGATGCCGCGGCCAAGCGAGGAGCGGATCCGTACCCACTTGATGATAGAAGGGCCTAATAGGACACCTGAGAAACCGGCGAGTGTGACAAAGATGACGGTCATGGAAGGAATGCCTCCAATACCGTCTGCGATCTGCATGGCAACGGGCGTGGTTATCGATTTAGGGATGAGCGACAGGATGAGCTCGTGGTTCATCCCGAGCAGCATAGCAAACAGCATGCCGGTGATCATACCGGTGAACAAGCCCGTGAACACACCGCCAAGTACCGGCAGGCTGTATTTTTTCAAGACTTCCCGCTGGGTATAAAGCGGGTAGGCAAGGGCCGTCACGGCAGGACCCAGCAGGAAGTGGATCCATTTTCCGCCTGTCATATACTCCTTATATGGCACATGCAGTCCTGCAAGCAGGGCTACAATAATGATAGTTGAAGTTAGGACAGGAATGAACACAGGATAAGAATACCGCTTATATACAGAAGCCATCACCATATAGATGCTGATGGTCGAGAAAATCATCAGGATTGCGATGATAATGCTTTGCACGCTCTTTTCTCCTTTCGTTTATCGGCACGGTTTTCTAAAAACTGGCTCATCAGGCCTGCAGCGGCGATCGTGGCAATCGTGCTCACGACAACAATGGCAGCCAGTACTGCTCCGGTAGCGGAAAGCAGGCTCGGATAATTGACGACACCTGCCATCGACGGGATGAACAGGAGAGGCAGAATCGACAGCAGGAAGCTTGCTCCGTCTTTCACAAAGATGACCGGCACAATATGAAGCAGCAGACAGGCAAGCAGCAGCAAGAGTCCGATAATGCTGCCTGGTATTGGTATATGAAAAGCCCGCTGGATTACATCACCAGTAAAGGTGAAGGCGTATAGTACACAGATTTGGAGGACAATTTGAAGCCATTTCATGATAGTCATAGCCGTTCTGGAAAATAAGAACAGCGTTCCTCCTTTCAAAATCACTTTACTTTTCAGATAAATGTTTGTATAGTACAAGTATATATTTGTATTATACAAGCATTTTAAGCTTTGTCAATCTATGTGCCACCCATATCAGGAGGGGAAAGCATGTCAAAAGAGAAACAAAACGACGTTGAACTAATAGAATACGAATTGGCGACCTTCATCCGCAAGGCAGTCTATCTTGAGCAGTCGGAAAAAAAGATCGGCCAGCTGGAGCGCTCAGCCTATCTGCTTCTCAGACAGCTTGATGAATTCGGCCCAGCCCGCGTAAAGGAGCTTGCTGAAGCTTTTAAGCTTGATATCTCGACACTGTCAAGACAGGCTGCGTCACTTGAAGCGAAAGAGCTCATCAAACGCTGCTCAGATCCAAACGATGGCAGAGTAAGTGTATTTTCGATTACAGACCTGGGAAAAGAAAAGCTGGAAGCAGATATCGCAAACCGAAGGGCCCATTATTACAAGGTTCTAAAGAACTGGACAGAAGAAGAAAAGGAGATGTTCGGAAAGCTGGTTGTCCGGCTCAATACATCATTCTTTGAGTAGGCATATAAGATTCCCACAAAAAGTAAGCGCATCCATGTCTGAAGCCGACAGGGAATTTCCATCTGCTTCCTCTTTGATATAATAAGAGAAAAAGAGCGAAAAAAAGAGGGAAACTTATGCTCCTTTATAAAATAGCGCCATACTTGATGCTTGCCGGCCTGATCTGTCTGCTGGGCGATGGTATATGGATAATCAGCAGCTATGAAGATCCGGCTCCTTATCCGCCCGCCGCCTACCTATGGCTCTTTGCCGGACTTCTTCTTATGCTCATATCTTTTACTTTTATGGAAGTGCTGAAGGGGCAGGCCGGCGGAAGCGATTCAGGCTTCCCTGGTTCTAAAAGAAAAGATATGAGGGAATATATCCAGCCTTTAGCGGCAAAGGCACAAAACGGAGATAAGCGTATTTGGGCTTTGCTGATTGCCGTGATAATCATCCTGGCTGCGGTCTTTTTTGCCTTTCCGGGTTTTCCGCTGCTCGATGTAGTTTTCACAGTAATCCCAGCTGCTGCTGGAGCCGGGTTCGTTCTTTATATGGCGAAAGCCGAGCCGGAGGAAGATGATGAATCGGGCAAAGCTTACCGCTGGCTGCGCTTCATTGATTACCGCAGGCATCCGTTCAGCCTCGCCCTCCTTGTATTCATTCTGATGAACTTGTCTTTGCTTTTATCCAAGAAATACGGAATCAGCCTTGTGATTGACCAGGAAGGCTACAGCCCTTATGCCACCTCTCTCAGGACAGAATTTCATCTCAATGCCGCTCTACTGGTGTCCTGTGCCTGCCTGTATATCAACCAGCACGCCCCATTTCTCGGCTTTCATCAAAAAAACAGCAGCCATATGGTTGTTGTCGGAGTTCATTTTTTTGAGATTCTGGTCTGTGGTGTCGGATTGTTTGTGCTGATTTTGAGCTGGTTTTAGGATGCGGTTTAGTACATACTTGAGTGATTTGCCCTTCAGATCTAAATACTTTCAAAGGACTGCAAGCTGCGTTTCATAGCGCCAAGCCTGCAGTTTTTTTATGTTGACTTTCCCTAAAAGATGCAATAAACTAACAAAGTACTCAAATTAAAGTACTTTTAATAAAGTATATTTATAAAAGTAATATAAATTTCACAGAAGGAAGGAAAGCAACAATGAAATTTACGCAGTTTCTAAAAACACGAGGGGCCATCGCATCGATTTTCATGGGGATCTTCTATGCCGCTGCGATGCTTGGCATTTTTCTCCCGGGCTATTCTGCGATTCCAGGGAATGTCGATCAAATGCCGATTGCGATTGTGAATGAAGATGCTGGCGCTTATGGTGCCCAGATTGCCGGACAGCTCCAGGAGAATCTGCCTTTTAAAGAAATTGAAACAGATATAAGCAATAAGCAGGCCATTAAGGACCTGAATCATAATGACCTGGCTTTAGTCGTGCGAATCCCGGAAACCTTCTCTGCGGATCTGCAAAAAGGTGAGGGATCGACAGGCATTGATTTTACAATTAATGAAGCCTCGGCCACTACCGTTTCTTCTACTATGAAATCTGTCGTCGGTGAAATTAACAACCAGCTGCGCAGCCAGTTCTCACAGCAAACCGCACAGGGTGTCCTGATGAACTTTAATCTGCCGGAAGACCAGGCAGCAGAGATGGCTAAGAAAATTGAAACAGCTTATAGCGGAAATGTCATTTCAATCAATAAGATTCCAGCTGGCATGAATAATAATATGCTGCCGATGTTCCTGACAATGGCCGGCTATGTTGGTGCCATGATTGGTGCGATGCAGCTGGTCGCTGCTTTCAGAGAAAGCCGCGGCAAAGCAAGCAAAACCAGGTTGTTCCTATATGTTCAATTAACAGCCCTCCTGATTGCTGTTGTATCCTCAGCTGTTGCCGTCGGAGTGGCGTATCTGGTCAATGAGCCAAGCGGCGATCTGTTCTTCGGCATGGCCGGCCAGCAGATCCTGAACTATATGGTCTGCTTCAACTTCACGGCAGTCCTGATCTTCCTGATCGGAGAAGGGGGCATGGTCTTGAACCTGCCGATACTGCTGATGCAGACATTAGCAAATGGCGCTACCATCTCACGCGAAATGATGTATGCTCCATTCCAATGGATGAGCCATATTTCTCCGATGTATTATTCTGTCCAGGCTTACATGGCCAATATGTACAGCAGCATCAGCCCAAGCCCTTACCTCTGGTCAATGGCTGCAATAGGGGGAGCTGCGATGCTGATCAATATCGCCATTGTTGCGTTCCTTCACAAACCTGCACCAGTGGGGGTTCCAGAGCTTGATGCAGGTGATGCTCTCAAGGCTGCAGGTGAAGTCACCGCCTAGTTTTGCTATGATAAGAAGAAGAGTCTTCTTGCAGGAGGATATAATATGTCCATTCAAATTTTCATCCTAAGCAAACTGATGGAGGATAATAATTATCCGTATAAATTAAAAAAACAGCTTTCTGAACCAATCCCGCTCGATCAGCTGAGCGGACTGACGGAAAGCAAGCTGTACTACCATTTCGATACACTGGCGAAGCAGGGCCTCATTGAGACAGTCGAAATTATCAAAGAGGAACACCGCCCTGATAAGCAGGTGTTTGGCATAACAGCTAAAGGCCGTGAAGAATTGCCGAAGAAAATCTACAAGGAATTCGAGAAATCCACTCAAATCGGGGAGATGGTCGTCGCGATCGCCAATATTAAATATGTGGAGCGCGGCAAAGTCATCACCATCCTGGAAAAAAAGCTGGACGCCATCAAGGCCCGCTGGGAGCAGATCAGCAGCATAGACGCCGAGAAGCATGTCGGCGAGGCACAGCAGAACATCAGAGAATTCATGGAAGGCTATGTTTCAACCAGGATGGAGCATACGATTTACTGGCTGGAAGAGCTGATCCGGCGGGTGGAGCGGAAGGAAATTTAGCGTTCCAGGAGAGAGCTGGAGCCACTATTTCAGAGAAAAGCAGGAATAGTGGTTCCAGGTAAGAGAGCTGGAGCCACTATTTCAGATAAAAACCGGAATAGTGGTTCTAGATGAGAGAGCTGGAGCCACTATTTCAGGGAAAAGCCGGAATAGTGGCTCCAGATGAGAGAGCTGGAACCACTATTTCAGAGAAAAGTCGGGATAGTGGTTCTAGATGAGAGAGCTGGAGCCACTATCTCAGAAAAACGCAGGAATAGTGGTTCCAGGTAAGAGAGCTGGAGCCACTATTTCAGAGAAAAGCCGGGATAGTGGTTCTAGATGAATGGGCTGGAGCCACTATTTCAGAGAAAAGCCGGAATAGTGGTTCCAGGTAAGAGAGCTGGAGCCACTATTTCAGGGAAAAGTCGAAATAATGGTTCCAGCTAAGAAAACTCGAACCCATCTGCTAAAAAATTTATAAGTGCCCTTAAAGCATGCTGCACTCCAGGCTGTCGACTAAGTTGACAGCCGTTTGTTATATTGTTTGCTTGTGAGTTTCCCGCCGCTTCCTCCCGGGAAAGTTTATAATAAAGTAAATCTTAAACAATTGACGAGGTGTTAAAAATGGGAGAAGCAGAATTAGTCCTGGATGCAAAGGCAACACTCGGCGAGGGTCCATGCTGGGACGCAGAGAAGCAGTTATTATACTGGGTGGATATCAAGGAGAAAAAGGTGAATATCTTCAACCCGGATTCAGGAGAAAACCGGGAGATCAAGCTGGATCAGAATATAGGAACGATTGTGCCGAGAAACGCGGAGGAAGCGGCAGTAGCGTTGGAGGATGGCCTTTATCTTCTTAACTTCAATACAGAGAAGCTCACATTAATAATAGAATTAGAGAGCGATATTCCCACTAATCGTTTTAACGACGGCAAGTGCGATCCTGCCGGCCGGTTCTGGGCAGGTACGATGGATAAGCAGGGTGCAGGTGCTGAAGGGTCGCTGTATTGTCTGGATACTGATAAGCAAGTTGAGAAAAAGTTGGGTCAGCTTGGCATTTCGAATGGCCTCGCTTGGTCACCGGATAACAGATTCATGTATTTTATCGATACACCAACAAAAGAAATCAGCCGCTTTGATTTTGACCTCGAAACGGGGGCAATTGAAAACCGCACTGAAGTCATCAGCTTTCCGGAAGGAGACGGTGCGCCAGACGGGATGACGATTGATGGAGAGGGAATGCTGTGGATTGCCCACTATTGCGGCGGCAAGGTATCGAGGTGGAACCCCCATACAGGTAAGCGGCTGTCAGAAATAAAGGTCCCTGCCAAGAACGTGACTTGCTGTACATTTGGGGGTGGGGACCTAAAGGACTTGTACATCACCACTGCAAGAGATGGGCTGAACGAAGAACAGCTGAAAGAGTATCCTTTGTCAGGCGGGCTGTTCAGGGTAAAAACCGAAGTGAAAGGGAGTCCGGCTTATTCTTATAAAGGTTAAAATCTGAGCTGCCATGAAGGCGGCTTTTTTTGAGTTCTCCAGCCCATACTACTTTATAAGCATCTTAATGATTCTTAATAAATTCCATAAGAAATTCTTCAGGTTTTGAATTTATGCTAAAGGTATAAATTCGACAGATGGAGTGAAGCGAAATGAAGGGGAATATATTCCTGCAGCAATATTTGAAGCATCCAAGAAAGGTTGGGGCACTCTTGCCAAGCACCGGCTATCTGGCTGAAAAGATGGTCAGTGACCCAGCATTCGGGAGCGCAAGATTGATTGTCGAGTATGGCCCTGGAACAGGCGTGTTCACCCAAAAGATCCTGAATTGCAGACATCCTGATGCTACCGTCCTGCTGATTGAAAACAATTTGGAATTTTATTCTTTGCTGAAGGAGAAATATCAGGACGAAGAAAATTTGATCATTGTTAACGGGTCGGCAGAGAAGATAGATTTTTATATTGAAAGCCACGGGCTCGGGAAGATAGATTTTGTCATCTCCGGACTGCCTTTTGCCAGTTTGCCTGAGCCTGTGTCCCATGCTATCTTAAATAACACCAGAAAGCTGCTGGGGTCTGACGGGCATTTTATCACCTTTCAATATACAATGCTGAAAAAAGCATATATAGAGCAATTTTTTAAGAATATAGAAATTAAGCGGGAGTACCGCAATTTTCCGCCGGCTTATGTAATGAGCTGCAGCAACGATAAACAAGAAGTATGATGGGATGTGTTACGGGTGGATGGCCATATTTTAATCGTGGACGATGATAAAGAAATCAGGCATCTGATTTCGGTATATCTGGAAAATGAAGGACTGGAGACAAGCCAGGCAAAAAATGCCCTGGAAGCTTTAGGCAAGCTGGAAGTGCAGGCATTCGATTTGATCATCCTGGATATAATGATGCCGGAAATGGATGGCATAGAAGCATGCATGAAAATCAGGGAAGAACAGCATATGCCGATCATCATGCTCTCGGCGAAATCGGAGGATATGGACAAAATCCAAGGGTTGACCTCTGGGGCAGACGATTATATGTCAAAGCCGTTCAACCCGCTTGAGCTGATCGCAAGGGTCAAGTCTCACCTGAGGCGATACAAGAAATACAATACAGAATCGGAAGCAGATAAAAATGTGATTGTGATTGGCAGCCTGGAGATTAATACAGATACAAGGCTGGTGTATGCAGGCCGAAAAGAGATCAGGCTCACCCCGAAGGAGTTTGACATTCTGGAGCTGCTTGCGAGGAATAAAGGAATTGTCATGAGCGTCAGCAAGATTTATGAATCTGTCTGGAAAGAAGACCTGCTGAAGTCGGACAACACAGTCATGGTCCATATTACAAAAATCAGGGAGAAAATCGAGGAAGATCCCAAGCATCCGATCTACATCAAAACCATCTGGGGAGTGGGATACAAGATATGATGCTGAAAAACAGGCTGTTTTTTAAACTGCTGGGGTCTATCGCCATCAGCTTTGCAGCATCTTTCTTTGTGATGGTTGTGCTTTCTCAAATGATTTTCAGGATGTATGATGTTAAGTTTCTGACTGAGCTGAGTGTGCCGATTTACAATGTCACCATGTTCCTGTTCTTTTCCATAATTATTTTAAGCTTCATTTTGGTTTTCCTTTTGCTGGTACGCAAGAAGATTTTCTATTTGAAAATGATCAGCGATCGTGTCCAGGAAATAGCCGGAGGACAGCTGGGCTTGACGATCAATATCAAAGGGAAGGATGAACTATCCCAGCTCGCCGGTAATATTAATTTTATGTCCAAGGAGCTTGAGAGCAGATTCGAGCATGAAAGAAGCCTTGAGAACGCCAAGAATGAACTGATCACCAATGTTTCCCATGACTTAAGGACGCCGTTAACCTCAATTATCGGCTATCTGGATCTCTTGAGAAAAGGGCAATACCAGGACACCACAGAATTAAAGGAGTATCTGGAAACAACTTATTCAAAGTCGCAAAGGCTTAAGTCGCTCATGAATGAATTATTGGATTACACACGGCTGGCCAGTCCTGATGTTCTCTTGAATATGGATAAGGTCGACCTCTCAGCTTTATTGAGGCAAATGGCCGGCGAGTATATGCCTATCATGGAACGGGAGCAGCTCACCGTTGATTCTGCTATTACAGAAGAGCCAGTCCAGATTTTGATGGACGTGGAAATGATGGTCCGAGTCTATGAAAATCTTTTCTCGAACAGCATAAAATACAGCACGAAGCCGTCTTCAATAGAAATCTCTCTGGATGCCGAGGGTTCCAGGGCCGTACTGAAAATTTCCAATAGAACGGATAAGCCTCCTGTTGCCGACTTGAATCAATTATTCGACCGGTTTGTCACAGGAGAAAAAGCGAGAACAGAAAACCAGGGAACCGGCCTTGGGCTGGCCATATCGAAAAGGATTGTCGAGCTGCATGGCGGAAGGATCTATGCGGAATACGCAGAGGGCTGGATGACGGTTGTGGTGGAGCATCAGATATAGCTTAGGAGCTGGAGAGGTCAGTAAAAAGAAAAAATCAGCCTGCCAGGCTGATTTTTCTTTTCAATTATTCCTCATCTTTAAGATCTTCAATAAGCTGCTTCATTTCGTCGATTTCCCTAACCTGCGCTTTAATGATTTCATCTGCGAGCTTCCTTACTCTTGGATCCGATATTTGTGCACGCTCGCTTGTCAATATTGCGATGGAATGGTGGGGAATCATGCCTTCCATATAATCGACATCATCGACAAGCGCCTGGCTCCGGATCAGGAATAGCGATAAAAAGAATAAGAGGATGCTGCCAGTCAGGATGCCTATGTTGGCTTTCTTGTTTTTCAGCATATTTCTCATGAAGAGAAGCATGATCACAGCCATGGTTGCCCCCATCAGCAAAGCCATGTATGCGCGCATCTCGCTGAAGAAGATATGATCCACCTTAAAGGTGCTCCAATATTTAAATAGGAACATAATAATGGTAGAGGTCACGACCATTCCGGCAAATTTCCAGTATGGTTTCAATTCTGCTCACTCCTTTTCTTAAGTTGGGGTTATAGGTTAAATCCCCTTTAAGTTTGCAGAATGTGTGCATACTTTCCTTTTTATTTTATTTTCCATTGATAGCCAATGCCCCATACGGTTGCCAAATGCTTTTCTATTGGAAAGGAAGCCCGCTTTAATTTCTCGCGCAGATTCCTTACATGAGAGTCTACCGTCCTGATTTCTGTGCTGGCATTAATATCCCATGCGACTGCCAGCAGCTGGTCCCGTGTATATACGCGTTCAGGGTGTTTCATTAGTGTTTCGAGCAGCAGGAATTCCTTTAAGGTCAACGAAACGGCTTTCCCTTTATACTTTAATGTATATGAATCCGTATCCAGTTTGAAATCCCCGCGGATGATTTCTTTTGCATCCTGCTGGATTTGCTGCCTCCTGAACAAAGCATTCACCCGCGCGAGCAGCACCCTCTCATCGAAAGGCTTGGTCACATAGTCATCGGCTCCGCAATCAAATCCCTTTACCATATCCATATTATCGCTTCTGGCTGTAACCATAATGACAGGGATATTCGAAAATTCCCTTATTTTCCGGCACGTTTCCAAACCGTCGAGCTCTGGCATCATGATATCGAGCAGCAGCATGTCGACCTGCATTCGTTTGACCAGCTGAATCGCTTCGTATCCTCCATTCGCCCTCAAGGTTTTGTAGCCATGCGGCTCCAGGAACAGGGCCAGCAGATTCTTCATCCGTTCCTCGTCATCAACAAGCAAAATGGTTTTCAAAAAGCGTCACCTCTTTAAATTTCAATCTCAACGATTGTTCCTTTATTCTCCTGGCTGGAAATGCGGATGGTGCCCCCATGGGCCTCCACTAATTCCTTTACAATCGAGAGTCCGAGGCCGGAGCCGCCGTTCTCGCGCGATCTTGACTTATCGACCCTGTACAGCCTGTCAAATACATATTTAAGATCTGCTTGCGGGATTCCCTTACCTTGATCCTCAATCAGGATCTTTACTGTCCCTTTTGCTGTTTGTTCAGCATGTACAGCTGTTTTCGTATATTCATCAGAGTATTTTAATGCATTATCAAGCAGGTTATAGATTATCTGCTCAAACCTTAATGGGTCAGCTGACAGCGTAAGCCCTTCCTTACAGCAAGTTTGAAGCTCTATGTTTTTCCCGCTGAACGCAGGCTTGACTTTTGCTGTAAGTTCCCCCAGCATCCTGCACAGGTCGATTTCCTGCTTCTGGATTGTAAAATTGGTCTGGTCAATCTTGGCCAGCTGGAAAAGGTTATCAATCAGGTTACCGAGCCTTGCGGATTCATCCTGGATGATCTCCAGATATTCCCGCCGTTCACTGTCTGGCAGGCCTTCCCGCAGGGCGACTGCTGTATAGCCCTGCATATAGGTCAGGGGAGTACGCAATTCATGTGAGATGCTGGCCAGGAAATCAAGGCGGCTTTTCTGGATATTCTCCAGGTCGCTGGCAAGCTTCTGGATGGAAGTGGACAGCTCTCCTAATTCATCTTTGCCGGCCGGAGGAAGTTTTACCTGAAAATGCCCTTTGCTTAGTTGCTCAGTTGCTTCCTTCATTTTGATCAAAGGGCGTGTCAGGAACTTGGATAAAAGAAAATAGATGAAGGCAATCGCCAATAAGCTAAGAACACTTGCAAGAAAAAAGTGGTGGTTTAATTTTTCAATCAGCTGCCTCAATGGAGCGGTATCCTTAAACATATACACATAGCCTTCTTGGCCTGAGCTGCTGAACCGGGTCACTGTCGCAAGATAACGCATTTCCCTCCAGTTGGATTCAATGACAGTCCCATCTCTTGAAACATCAGAAGAATGCCTTGCCATAATCTCCTTCATTCTTCCAGAAAGGCTTCTCGAACTTACAATGATCTGTTTATCTAAATCAGTAATGACGACTTCTGTCTCCGTCTTCGATTCCATTAGCGCGATATGGCTGAGTGTGCCTTCAGTATAACTGTCCTCCAGCACATCCCGGTGGCTGTTGCCTCTTGAGAGAATGGATTTAAACTCCTCATCCACCCGCGAGTCGATGATATTGTTGTATAAATAAAACATTAAAAAAGATTCCAGGACTAAAACAGCAAGTAGAAACCAGGCAGCCAGCTTTGTCGATATTTTATTCATAAAGTCCCTCCGTTTCCAGGCCAGGCGCTAAGCAGATGAGAGCCGGCACTACCTACTATATCATTAACATTTGCAAAAAAATTGAAGAGAACTATCTAAAGGAACGCTTTTGGAGGAGAAAAATCATCAGGTAAGGGAAATATAAATGTAAAGCTATCTACATAAATTCTGCATTTTTATCTGAAATAATAGTTCTTATTAAAAGAAGGAGGAAGAAAATGATGAAAAAAACACTGGCTATATTAATTTTCATGCTGACCCTGATCCTGGCGGCATGCAGCTCTAACGATCAGGACAACACAAGTGAAGACAATGGAGGAAACAGTACAGAGCATCATCAAAGCGGCCAATCAGAAGGAGAGCAAGAGGATCACGCGGGAATGGACCATTCAGAAATGGATCATTCAGGCAGCGGGGAAATCCCTGAAGGCATGAAGGAAGCGGAGAATCCAAAATATAAAGTGGGAAGCAAAGTGATCATAGAAGAAGGACATATGCCGGGGATGAAGGGAGCCGAAGCAAAGGTGGCTGCTGCATACGACACAACGGTTTACACAGTTTCCTATGACCCTGTAACAGGGGGCGACCGGATAGAAAACCACAAATGGGTCGTTCACGAAGAGCTTAAAGATGCTGGAGAGCAACCCTTCAAACCGGGCAGCGAGGCCATCATTGAAGCGGAGCATATGGAAGGGATGAAAGGGGCGGAGGCTGTCATTGATACAGCAGAGCAAAAGACCGTCTATGTTATCGATTTCACTCCCAAAGACGGAGGGGCGGAAGTAAAGAATCATTTATGGGTTACTGAAGAGGAACTTTCATCTGCGGAGTAAGATATGGAAGCACCTGCTCAAACGGCAGGTGCTTTTTTTGTTGTAGAAGCAGGACGGCAATCCATCCAATTCGATCACCATGTAATTTGCCTATAAAGGGGAAAAAGATTGTGTTGACAAACTTGTATATATAAGTTAAATTTTAAGAGAGCTCAGCATTTGTATATACAAGTTAATGAAAGCGCTATTATATCTTTTATGTGCTGATTATAAAATATGGGGGAATACCTATGACAAAATATACAGGCCCTGCAAATGAGCTGCTGGAGCATATCGGCGGACGGGAAAATATTGCAGCGGTGACACATTGTGTGACGCGCATGCGCTTTGTTCTGAATGATCCATCAAAGGCTGATATTGAAAAAATTGAAAGCATTAAGCTTGTAAAAGGCACTTTCACGCAAGCAGGCCAATTCCAGGTCGTAATCGGAAATGAAGTTTCAAGCTTTTATAATGAATTCACAAAGATTGCCGGTGTAGAAGGCACTTCAAAAGAGGAAGCCAAAACAGCGGCCAAGCAAAACCAGAATTGGCTTCAGCGGATGATGGGGCATATGGCGGAAATTTTTACACCATTAATTCCCGCCCTTGTAGTCGGCGGTTTGATTCTCGGCTTCAGAAATGTAATCGGTGACATTAAGCTCATGGAAGATGGCACCAAGACCATTGTTGAGATCTCCCAATTCTGGGCTGGCGTCCACGCTTTCCTGTGGCTGATAGGCGAAGCGATATTCCACTTCCTTCCTGTCGGGATCACCTGGTCTGTTGCCAAGAAGATGGGAGCATCCCAGATCCTTGGAATCGTCCTTGGTATTACATTAGTATCACCGCAGCTGCTGAATGCCTATGGAGTTGCCGGCGCAGGGGCAGGAGATATCCCGCAATGGGACTTCGGATTTGCCCAAATTGATATGATCGGCTATCAGGCACAGGTTATTCCTGCCATCCTGGCTGGTCTGACATTAGGCTTCCTTGAAACGAGACTGCGTAAAGTGGTTCCAAATTCTATCTCAATGATTGTCGTTCCTTTCCTTGCACTAGTTCCGACTGTCTTGATAGCGCATACAGTGCTGGGCCCTATCGGCTGGCAGATCGGTTCCGTAATTTCGGATGTTGTGTATTCCAGCCTGACTTCTTCATTCGGCTGGCTGTTTGCAGCAGTGTTTGGCTTCGTGTACGCACCACTGGTTATTACCGGCTTGCATCATATGACAAATGCCATTGACCTTCAGCTGATGAGTGAGCTCGGCGGAACGAATCTGTGGCCAATGATCGCCATTTCAAATATTGCCCAAGGATCAGCCGTATTGGCCATGATCTTCATCAACCGCAAAAATGAGGAAGAAAAGCAGGTTTCCATCCCTGCGGCCATTTCCTGCTACCTTGGCGTAACCGAGCCTGCGATGTTCGGGATCAACCTGAAATACGGGTTCCCATTCCTGGCTGCCATGATTGGATCGATGATTGCAGGGGTTGTCTCTGTAGCGAGCGGCGTCATGGCCAACTCAATCGGTGTTGGCGGACTGCCTGGTATTCTTTCGATTCAGGCACAGTATATCGGAACATTTGCCATCTGCATGATCATTGCGATTGTCGTTCCGTTCGTCCTGACTACCATCTTCGCTAAAACAGGCGTAAAGAATTTTACTTTCAAAAAGCAAAAGAAACAGAGTGCAGCTGTCTAACTGCATACAGGAAGGGGGACGGGTGATTCTCCCTTCCTTTTTCTTTGCCTGATATAAATAATGATTGGGGATTGTTATATGAGAAAGAAGTATCTAGATATCTGCCAAAGCCTCACGGAGCAAATCAGGAGCGGAAGCATTAAACCAGAAACCTTTCTGCCGTCTGAGAATGAAATGGTAAAAGAATATCAGGCTTCAAGGGAAACCATCCGCAAAGCATTGAATCTCCTTGCCCAAAATGGCTATATTCAGAAAATAAGGGGGAAAGGCTCGATGGTCCTTAATACTTCCAAATTCGACTTCCCTGTGTCCGGTCTGGTCAGTTTCAAGGAGCTGGCAGGCAAGATGAGTGAAGCGCCACAGACGATTTTGAACGGCTTGAGTCTTGGAAAAGCCAGGGGTTTCATCAAAAAGGAATTGCAGCTGGAGGAAGGCGACCTGGTCTGGGACGTCCTGCGGACAAGAAAGATGGGAGGGGAAAGAATCATTCTTGACCGCGACTTTCTGGCTGAGAAGCATGTTCCCCATCTGTCAGAGGACATTTGCAGAGATTCAATCTATCAGTATCTTGAAAAAGAATTGAATCTGAACATCAGCTTTGCCAAGAAGGAAATCATCGTAGAGGAACCCACCGATGAGGACCGCTCCCTTCTGGATCTTGATGGCTTCCAGAATGTAGTAGTCATCAGGAGCCATGTATACCTGAACGATGCCAGCCTTTTTCAGTTCACAGAATCCAGGCATCGTCCGGACAAATTTCGTTTCACTGACTTTGCCAGAAGAGCGCTCCACTGAATAATAAAATCATCAAATGCCGGATCCTGCTCCGGCATTTTTTTGTGCTCCTTCATAAACAGCGTTGTTTCAATAGTCATATTTTAGGGAATACCTTCAGGAAATATACAACATTGCATACATAACCTGGAGGGGGATTTATGAAGAATTTTAAGGTGTTTGGCATTATCCTTCTGCTTTTGGCAGCAATCCTGGCCGGCTGTACAGCCCAGGCTGCCGAGGAGGAAGGGACAGTCACATTGAGGCTTGCCCATAATCAGGGTACAACGCATCCGATACATACTTCGCTGACAGAGTTTGCAAGATTGGTAGAGGAAAAGACAGATGGCAGTATGAAGGTCAAAATTTATCCGAGCGGACAGCTTGGCGGGGAGCGCGAGGCACTTGAGCTGACGCAGACCGGTGCGATTGACTTTGCCAAGGTGAGCGCCGGCTCGCTTGAGAATTTTTCAGAAGTCTATTCATTGTTCAGCCTTCCTTATTTATTCGACGATAAAGACCATTTCTATAAAGCGATGAACAGCAGCACCGCAAAAGAGATCTATAAGACTACAACTGATATAGGTCTGAGGGGACTGACGTTCTATGAATCAGGCACAAGGAATTTTTACACGAAAAACAAGCCGATTATGCACCCGGATGATCTGAAGGGGCTGAAAATACGCGTCCAGCCGAGCCCGACGAACCTGAAGATGCTTGAGCTGATGGGAGGATCGCCGACGCCGATGTCCTTCGGTGAAGTCTATACGGCAATGCAGCAGGGTGTCATTGATGGCTCGGAAAATAATGAGACAGCACTGACGGATAATAATCACGGAGAGGTGGCAAAGCAGTACAGCTACAGCGAGCATGCCATCATTCCGGATATCCTGATTGTCAATGAAAGCAAATGGAAGCAAATGACTGCCGATCAGAAGAAAGCTATAGCAGAAGCGGCGGAAGAGTCTTCTTTTTACCATAAAGAGGTTTGGCGGAAAGCGACAGAGAAAGCGATAAAAGACGCCAAAGATATGAATGTCACGTTCAGCAGGCCGGATAAAGAGCCTTTCATGGAAGCCGTCCAGCCGCTTCATAAAGAGTTTGCAGAAAAGAAATCGACCGGAAAATACTATAAAGAAATCCGGGATATGGCTGAAGGCAGCTAAAAGGGGGAGCAATCATGCAGACTATGAAAAAATGGATCGATCTGAGCATTGCCTTTGTGACCTGCACCCTCCTGGGTGTGATGGTCCTGATGGCAATCTGGCAAGTGTTCACAAGATATGCACTGGATTCGCCAAGTACGATTTCGGAGGAGTTTCTCCGGTATTCGCTGATATGGGTTTCCATGCTGGGCGGAGCCTATGCTTTTGGGAAGAAGAAGCATATCGCAATCGAGTTCATCGTAGAAAAGCTGGAAAACAGGAAGAGACTTGCCGCAGCTATCCTGATTGAGTTGATTGTGCTGGCATTTGCTGTTTTTGTCATGATTGTCGGCGGGTCTAAAACAGTTGGGATTTCCATGGAGCAGTATTCTGCCGCACTCGGCCTTCCGATGGCCTATATTTATCTGTCATTGCCGGTGAGCGGCGTCCTGATTGCTGCTTATTCTATGATTTCGATCAGGGAAATCTCGGCAAACAGAAAAGCGGACTTATATTCAGAAGAAGTAGAGACTCCAGAGCCAATACATATTGATAAGGATAGAAAGGAGGGGCTGGGATGACAATCACAGCAGGACTCCTATTGCTTTTTGTATTCTTTCTTCTCTTATTTTTGGGCGTGCCCATTGCCATCAGCATCGCCGGTGCCTCTCTTGTCACCATGCTTGTTCTGTTTCCTTTTGATATCGCCGTTTTCACAGCGGCGCAGAAGATGGTGGCGGGTCTCGACAGCTTTTCCCTGCTCGCCATCCCGTTCTTCATCCTGTCAGGGGTTATCATGAATAATGGCGGAATTGCGATCCGCCTGATCAACTTTGCGAAGGTCCTTTCCGGGAGGATGCCCGGGTCGCTTGCCCATACGAATGTAGTCGGCAATATGCTGTTCGGTTCGATTTCCGGCTCCTCTGTTGCCGCTGCAGCAGCCATCGGCGGCGTTATGTCTCCGCTCCAAAAGAAAGAAGGCTATAGCCCGGCATATTCTGCGGCTGTTAATATCGCATCGGCTCCGACAGGGCTTCTGATTCCGCCGAGCGGCCTGCTGATTGTCTATTCCCTTGTCAGCGGCGGGACGTCGATTGCCGCGCTCTTCATTGCCGGCTATATTCCCGGCATCCTTTGGGGCCTCGCAACCATGGCAGTAGCATATGTGATTGCGAAGAAAAAGAATTATCCCATCGCACCGAAGATTACGTTCAGCCAGGTGATGAAAGTATTCCTCGATGCGATTCCGAGCCTGCTGCTCGTGGTCATTGTTATCGGGGGAATCATTGCGGGGGTATTCACGGCAACAGAGGGTGCTGCCATTGCAGTTGCATATTCTCTCATCCTATCGATGTTCTATCGGACTTTTAAAGTTAAAGATATACCAAAAATGCTGATGGAAACGGTGGAGATGACGGCCATCATCATGCTTCTGATCGCCGCATCGACCATCCTTTCCCTTGTCATGGCGTTTACGGGCATTCCTGAGGCCATCAGCAGCGGAATCCTCAGCCTGACCGACAATCCGATCCTGATCCTGCTGCTGATGAACGTCATCCTGCTGATTATTGGGACTTTTATGGATATCACCCCTGCGGTCTTGATATTCACGCCGATATTCCTGCCGATTGCCACAAATATCGGGATGGACCCAGTGCACTTCGGCATCATGATGTGCCTCAATCTTTGCATCGGAAGCATCACACCGCCGGTGGGAAGCGCCCTGTTCGTCGGATCCAGCGTCGGCAAGGTGAGGATTGAGCAGCTCGTGAAGCCGCTGCTTCCATTCTATGCTGCCATCATCGTTGTGCTGCTGCTCGTTACTTATATTCCGCAGGTCAGCATGGTGCTGCCGGGACTGTTTGGACTATAAAGTGAAAAAGGACTGCCTCTGCCTATAAGTAGTTCAGATAATGTGGGGGGAAAATCAACATACGTTTTCATAGCATATGTGGACGGTAAGGTAATTAACTAACCAAAAAAGCTTGGGATATCCCAGGCTTTTTACTTTAGAATGATCTTCGCTGAATAGTTGAACAGACGATTTCCCATTAACTTTAACATTCTTAAACAATGAAACTAGATTCCCTGCTAATGGAGATTTATAGACGGAGAAATTCCCCTTATTCTTCAAATAGTACTGAAAACAGCTTGAATAGAGGGAGAAATTTCCCTTATTTGACTCGAAAACATGAAAAAAGATACTTTTTCTTTGCATAAAGGGAAATACTCCTCTTATTTTCCCAAAAATCACTTCTGATTTGCATTTAACAGTAAAATCTCCCCTTATTTTTCTATCACTGGCAACCCACTCTTCAGCTACAAGGAGCAGATTAAAAATCACACAGCACCCTAACGATGCCAATACTCATTGTCCAGGTGTTATGTGGGGAGCTAAATGCTATGCCATTCACAGTATTTCTCTACGAAAACTAAAATGTGGCCAGGCGGCCCTTTTAGTTTTCCGTATAATTCCAGCTCTCTTCCGGTAAACTAAGGTCATTATCTGCCGGGAGGAAAGACTATGGAAGATCTGCTGCATAACAGCTTTCTCATTTTCGGAAGAATTATCACCATTCTGCCTTTATTGCTCTTTATTACTCTCTTTATGGGAAGACGTTCGATTGGTGAGCTCCCTGTATTTGATTATCTGGTCATCATTACACTGGGGGCGGTGGCCGGGGCGGATATAGCAGATCCCTCCATCAGGCATCTGGAAACAGGCTTTGCCATCATTGCCATCGGCCTTCTGCAGCGGCTGATAGGCAGAATGAAAATATCGAAACGGAAGTTTGGAAAACTTATTACCTTTGAACCGGTCATTGTGATACACAAAGGCAAATTCCTTAGTGCCAATCTGAAAAAATACCATTACAGCATTGATAACATCCTGCAAATGCTCAGGGATAAGCAGGTCTTTGACGTTCAATATGTGGAAATAGGAGTCCTTGAGGGGAATGGAATGTTAAGTGTGCAATTGAAACCTTCCCAATTGCCTGCCACAAAGGGAGACCTGAATATCTCCGGAAACTCGTCGCAAATTGCCTTTCCCGTCATTGTTGAAGGAACGGTATACCGGGAGGTACTGGAACGGTATGGCTTAGATCAATCCTGGCTTGACTCTGAGCTTTCCCGGCTGGGAATCTCCGGGGTGCAGGAAATATTCTTTGCTTCCATCAGCCCTGAGAATAAATTGCATATCTCACTGAAAAATGAACAGGCGCATTCTATACCTTCTTTGTATCATTAACAAAAATACAGCACCAGCTCCTATTCATTGTCGGGAACTGGCGCATTATTGGCTTTTCGGATAATCGCTATAAAAGTCCTGGAAATCAAAAATGTAAGGGTAAGTGAATAAAAACTGGTCAGAGTATGCCATCCTTTTTTAAATTCAATCAGTTTTGTTCTCTTTTCGAAAAAATATTCCACTATAGCCATCGGACCGCTAAAGCAAACTGACTTAATCAGAATGCCCAATAGGCCGGATGATTTTGTGACCTGGTTAAAATAGACACAGGCAATCGGATAGAGCAGGTAATCGAAAATGAAGCTGACGTCAAACCACTTCACAAGCTTAACAGGATAAGTGATATAGCCTTTCCTGACAAGCAGCTTATCGATGATCGAAGAAACGTAACCTTTGAAAAGAAAAATCAGCATCCAGTCTTTCACCGGCGGCTTCCTCATCAAGTTGACAAAAGAAATCAGTCCAAAAATGAGCAAAAATCTTAATGTGTTTTTTTCAAATTTATACATAGGGCTTCCCTTTCCGCAACAGGATTCTTCTATGTTTACTATCCCATGGATGAATGGGGTGTATTCATATTCACGGCAGTTATTCTTTAAGGAAGGAATAGCTCCCTTTTTGTGGAATACAAAGTAATCAGTGTTTAATGGAAGAGGAGTTAAAATAATGAACCGCTGGATACTGGTCAAAAAAGAATATGGCAAACGATCGGCACCTGCGGATTTACTGCTGGGACCGGACAAATCATATTGCGGAAATAGGGTATGATCTTTGGCATGAATATTGGGGCTGCGGTTATATGAAGAAGGCATGAAGGCTGGAATTAATTATGGGTTTAGCCAAATGGAGCTGAATCGGATCCATGCTTATGTGGCTCTGAAGAATACAGCTTAAGGAAAGCTGCTCGAAAGCCTTGGATTTATAAATGAGGGCATTTACCGGGACAAACATCTGTTCAGGGGACAATATTATGATCATTATACTTACTCCCTACTGAGAAAAGATTGGAATCAGGAGTAAAAATGCTTTTTAATCAATATTCGGTATTGACAAATTATTCCCGAAAATATAATATAAGAAGTCCTGCCAACTAAAAAATTGGCGCAAGGGGACTGTGAAAGGTTCATTCTGATGTGAGGGGATGGATTGTGATGGATAAAGAAAAATTAATGGAAAGTGCACGCGCTGTAAAACAGGCTGCGTATGCACCGTATTCCAATTTTCCAGTAGGAGCAGCTTTGCTGCTGAAAGATGGAACCGTTATCAACGGAGTGAACGTAGAGAATGTTTCTCTTGGAGCTACGAACTGCGCTGAAAGAACAGCTATTTTCACTGCTATCGCAAATGGCTATAAAAAAGGGGATTTCCAGGCAATTGCGGTTTCCGGGAACACAGCTGACTTCCTTCCGCCTTGCAGCATCTGCAGGCAGGTGCTGGCAGAATTCTGCTCACCGGACATGCCGGTTTACTTAACGAATGAGAAAAAAGATATATTGGAATTGCCTTTGAAGGAGCTATTGCCATACGCCTTCACTGATTTAGAAATGTAAAGCCGATTAATGATTAAAGCCTGCTTTGAAATTATTCGAAGCAGGCTTTTTCTGTGTATATATACAAAGAATACGTTTCCGGCGTGAGGAGGATACTAACACAATAAAGTGTATGAAGGAGATTGATCATGGATACGATCAAGCCGATTAAAGTTGGAACAAATAAGACGAGCCCGAAAGATCCCTTAACGTCAGCAGAGATGGGAAAGCTCTGGGCTACCTATATGGGAAACAGTATGTCAAAGTGCATCCTGGCTTACTATCTTAAACATGTAGATGATCCTGATATTAAAGCTTTATTGGAAAATGCTTCGAAATTATGCGGAGAAATCATGAAAACGGCAGAGCGGCTGTTAAAAGAAGAAAACTTCCCAATTCCAGATGGCTTTAATGAAAATGATGTCAATATTGGTGCACCCCGATTGTATCATGACGACTATTATGTCCATTATTTAAAATATGCGGCAAAAGCAGGTATGAGCATCTATAACGTAGGATATCCCCTAGTCTTCCGAAAGGATATTGTAGAATTTTTTCAATATTGTCTGCAAGAATCGATGCTGCTGATGGATCAGATCAAAGACATTCTTATGAATAAAGGATTGATTATGAAACCGCCTTTCATTCCTATCCCCGAAAAGGTGGATTATGCCCAAAAAGATTTTTTAAATGGTTTCCTGGGACGTGTCAGGCCGCTGCACGCGCTGGAGATCACACATCTTTATGACAACATTGAAAATAATGTAACTAGCAAGGCCTTGATTATGTCATTTGCCCAGACAGCCAAAAGTGAGAAGATCCGGCAGCTGTTTCAAAAAGGGGCCAGTATGACCCACACCAACCTTGAGCGTTATATGCAAAAGCTGCATGATGAAAATCTGCCTTCCCCAACGTTTCTGGATGATCTGGTGACAGATTCCACCTTCGCTCCTTTCTCGGATAAGCTCATGCTGTTTCATAAGATGGATATGTTCTCCATGAAAATCAGGGCATTCGGTAATTCACTGGCAGTGAATGGCAGGCATGATATTGGACTCTTATACTCAAGGTCGCTCATGAATATTACCCAGTTTGTCACAGAGGCATCTAACATCATGATGGAGAACAGCTGGATGGAAAAGCCGCCGGAAGCAGCGGAGAGGCAGAACCTGGCATCACATTAACAGAAGAAATCTGCCGCCGGAAATGGCGGCTTTTCTTTTTTCTGAAAGAGGAAGAACTCCTTCATTATAGAATGTATATAAAAAGGAGGAGTTTCCGATGATTTATGACCAGTCAAACAACATCATATTCACAAACCGGCTGCTGCTTAGATTGTTCCAGGTATCCGATGCAGAAACAGTTGCCAGGCTCTGCGACAACTATAATCTATATAAAAGCACTCTGTACCTGCCCTATCCCTATGAGCTTAAAGATGCCCTTACCTGGATGGAGAAACATCTTGATAACTTCAAAAGTGAGAGATCCTATGAACTGGCCGTGACCGACAGGCAAACCGGTGAGTTGTATGGTGCAATTGCCCTATCCAACAATCAAATGTTCCACCATGGCGAGCTGGCCTATTGGATTGGTGAGGAATATTGGGGGAAAGGCTATGCCACCGAGGCGGCAGAGGCAGTCATCAGGTTTGCTTTTGAAGAAAAAAAGTACCATAAAGTATTCGCCCGCTACTTTCAATCCAACCCGGCTTCAGGGCGGGTCATGGAGAAGCTCGGCATGAAGGAAGAAGGGGTCTTCGTTGACCATGTGCGGAAGGAAGGCCGGTATGAGAATCTCGTGTGCTATGGACTTATAAACCCGGTAGATAAATAGGAACCTTTATAAGGGCTGCCCGTCAATTGAAGACAGCAGTCCAGAGGTCATTATGGCTTTGATCCTTCATTCTTGCTTTTTTAAAAATAAATAATCTGCGTGGAGTTGGTAGCTTTGTTATTAGTCAGTTCGTGCCTGGCGGGGCTGGAAGTAAGATACAACGGCACACATTGCCTGCAGGAGAATATCTGTCAATTGATTGATCAAAAGAAAGCCGTATCCATCTGCCCCGAACTGCTCGGGGGATTACCGGTGCCCCGGGAGCCGGCAGAAATCATAGGCGGCGATGGAGGGGATGTCCTGGACGGAAGAGCAAGGATCATAGAAAAATCAGGCAGGGATGTAACAGAGTTATACATAAATGGAGCCTATGCAGCCCTTAAAAAAGCTGAAGAGCTGCAGGTGAGTGCGGTTGTGCTGAAAGAGTTCAGCCCTTCATGCGGCAGCAGCGTCATTTACAACGGGGAATTCACAGGGAGGAAGGTGGCAGGGGATGGGGTGACCTCAGCTCTGCTGAAAAGGAATGGCATACGAGTAGTTTCAGATAGAGAGCTGGAAGAGCTGCTTTTCAGCTATGAATAACTCAGCTGTAATTTCATGGGATATACCTGTTATTGTAAAGGGAAACAAATAGTGTTAACCTTGAACAGACATAGTGTCCTTCCTATGTAAAAAGGGGCGATTACACTATGCTTAGTAAGGCGGAACACTTACTAATCAGCAGAGAACTTGGACGTTTAAGAGATGAACTTATGCTATGCAGCGATGACCAAGTAAGGAAAAGCATTCACCAGGATATTCTTTTACTCCGCAGGGCGTTAACAATTACTGCTAGAAAATAGCAGTTTTTTTTCTGCGGTTTTTGCATTAGTGAAACTTACTTTGTCATTGGCTGCTTCTGATATCTGAGAGGAAAAGTAAAGAGGGCCCAGCACTGAGCCCTCCATTTAGATGCGCATTAAGCGGGAAACGAGAAAAAACCTATTCGATCGTGTGTTTCATGGCCTGATACATCTTTGCTGTATGTGCATCGAGTTCATCCCTGGACATGCGAAGGCGCTCAACAGAAGAGCCATAGCCAATCTCTTCTTTGCCTTCTGCCAGTCCTTTAAAAATTCCATCTGCGAATTCATTCAAAGGTTCGCCCTGGGTATGGAGCCCGGCTCCGCCTAAGTCAGTGTTCACTGCAGGCGGGGCGACTTCAATCACTTCGACTGATGTTCCGGAAAGCTGGTGGCGCAGGCTAACTGTAAAGGAATGGAACGCTGCTTTCGTAGCGGAATAGATTGGCGCTATGACGAGCGGTGTAAACGCCAGTCCGGAGGTCACATTGATGATGGCCGCTTCCGTTTTCTTTGCCAGGAATGGAGCAAACAGCATGGAAAGGTGGAAGGGTGCCTCAATATTTGTAGTGATTTCATTGTTAAAATAGCTCCAGTCCTTCTTTGCATCTGCAGTGAGCACATTAAAGCGCTGCTGGATCCCGGCATTGTTCACCAGTACATTCGCGTCAGGATGATTTTCCTCTACCCAATCAAACAGGGCCGATCGCTCTGATTCCACAGCGAGATCACAAACTCTTGTAATCAATCCGGGGAATTTCTCCTTGGCTTCCTGCAGGACACTTTCCCGCCGGCCGCAGACAATGACAGTATTGCCGGCCGATATAAAGCGCTCAGTAAAAGCCAATCCGATTCCTGCGCCACCGCCTGTGATAAGTATTGTATTTCCTGAAAGTTTCATTCTGGCACCTCTTCTCTTTCAATTGATGATTTCCCTATCCACATAAAACTGGCGATATCCCCACTATGATTGTTGATAATTAAGATATCCACAGCAAGATTTCTGGGATTTGCCCGTAATGGAGCGATATCCACAATAAGATGGTTGAAATCCTTCGCTGAATAAGGATATATCCACAATTACTGTATACCCCATTGAAGAATGTTCATCCGGCTGTCTGCAAGATCATCATAAGGCTCTGGAAGCAGTACAAGCCAGCAAACTGTTTGACCCGGCAGGAATTTGCCGGTTAGCATCGAAACTATAATAGTATAAACAATGGGAGGGTCATTTATGAAATTAGCAGAGGCCTTGATACTGCGTTCGGATTATCAGAAGAGGGTCGAGCAATTAAGGAACCGGCTGAGCCAGAATGCAAGAGTCCAGGAGGGGGATCTTCCGAATGAGGAGCCGCAGACGTTAATGAAAGAATTGACAGAGCTCCTGGTAAAATTAAAAAGCCTTATTCAGAACATCAACCGCACCAATCTACATACAGTATTTGACCAGGCGCAGTCTCTGGCCGACGCACTGACAAGCAGGGATCTCATCGGTCAGGAAAGAAAGATTTACAGCGACCTGCTGGGGCAGGCAACAATACGGCATGACCGTTATTCCCGGTCGGAAATCAAGTATGTTTCGATGATTGATGTGAAAGAAACGCAAAAGTTTGTGGATGAATTATCCCAAAAATACAGGATCCTGGATGTAAAGATTCAGGAATTGAACTGGAAAACAGAATTGATGGAACGCTGATTTTGGCTATTGTATAGGAATTTATAAATTGTAAGTCTTGTGGATAAATATCAATTCTTGATCAACGTCCAGCTCCAGCGCCTACCCCCTCGAGGTCACAAGCCAAACCTCCCAAAAAGGCAAAGAACGCCTTTCCGGGAGATTAGTCTTGTGCTTGTCGGGGGTGATCAAGGCGCTTGCGCTTTTGTTCTGCAAGTTGGTAGCGTGCGGGAAGGCGAATGCCAAACCCTGCAGCAGGGTCAAGCTGCACTTAATGGTCGGGGTTCGGGGTAGCCCTGAGGTTCAACTCCTCAATCACAGCTCATACCCAGTATTGTAACCACAGAACCATTTACAGATAACATCTAACAACCAGGCATTGATTCTCGTTTCGTGAGGGCGGATAGGGGAAAATAGAAATATCTGAGAGGGCGCTGATCTTAAAGGATCGGCGCCTTTTTTACACTCCCGGTTCGAATAAATACAGGAATGAGAGGAAGGATAATACAATAGAAACTGCTAAGGTGGAAGGCTATGAATAACTATACCAATGACAATACAGCCCGAAGGTACAGAGCGCATGTGAGCATTTTGGGAACCACACAGATCCATCTGAGGAATCCCTATATCATTGCATGGTGGAGCGCCGCTTTTCCCGGGTTTGGCCATCTTCTTTTATCAAAATATCTGCGGGGATTTGTGCTGTTTATCTGGGAAGTGGTTGTTAATATTAAGTCGAAATTAAATCTGGCTATGATTTATTCTTTTCAAGGAGATATAGATAAGGCTAAAGATGTTTTGGATACAAGGTGGCTGCTGATCTATATTCCAGTCTATTTCTTCGCCATCTGGGACAGCTACCGGACAACGGTTGATTTAAATAAAATCTATATCCTTGCAGAAAGAGAGGAGCACCGGTTCAACACCTTCAGTATGGGGGCCCTTGAAATCAATTATTTGGATAAGCGAAATCCTGTTATGGCTGTAGTATGGTCTTTTTTTGTACCAGGATTGGGGCAGCTGTACATCCACCGGATTGTCTCTGCATTTTTAGGCATTATCTGGACGGTGATCTTCTTTTACTATTCTCGTGGACTTGAGGCCCTGTCTTATTTGCTTATGGGTGATATAAAGAAATCTACTTCTGTCATCGTTCCGGAATGGCTGTTATTTTTCCCCTCTTTATACGGATTCTCGTTATACGATTCTTATATAAATACTGTAGAGAACAACAAATTATTTGAAAAAGAACAGCGGACTTATTTCAGGGAGAATTATCAGTCTTCTTCTTTTCAGATTTTAAAAGGACAGAAGGTGAAATAACGGTGCAGCTGTTTTCCACATTTGAACATAGCACTACTATAGAAATGGCAGTCTCTACTCTGGAGAAGAAGGGAATTAAGCGGGAAAAAATATATATCGTCCCATTGGATAATCGGCAAGAGAAGCATCAGCTGTTCGATGACATAAATCGTTCAGACAACACTTCCCTCATTGATATAGGAGCAGCCCTTGCGACTGCCTTCTCTGTGGTCGGAGCGAGCATCGGATTTAAATTGGCATGGGGACCCATATATTGGGGGCTGATCACAGCTGCTGCCGGGTTTTTGATCGGCCTTTCCATCCGCCTTTTTACAGAAACTGTTGTCAAAAAAAAGAAAAGGCAGCTAAAAGGAGTACATTCCGAGGTTATTCTCATCGTTGAGTGCGAGGATTCTGAAGGTGAACTGGTTGAGAATATATTGTACGGCCATTATGCATTGGGGGTGGCGAAGGTGAAGTGAATAGGGGGAGGGAAATTCAGGCTGCTTAGCAGGCGGCTTGTTCTTTTTTGTCCGGCTGCTAAAGATTAAAGCCCTCTTTCTAAGGATTGAAAGAGGGCGCTGATCTAACCTAATGTTTAAAGCATCCTGGCTTTCTATCAGGCATTGCGTCCAAAGATTACATAATCAGTCGAGATAGGAATAATATCGATAATGCTATTAGTGTTCAATAGATTATCGAGCTGGCTTCCTCTTCTTGTGACGATCTGTGTTTTACTATAGATATCCCCATTGAAGTTTGTGCTCAGCACAATGCCATTGAGGAATACATTTTGCGCATTTCCATACATGATTGTCCTTGTTTGTCCTGGCGCCAGCGTAAAAGTAACTTCTCCATCAAAATTGGCCGGGTTGTCACCTTGGCGGACAAGCAGAGTGATCTGTAAAGCAGCTGCGCTGCGGTTATTGAATGTTTTTTGTGCCATTTTTTCACCCCCTTTCTTCTATATACTATGAATACAAATCTTAAAGGAGAGGGCTTGTATAATAGGGGAGATTGATCAATTTTTAATAGGCAGGAAAAAGAAAGAGGGAACCTCTAATTTGAGGTTCCCTCTTTCTGTTATTTCTGGCTCATTCTTCGTTTAGCCCTAAGTCTGATCAGCTGGAAGCGGATAAAGCATCCGATGCAGAAGCCAAGGATGGCAACGAATGCAGCGAGTGCAACCATAACCGTAAAGATATGTCCAAGGATTGTGAAGCCCAATGCGTAGGACAGCAATCCCCCGGCAAGGCATACAACTGCAATTACCTGATTGAACTGCTGCTGGTCCCATTCCTCTGGAATATAGGCGGAAGGTGCTTTCTTCAAGAATGTTCTGGCTGCCCGCATGACGGGATTGAATCCGAACAGGAGGCCCATCAGACCAGCAATAAGCGGGATGGCCAGAATCCACTCCTGCCCGGTCAGCCAGCTCGCTGCTACACTGATGACAATGAACCATTGATTGGTCCTAACGAGGGGACGGGGAATCGAACGTACTGTTTCTGCCATATATAAATACGACCTTTCGTATATGAATTTAGGGTTTTATACTATCATACTCAATTTGCAGCATTTTTGAAAGAGGAAAGTCTTTCTCAATTTATAATTATTTTTTTATAATAGACAGTTTAAAAGGTTAGCCAGGCGGGTAAAAAATTGGTTGTAATAGCTGGTTTTTCCTCTAAGTTCCCCGGTCAATTTCATCTTTAGACCTACATAGCAAGAAGATTAATTTACAAGATCATCCTTTATCTCTGTATAAATTTTCCTTAACTAGAAAAGATAAAGGTGATTAATTTGAGGAGGTTATGCAGTTTGGATCAGAACAAAGACAAGAATATGCAAAACGGCGACGATGTGAAGCGCGAGAAGCTGACGACCCGCCAAGGCCATCCTGTAAGAGATAACCAGAATATACGGACGATCGGCAACCGCGGTCCTGCTACACTTGAGAATTACCACTTTATTGAAAAAATCTCTCACTTTGACCGTGAGGAAGTCCCTGAGCGCGTCGTCCATGCCCGCGGATCTGGAGCATTCGGCTATTTTGAGACATACGGAAAAGTAGGCGATGAGCCAGTCGAAAAATATACCCGCGCGAAAGTATTTTCCGGTGCAGGGAAGAAGACTCCGCTGATGGTCCGCTTCTCCACAGTGGCAGGGGCGAAGGATTCGCCTGAAACAGCCCGTGATCCGCGCGGATTTGCGGTTAAAATGTACACTGAGGATGGAAACTGGGATCTGGTTGGGAACAACCTTAAGATTTTCTTTATCCGTGACGCGATGAAGTTCCCTGACATGATCCATGCCTTTAAAGCAGATCCTGCTTCCAACGTGCCTAACCCTGAGCGGATGTTTGACTTTGTTTCACGTACACCTGAAGCGACACACATGATCACATTCCTGTTCTCTCCATGGGGCATCCCTGCGACTTACCGCCATATGCAGGGCTCTGGCGTCAACACGTACAAATGGGTCAATGACAAAGGTGAAGCGGTGCTTGTTAAGTACCATTGGGAGCCAAAGCAGGGCATCCGAAACCTGACCCAGGAAGAAGCGAACATGATCCAGGCGAAGAATGTAGGGCATGCTACACAGGATCTGTATGAGGCGATTGAACGCGGCGACTATCCGGAATGGGAGCTGTATGTGCAGATCATGGAGGATGACTACCACCCTGAGCTGGACTTCGATCCGCTTGATGATACGAAGCTTTGGCCGGAAGACCAATTCCCATGGCTGCCGGTTGGCCGCATGGTCCTTGACCGCAATCCGGTTGACTTCCATGCCGAGATTGAACAGGCTGCCTTTGGAACAGGGGTACTGGTCGATGGAATGGACTTCTCTGATGACAAAATGCTTCAGGGACGAACTTTCTCATACTCAGACACACAGCGCTACCGCGTCGGCGCCAACTACCTGAAGGTGCCGGTAAATGCACCGAAAGCGCCTGTCCGCACAAATCAGCAGCGCGGCCAGATGGATGTCCGCGATCCGAAAGAATCCGGGGACAATCCGCATATCAATTATGAGCCATCCATGCTCGGCGGTTTTGAGGAAGTGGGAGAAGCAAGCCCTGTTCCGCACCAGCCGACCTATAATGCAGCAGCCATGAGCGCGCCGATCGACCGCCCGAACAACTATGGCCAGGCAGGACACACCTACCGCAGCCTGGAGGATTGGGAGCGCGACGAATTGATCAAGAACCTGTCCGAAGCGCTTGCTGCCTGTAATAAGCGCATCCAGGACGCCATGGTCGAGCACTTCACACAGGCCGATGAAGATTACGGCCGCCGCGTGAAGGAAGGCATCGAAAAGAGGACAAAAGAGCTGAAAGAGATGTCAGCAGAAAATAATGTCCCTGGCCGTGAAGCAGGACAATCCAAATACGGCCAAGGCTCATTATCTGCCAATGAGGCAACAAGGGAAGCCGTGGACAAAGGACACGAAGCGGATCCGTATTAATACTCGATAAGCCGAAGGGCTGCCCGGAACATCAGGATGACTGGTGGGCCCGGGCGGCTTTTTTTATTGAGTGAAATTTCAGCTGACAAATAGGTGTAAACATTTAAAAGACTGGAGAGCTTAATTCCTCTTTTTGCTCACCCCCAAAAACTCCTCACCTATATAAAGGACTAACTGCAGGTTTTGTCGAATTGGTACTAATTAGGAGAACTAGCCTTAAAAAGTTCACATTAATTTATTCCTCAAACATAAGGACTGATAATCTTGCTTTTCAAAAATAGAAATTTCCTTGTTTTATGGATTGGGCAGCTGGCTACGATTTTTGGCAATCGGTTCAGTGAGATTGCCGTTCCTCTGGTTGTACTGCAGCTGACAGGCTCGCCCTGGAAGGCGGCATTGATTGCTGTCTGCTCCAGGGTGGTGCCGCTGGCATTATCCCTGCAGGCGGGCTATTGGGTTGACCGCCATTCAAAGAAAAAAATTGCCATGGGGGCAGATGCCCTCAGTTTCATGGCGATGTCTGCACTGGTCCTGTGCTTTTATTTTAATGTGCTGAACATTTGGATTTTGGCGATCTGCCTGCTCGTATTGGGAGCGGCAGGGCTCTTTTACAGGGTATCGCTGGGAGCGATGCTGCCGTCGATTGTGGGGAGGGATCAGCTTATCAGGGCCCATAATTATATTGAAGGGGCTGATGCCGTCAGTACACTGGCAGGACCAGTGATGGCAGGTGCTGCTCTTTCCGCTCTTGGTGCTGCCGCAGTGCTCGGCATTGATGCTGTGACCTATTTGATTTCATTAGCAGGGCTGGCTGTATTGACCTATAAAGAAACGCCTGCTGCTGCAAAAGAGAGGGAGGGCTTCAAAAATGTTCTGGCTGTTAAAGAAATAAAATACCTGTTCATCAATTCCTATCAGCGTTTCATTTCTTTTCATCAGGCTGTTTTAAATTTTGCCTCCTCCTGTGTGGTTCTTGCTGTCATTTTTTATACAAGCCAAACGCTCGGCTTTAGCGAGTGGCAGACGGGCGCAGTATTATCAGCGGCAGGGGCAGGAAATCTCCTCGGTGTCTTCCTGATGAACAAAACGGTTCACTTCTCATGGAAAAGTTTATATGGGGTGCTGATGGCCGTTTCAGGGCTGGGTCTTCTGCTGATTATGCTGTCTGGCCAGTTCGCCGTCATCGCCTGTGGCATGTTTTTATTTGATGGAGCTTTGTCAATGGCCTTCGTAGTGAATGGATCTGCCCGGCAGGCGATCACCCCTGATGGTTTTTTGGCCCGTGTAGCAGGAGGGGGAATTCTCTTGTCCGGACTGGCAGCTGTCAGCGGCACGCCTTTTGCTGGGGGAATAGCAGAATCCTTCCATCCGCTGGTCGTTATTGCAGGCTGCTCAGTCTTGCTTTTCCTGGCATCGGCCGTGTCACTGTCGTTCAATCAGGGTAAAAGCCGGCTGGATAAGCTTGAGCCGATAAGTTTTCGAAAAAAGATGGACCGCATATAAGCAGTCCATCTTTTGTCTTTTACAATGTAGGCAATTTCAAAGCAGTCTCCATATTCTGCAGGTTCAGCTTCGTTTGCTCTTCTGTATTCCAGGCATGATACCAGCCTTTTTTCATTATATAAGTGGAGATTTCCTCATGCAGATCCAATGTTGCCTCCAAATGGCGGGTCAGCATTTCCTTGATTTCCGGTGTTCCTGCATCTGTTACAGCCATGGCCAGGTTTCTTGCGCCGCTTTTTGCTGAAATCAGCAGGTCCATTGCGACCATCTGGTCTGTCAGTGCGTCCATGCCGGTCAGTTTTTCTATAAATTGAATCATATAGCGTCAACTCCTCATTGCTGTACTTTTGATAAAACAGAACTGAATTCCTGCAGCTGGATGGTGGAGGCATCCACGTCTCTCTGCATGATTTGTTTCAGCTGCGGATCAGTGACAAGTGCTTTCATCGTTTTCGACTTTGTCAGGCAAAGTGTTTTAAATGCTGCGATTTCCTGGACTTCCAGGATTTCATGTAAAAGATAATCCATTCTGCCAGCTCCTTAGTTAAGGTTTTAGTACGACTTTAATGCAGTTATCCATTTTCGTATCAAAGATTTCATAACCATGCTTGGCTTCGCTGAGGGGGAGGACATGGCTCACTACATCTCCCGGGTCAATTTTTCCTGTGGCCACTAGTTCATACATATAGGGCATCAGGTGGATCATAGGGGCCTGTCCGGAGCGGATATTGACGTTGCGCTGCATGATATCACCTAGCGGGAATCCATTGTACCGGCCGCCGTACACGCCTGTGATCTGGATGGTTCCGGCTTTTCGGACTGCCTGGGCGGCAATGACAAGGGCACTCATGGCCCCGCCATGAAGCTTCAGGCCGCTTGCCAAAAACTCCATATCAGTCATCTTTCCGTCCATGCCGACTGCATCGATGACAACATCTGCTCCGCCATGTGTGATTTCCTTCAAATGGCTCCCTACATTTTCATACTGTTCAAAATTGATGATTTCGACCTTGTTCGTCCGTTTGGCATGCTGGAGGCGGTAATCCACATAGTCAACGGCAATGACCCGTTTGGCTCCCTTCATCCAGGCAAACTTCTGGGCAAAAAGGCCGACCGGCCCGCAGCCGAGGACGATCACCGTATCGCCATTTTTTACTCCGGCATTGTCGACGCTCCAAAAGCCTGTAGACATAGCATCGGCAATGACGCTCAATTTTTCATCCGGCTCTTCGCAGCTTTCCGGAATTTTAAAGTGGGTGAAATTGGCGAAAGGCACCCGCAGATATTCTGCCTGTCCTCCCGGGTAGCCGCCTGTATTGCCGGAGTAGCCGAAATAAGCACCCATATCGCCGTTGTCATTCGTGTTGTCGCACTGGCTTTCGAGCTGGTTTTTACAGTAGATGCATTCCCCGCATGCAATATTGAAAGGAATGATGACGCGATCTCCTTTTTTAACCTTTGTCACTTCAGGGCCGACCTCTTCGACGATGCCCATCGGTTCGTGCCCGATTACATAATCCTCCTGCATATTAGGGATAAATCCGTGGATTAAATGGAGGTCAGAACCGCAGATCGCTGTGCTTGTGACCTTGATGATCATATCATCCGGCTTTTCGATCCTGGGATCTGGAACCTCTTTGACTTCGACATTTTTGATGCCTTGATAGGTGACTGCCTTCATGTATGCAAACCTCCAATATTAATGGGACTCATCAGGTGTACGGTCAAACATGCCTTTTCTGTTTGTATCATGAGGGAAAAGATTCATGCTGCCGATCATGATTGTATTTTTGGCTGAGAGCTGGTCCAGCTTGTATTGTTCGCTCAGGTCATGGGGATGGAACCATTTCTTGCTGACCATGAGCTCGGAAATTTCCTGATGCATCTGAATTCCCTGCATAAGCTGTTTCCTAAGCAGCACCCGTACATCAGGCGTAGCTGCTTCCGTCAAAGCCACGGCCATATTTCTTACCGCTTCCTTTGTGCGGATGAGAAAATCGAGCGCGAATGTCATATCAGCCAGTTCAGGCATATTTAAGGCATTGATAGGATCTAAATAATCTTGATTCAATTGAGGTTGCCTCCTTTCAATTAATGATTGGCGTTGGACGGCTTTCCGGGACAGGAGCACTAAAAGGAACGCGTTCATAGAGGGCCTGAAGCTCGCTAAGGTCTTTTTTGGACTGTTCCAGGTCTTTCTGCATAAGGGCCTTTAAGTCTTCATCAAAAACAAGCCCCTGCATAAGCTTGGATTTTGCGACGCAGAGTGTTTTGAAGTTGACAATCTCATGTAAATCCATTGATTCATGGGGAGCCAGATGCTTCATATCCATTGATGTTCATCCTCCTTTTGCATATACGCGGATTATTTTTCCCCGGCAGCGTTTATTTACGCTGGCGGTTTTTGTAAGCTGGAGAGGATTGCAGATGTGAGGGAAATTCAACTGGGGATTTAATGGCAAAATTTTTGTGAAAATAAAAAAGCTCCCGGAATTGTCCTGAAGCCATTTATTCATTCTATTGGTCAAGCAGCAGGTAATTGTGGTTGGCGAGGAGCCCTGCTTTGAATTCCTGGCTTGCCCTATCTGAGTCATAGGCACAAACCGATAAGATTTTGTTGTCTGATACAATTCCATCTGCTGCTTCTTCGGAAGCCAGCAATTTGCCCTGAATTTCCTCTTCGTTGCGCCACTCTACATGTGCCCAGCTGCGGATCACTGAATTCTCTTCTGAATAATTGTCCAGTACCTTTGGAAGAAAATCAAAAATTGAATTAACCCGAAAATCTCCCTTTGCATAATAAAAATCGAAGTTGTTTATAAACGCTACTTTCTGCAAATAACGCTCTTCCAAGCTTTCACAAAGTTTATTTCTGATCTTTCGGATCCATCGGTCATTTTCTATAATAACGGCATATTCATTCAATTTTAATCCGGTGATGACAAAATCTTCTACATTCGACAGGTACCGGTCATAATCCTCAAAAAAATATAAAACATGTCCCTTGGCAAGGCTTCGAAGCTCGGTAACTTCTTTCACTTGCATTCTTTCCAAATTGGCACCCCATTAAGTATAGACATATAACGCCTTCCGTTCAGCTTAACATACTTTAAAGGGAAGAAATGCTATTCGTTAAAAATAGACAAGTTCCGCATCAATTCCGGGCTTTTATTAATAAATAGGAGGATCGGAATGTGCACGAGGATGGCATTCACCCAGCCCGAAGCATAAGATATCCCGAATAGAAGTGAAAGGATGAGAGCGAATGCATGACTACGGAATGTATCCATATCCATTTATGATGCCGGCAGCTGTCAGCCATCAGCCTGTATTTGGGGGCTATCCGATGGAAGGGGACTATGCCGGCAGCTTTTATCACATGCCCCATGGGGATTACCGGGTGCCATTAAAGGATTATGGCCCCAACCCGTTTGTCGTCAATATCAATGAAGCGACGAAACAGAACAAAGCTTTCCGTACAGCCTTGTGGACAGGGAAGCACCTGCAGCTTACTCTGATGAGCCTGAAGCCTGGTGAGGACATTGGACTCGAGAGGCATAATAACCTCGACCAGTTCCTCCGTGTGGAGAAGGGGCAGGGCGTCGTCCAGATGGGGAAGAAGAAGAATAATCTGGATTTCAGAAGGAATATCTATGATGATTCAGCCATATTCATTCCTGCAGGCACATGGCATAATCTCACGAACACTGGGAATACATCGCTGAAGCTGTACTCGATTTATGCGCCTCCAAACCATCCATTTGGCACGATCCATCAAACGAAAGCAGCCGCAGAAGCGGCAGAACAAAGCCACGGACATCGCTCCATATACGCGGGGTATCCTTATGGATGGGGATATTAAGCTGAAAAGAAAGATGAAAGGGAGGCTGCCGGGGTGTGGCAGCTTTCTTTTTAATATAATTATGCTTAGTTATGGTATTATACAAATAAATCCAGCAGAGGGGGGCAGCGATGGCCAAGACTGTCACTTTTTCTTTTGATACAAAATACATCGATTCACGCACAAGTGAAACTTTTACCTTTGAGGAGCTGGGTGTTGCCGAAAACTTGGATGAGGAAGCAGAGAGAAAGATTCTGGAGGACATTCTTCATGCGTAGATTTGGGACAAGCTGAACATCTCTTTCAGCATGGTGTGGAATCAAAATGAATAAATGCATAAAAAAGACCCGCAGCTCCAGAATCACCAGGAGTGCGGGTCTTATTTTTATGCCGAAGCAAGCTTTGCCGCATTCTTAGTACGGAGTACCCCCGTTAATATGCAGCACCTGCCCTGTAACATAAGAAGATTCATCAGAAGCAAAGTATACATAGCCTGGTGCAAGTTCGCTCGGCTGGCCCGGGCGTCCCATTGGCGTCTTGAATTCTCCCTCGCTGCCGAAACCGTCCACCTCGTCTTTTGTAAAAGAGGCAGGGATGAGCGGTGTCCAGATTGGGCCTGGAGCCACGGCATTCACCCGGATTCCCTGTTCGACAAGAGATCCTGAAAGGGAACGTGTAAAGGCAAGGATGGCACCTTTCGTTGAAGAATAGTCAATCAGCTTCGGTGCACCCTGGAAGGCTGTGATGGACGTGGTGTTGACGATAGAGCTGCCAGGCTTCATGTGAACAAGTGCAGCTTTTGTCAGATAGAACATGCTGAAGATATTGGTGCGGAATGTGCGCTCCAGCTGCTCTGCTGTAATGTCTTTGATGGAAGGCTGGGTATGCTGCTCCCCGGCATTGTTGACGAGGATGTCCAGCTTGCCGAATTCAGAGACCACTTTTTCTACGGCTTCCTGGCAAAAAGCTTCTTCGCCGATATCACCGGAGATCAGCAGGCAGCGGCGGCCTTCCTGCTCCACATACTTTTTTGTTTCCCCTGCATCGTCATGCTCGTCGAGATAGGATATGGCTACATCAGCGCCTTCCTTTGCAAAAGCAACAGCGACAGCACGGCCGATTCCGCTGTCGCCGCCTGTAATCAGCGCAATTTTGCCTGACAGCCTCTCACCTTTTCCTGCCAGGTTCTGTGTAAAGTCGGGACGCGGCTCCATTTCATTTTCAAAGCCCGGCTGGCGTTCCTGCATCTGTCCGGGAATCTGTTTTGGCATGTCTTTATCCATGAATCAATCATTCCTTTCTTCTCATATATTGATGCTTTGTGATCTATATCACTTGTAAGCCATATAGATTTCTTACCCTTGAGGTTGGTTTTAAAACAGGATTGTATGCTGATGCACTGCTGAGTCGAGCCGCTCTTTATATAAACTTGTTTTAAGGGGAGAAAACCTTGCTTTAATTTAAAATAATAAAAAACATTAATTATTTATTGAAAAACAATAAAAAATAACTTAAAATCAATATAACTTAACCTGTGAGGTGTTAAAAATGAAAAGGGAAACACTCTTTTTGAAGATAGCTATCTTCCTTATTGGGGCTCCGATACTGGCATTATGTTTATTCGGACTGCCTTCTCTTGCAATCAATGCAGCCCAAAGCGGCTTGGAATGGCGGAACCTGCTTTATGGCATTTTGGCGATTATGTATGTATCGGCCATTCCATTTTTCGCTGCTTTGTTCCAGGCCTTCAAGCTTTTAAATTATATCGACCATAACAGCGCATTCTCAGAAATGGCTGTGAAGGCTTTGAGGACGATAAGAAATTGTGCCATTGCGATTATGCTCCTGTATACAGCAGGCATGCCGCTCTTTTATTTTGCGGCAGAGATCGATGATGCCCCTGGCATCATCCTGATCGGGATGATCATCATTTTTGGTTCCATTGTGATTGCTGTTTTTGCCGCTGTCCTCCAAAAATTATTGAAGAACGCGATCGATATCAAGTCAGAAAATGATCTGACGGTCTGAGGTGAAACTATGGCAATTATCATTCATATCGACGTGATGCTGGCGAAACGCAAAATGAGCGTGACTGAGCTCTCAGAGAGGGTCGGCATCACCATGGCCAATCTTTCTATATTGAAAAATGGAAAAGCAAAAGCAATCCGGCTGACGACCCTGGAAGCCATCTGCAAGGCGCTGGACTGCCAGCCGGGTGATATTCTGGAATACAAAGAGGACGATGAAGAGCCGGAACAATGAATTAGTTCAGATTCTGTCCAGTTAAGGGGAGGTTTCATATGAGCATAGCCATACAGAATGAGGTTAAGAAAAGAACAGTAAGAAAGCAGATGATGGGAGGAGCCCAGCAGCTCTGCCGTTTTGGCTGGGAGCAGGCCTTATCCTGCCTGTTTCCTGTTGTTATCTTTGCTTCCCTGGCTTTGACGAAGATCATCCCGCTTCCGTTCCTGCCGCGGTATGACTGGCTGCTCCTCATCTGTCTCGTGATGCAGTGGGGGATGCTGCGCTCAGGACTTGAAACACGCGATGAATTAAAGGTCATCACATTATTTCACCTTATCGGGCTTGCGCTTGAGCTGTTCAAGGTCCATATGGGCTCCTGGTCTTATCCGGAGGGGGGTTACTTCAAAGTCGGAGGTGTGCCTTTGTACAGCGGGTTCATGTATGCGAGCGTTGCCAGCTATCTATGCCAGGCGTGGAGGAGGCTCAAGGTTGAACTGGTCGACTGGCCGCCGTTTTGGCTGGTTGTCCCGCTTGCTGCCGCCATTTACCTGAATTTCTTCACCCACCATTACTGGATAGACATCCGCTGGTGGCTCTCTGGGCTTGTAATCATTGTCTTTTGGCGTTCCCGGGTCATCTACGAGGTAGGAGGGATCAAGCACCATATGCCGATTTCCCTATCATTCGTACTCATCGGATTTTTTATATGGATAGCGGAAAACATCGCTACCTTTTTCGGGGCCTGGGAATATCCGAACCAGGAGGATGCCTGGAGCCTGGTCCATCTTGGCAAGGTGAGCTCCTGGCTGTTATTGGTAATCGTCAGCTTCCTGATCGTTGCGACGCTGAAGCTGGTCAAGGGAAAGTCACATTAATTAATAAAAGCCGTATCCTTCTTGCAGGGATGCGGCTTTATCTATACTAATCTGATCGCTGTTTCAGGAATTCACTGACGTTCCGGACGAAATTTTCCTTCGGATAAGTATGATATAAAGTGCTGGAAAGCCGGACTGGGTCGCCGGAGAAATATCTCTCATAATGGGTCTGCCTTGTGCCAAAGGGGCTCATCGTCAAATCCCAGGCCAGCCGGAAGAGCTGGACCCGTTCCTTTGCATTCAAGCCTTCCGTTTGAAGATATTGATCTAGATCCGCCCGGATGCCTGATTCAAAATCCTTTTCCGTCGGCAGTGAAGTCATGCCGCTTGCACCGATCACCTGGATGATCTCGCAAAAGCGGGGATACAGATCAGGGAAAAGATTGCTGGCAATCTGGAGAGGGACGATGCTCGGGCGCATGCAGCCGAATTCATCGGGAGCTGCATCTTTTTCTGACTTCTCGAGCAGCGCTTTCATCGATTCAAGCCCAATGATGATCTCGGCCATCTTGGCTTGTATATGCTGATATTCACTGACATTGATGCACTTTACGATAGATTCGGCAATGCCGAGGATGAATTCTGTTTTAACGATCTGCCTGATTAATGCCTGGTGGTAAGCAAATGAATGGAAGCTGCTTTTATTTTTGAGTGCCAGGGCGGCCTCGACATTGTCATAGAGGAATACCCTTTCCCAAGGGACCAGTACATCATCAAACACGACAATAGCGTCCATCTCATCATAATGGGAGCTGAGGGGATAATCAAAGGCAGAGCCTTCGCCTGCAAAGGAGCCCCTGCAGATGAATCTCAGCCCCTCTGTGTCGGAGGGGATTGAAAAAGCAAGTGCCTCTTCCGTATCAAACCTGCCGGGCGAGCTGAGGACCAGCAGTTCATCGGTCAATCCTCCCTGTGTCGCCAAAAGGCGGGCTCCCTTGATGACCAGGCCATCATGGTTCCTCTCGATCACTCTCGCTGAGATGGGGGTGTCAGAGCCAAGATAAAAGGCAGTGCGGTTAACCTGGGGTGTAATGAGCGTATGGGTGAATGAAAGGTCCTGATTTGTGGCGCGGTCATAAAGGGCGCGGACATTGTCAGGAAAGCAGTTTTCCCTGCCCTCCAGGAGGGAGGCTGAGGCTGCCAGGCTCATGACTGCCGTATTCATATAATCCGGGCTCCTGCCCATCATGCCATGAGTGCTCCTTGCCCAATGTTCAATCATCTTCCTTCTTTTCACCAGATCATCTTTTGTTTGAGGCATAAGGTATGACAGGCCTGCAAGCTCTCCCGTGCCAGGCATGCGGAATGTCATCTCCTCCTGCAATTGCGGATCGCACTGTCTGTCATAAAGCGAGGCCTTTGCCGCCACAATTCCTTTAAAAGCAGGATGTTCCGAGATTTTCCCCGCGACTCTTTCCCCATCCAGCCAAACCTCGTTTTCCATCAGATCCAAACGTTCAATGAATTCCTTTCCATTCCGAATCCCCATCGTCCCAATCCCCTTTACATTTTTGGCCAACAGAACGCGCCTTTAAGCTATTATCACTGTATTGTCCGGCTTGGCTATTCGTTCCAGCGGGAAAAGCCCTGTTTTTGAATGGGCTGATGGCTTTATCTGAGGTATTCGCGGCATATTTTAATCAATCTGCCGTTAATTCGATCAATTCCGAGTCTCTACATAAAAAACCAGCAGCTCAAACCGAGCAGCTGGCTTTATATTTTAATGTAATGCAGGACCAAACGCCGGCAGCCTATCCTCCAGGCTGCTGAAGCAAAGCTCCAGGGTCTTTCCGGGCAACTGTTTACAGATAAGCAGAGAAGTCAGCTATCCCTGCATAAGGTTCACGATTTCTGATCTTCCGCTCCAGATCCTGCAGCGTATATTCCTGCCAATCTTCTAAATGGGCTTTATCCCATTTTCGGTCAAATAAATGATATAAGAAAATCTCCCTCAATTTTAAAAACACCGGTATCTGGGCAATTGTGCCGGGGTGGAGCTCAGTTTCGGACAGATATCCGCTAAAAACATGATGCATAAAACGGCGCGAGAAAGCTTCTGCCTCTCCGTTGAACGAGTCCTGCTGCCAGCAGGCATGGTAGAACAACACGGCCAGATCCTGCGCAAACCAATTAAAGGCACATTCATCAAAGTCGATGACCACAACCTCTCCGGTTTCCCGGACAATGAAATTCCCTTGATGGAAGTCATTATGGATAAGTCCAAAGGTATCCGGGGATGGTTTGTATTGCTGCAGAGCGCCCATCAGCCGGTCAAATTCTTCCATGAGCCAGCCAGCCAGGCCATCTCTGATACCGAACACATCCGGATTCTTTTTTGTCCATACCGGCCGCCTATTATTCCCAATGTTATAGCCTTTTGATAATGCGTGCATCCTTCCCAATATCCGGCCGAACTGTTTAAAATTCTTTTCGTTCCAATGAGCTGGATTGGTCACATCAACAGGATTTCCCCTGACATATTCGAAGCAAGCCTTTACCAGTCCATCATCCAGTTCAATTTGCCTGGCCGGGTTAGATAAAGGAATTCCGTTACTATGCAAGAAATCCATCCACTGAAGCTCCTGCCGTACATAATCCGCTGACTTGCCATTAGCGGAAATCCTTATGATTCTATTATGTTTTTCATCGTAAAACACTTCATTATGGAAACCGCCGCTGAGGCGCACGTATTCCTCTTTCATACCGGAATCCCTCTTCCTGAGAACTTGATTATATTAATAGTATAAGCAGATTTTAGGCCGTGGCAAATCATTTATGGATTAATTTGTAAAAGACAGGGAGGCAAGAATATAAATAAGGAGAGGGCATTATGATGGAAAAAAATAAGATTCCCCTGAGCTGCAGGAGAATCTAATAAATATATTTTTATCTGCTGGCTTTAAGCTGTCCTGCTAATAATCACAAACACTCCGACTCAACGATATGGATCAGGGCCTTCAGCATCTCAACTGATTGGTCCAGTGTAAGGGAATAATAACGCTGCGTACCCCGCTGTTCCATTGCAACAAGCTTCTGGTCCCGAAGGATTTTTAAATGATGGGAAATAGCCGGCCTGGATAAGGCAGACTGATCCGCTATTTCATTTACACTTAAGCTTTCATGATCGGCCAAGAGTAAAATGATATCCTGTCTTGCGGGATCGCTTAATGCCGTGAAAAGCGGTATGCATGAACGGAATACTTCAATTGCCTGCTGTCCCATCGAACAAACTCCTTTAGCCTTTTTCTCCCATAATTAAAGCTTATTTAAGCGTCTTTTGCAACATATTTAGCGATCTTGGCCGCCGCGCTTCTTGGAAGAAATTTTGCGGCATAGGCCCCAAGCTTATTCGAGGTGCCCGTAATGACCACACGCTTTCCAGCCATCAGGGCCCGGTATCCCTGCTGTGCAACCTCACTTGAATCCATGGCTCCGCTGAACATTTTGGTTTTTTCCACCTTTGCAACAGAGGCAAAATTGGTCTTAGTGGCACCCGGACATAAGGTGGTGACGGTGACATTTGTATCTGCCAGTTCTTCGGCCAGGGCTTCTGACAATGATAATACATAAGCTTTCGTCGCATAATAAACAGCCATTAAAGGGCCAGGCTGGAAGGCAGCAGTACTGGCAACATTCAGGATTCTGGCCTTATCCTTTTGACTCTTAAGGCCAGGCAGAAAATGATAGGTCAGCTCAGTAAGGGCGGTGACATTCAATTGGATCATTTCTGCCTGCTTCCGAATATCCAGCTCATGGAATGGCCCCATAAGCCCGAAGCCTGCATTATTCACTAACACATCAATGGATATTCCAGCCGCTGAGACTTCCTCATAAACCTCTTTTGCCGCGCCTGCTATACTCAAATCCTTACTGATGGTTAAAACCGAAAGATCTTGGAACTCTTTTTTAATTTCCTCCAGCTTTGCTTTATTCCTGGCCACCAATACCAAGTCATAACCGTCTGCAGCAAACAATTTTACAAAGTCATATCCTAAGCCACTGGTTGCGCCTGTAATTAAAACAGATTTTTTCATCATTAAAACCTCCATCTTTTATATAAATGTTTAAAAGTTTAAGTGTTTAAGTGTTTAAACATATAATATGACGAAGGGAAACTTCTTGCAAGTATTTTATTGTGGAAGAATCTTAAATGACAGAAGAGGGATGAAGCCCAGCAATGGAGAATCTATCCGTAAGAGCTATTTCAGCGCTTCATGAATAGAGGGAAAAGATGAATACCGATAAAAGAAACCGGCTGGAAGAGACCCCCTTCAGTTATCGTATCAATAAAGAGAATACAGTTTTTCTGGAGTATTTCGGAAAGCAAGTGAAGATTCTCAAAGGAAAAGAGGCTGAGAGGTTTTTAAAAAGAATGGATTCAGCTTTAAACGAAAAGGAAACACAATTAATCATGGCGAAGGCAACTGGCAATTTCAAGAGAGGAAATGAAAAGCAGGCCTTGGAGCAAAGGGGAAAGGAATAGGCCCAAAGGATGCCAGGCAGGGAAACTAAAACCCTCTGCACCACAGAAATCAAACCAGAGGGTGCTAGTCAGAGAAACTAAGACCCTCTGAATCATAAAAACCAAATCAGAGGGTGTTAATCAGAGAAACTAAGACCCTCTGAGTCACAAAAATGCAATCAGAGGGTTCTAGTCAGAGGAACTAAGACCCTCTGAATCGCAAAATTGCAACCAGAGGGTGTTAGTCAGATAAACTAAGACCCTCTGAATCACAAAAATGCAATCAGAGGGTTCTAGTCAGAGGAACTAAGACCCTCTGAATTGCAAAAACCAAACCAGAGGGTGTTAGTCAGAGAAACTAAGACCCTCTGAATCACAAAAGTGCAAACAGAGGGTGCTAGTCAGAGGAACTAAGATCCTCTGAATCGCAAAAGTGCAACCAGAGGGTGCTAGTCAGAGAAACTAAAACCCCCTGAATCACAAAAATGCAACCAGAGGGTGCCAGAGCAGCCGCCATTGGAAGACTCTGATGATGCCTAATATGAAGGGTTTCCTTTTTCAGAAACGAATCCTGTTATTATCGTAAAAATAAGGAGACAGAAGGAGAGCGCTAGTGGATAAAATAAAAGAACTGCACATACCAAAGGATGCCAGGATAATCGTCACTTCGGATATCCACGGAGAAATTGGCCTTTTCAAGGAGCTTTTGGAAAAGGTTGATTTTAACAGTGAGGATTACCTCATTATCAACGGCGATATTTGTGAAAAGGGCAGGAACAGCAAGGAGACTGTGAAATACATAATGGAGCTTGCATCGCTCAATCCCCGGGTGCAGGTGATTGAAGGAAATTGCGAGGCTCTGGTTGGGGAGCTGCTTGCAGAAAATCCATTGCTTATCAGTTATTTACTGACAAGGCGCTATTGCCTTTTCAATGAATGGCTGGCAGACGCGGGGTTCCCGCTGAATGAACAGACAAGCATCAGTGAGGTAAAAGAAGTCTTGATAGAGCATTTTTCAGAGGAAATCGAGTGGCTGTCCAGCCTGCCGACAGCTATCGAAACAGAAGATTATATCTTCGTCCACGCAGGGCTGGAGAATTTGGGAAATTGGAGGGAGACAGACAGGGATAAGGCTATTTCGATTCCTTCTTTTCTGGAAAAATCCCATCAGGCAGAGAAGTTTGTAGTCGTCGGCCATTGGCCTGTTGTGAATTATTCTAAAGATATTCCGAGTGATAATCCAATCATTGATCGGGAGAAAAAAATAATCAGCATCGATGGCGGGAACAGGGTGAAGGATAAAGGGCAATTGAACGCCTTCATCATCCAGAGGAATGCTGGTGAGGATATGTTCTCCCATGCCTATGTGGACGGAATCCCTGCTTGCCGGGCCGTTAAGGATTTCTCTGAAACCTTTGATATGAAGGGGGCCATACTTTACCCTGATTATGATATCGTTCCTTTTGAAGAAGATGAGTATTTTACCTTATGCAGGCAGCCGGGTAAGGACGAGCTGCTTTATGTGAAAAATGAATACATCTTGCAAGAAGAGAATGGCAGGTACAAGGTGAAATCTGATGTTTCCTGCTCCCTTATAGCCGTGAGTAAAGGGGATGCTGTGTCTGTTCTGGATGACAGCTGCTCAGGCTTTGCACTGATCAAAAAGGACGGGATGACCGGCTGGGTGAGGAAAGAAATTCTGCCTGCTGCTGTGCTTGCAAATTAAAGGATCTGGGCATTCTTATAGCAGTCTAAATAATAGGAGGACACTACATGAATAAATTCAGTCTGTTCGGCAGGTTTACAGTAAAAGAAGGGGAACGGGATCATATGGTCAGTATCCTTCTTGAAGCAGCGGAATCCATGAAGGAACTGAATGAATGCGAAATCTATCATGTCCATACATCAGAAGCTGAGCCGGATGCTGTCTATGTATACGAGGTGTGGAGCAATGAGGCTGCCCATCAAAACTCTTTGTCCCTTGAATCAACCAAGACCTTAATCAAGCGTGCCAAGCCTATCATTGCCGGGATGGAGCGGATCAGCACCATGGAAGCCAGGGGAGGAAAGAGTATCTCCGGCTCTTAATATTGAACAGGGGAAAATCAGCTGCCAGTCTCTGGCGGCTTTTCTTTTTTCAGGAGGGTGAGAAACTCAAATCATTCGGTTGACTTTCCAGCGGTTTCGGTGTTTAATATGACTAACGAACGTCAGGAAGGGGATTTAACTGTGGCTGTTGAGCTGACCAGTGAAAGAATCAAAATGACTGCTCTGAAGCATTTTGCCCAGTTCGGCTATGAAGGGGCCTCGATGGCGAATATTGCAGAAGAAGTCGGTATCAGGAAGCAGTCTATCTATACACACTTCAAAGGAAAAGATGAGCTGCTGCTGGAAGTGCTGGATGATGTGCTGGAGGAAGAACTGAGGTTTTTGGATGACTATACAGAAACCCATAAGGAGAGCCGGCTTGAGGACTTCCTTTATGGTTTTCTTTTACAATACCGTGACCGCTATGGAAACGATGACTTTACGAAGTTTTTATTAAGGATGCTCTTTTTTCAGCCTGCCCATCTTTCAAAAGAGGCGGAGGAATTCGGCCGGAAATATGTCGATCATCTCGAAGAAATGCTTATTCTCGCTGCCAGTAAGGGAGAAGAGGACGGACGGATTGACAGCGAGTTGGGGGCGAGGCCGGCCGCAGTGGCGTATACGGGTGTGCTGGATGGTTTGTTTTTCGAGCTGTTGACAGGAGATGCATCAAGGGTCCAGGAGAAGCTTGATTTTTCCTGGCGTGTCTATTGGAGAGGGGTATCCAGTAAGCGCAGCAGGACATGATACTTACAGGAGGAAAAGGTATGAAAAGAAATAACATTGCTTTGGCCATTCTGCTTATGAATCTGCTGATTGCCTTTTTAGGAATCGGCCTAGTGATTCCTGTTACACCTGCCATTATGAATGAATTGAATATATCGGGTACGGTTGTCGGTTATATGATTGCTGCCTTCGCGGGCGCCCAGCTGATTGTGTCGCCTATAGCGGGAAGATGGGCAGACCAGTTCGGCAGGAAGAGGATGATTGTGATTGGCCTGTTCATTTTCAGCGCCTCTGAGCTCTTGTTCGGCCTGGGGCAGTCTGTTATGCCTCTATTTGTCTCCCGCATCCTTGGAGGCGTGAGTGCGGCGTTCATCATGCCTGCTGTTACGGCGTTTATTGCTGACATTACAACGATTAAATCCAGGCCAAAAGCGCTTGGCTATATGTCCGCGGCCATCTCGACAGGATTCATTATCGGGCCTGCCATCGGCGGATTTTTGGCTGAAGTTGACACAAGGCTTCCGTTCTTTTTTGCGGCGGCGTTTGCCCTTGGTGCGGCTGTATTATCGCTGATGACGCTGAAAGAGCCGGAACGGAATCCGGAAAATGAGGAAGCTGAGGAAGCCGGGACACAGAAAGCAGGCTTAAAGAGGGTCTTCGCACCAATCTATTTCATCCCGTTTGTGATCATTCTGATCTCTGCCTTTGGCCTGGCGTCCTTTGAGTCGCTGTTCTCATTATTTGCCGACCGCAAGTTCGGATTTTCGCCGAAAGATATCGCTATTATGATTACAGGGGGAGCCATTCTTGGTGCCATCGTCCAGATTGTCTTCTTTAGCAAGCTCACGATTTGGCTCGGGGAAATCCGGCTCATCCGCTATTGCTTGATCTTTTCGGCTGTGCTTGTATATCTGATGACGACGGTGAACTCTTATGCAGTGATTCTGATGGTTACAATGACGGTTTTCGTCGGCTTTGATTTGATAAGGCCTGCCGCTACCACTTATCTTTCGAAGATAGCAGGGAATGAGCAGGGGTTTGTCGGAGGCATGAACTCAATGTTTACAAGCATAGGCAATGTTTTGGGACCGATCATCGGCGGGATGCTTTTTGATGTGGATTTTGACTATCCCTTTTATTTTGCAGCCGTTATGATTGTCCTTTCGATTGGCCTTTCATTCTTATGGGCGGAACCAGGGAAAAGGAAGAAAAAAGTGGCGGGGAAGTTGTCTGCCGGGTGATAAAGGGAGCTGATTGGTTTAATGCCAGTCAGTTTTTTTCTTGCTGCTGCGGTAACCGTAGAAAATATATAAAAAAGCCGCTCTGCTGCAATAGCAGAGCGGCTTTCATTTTAGTTGCGGATCAGGTAATCAAACGCACCGAGGGAAGCAGTCGCGCCGGATCCCATGGAAATGATGATTTGCTTATAGGCGCTGTCTGTGCAGTCGCCGGCCGCAAATACACCAGGGACATTGGTCGCGCCGTGCTTGTCCACGATGATTTCGCCGAAGCGTGTACGCTCGATTGAATCGCCGAGCCAGTCTGTGTTTGGCACAAGACCGATTTGAACGAAGACACCCTGAAGCTCAACATGATGCTCTTCTCCTGTCTCACGGTCAATATAGGAAATGCCGTTCACTTTATCAGTACCGGTGATTTCCTTTGTCTGAACGTTCTTCAGGACAGTTACGTTAGGCAGGCTGTACAGGCGGTCCTGGAGGACAGCATCGGCCTTCAGCTCAGGCATGAATTCAAGGACAGTTACGTGCTTGACAATGCCGGCCAGGTCGATTGCCGCTTCAATTCCGGAGTTTCCGCCGCCGATAACGGCAACATCCTTACCTTCAAAGAGCGGGCCGTCACAGTGAGGGCAGTATGCCACACCTTTGTTCTTGAACTCAGCTTCACCAGGGACGTTGACATTGCGCCAGCGGGCACCTGTTGAAAGGATGACGCTCTTGCTCTTCAGCACAGCGCCATTTTCAAGTTCAAGTTCGATCAGGTCTTTCTTTTCCAGGCTCTTCGCGCGCTGAAGGTTCATAACATCAATGCCGTACTCTTTCACATGCTCCTCAAGGCTTGCAACAAGCTTAGGGCCTTCCGTATGCTTGACACTGATGAAGTTCTCGATGCCAAGAGTATCCATAACCTGGCCGCCGAAACGCTCGGCTACAATGCCGGTGCGGATGCCTTTACGTGCCGCATAGATTGCCGCACTCGCGCCGGCAGGGCCGCCGCCGACAACAAGGACATCGTAAGGGTCTTTATCAGACAGCTCGGATGCATCCGGGCCGCTGCCCATTTTGCCAAGAATTTCTTCAAGGCTCATGCGGCCGCTGCCGAATGATTCGCCGTTCAGGAAGACTGTCGGAACAGCCATGATGTCTCTGCTTTCGACTTCTTCCTTGAAAGCGGCGCCGTCAATCATCGTATGCGTGATGTTTGGATTGAGAACGCTCATCAGATTGAGTGCCTGTACCACATCAGGGCAGTTATGGCAGCTCAGGCTGATATATGATTCAAAGCGATATTCGCCTTTGATGTTTTTAATCTGGTCAATAACCTTCTGGTCGGCTTTAGGTGCCCTTCCGCTGACCTGCAGCAAAGCAAGCACCAGTGAAGTGAATTCATGTCCTAGAGGGATACCGGCAAAAGTTACTCCTGTATCTTCACCGATCCGATTCACACTAAAGCTTGGTGTCCTATGCAATTCTGCTTTTTCCACCTTAATGCTGGATGACATGGAGGCCAATTCGTCTACCAGTGCCAGCATATCGCGGGAGACGTCGTCAGAGCCTGCGCTGACCTTGAGCAGGACCTCGCCTTCCATTAATTGAAGATATTGAGCTAACTGTGCTTTTATATCTGCATCTAGTACCATTTGAATTTCTCTCCTTAGATTTTTCCTACAAGGTCAAGGCTTGGCTTAAGTGTTTCTCCGCCTTCCTGCCATTTAGCAGGGCAAACTTCACCTGGATTGTTGCGTACATATTGGGCTGCTTTGATTTTGTTGACGATTGTGCTTGCGTCACGGCCGATGCCGCCTGCATTGATTTCAACTGTCTGGATGATGCCGTCTGGATCGATGATGAAAGTACCGCGGTCTGCAAGGCCTTCCTCTTCGTCAAGAACATCGAAGTTGCGAGTAATCTTTTGTGATGGGTCACCGATCATAACGTACTCGATCTTGCTGATTGCTTCTGAGTGGTCATGCCAAGCTTTATGTGTAAAGTGAGTGTCTGTTGAAACAGAGTACACTTCAACTCCAAGATCTTTCAAAGTTGCATATTCGTTCTGAAGGTCTTCAAGCTCAGTTGGGCATACGAAAGTGAAATCTGCAGGGTAGAAGCAGACTACGCTCCACTTTCCTTTGAAGTTTTCTTCTGTTACATCGATGAAATCACCGTTAAAGTAAGCTTTTGCTGAGAATGGCAGTACTTCTTTTCCAATTAAAGACATTTGAATTCCTCCTAAGTATTTTTTTTAGAAAATAATAGCATGCCCACAGGACGTCACTATTACTTATCTATAATTATTATAATCAGATATAAATTATTATATATTAGGGTGTGGTTTGTCAAGCGATAGCCGACTAGGAATTAGATTTCCCTTTAACATAGGGAGATTATTTTTTAATAAAACAAATGGCACACACCATTCGGTATGTGCCAATCTAATTGACCGCTAAATTTTTATCAGATTCTCATCAATAGGACTAATTAATTCTTTTAAGTATGCTGTTAATTCTTCTCTCAAATCCTCGTTCTGCAGTGCAAATTCAATAGTTGTTTTGACGAAGCCTATCTTTTCACCTACATCAAATCTTTTTCCTTCAAAGTCGTAAGCATAGACAGGCTGGACCTCATTTAATCTTTTAATAGCATCTGTCAGCTGTATTTCTCCACCTGCTCCGATTTCATGTTTGTCGAGGAAGCTGAATATTTCCGGTGTTAAAATATATCGTCCCATAATAGCGAGATTTGATGGTGCTGTACCAGGTGATGGTTTTTCAATTAGACTTTTTACTTGATAACGTCTCCCAGAAGGAGAGAGGGGGTCTACTATGCCATAACGATGTGTTTCTTGATAAGGGACAGACTGAACTCCAATCACAGAAGACTTGGTTTCTTCATAGATATCCATAAGCTGGCGAAGGCAAGGTATACCGCTCTGGACGATATCATCTCCGAGAAGTACAGCAAATGGCTCATTTCCGATGAAATTTCTTGCACACCATATTGCATGCCCCAGACCTTTAGGCTCTTTCTGCCTGATATAGTGGATATCAGCCAGATTGGTCGAATAGCGAACTTTTTCCAGAAGCTCTATCTTTCCCTTTTCCAGTAAGTTCTTTTCGAGTTCAGGGGCAAAATCGAAATGGTCTTCAATCGAACGTTTCCCTTTACCCGTGACAATGAGAATTTCTTCTATGTCGGAAGCAATGGCCTCCTCAACAATAAATTGTATAGTTGGCTTATCTACGATTGGCAGCATCTCTTTTGGCTGCGCCTTTGTCGCAGGAAGAAATCTTGTTCCAAACCCTGCTGCGGGAATAATGGCTTTTTTTATTTTCATAGATAATCCCCCTTTTAAAAAATTTTTTATGCTTTGTGTCTTGCCCTCAATGTCCAAATCTGATGGAGCATAAGCAATGATGAGTATATAGTGAGGTAGGTCAGAATTATCCATCCGAGCTGAAGGTATGGAGCGATTGCCTGCTGTACTGACTGGCTGGTCAAAAAGGTCCGATGATCAATGCATAGATAAACAACTAAAGTAATAAAAAGGATGATGGCAATAATGCCTTCAGTTAACTTGCTCCGAGTCTTGCCTCTCTCTGCATTATATTGGGTGGCCCAGCCATCTTTTTTATTTGCCGAAAATTTTCCGAGCCAAACGTTTGCAAAAGTGATTAAGTTAACCCACAAATAGATTTCAGGACTTATAAGGAGGGCTGCAAGCACAACATCAATTCCCCTGTGCATGGGTGTTTTAATTGCGAGTATCGTGTTTAATATAGAAGCTAGAGCAACTGGTATCAGCCAAATCCAGGACCAATAGAATTGGTCTGTAGCAATGGACAGGGCAAGTAATGAAATAAATAATACACGCACAAGCAGATCGGAAAACGACTTCAGTTGAGAGCGCCAAATTTTTCCTCTATGCTTGGATTTTACACCAATATCACTATTTGTGAGTAACTCTACCGTGCCGGACTGCCATTTATTTCGCTGCTGCCTGAAAGTATGGTATGACTTCATTGCATCTACGAAACATCTTGCTGTCGGACTGATCAGCGTTTTCCACTTTTTCTGAATCTGCCAGGTTAAAAGCATATCTTCTACGTCACTTTCATCCTGCCAGGGTCCATCCAGCTTGTTCTCTTCAATAATGTCTTGCAGTGCTTCCGGTCTAAATAGGGTGGCCTGGCCACCAAGAACATAGGTGCTGCCGCCGCTATACTGAAGATTGAGCAACCAGCTCGCCATATCCTGCTTCTGTTGATGGGTCCACCATCTGGCAATCGGTCCTCCATATTCGCCGCTTGCGATCTTTTCTTCATAGTTAACATCATCTTTGGAGATAAGGCTTTTCTTTTTCGGCATTCTCATCGTGTACTTAGCCATTACACCACCTATGTTTCGAGAGCTCATCAAACCTTCCCATAGCTGTGATAGTGCGTCAGGTGCCAGGCGGCTATCTGCATCCATGCCGAGAATAGCTTTAATAGAGTGTTTATAGTATTCTTGGAAAATTGTCAGCTTTTTATCATATAAATCTAAGGGGTCTCCATAGAGGTGCTTCCACGCAGAATTTAATGCACCTACCTTTCGCTGTTTATTATTTATTGTAGTTAGTACTTTTAAATTTAGTTTGAACTCCTCTCCTGCTTCCAATGCAATCCGCTCCGTCTGATCAGTACAATTATCAGCAATTACAATTACATCGAGCTCCACGTCTTTTGGCAGGGATTGGTCGCCCAAGCCTGCTAAACAATCTCGGATTGACTTTTCCTCATTGTGTGCAGGAATAAAAGCAACGATTCTTGGTTTCATATAAGTATTTCTTATGCCTGGAGCAATAGTTGTTGTAGAATCATTGGGACTATTTATCTCCGGAAGGCTTAGTAAGCTCTCCATTATCCACCCTCCTAAATTAGATTTTTAGCACTTCATCCTTCCTGGCCCATGCCCCCAGAACCCCCCCTTTTTGTTCTTTTTATCGAACTGATAGAAACAGTATATGTCAGAAATGAAAAATATAACAATTTTTAAATAAGATGAAATATTCTTAATTAAGAACACTTTTAAATATTTTTCTCGATCTTTCTTTAATTTGCTCACTTTTTTATATTTCTTAATTTTAATATTGTTCTTTATAATGTAAAACGAACAGTTCAAGGTAGTGAAAAGGAAAGTGAGGAGAGTGAGGAGAATGGAAGTAGGGCTAAGTTTAAGGAAAATAAGGATAGAAAGAGGATACTCCCTTGGAAGACTTGCGAAGGAAGCCAATGTTTCTAAATCATATATTAGTGAGATTGAGCGTGGGCTTCATAATAATCCCTCGATATCTTTTCTAAAAAAAATATCTGATTCACTGAACACAAGTCTTGATGTATTAATGCGGATCAGTGTTTCTGAACATAAGGAAACTCTTGATAAAGAATGGGCTCAATTGATTAATCAAGCTATCGACAATGGAATAAAAAAAGAAGATCTTCAAGACCTGCGAAACAACAGAGTCTTTAAGGAAGAGTAAAACACAAGAAGAATTTTATTGTTTGATGTTTAAAGAATTGGGTGAATAGACCTTAAAATTTGCTGCTGAATGAATTATTCGGATAACAATATGTTGGATTTAATTATAATACCCATAACGTTTGATGACATTTTTCTTCTCTAAAAGCTGTCTGGTAATCTTATTAAAGACAGTCTTCCGAACCTCGATATTCTATAATAGGATAGTGACAAGGAGGTAATCGGAAGTGGAAGTACTGCTTCACGGAATCATACTCGCCTTCGGCCTGATTCTGCCGCTTGGCGTTCAGAATGTGTTTATCTTTAATCAGGGTGCTCTGCATAAAAGGTTTACCGGTGCGCTGCCGGCAGTGGTGACGGCGGGGATATGCGATACCATTTTGATTTCGCTCGCGGTTGCGGGGGTGTCTATTGTTGTTTTAAGCTTTGACTGGCTGCGGATGCTGCTGTTTGCAGCAGGAGCCGTCTTTCTTGCTTATATGGGCTGGCAGATGTGGAAAAGCAGGCCGGAGCCCGCAGCAGGAGAAGGGCAGGGCAGCTTCACGGCAAAGCGCCAGATTGCCTTCGCCGCTTCTGTCTCCTTGCTGAATCCTCATGCCATTATGGACACGATTGGTGTGATTGGTACAAGCTCCCTTGCCTATGAAGGCTATGAGAAAGTGCTGTTCTCCGCCGGATGCATCGGCGTCTCATGGATCTGGTTCCTGGGCCTGGCTTTCGCAGGCAGGAAGCTCGGCCAAATCGACAAAAACGGCAAAGTCCTTGGCTTGATGAACAAAATCTCGGCCCTCATCATATGGGCCATGGCAATCTATATGGTCGGGCAATTGATTTGAGCCAGGGGGTCTGTCCCCCTGGCTCTCTTTTAATCCAAGGGGACAGACCCCCTGGCTCGCTTATAGCGCATCCTTCACGACTTTTTTGGAGTACAGGACTGATAGTATGCCAAAGATGGAGTAGAGGATGGTGTATAGGATCATGACGCTGATCATGGGTGTCCATACTTCGGCTCCGAACATGAACCAGCCGGATTGGACGGCGAAGTAGCTGTGTACAAGGCCGATCGCAAGCGGGATCCCGAAGCTGAACAGCTGCTTGGCCTGAAGGCCCTTCATGAGATCTCCTGTTGTGAAGCCCAGCTTGCGGAGAATCGTGAAGTTCGGCTTTTCGTCCTCGCTTTCGCCCATCTGCTTGAAATAGAGGATACAGCCGGATGTGACGAGGAAGGAAAGCCCAAGGAAGCCCACAATGAACATGATGAGCCCCATATTGCTCTTTTGGCTGATCATGACATCAAGCTGTGAATCGTTCTCTCCGCTTTCGCCAAGCTGGAGCGCATGGAAGGCTTTATTGGCGTCATTTAGGCGTTCCGGATCTTCTATATCAATGCCGATATATACATTATTTTCAGCCTGCAGTCCGGGATCCATCTCCGCCTTCAGCTGCTCAAAAACAGCGTCATCTACAATGGCAGTCTGGAGGCCGCCTCTTGTATAGTAAAGCGGAATCAAATAATCCTTTTCCAGGCCAATGTAATTGAGCGGAATTTCTTTTTCCTTGGTATGAAGCTTAACCTTTCCGGAATCCTTCAAGGGCATGAACCTTTGAAGAACGTCGCTGTAGCCTGTAAAAATGGCCTCATTTTCATCAAGGTCTTTTCTCCCGGCCGAGCTTTCACTGATGACCGGCAAGTCCATCTTATCGGTATCGAAATTCATTTCCTCCAGCTTTTTCCCTTGAATGTCTTTGACATCAATAGAGGCTGTAACTACTTCAATCCGTTTTTCCCTGTAATCGATGTTTTTTGAGTCCAGCTCCTGCCTGAACCGCACCGCGCTATCTTCGACCGTGAAGGAAAAATCATTTGGCACATTATCCCGCGCCATCTTTTCAGCCGAATAATAGGAGATATAGCTGAGTGAAAGCAATCCGATCGCTAGGGCGGAAACCGTAGTGATGATTGTCAGCAGCAGCGCATTCGATTTCATCCGGAACATGATGGACGAAAGGGAGAGCACTTCTTTTACATTCAAATATCCGTCCTTTTTCTTGCGAATCAGATAGATGATGAAGCTGACTGAGCCTTTATAGAAGAAATAGGTCCCGAGAATGACAGCTCCTAAAATGAAGATCATCGCCCCAAACAGTTCCGGCATCGATGTGAAATCTCCTTCGAACAGTATGCCTGACACATAATAGCCGGCCGCAATCAGGATGATGCCGAGAATGCCGATGATGATATTGAAAATAGACATTTTCCGGATCTTTTCTTCAGCGGATGACTGGACCCTGAAGAGCGACAGGATGCTCTGTCCTTTAATGAATAGATAGTTTACCAGCATAATGAGCAGGTAGATGGCCGTAAAGACGATAAGGGTCTGTACGAGAGCCTTATTGGAAAAATAGAGCTCAGCCACCTCATCAACACCAGTGATTTTGAACAGAATCATCATCATCAGCTTGGAAACCAGGAAACCGGCCATCATGCCGATGAGGAGTGAGCCGTAGTAGAGCATGAAATTCTCTGCGGTCAGGATACGGAAAATCCGGCTTTTCGTCATGCCGATCAGCTGGAATAAGCCGATCTCCCGGCTGCGCCTTTTGGTGAAAAGGCTGTTGGCGTATACGAGAAAGACCGCCACAATGCCTACAAGCAGAACCGAGGCCGCTTTCATTCCGGCACCGCCCTTGATCGAGCCCTTCACCACATCCATCGCCGGATCATACTGAAGGGTGACAAATGCGAAATATAAAGCTGCACTGAATACAAGAGCGAAGATATAAAGATAATAGTTTCTCACATTCTTTTTCAGGTTTTTCCAAATCAGCTGGTTAACGCTCATCCTGCACACCGCCCAGTACTGCCTGCGTCTTCATAATATCCTTGAAGAACGCCTGCCTTGTCTGCTCCCCTTTGTTCAGCTGCGTGTAGATCTGCCCGTCTTTGATGAAAATCACGCGGCTGCAGTAGCTCGCCGCGGCGGGATCGTGGGTGACCATGACGATGGTTGCCCTGCGGCTTTCATTCAGTCCGCCCAGCTTGTTCAGAAGGTCTGCGGCTGATTTTGAATCGAGAGCTCCTGTCGGCTCATCGGCGAAGATGATGCTCGGCTCATGGATGAAAGCCCGCGCTGCCGAAGTCCGCTGCTTCTGTCCGCCAGAGATTTCATTCGGATATTTATCTTTCAGGTCCATTATGCCAAGCTCTTCTGCGATGGCGTGGAAGCGCTGGTCCGCCTCCTTTTTTGCCACCTTCGAGATGGACAGCGGCAGAAGGATATTTTCCTTTACCGTCAATGTGTCCAGGAGGTTATAATCCTGAAAAATAAAGCCGAGGTGATTTTTTCTGAATTCAGCCAGCTTTTTTTCCTTCATGACTGTCATTTCTTTATCTTCAATCCGGATCGTTCCGCCGGTTGCTTTATCGATTGATGATAATACATTCAGCAAGGTTGTTTTTCCTGAGCCGGAGGCCCCCATGATGCCGACAAACTCGCCTTTGTGAATCGCCAGGTCGATGCCCTTCAGCACTTCCTGCCGGTTCAGCTTTGTGCCGTAGCTTTTATGGAGCTTGATTGCTTCTAGAATCGCCATATAAGCTTCCTCCTCTAATCTTGATAGTCTTATTATAAAAAGAACCCTGATGGAAATCCTTGCAGCAGACGAACAAAAAGGAAAAGCATGTGACAATCTTGTCACATGCTGATCACTTGGGAAAAATCATTTCTCTTTGGAAAGGAAAGGGTAAAAGCGGTAGCTTCCCCAAGAGTGGATTGAACCTCTATTTCAATGAGAAGCGGAACGGCTGCTTTTTTTGTAAGATACAGTCCCATCCCTGTAGCAGCATGGTCCTCATGCTTCAATGTTGATGTAAAGCCTTTATCAAAGATGCGTGGCAGGTCCCTCGGGTCGATGCCCCGCCCAAAATCACGGATTTCAAGCCGTGTCTGTCCGTTCTGTTTCCAGCTTTTGATCATAATATCTCCTGCATCGCTGTATTTGATGCTGTTCGTCAGAATCTGCCTGATGATGAAAGCCAGCCATTTGCCGTCTGTCAGCACCTCTGTCTCTTCGAGGCTGATGTCAAAGCCGATTCCCTTCTGCATGCACCAGGCCTTCATCGTCAGAAGCTCGTGGTGGATGACCTCCTCCAGATCAATCTTCTGGATATACAGGTCATTCTCAATAAATGGAATCCGCTTCTGGTGAAGCTGCTGGTCGAGGAGCAGATGGATGCGGAGCCATTCATAGGTAAGGCTCGATTTGAGCGGCCCGTCTTCCATTCTTTCGATCATCAGATGAAGGGCGGTCAGCGGTGTTTTCACTTCATGAATCCAGGCTAGCAGCTGATCCTTTTCTGTCTCGAGGGCAAGGTGGAGATCCCGCGCCTCTTTTTTCAGCAAAGTTGACTGCTCAGACATCGCTTCTTCCACAGTCATTTCAAACGGGCTGGAAGGGGCAGGGATGCTCCCGGGGTCGAGGTCGCCAACCCGCTCCTCCAGGTTTTTATAAAAGTAAGATTCCCGATGGCAGCGGACTGCCAGGAAAATCAGAAAGGAGATGAGAGACATTCCGGCAAAATACAGGATGCTATTGAAGGGAATGGCAGAGTCCACGAACGAAATGAACAGCAGCAAAGCATGGGCAAACAGGAAGAACAAGATCCAGCTGAGGCGTTCCCTTATAAAACGGAAAATCATTGGCTCTGCTCCTCCACCGCCATATAGCCCATTCCGACCTTTGTCTCAATAAAGCTGCCAAGACCGATTTCTTCAAGCTTTTTCCTCAGGCGGTTGACGTTCACCGTCAGGGTATTGTCGCTGATGAAGCGTTTGTCGTCCCATAGGCTGCTGATCAGCTGGTCACGCGTCACAATTTTGTTCTTCTGCTCAATCAGCTGCTTCAGAATGAACATTTCATTCTTGGTCAGCTCCACACGGCCTGCATCGTTTTCCACGATACCCCGTTCAAAGTCGATTGCAGCACCGCACCATGTCTTCAGCTTCACTTCATCTGTGCTGTAGCTGTAAACGCGGCGCAGGATCGCCTGAATCTTGGCAATGAGCACCTCAAAATGGAATGGCTTCTGCACAAAATCATCCGCCCCCAGCTGCATCGACATCACCATATCTGTCGGATGGTCGCGCGACGACAAAAAGATGATCGGCACATTCGAACCCGACCTGATCATCCGGCACCAATGAAAGCCATCAAACCTGGGCAGCTGGATATCAATGATCACCAGATCAGGCTTGACCTCCGCAAACTCCTCCAACACCAAACTGAAATCCTGTATCCCGTGCACCTCATACGACCACTGTCCCAGCCGCTCCTCCATCTCCTGAAAAAGAGACCGGTCATCCTCAATCAGCAAAATCTTAAACACCCTCATCACCACACGTTTCTAATCAATTACCTCAAGTGTAAGTAAATAATGGGAAATGGGCAAGTAGAGCCAGGGGGTCTGTCCCCCTGGCTCTCTGCAGATGAAGAAAATCATTGTGGTTTTTAAAAATAAGGATAGGCCCTCAGGAATAGAGATAAAAGAAGCTAAAAAAAGTGAGGGAAGCAGATGGAGGATATGCATCAAATCTTGGACGCTGCTGCAGCTGCCGGAGATGTTCCCATGGTGCTTGCTCTAATCATACATGTCGAAGGGTCCGCCTATAAGAAAGAAGGCGCTGCGATGCTCCTGATGGCAAATGGCAAGAGGGTTGGGACTTTGACGGCCGGCTGCCTGGAGGAGGATCTGGCGGAAAGGGCCAAAGTGGTCCACGCTGAAGGGAAATCCGCGGCAGTCCAATATGACCTGAGCAGCGAGGATGATCTTTCCTGGGGGCAGGGGGCTGGCTGCAACGGCAAGATCACCATCCTGCTGGAGCCGGTCGGCAAGAGGCTGCGGCAGCAGCTCCTCTTATTAAAAGTAAAGCTGGACGAAGGGAAGTCTGTTGTACGGATCATCCGGCTGACAGACTCGTTTGAGCCGATGGAAGATATATGTATAGCAGAAGATGGAGCGCAATTTGGAAGCGGCCATATCACGTTTACACTGCAGGCTGACAAGGATCCTATTCTTCTAAAAGGAGCGAAGGATGCGCCAGATTTCTATTTTGTACATCCCATTTTCCCGGTGCCCTGCCTGTATGTTTTTGGGGCGGGGGAGGATGCCCGGCCGCTTGTTTCCCTGGCTGCACGGACCGGTTTCAAGGTTTTCATAGCAGATTGGCGGCCTGCTTTATGCTCTCCTGAATATTTCCCTGAAGCTGCCGGTTGGATCGTTGGGAAAGCAGAAGAGGTGCTGGATAGAATCACTTTTGCCAAAAGGGACTTTGCTGTCATTATGACCCATCAATTTGAAAAGGACCGGATCATTCTGGCACACATTAAGGATGCCCCCCTGTCTTACATAGGCGTGCTGGGTCCCGCCAGAAGGACAGAACGCCTGCTGGGCGGCCGGAATATCCCTGAGATCATCCATTCCCCCGCAGGCCTCCCGGTTGGTGCGAAAGGCCCTGAGGAGATCGCTGTGAGCATTGTCGGCGAAATGATTCTGACATTGAGGAGCCGTCCATGAAAGTCACCGGCATCTATCTGGCAGCCGGCAGAAGCAGGCGGATGGGGAAGGATAAGCGTTTCCTTCCTTACCGTGGTGTGCCGCTCGGTTCAGCCGCCCTGGGAGAAGCACTGGTTTCCAGGCTGGATCATATTGTGATTGTCACTGAAAAGGAAGATTCATTGAAATGGCTGCAGCCTTCTTTTTTAAAACCGCCATACTCACACAAATGGAGCCGCACCGTTTGCAGGGAGGCCGGCGGCCAGGGCCATTCAATATCATGCGGCATCGAGGAGGCGGCCCGGAGCAAAGCAGATGCGGCAGTCATTCTTCTCGCAGACCAGCCTTTCGTTGGTGCTGAACAGATTAACAGATTAATAGATTGCTATAAGGAAGAAGAGTGCCAATTTGTCGCCCCCTCAAGCCTAAAGGTTCCGATGCCGCCTGTCCTCTTTTCCAGCGCCTGTTTTCCTCTTCTGCAGAAACTGGAAGGAGATCAGGGCGCGCGGTCCATCATCCGGGGGGAACTATTTCAGCAGGGAAAAATCATCGATTTCCAAATGCCGCTGCTTTTTTATGATGTCGACACGCCGGAGGATTATGAAGTACTGAAAGAGCTGAGGGGGGAATGAGTTGGACTATATCGGAGAAAGTGTCATCCGCAAGGAAGCCTATGATAAAGTGACCGGCAAAGCGAAGTATACCAATGATTATCAGCAGACAGGGACGCTGCACGCCAAGATGCTAATCAGTCCGTATTCCCATGCCGATATAGTCTCCATTGACTTCTCGGAAGCAAAGAGAATCCCCGGTGTAAAAGCAGTATTAGGAAATGAGCCCTTTCCGCTTGCCGGCGAAGAAATCAAAGACAGGCCGCCGATTGCCTATAAAAGGGTGAGATACCATGGGGAACCTGTGGCGGTCGTTGTTGCGGATACACCGCTGAACGCAAAAAAGGGGGTGGACGCGATCAAGGCCGAGTACAGGCCGCTCCCTGCCGTCCACTCTCCAAGGGAAGCCCTTAGAAGCGACGCCCCGCTCGTCCATGAGAATCTCGGAAGCTATGAAAAAAGGGAAAGAGTCTATCCCGTGCCAGGCACCAATATTGCCAGCATGGACAAAATCCGCAAAGGAAATATCGAGGAGGGCTTCAGGGAGAGCGAAGTGGAGGCAGTGTTTTCAATCTCCTTCCCGCCCTCCGACCATGCCGCCATGGAAACCCGCTGTGCCACGGCTGAAGTCCGTGAAAACGGCGAGGTGATTTTCACAGCGTCCAGCCAGGCTCCTTTTGCCATTAAAAAACTGATGGAATGGTATTTCGGCATCCCTTCCGGAAAAGTGATCGTCCACACACCGCTTGTCGGCGGGGCATATGGCGGGAAAGCTTCGGTGCAGCTGGAGGTCATCGCCTATCTGGCTTCCCTTGCAGTAGGCGGCAGGCCCGTCAAGCTGCTGAATACAAGAGAAGAGGATATGATCACCTCTCCTGTCCATGTTGGACTTGACGCTACTGTTAGGCTCGGCGCCACAAGGGACGGCATCCTCAAGGCGGCTGAAATCGAATTCTTTTTTGACGGAGGCGCCTATTCCGATAAATCGGTTGATATCACACGCGCCGCTGCGGTCGACTGCACCGGACCATACAGAATCGATCACATCTGCTGCAACTCCTACTGTGTTTACACCAACCATCCTTATCCAGGGGCATACCGGGGCTACAGCCACAGCGAGGTCCACTTTGCCTTCGAACGGACAATGGATGTGCTGGCTGAAAAATTGTCCATGGACCCGCTGGAGCTTCGCTTGAAAAATAGCATTAGAGCAGGCGATACCACGCCGACACAGGTGCTGCTCAGCCCAAGCAGGATCGGGAATCTGCCATTGTGCACTGAGCGCTTGAAGGCATTGATGAAATGGAATGAAGGGCAGCTGCTGGAAATCGGTGAGCGGACCATCCGGGCAAAAGGCGTCTGCTGTGTATGGAAAACATCCACCTTTGATACTGATGCCACTTCAGGAGTGATTCTGACGTTCAATCCGGACGGAAGCCTCAACCTGATGTCAGGGGTGGTGGAGATCGGGACCGGGACGAAAACCGTACTTGCCCAGATGCTGGCTGAGCGGATGAAAATGAATGTCGATCAGATTCATGTGAAAATGGCAGTTGATACCCGGACCGTTCCTGAGCATTGGAAAACGGTCGGGAGCCAGGGGGTCCATATGGCTGGCAAGGCAGTCCTGGCAGCCGCAGAGGATGCCATCCGGCAATTGAAGGACCTGGCATCCTGCGTATTGCAGGCTCCGGCAGATGACCTCGAGACCGCCGGCGGGAGAGTATTTATAACGGACCGTCCCCATATCGGGCTGGACATAAGGGAGCTGGCATACGGCTACACGTATCCGAATGGCCATACGATCGGAGGGCAGATCATTGCTGTCGGGCATTATACCCCGCCGCGCGTTTCCTATCTTGACCCGGAAACAGGTGCAGGCGATCCCGGCCCCGAATGGACGGTGGCTGCCCAGGGAATTGAAGTGGAGCTTGATAAAAGGGACCTAACATACAGAATTCTGAAAGCCTATACGGTCATGGATATTGGGAAGGTATTAAATGAAAAAGGAGCCCTGGGCCAGGTGATGGGGGCAATGAATATGGGGATCGCCTTTGCTGCCAGGGAATCTTTTGTGTTTGATCGGGAGGGGAGAGTCTTGAATCCGCAGCTCAGAACATACCGCCCGCTCCATTATGGAGAAGAGCCGGAATATGTCATTGAATTTATTGAAACGCCTCATCTCGCAGGCCCTTATGGTGCCAGGGGTGCTGGCGAGCATGGACTCATCGGCATGCCTGCCGCGCTTGGGAACGCCCTGTCCCTCGCCCTAGGTGTCCAGCTTGATACCCTTCCTCTCCTGCCTGAAACATTGTGGAGGAAAGTCAGCGGGGTGAAGCAATGATTCCTTTTGACTTCCAATACAGCAAGCCGCAGTCCATTGAGGAGGCAGTCAGGCAATACTATGAATATAGAAACAGCGGGAAAAAGCCATCCTATTTTTCCGGACTCACCGAGCTGATTACATTGGGAAGGCTCAATCTTGTTTACACAGATGCCGTTATTGATCTGAAAGGAGCCGAAGGATATCAGGGGATGGGAGAAGATGGGCAATATTTAATTTTTGGGGGAGGGGCTGCATTGACCGCCATTGCGGAATCCAATCTGTTCCCGCTGCTCGCAAAGACCTCAAACGAAATTGCCGATAGGACCTCACGCAATAAAATTACACTTGCCGGAAATATCTGCGGCCAGTTTTTTTACCGGGAAGCCGTCCTGCCGCTGCTGCTGTCAGACTGCCTGCTCGGGATTGCCGGAACAGAAGGGCTTGTGTACCATCCAATCCATCACGTATTTGATCAGGAGATCAGGCTCAAAGAAGGGGAATTCCTCTTTTCCATACTGGTAGAAAAAGAGTATAGAGAATTGCCGTACGTGAGCATTAAAAGAAGAAAACAGTGGGACACAGGCTACCCGCTCGTAACGGCGGCCGCGCTTTTGAAAGAAGGGGAGATCCGGATGGCCTTCAGCGGAGTCTGCCCTTTCCCGTTCCGATCCAGGGAAGTGGAGACGGTGCTGAATGACAGGGCACTGACAGCTGCGGACCGGGCTGAAAGAGCTCTCGGCTATCTGCCGCAGCCCATCCTGGATGATGTCGAAGGATCGAAAGAGTACAGGTTATTCGTATTAAGGAACACCATATCCGATTCTATCCAACAGTTAGAGGGTGAGAGGCAATGACCGGTTCCAAGCAGCTGATGCTTATTGTAAACGGAGAGGAAATCGGGCTGACCGCAAGGCCTGCAGATACTTTATTATATGTTCTCCGGGTGCGCCTGGGCCTGACAGGCTCAAAGCCGGGCTGCCTGAACGGCGACTGCGGGGCGTGCACCGTTCTGGCTGATGGAGTCCCGATGAAATCCTGCCTGATGCTGGCGGTTGAAGGAGAAGGAAAGAGGATCCAGACGATTGAGGGGCTGAAGAATGCCTCGATCCAGAAAGCCTTTATCGAAAACTTTGCCTTCCAATGCGGCTACTGCACATCCGGCTTCATCATGAACGGGCATGGCCTCGCCCAGACAAACCCGCGTGCAGACGAAGAAACCATAACAGACTGGCTCCAATCCAATATCTGCAGATGCACCGGATACAAAGAAATCCAGCAGGCCATCCACTCGGTGCTGCGGCAGGGCGCCAAGGGGTCAGACCCCTTGGCTCAGCCGAAAGAGGGACAGTAAGCCTGTCCCTCCCTTTCCTATACTTCCACTTCAGTGCCTGCTCCGAGTTCGAGTGCTTTCTGGTAGACGGCACTGGCAATTGCCAGGTCGAAGTAAGCTGTGCCGACCGATTTGAAAAAGGTGATTTCCTGGTCATTTTCCCGGCCAGGAATCTTTCCGGCCGCCAGTTCCCCAAGTTCCCCATGCAGCCTGTCAAAGCTCCAGACCCCTGAATTTGCCGGGATAATCAAGTCACCGGCCTCTTCCTTCACACCTTCAAGCGTATCAGCGACAATTTTGGAGGACTTAAGAATGGTCTCTTCATCCACCTCCTGCATATGAGGCTGATAAGAGCCGACACCGTTGATATGAGTGCCCGGCTTGAGCGCATCCCCTGAAAAAACAGGGGTGGAAGAGCGGGTGGCGCAGATAATGATATCCGCTTCGGCAGCGGCACTGTCAGCTTCGCCGGCGATTGTGACTGTCCCGTCAAAGTCCGGGCAGAGATCTTTAATTTTCCCGGCAAAGCGATGGGCCTTTTCCGTCGTGCGGTTATAAAGGATGATGCTCGAGATCTTCCTTACCTCTAAGACGGCCTGCAGCTGTTCCTCGGCCATTGCTCCGCAGCCGATGACGGCGGCCGTGCGGGCATCCTCCCGCGCCAGATGCGCAGTTGCCACCCCGCTGATCGCCCCGGTCCGAAGGCTCGTCAGATAGGAGGCATTCAAAAGGGCAAGGTGATCGCCATTCCTGGCATCACTTAATAGAATCACCCCCTGGGTCGTTTTTTTGCCGATGGAAGGGTTGTGCGGGAAAATGGTGACAGCTTTGACAACGGTTTTTCCAGCCGATGGCATGGCGCAAGGCATATACAGGGCAGATGCCTCATGCTCGGGGATATCGAGGACTGTCCGGTGCGGATTGAGGATTTCAGCTTCCGTTTGGCGGATCAGCCCTTCCCTCATATCCTGGAGGGCATTTTTCATAGAATAAAAGGATCGTATTTCTTTTTCAGATAAAATAAGCATTCATAATTCCTCTCTTTCTGAAAAAAAGGAACTGCCGGAGCAATTCCTTTTTCATTTTTTAAATCGTAGCGTTTGTTTTTGTACTTTCCGTGATTACGGTGCCGGTGTCCAGGTCCTGATTGTTCCGGTCCTTAATGCTTGCCACGGCTACCAGAGAGATGGCGGCTGTCAGCATGATATAAAGAGCGACCGGGACATAGGAATTGTCGTATGCCTGGAGCAGGGCGGTCGCAATCAGAGGCGCCGTTCCCCCGGCAAGGGCAGCTCCGATCTGGTAGCCCAGCGAAATGCCGGTATAGCGGACATTCGATTTAAAAATCTCAGAGAACATGGTCCCGAGCACCGCCGTGATCGGAGCCCAGATGATGCCGAGGCCGAGAACTGTGGCAACAATCAGCATAAGGGCAGACCCCTGCTGAAGCATCCAGAAATAGGGGAAAGCATAGAGCATCATTAAGATTGTGCCCCCGACATAAAGCTTCTTTCGGCCAATCTTATCCGAGAGGCCGCCCATGATCGGAATCAGGATGGTTGTGACGATCGTGGCAATCGTGACCGCATTGAGCGTCACAGTCCGCGAAAAGCCGAGCTGGGTGGTCGCATAGGAAACAATGAAGGTTGAAAAAATATAAAACGGCGCAGTTTCGACTACCTTGGCGCCGACTGCAATCAGCACTTCCTTCCAATTGGTGCGCATTGTTTCGAGGAACGGAACCTTCGCAATTTCGCCTTTTTCCTGGGCTTTCTTGAAAGATGGCGTCTCATCGATGCCCTTGCGGATCCACAGCCCGAAAATGACGAGCAGGGCGCTAAGAATGAAAGGGACGCGCCAGCCCCATGACATGAATGCCGCTTCCGGGAGCAGTGACATGATGGATAATGCCAGTGTGCCGAGCAGCATCCCGATCGTTACGCCCATCTGCGGGACGCTGCCGAACAGGCCGCGCTTCTCTTTAGGAGCGTACTCGACTGCAAGCAGGAGCGCTCCGCCCCACTCGCCGCCAAGGCCGATGCCCTGGATCAGGCGCAGAATAATCAAAAGGATGGGCGCTGCCACCCCAATGGACGCATATGTAGGCAAAAGACCCATTAAAACGGTCGATCCCCCCATCAGCGACAATGTCAGGACAAGCGTTTTCTTCCTGCCGATCCTGTCGCCGATATGGGCAAAAATCACACCGCCCAGCGGACGGATGAAAAATGCGAGCGCAAATGACGCATACGCGAGCAGCAGGCCGACCGCCGGATCCTCACTGTGGAAAATCACCTGATTAAAAACAAGCGCTGCCACCGTCCCGTATAAAAAATAATCGAACCACTCAATCGAACTCCCTATCAGACTCGCAATCAATACCTTATTCGCCAGCTTCTTCTCCATGGGCATCTCTCCTCTTGTATTGGCCCGGCCTTATTTATGTATAGAATGAAAAAGTGGCAAGACAGGCCGGGGGCAAAATGCTATACAGACTAGGATATAATTTATGACTGCCGGAAACAAGAGAAAAAACGATGAATTATAAATTTTCAGAAAAATACAGAGGGCCAGATTTACTGGCCCTCTGTCTGGCTTTTCTTTCTCATCTAGGCTGTGCCTCTACTCCTGTTCTTCCAGATCCTCAATCAGCTTCTTCATCTCCTCAATTTCCCTGCGCTGCGCTTCAATGATATCTTCAGAGAGCTTCTTGACCCTGGGATCCGAAATGCTGGCGCGTTCACTCGTCAGGATGGCGATGGAGTGGTGAGGGATCATCGCTTTCATCCACGCGGTGTCCTCAATGGTAGCCTGGCTGCGGACAAGCCAGAGGGAAACAGCAAATACAACAGCGCTCCCTGCTAAAATCAGATAGTTCAGTTTCTTGTTTTTATACATATTCCACATAAATAAAAGCATGACAATGGCCATGGCCGATCCCATGATCAGCGCCATATACACCCGTGTCTCGCTGTAAAAAATATGATCGAGCTGAAAAACATTCAAATACATAAGTCCGAACATAATGACCGTCGAAACGGCGATCATCAATCCGAATCTTCCGTAATGCTTCATTGCAAACCCCTCTTTCTCTATAGTATCTATAATGCTCGTTCCCTTGCTGCACCCGGAACAAACCAGAAATTCTCCAGGCAGCTTATACCGCAGGCCAGCACAAAAAGCCGGAAACAGATGTCTCCGGCTTTCCTTTTATTCCATTGTCATTCAAAGATTGGGCCAGGAAACCTGTCCCTTCGTCCTGCTCAAGCCTCCGGATTAATCTGTCTGACTATCTGCTCGCAGATCTGATGGGTAATGAGCGAGTCATCAATAGAGGGATCCGTGGTTTTATTCTGCCGGACAGCGTCGAGAAAATGGCCGATCAGCTGGTAGAAGCCGCGTTTGTAGAGCGTGGGCTCCCAGTCGCCGAATTTGGTCACCTGAATGCTTTTGTCATGATAGTGGACCGTTTCAACAAGGGCATTGACCACAAATTTGTCCTGGCCGGTGCTGTATTCGATGATTTCCTCCGTAACCCCGCCATTGCGGTTCATAATGCCGACCGCCGTGCTGCTTTCCCCAATCAGCTGGACGATGAGGTGATCCAGCTTGCCGCCTGATCCTTTTGACTGGACAGTAACATCCTTGACCGGCTCATCCATGAGGAAACGAAGGGTGTCAACGACATGGATGAAGTCCTCCACCACAAATCTCCTCACGGCGTCAGGGGAGGAGAAGCGGTTCTTCTGCATCAGGATCAGGCTCGCCCTGCCATGCTCCTTCAGCTCCCTAACCCTTGGGATGAAGCGGCGGTTAAAGCCGACCATGGCAATTTTGCCTTTTTCTTTTGCCAGACTGACAATCTTTTCGGTTTCTTCTAAGTTCATGGAAACCGGCTTGTCTATGTATACATGGATGCCATGCAAAAGCAGTTTTTCTGCTATGTCAAAATGGGCCTCGGTCGCCGTGCTGACAATGACTGCTTCAGCCCCGGCAGCAATCAGCTCCTCAACAGTGGCGGCAGTTTCCCTGATTCTGTACTTATCTGCAAGGTGATTGAGCGTCTCCGCATTTCTCGTACAAAGCACAAGCTCAATATTTTCCTGTTCAGACAATACAGGCAGATAAGCCTTTTTAGCAATGTCCCCAAGGCCGATGATGCCAATTTTCATATGCTCACTCCGTTCCAATTCTGATTTTACACAAATGAAATGATGATCCCGCCCTTGCCCGCATAGGTGCCCATCGTCGCACCCATATAATTGACGATGATTTCCTTCGGATGGTACCGGCTTTCAATCTCAGATTTTAAATACTCCGCATCTTCTATATTCCCTGTATGGGTAATCCCGAAGACTGTATTGGAAAAATCGGCCGAACGCTCTCCGATAAGGTCTAAAGACCGTTTAAAAAACCGCTTATTGCCGCGGATCTTTTCCAGCATTTCAATATTCCCCTTGATTCCTTCCAGGATGATCTTGATATTCAGCACCTTGGCGATGGAACCCTGGAATTTGCCGAGCCTTCCGCCTTTGACCACATTCTCCAATGTGTCGAGCAGGATAAGGATCGTCATCCGGTCCCTGATCTGCTGAAGCCCCTCGACGATTTCCTCAAGAGGCTTTCCTTCGGCCGCCATTTCAGCTGCTTTAATAATCTGGATTCCATGCCCAAGAGACCCGCCAAGCGTGTCGAACACCGTCACGTCCGCACCGGAGATTTCCTTACCGAGGCAGGCAGACTGATACGTCCCGCTCAAGCCTGAGGAGATCGTGAAGCAGAGCATCGGCTCCCCGTTCTTTGCCAGCTCCGTAAACACATTGGCGAAGTCTGAAGGCGAAGGCTGCGAGGTTTTTGGCAGCTCATCAGAGGCGAACATTTTTTCATAAAATTCCTCCGGTGTGATTGTGATTCTCTCCTGATATTCGGAAACTCCGATCCGGACCGATAGAGGGACAACTTTAATCCTGTATTTTTCAATCAGCTCCAAGGGCAGATCGGCGGAGCTGTCTGTAATAAGCTGAACCATTGGCTTCATGCCCCCTTTATGTTGGTTATATGATTTGCTGCCGTCTCCCTGATTATAGCAATTCCGCCAAAAAAGGTATGGGCAGGTGCTTCATTTTTTAATAAATCAAATATTATGTGATCAACAATAGTGTATATCGCATAGTATATAGTATACTGTATGACATATAGCAAACAACCCAGAAATACTTGAGATCAATGAGGTGAAGCTGATGGATTCATTGCTGAACAGTTTAATGACGGAATTGAGGAGGGGGACATTGACGCTTGCGGTGCTCAGCCAGCTGGATACGCCCCAATACGGCTATTCGCTGGTGCAAAGGCTGGAAGCGGGCGGCATTGCGATTGAGCAGAGCACCCTGTACCCGCTCCTGAGAAGACTGGAAAAGCAGGAGCTTGTCACAAGCAGCTGGGATACGAGCGAAAGCAGGCCGCGCCGCTACTATGTGCTGAGTGATTACGGTACAGAGGTTTACAAAGAGCTGAAAAAAGAGTGGGAGCGGAGCACACAGGACCTTCGCGGCCTGCTGAAAGGGGATGGAAAGGATGAACCTGATTGAGCTTTACATCCAGGAGGTGGTGCGCCGCCTTCCGGAAGGCAAGCGGGAGGATATTGGACTGGAGCTGCGTTCGACAATCGAGGATATGCTTCCGGATGATTTTGAAGAGAAAGATATAAAAGAAGTGCTCATAAAGCTGGGCAGCCCGGCACGGCTGGCAGCGAATTACATGGAACGGCCCATGCACCTGATCGGCCCTCGGTATTTCGATGTTTACGTGCATCTCATCAAGCTGATTCTGCCCATCGCTGCTGTTATCGCATTCCTTGCAAATGCAGCTGTTGAAATTATGGCCCGTCACACTGGCGAATCTGCGCTCGATATTATTCTCGCTGTCTTTGGAACTGGCATTTGGGGGATGCTCGGCGCAGGCATCCAAACGCTATTCTGGCTGACACTGGTGTTTGCCGTCATCGAACGGACAGACAAAGGAAATAATCAGGAGCCGGTAACAGACAGTCTGCAAAAATGGACTCCTAATGACCTTAAAAACGTCCCCCAGATCAGCAGGGAAAAAAGGATTCCGAAGCATGAGCCGATCGCAAGCCTGATCATGACCATTATTTTCGCCGCCCTCTATTTCAATGCTGATAGGATCATCGGACTGTATGAACAAGGCGGTGCCGGACTGGAATTCAGGATACCGGTATTCCAGCAGGATATCCTGCTGTCCTATTGGCCAATTGTAATAGCTGCCGTCATTCTGGAGCTCGTATTGATTTCGTTTAAATGGATGAAGGGACAGTGGACGAAGGGGATGGCAAACCTGGCAGCTGCCTCACAGGCTGTATCCTTAGCAGCCTTTATCCTGGTCTTCAGCAATGCTTCGGTTTGGAACAAGGGATTTACAGATTATATGGATGGACTCTTCCATGCTTCGCTCCGCCTCGAACACTGGGTTCTCTGGGGCGGCATTGTCTCCATCATCGTCTTTGGTGCGATAGAGGTGTACCACGCCTTCAAAAAATCCCGGATCCGCTGAAAAAGAAAAGCCCGCCATAAAAGGCGGGTTTAAAGCTGTACCGGAATATCGCTCGTCAAGGCATGGGTATTTCCTTCAGTATCCTGAAAAAATGCCATCCATGTCTCGGTGTCTCCCATTTTGGCCACCATATGCGGCTCGCCTGTAAAGCCTGCCCCTTTTTCAGCGAGCTCCCTGTATGACTGCCGGATATCCCCCACCTGGAAATAAAGGACTGAGCTTGGGTGGGCAAACTCTTCCTTTTCCGGCAGGCTCAGCATCAGGCGCTGTCCGCCGCACTCAAAGAACGCCATTGTCTCCATGCTGAATAAGAGGGAAAGGCCCAGTACATCCCGGTAAAACGGGACTGCTCTTTCAATATTTTTGACCGGGATGCCGATTTGGCTGACTTTCTGGATTTGCTGCATTTCTGTCACTCCTTAACTATTCTTCTTCTCTAGCATAGTTGAAAAACCCGCCTCATTCTTGTCCAATCTCACCTTTTTCCGGTGCTGGAGGGGGGACAGCCCTGTATGCTTCCTGAACATTTTGCTGAAGGAGGAGGGGGTCTGGAAACCTACTGCAAAGCTGATATCCGTCATACTCCATTCCTCTTTTTCCAGCATCTCCTTCGCCTTTATGATCCGGAACTCTGCCAGATGCTGATGTGGCGTCCTGCCGAAGAATCCTGTATAGGTGCGGAGCAGGTGGTTAGGTGATAGGCAGGCGATTTTTGAGAGCTCGTCCAAAGAAACCGGGCTTGCATAGCAGGCCCTTATATATTCATAGGCTATCATCAGGCGTTTATAGAGTTCCTCCCGTGTTGAACGCCGCTCGGCTCCGATAGCTGAAAATTCCCTTCTTGCATATGACTGTTCGCGGAGAATCTCCTGCATAAGCGGGTAAAAAAGCTCTTCATAGTCAGCTGGATTTTCCAAAAGCAGCTGTGCTTTCTGCAATCCGGCCAGCTGGCCGTTCAAACCGGCTCCGGGCTGGTATGTCCTCTCAAAGAATCCTTCATCATAGGCAGGACGGAATGGGTCGCTGAGAAGATTATCAGGACTGGCAGTGAGCGACTGCAGCACCTCCCCCGCAAACCCTTTTCGGAAGAATACACAAAACGACTCGACCGGAACTGCCTCCTCAATTGAAAGGGCATAATCTCCCTCATTTAAAAGCAGATAGCGGCCTTCCTCTACAGCGTAAGTTCCCGGGCCTTTTTTATACTGGGCACTGCCGTTTCGGAAGGTTTTGACCGACAGCTGGCCGCTGCCTTCCCAGTAAAATTCATTGCTCCTGGCATGGAGCACATAATTGGAGGTAATATTCATTCTTCTTCCCCGGATAATTTTTCATAAATTCCCATTTTTCTATTATAACCTCTATCTCTTTTTTTAGAGTCTATTATTCCTAAATTTCCTTCTGAAATTCTGAAAATTATACCACCTTTTGAAAAGAGGCGTTATAATATTCCTATTCGCTTAAGCAAGGCTTAGGCTTCGGTCCTTATCCCTATCAATCTACCATTCCAAATAAAAGAGGGTTGTCTGCCATGAGCAAATGGTCAGTGTTTGCCTATACATCTCTAAGCTTCTTTTTTGTCATCAGCTGTACCATGGCTGTTTTCTATGGATATAAAGTGATTGCCCATCATGTTCCCCAGGAATCCGGCAAGCTTGAGGATTACCGCTATCACTTTGTGCTTGTGCCGGAGGAATTGGATAATGAGTACTGGAGGCTTGTTGAAAAAGGGGCCAGGAAAGCTGCGGAGGAAGCGGGCGTTGTCCTCGAATATGCCGGTCCGAATCAGGCCAGCATTGATGAACATCTGGAAACCATTGAAAAGGCAGCTGCCTCTAAAGTTGATGGTATCATCACCCAGGGCCTTAGCGATGAGCAGTTTACGCCGCTTATCAACAAAGTGGTCGAGAAAACCCCTGTTATCACCATTGATACAGATGCAGCCAACAGTGAACGCCTAGCCTATATCGGCACTGATAATTATTATGCCGGCTATCTGGCCGGAAGGGCGCTTGTGAAGGATATGAACGGAAAGGCTGAAGTGGCCATCATCACGGGCAATTTCTATGCAAACCACCAGATCCAGCGGGTAAACGGCTTCAAGGCTGCAGTAGGAAGCGAAAAGAATATCCGGATCATTGATGTGGAAGAGTCGGAGATCAGCAGGGTAAAGGCAGCCGAAAAGGCATACCAGATCTTAAAAGAGCACCCGAATGTAACCGCTTTCTACGGAACCAGTGCCCTTGATGCCATCGGGATCGCCCAGGTGGTTGAAATGATGCAGAAGCAGGGGGACATTTATATCATGGGATTCGACACGCTTCCCGAAACCCTGGATTATATGAAGAATGGCACCATCCAGGGAACGGTCGTCCAGGAGCCGTTCGAGATGGGCTATCAGTCCGTGCGGATGATGATCGACCTGCTTGAAGGCAGGGAGGTTCCGCCCCTTGTCCATACCGACACAAAGATTCTGAGAAAAGCAGACCTGCCGATCAGCAGTCAGGAACAAATCAGGGAGGTCCACTGATATGCTGTTCCGAATAAGGTCAAAGCTGCTCTTATATTTTATTGTCCTCGTTGCCCTCCTGACGTCTGTCGGCCTGTTTTTCTATAAAGCCAGCGAAAAACTGGTCACTGAGTATGACAACAGCTTTGAGAGATTCCTTCTTCTTAACGATATCTCACAGCGGACCGATTTGGTGACAGAGAAGCTGAAGGCCTATATCACAGATAAGGACCATACGTACCTGATTGAATATGAGCAGGAAAAAATAAAGCTTGTGGATGACCAGAAAAGGCTCTATGAGATTATGGGCACTAATGATCTGACGCTCGTTAACTATAAAAACATGATCGACAGCTTCCTGGAGGAAACAGATGCCTCACTGGAAGCCTTTCAGCGGGATGAAATCAACACCTACTCGGGCCATCTGAATGAGGTGCTTAAAATCGGCGGTTTCCTCCAGGAAAATACGCTTGCCCTGTTAAACAATAAATTGACCGACTACCGTTCCTTCTACAGGCAGATGGAGCAGCAGAATCACTATTATAAAATGCTTTCCCTGTCCCTCTTTGCCGCAGCCTTCTTTTTAAGCACGCTGCTCGCCTTCTGGATATCAGGAGGGATTACGAAGCCAATCTCCAAGCTTTCAGAGGCGGCGAGGCAGATTGCAAAAGGGAATCTGGAAGGCGAAGAAATCAAAGTGGCGGCCAAGGATGAACTGAAGCTGCTGACAGATACCTTCAACCAGATGAGGAAAAACCTCAGGACACTGGTCATTGAAATCAAGCAGAAGTCAGAATTGGACAAGCTGCTGAAGGAGCTGGAGCTCAGGAGTCTCCAGAACCAGATCAATCCGCATTTTCTATTCAATACACTGAATACGATATCTAAAATGGCGTATCTGGAGGATGCCGAGGAAACCTCGCGCCTCATTGAATCTGTTGGGGCGCTGCTTCGCTACAACCTGGGGGATCTGGACAAAGCCTCGACTCTCAGGGAAGAGGTCAGGGTGGTAAAGGAGTATTTTTATATCCAGCAGACGCGCTTTGGAGACCGCATCCGTTTTATCACTGACATTGAAGAAGACTGCCTGGACATCGAAATACCGGGGCTGACCCTGCAGCCATTAATAGAAAATGCCTTCATACACGGGGTGGAAGAGTATGAGGAAAATGGGGTCATCCGCCTGGGCATCAACCGCAGAAGTGATGAAATTCTTGTAGAAGTCAGCGATAACGGCCCCGGGATGGACCCGCAAGCCAAAAGAAGGCTCTTGGCCTATGCAGAGGGGCTGGAGGAAACTGTGCCCAAGGAGCAGCCAACCGGACACTCGACAGGCATCGGGGTCAGGAATGTCATGAAGAGGCTGCAGCTGTTTTATCAGAAAATGGATGTCGTGGAAATCGAATCAGCGCCTGGGAAGGGAACTACTTTCAGGCTGGTGATCCCAGCCAGGGCAAAAGGGGGAGAAAAGCTTGCTCAAAGTACTGGTCGTTGATGATGAGGTATTGGAGAGAAAGGCCGTAGCCAAAATGATCCGCAGCTCATTCAATCATGCCGAGGTGGTAGGGGAAGCAGCCAATGGACGGATCGCGATTGAAATGGCAGTAGAGCATGAGCCGGATATTATATTTATGGATATTAAAATGCCGGGTGTGGACGGAATCGAGGCTGTCCGGGAAATCAGGAAAATCAGGCCGGAAACGCGATTCATCATGGTATCTGCTTTTGATACCTTCGAATATGCCAAGAAGGTGATGCAGCAGGGGGTAAAGCAGTATATCCTGAAACCGAGCTCAAAGGCAGATATCACCGCAGCCTTTGAAAGCGCGGCCGGCGAAATCATGGAAGAGCGCAGGAAAAGGGAGGAAGAGCGGAACCTTAAGGAAAACCTTGAAAAAGCAGTATCCATTGCCCAAAAAGAGTGGGTCGCTTCCCTCATGATGAACCAGGTGCAGGACATCACCTTTGAGAGCTGGAGCCGGCTTTTGGGCACTGAAATCCTCTCCGGCTATATCATGCTGTTCAGCTATCAGCCTAAGCCTGGCAGGGAAGCTGCTGAGGACCGGAAAAAAGAGTGGTACAGCTGGCTCAAAGAAACACTCTCCAGCCTGCCTGAGCACCAGGAGGCCATGGTCGGGCCTCTCGTTGACGATCAGGTTCCTGTGTTATTCCTTTGCCAAAAACCGACTGAAAAAATGCATTTCAAATCCAAGTCCCAAACCGTGCTGGATGCTCTTCTTGCCAGATTCTCCAAGAAATTCGGAGAAGCGGAATTCAAGGCAGGAATTGGCCAACCGTACGAGGAGGCGCAGGATCTGACTAAATCCTATCACGAAAGCGTCCTGGCCCTTCAGAAGCTCTTGCAGCTGCCCGGACGGTCTTATTTATTCGGGGAAAAGCAGGGAAAAACGGCCGCAGGAAGCCCGCCGCCTGGCTATAACGCAGAGAAAGATCTGCTGGAAGCGGTGCGCCAGGCAGATGTGAACCATGTCCTGTCAGCCTTTGACCGCTTTATGGTCAGCCATGCTGAGGAAGCACAGGAAACGGCGGACATCCGCAGGTCTCTTCAAGAGCTGTTTGTGCTGGTATCGAGAATGCTCTATGAACTTGGCATTGACTACAGGCAGGTGCCCGACCTCAGCGATTCTGAAGACAGCGCGGTCCTGTTTGAGCAGGGAAAGAATCATCTTCTCCGCATAGTCCGGGATGTGCAGGCATGGCGGAACAGCCATGCCAAAGATATGCTCTATAAAGCAAAGGAATATATCGAAGCCCATTATGCCGAGGCGCTTACCCTTGAGTCGGCTGCTGAACATGTAGACTTGAGCCCGTTCTATTTTTCCAAGCTTTTCAAAGACCGCTTCGGGATGACCTTCATCGATTTTGTCACCGACGTCCGGATCAGGAAGGCAAAGCATTTCCTCAAGGAAGGCTCCCTCAGCCTGAAGGAAATCTGCTACAGCATCGGCTACAAAGATCCCAACTACTTCAGCCGCGTCTTCAAAAAACACACCGGCCTATCGCCAACCGAATACCGCAAGGAAAGCTGAAGGACTCCAAATTTGGGGTCTTTTTTTATAAAAAGGGGAAAAGTGTTTCTCTCCAACAGTGGAACGCAAAAAAGTTTCAAAAACCTGTTGGTTGGAGTGGAAGGCACGTAGACTCCTGCGGGAGATAGCGGAAGAGTTGAGACCCCACAGGAGCTTGCTCCGAGGAGGCTCAACTCCGCCCCGCGGAAAGCGAAGTGCCTGGAACGGAAACCAACTCCCCCTTGACAAGGAACTCCCTTTTTGAAAATTCCTATATAATCAAGATTTCTAATGGGTGAACACGCTTTCACAAAATAATCTAGAAAATCACAATTTAATGCTAGTTATTCCAAATATAAATCTCCTACTCTCCTGCTACTATATTTGTAAGGGCTTACAAACTAAAACCAAAAGGGGATTGGGAAAATGGCGAAAAAGAAAAAAGGTTTGCTTTTATCACTTACGGTTGCATCAAGCATCATGCTGGCTGCTGGCTGCAGCAGCGATTCGACTGGCGGATCAGGGGATTCAGGCAAGGAGGACGGCCTTCCGGCTGTCGGGGCAACAATCTACAAATTTGATGATAACTTTATGTCCTATGTGCGCCGCGCAATGGAGGATTCTGCAAAGGATCAGGCTAACCTGATGCTCAATGACTCCCAAAATGACCAGGCAAAGCAGATCGAACAAGTCGATACACTGATCGCCAAAGGAGCAAAGTCTCTGGCCATCAACCTGGTTGATCCAAAAGCGGCACAGACTGTTATTGATAAAGCAAAAGCAAAGGACCTGCCGGTTATCTTCTTTAACAAAGAGCCGGATGCAGCGGTCATGAATGGTTATGACAGAGCGTACTATGTCGGAACGACTTCTTCCGAATCAGGTGTGATCCAGGGTGAACTGATTGCAAAGCAGTGGGAAGCGAATGAAGCGGCATGGGATAAAAATGGAGACGGCAAAATCCAGTATGTGCTCCTGAAAGGCGAGCCAGGCCACCCGGATGCCGAAGCCCGCACCAAATATGCGATTGACACAGTCAAGGGCATCGGCATTGAAACAGAAGAACTGGCAATGGATACAGGTATGTGGGATGCAACGAAGGCAACCGAAAAAATGGATGCCTGGCTGGCAAAATACAGCGACCAGATTGAATTCGTCATCGCCAACAATGACGGCATGGCACTCGGGGCAATTGCTTCTCTTGAAAAAGCAGGCTATTTCTCCGGAGATAAATTCATGCCTGTCGTAGGCGTCGACGCTATTCCGGAAGCATTGGATATGATCGAAAACGGCAAAATGGTCGGAACGGTCCTGAACGATGCACAGAACCAAGGGAAAGCGACCGTCCAGCTTGCAGTCAACGCTGCAAATGGCAAAGACGTGCTTGACGGAACAGAATGGGAACTTGACGAAGCCAAAGCCGTCCGCGTTCCTTACGTAGAAGTGACGAAAGATAACATTGATGTCGGCAAGAATGCTTACAAGTAAGAACTTCGCCTCAATTTTATGGCAGCAGAACAATAGATAAAAAGAGTTTTTCCAACAATGGGGGGCTTGCTGTGCGGGTCTCTCATTGTTTTCCAAAAAATAGCCGGTCAGATGAAACAGCCATAACAGGCAGTGCCGGCACATGCAGAAGGGCAAGCAAGGAGGTGCACTCATGCCGGAAACAAACGGAGCAGTGCTGCTGGAAATGAAAAATCTAACAAAAAGATTCCCCGGGGTCATCGCCCTGAACAACGTCTCCCTCAAGGTAAGGGCAGGGACAGTGCATGCGCTGATGGGGGAAAATGGAGCAGGCAAATCAACTTTGATGAAATGCCTTTTCGGCATCTATTCAATGGACGAGGGACAGATCCTCCTCGAAGGCCGGGAGGTAGCCTTTGCCAGCTCGAAGCAGGCGCTGGAAAGCGGGGTCTCCATGGTCCACCAGGAGCTCAACCAGGTGCGCCAGCAGAATGTCATGGATAATATCTGGCTTGGCCGCTACCCGAAGAAAGGCATCTTCATTGATGAGAAAAAGATGTATGAAGATACGGCAGCCATTTTTAAAAGCCTGGACATCCGCATCGATCCGTCCAGCAAGGTGAGCTCTCTCTCGGTTTCAGAAATGCAGATGGTTGAGATCGCCAAGGCGGTTTCCTACCAGTCCAAAATCATCGTCATGGACGAACCGACCTCATCACTGACAGAAAAAGAAGTAAATCATTTATTTAAGATCATCAAAAAGCTGCAAAGTGAAAATGTAGCCATTATCTATATATCCCACAAAATGGAGGAAATCCTCCAGATATCCGATGAAGTGACGATCATGCGCGATGGACAGTATATCGCGACAAAGAGCGCCGAGGAGCTGACAACAGATGAAATCATCCGCCTCATGGTCGGACGCGATTTGTCACAGCGGTTCCCGGAAAAGGTGAACAAGCCGGGAGAGGTTATTTTAAAGGTTTCCGGCCTCACAGCGGAGGCAAAGCATTCTTTCTCTGATATCGGCTTCGAACTGAGAAAGGGAGAAATCCTTGGCATCGCCGGGCTGGTCGGCTCAAAGCGGACCGAGGTGGTGGAAGCACTGTTTGGCATGAGGGGCGTGAAGTCAGGAAAGGTTGAGCTTCACGGGAAGGAAGTCCACAACCATTCCCCGCAGCATGCCATCAAGAACGGCTTTGCACTCGTTACAGAGGAAAGAAGATCTACCGGCATCTTCCCGGAATTGAGCATCAGCTTCAACTCTATCATTGCCAATCTGAAGAAATACAGGAAAGGCATCTTCCTTTCAGACGGCAAGGTGGCAGAGGATACCAAATGGGTCATAGACAGCATGAATGTCCGGACACCGTCGCAGAAAACATCCATCGGCAGCTTGTCCGGAGGGAACCAGCAGAAGGTCATCATCGGCCGCTGGCTCCTCACAAGGCCTGAAATCCTGCTGTTGGATGAACCGACGCGGGGAATCGATGTCGGAGCCAAATTTGAAATATACCAGCTGATCAGCGAACTGGCGGCAGAAGGCAAGGGGATCATTTTCATCTCATCCGAAATGCCCGAGCTGCTGGGCGTGAGTGACCGGATCATGGTCATGAGCAACGGGAAACTGGCTGGGATACTGGATACTGCAGAAGCCTCACAGGAAGAAATCATGCGGCTCGCTGCGATGTACTAGGAGGAAACACACATGAACAAAGCGGAAAAAAGATTCGATGCAGCCAAATGGCTCGTCGACAATGTCATATATGTCGTACTGGTCCTGCTTGTCATCGGGATCATCATCGCGTCACCTGACTTTCTATCAATCACGAACTTTATCAATATCCTGAGCCAGTCTTCATCCAGGATCATCATTGCGCTCGGGGTAGCAGGCATTCTGATCACTGCAGGGACAGACCTGTCAGCGGGAAGGCTTGTCGGCCTCGCTGCTGTTGTGTCAGCATCAATGCTGCAGGCTTCTGATTATGCTTATAAAATGTATCCGAATCTTGCTGAGCTGCCGATCATCGTGCCGATCCTGATTGCCATGGCGGTCACAGGTCTGTTCGGGGCGCTCAATGGTGTCATTGTTTCCAAGTTCCATGTACCGCCGTTCATTGCCACCCTTGGCATGATGATCGGCGTCTACGGCGTCACTTCGATCTACTTTGACCGCCCGCCATACGGCGCCCAGCCAATCGGCGGACTGAGCCAGAGCTTCACAACATTCGCCCAGAGGGGAATCCCGATCGGCCAGTATGAACTGCCATACCTTGTCATTTATGCTGCTGTTGTTTCCCTCATCATCTGGGTGATTTGGAACAAGACCCAGCTTGGGAAAAATATGTACGCAATCGGCGGAAATCCTGAGGCAGCAAAGGTTTCAGGCGTCAACGTGGCAAGGAATATCATCCTGATCTATCTGATCGCAGGCCTTCTCTATGGCTTCTCCGGCACCCTTGAAGCCGGGCGTGTAGGAAGTGCTACGAATAATACAGGAAATATGTATGAACTCGATGCCATCGCAGCCTGTGTTGTCGGCGGGGTATCTTTATCCGGCGGGATCGGCACCGTGCCGGGCGTCATCACCGGCGTACTGATTTTCCAGATCATCAACTACGGACTCGCTTTCCTTGGCGTCAGCCCTTATATCCAATTCATCGTCAAAGGCGCCATTATCATTGTCGCTGTAGCCTTTGACATGAGAAAGCATGCGAAAAAGAAATAAGCTGCCAAGCTGCGTTTCTCATTTACGCCACCCTGTGCTATACTTGCCAGACATATCCGGCAAAAGGAGCTCAGACCATGAAATTTCTGAAATCGCAAATGAAGCAGCTGGTCAAGCAGAACAAAGAACTGCAGCTGCGTTTAAAAGAGCTCGAAAAAGAGCATATGCTTGAAAAAAACTTCGCTCTAAAAGCCTTGTACCACTCAGAGGTTGCAGACGGGGGAAAATATCAGACTGCTTATCAAGCCTTGGACCTGCCTAAAAAGTAGGTCCTTTTTTTGTGTGCTTAATTTTAAAGGAGTCTTTTCCGATATATTCCAGTTTGGAGATAAGATGAAGGAGGGAAAAGATGTAAAAAACTATACATATATAGTAAAGGGGGAGGCCAATATGAGCCAAATCAAAGTGACTGTCGGGATACCGGTCTACAATTCTGCCAATCATATCAGTACTTGCCTGGAGTCGATCCTGCATCAGTCTATGGAGCAGGAGAGCATTGAAATCATCCTGGTGAATGATGGGTCGACCGACAGCTCCGGAATCGTGCTGGACCGATACGCAAGCTCATATCCCAATATTAAGGTCATCCATCAGGAAAACACTGGAGGGCCTGGAGCACCGCGCAATACAATTATGAAACAAGCCCGCGGAGAGTTTATCTTTTTCGTGGATGCGGATGATTATCTGGGTCCGGAGGCGCTGGAGCGGATGTACAAGATGGGGAATGACAACCATTCTGACATTATTGTAGGAAAATTCACAGGAGTGAATGGGCGATGGGTGGCCAAGTCGATGTTTGCAGCGAATGAGCCGTTCACCAATGTGTATGAATCAAATGTGCTCGAAGCGATCGGCCCTACAAAAATGTTCCGCCGCCGCTTTCTGCTTGATCATGATATCACCTTCCCGGTAGGGATCTGCACAGCAGAGGACCAGCCATTCATGGTAAAGGCCTATGTCCTGGCACGCGGCATTTCAATCGTAGCGGATTATCCATGCTATTATGTGGTCAATCATAAAGATAAGCAGCATGCGAGCGTCATCCAGGTCCAGCCGCGGGACTATTATAAAACGCTTGAAGAATCTGTGAAGGTCATCCACCGCTATGCCGAGAATGAAGAGAAACGGAATCTGTTAAAAGCAAAATATTTAAAGAAAGAGCTGACAACCGGAAGAAGCATCCTGTTTGCCGGCTCTCAAATGGGCCTCGATGAAAAGGTCCGCTGGCTCAGTGAACTGAACCAATTTTTATACAGCTGGGTAGACGAGAAAACAGAAAAGCTTCTGCCGCTCAACATGAGGGCCTTCCTTTTCCTAGTGAAGCGAGGGGATCTGGAGAGGCTGAAGGCTCTCTCCGGCCTGGAGTCAGTCCAGGCTTAGGGTGGAGGGATTCTTAAAAGGCCAGCATCCCGGAGATTACCGTTACTGCCCTTCCGCCAACTGTAATCCGGATATTCTCCCCATCGGAGCTGACGCCCGCTTCAAGCAGTCCCGGCCTGCCGGCTGCATGCCCCTGGCCTATGACCAGCTTGTGGCTTCTTCCACGTTCAAGAATACGCTCGAGCATTAAATATCCAACGAGGGCGCCATTCGCGGAGCCTGTGACAGGATCTTCCCTGATGCCCGCAGCAGGAGCAAAATCCCTTGTGTAGACGTCATATTCCATGCCCTTAGCATCAAAAGTAAACAAATGCGTCGTGCTGATCCCCAGCCGGCGGTTATGCTCCTCCACCAGATCGAACTGTGGTGCTGCCTGATCGATTGCTTCCCTGGTCTTCAAGGGGACAAGCAGATGCCAGTTCCCTGTATACCCCAGCCTGACAGGATAACGCTCGTCAATGTCGGCAGAAGATACGCCGATCATCCTGCACAGATCATCCAGGACATATTCTATTTCTTTTAGTTTCGGTGATATTTGAGTCATTTCTGCAGAAAGGAGCTTTCCTCCGTCTGTTTGAAAAGTAACCGGCACGATGCCAATGTTGGTCTCAAAACGGATTTCCCTGCTGTGCTTGAGCCAATCTGATTCGGACGCCATGATCCAGGCGGCGCTCAAGGTCGCATGGCCGCAGAAATCGATCTCGCAGGAAGGCGTAAAATAGCGGACCCTGAAATCGGCATTTTCGCTGCCGGAAGGAGATAGAAAAGCAGTTTCAGACAGATTGAATTCACGAGCTGCCAGCTGCATCTCTTCTTCCTCCAGGATTGCGGCTTCCGGAACCACACCGGCAGGATTGCCGCCAAATGCCTGATCAGTAAAGGCATCGACCTGATAAAATTTGATATTTTTCAACAAAAACTCCTCCTTCTTTTCCTATTTTCAAGAAAATTCTTGCAAAAAGATAGGGATTCCGGCCTTTCTTCCCGAATAGGATAGAGATGCCGGCAAATCTATTATACAGAATCACTGCCGAATCTAGTGAAAACAGAGAAGAAGGGGGAAAACTAGAATGCTGTCTTTTTCCAAACCGGATGTTGAATATTTTTTCCAGACCTTTGGGATCCAGACATTTGCTGTAAGCCCGGATGAATCGCAGCTGGTGTTCAGCACAAACCTGAACGGGAAATACAATCTATGGGCGATGGATCTGCCAAACCAGTTTCCTTATCCATTAAGCTTCCAGAACCAAAGCTGCCAGGAGATAGAATATGATAAGGAAGGGCGCTTCCTGCTTGCTGTCATCGACTCGGACGGCGACGAAAACGGCCAGGTCTATGCTCTGCCGAGGAATGGCGGCGAATTAAAGCCTATCCGCACACACGAAAATGCCCGGCATATGGGACTGATCGCCTCTAAGGATGGAAAGACACTTTATTATACGTCCAGCAAGGAAGATGCCACCTTTTTGAAGGCGTACGCCTATAATATGGAGACGGGAGAAGAAAAGGTCCTGCTTCACGGCCGGGATGCGGCCACCTTCCTGACAGCCAAAAGCCCTGATGAGAAGCGCTTTGTCTTTGGCAGGATGTTCGCGAATACATACTCTCTTGCCTATGCCTGGGATGGCGAGAAGGAGGTTCTGCTGACGCCTGAGGCAGAGCCGCAGCATACAGTCACTGATGCTGTTTTTACTTCGGAAAACGATATCTATCTTGTAACCAACTATAAAGAGGACTTATCCTATTTAGCTAAATTCAATCTGGAAACAAACGAATTCACAAAAATCCTTTCACTCGACGGGGAAGACTTTTCAGGGCTGAAATATGATAAAAAGGGCCACACCCTGTATATCAGCAGCCAAAAAGGAGCAGAGGACCACCTCTACCGCTATGGGCTTGAGGAAGGCAAGGCGGAGCAGCTGGAGCTCCCTGCGAGCACCATCGACGGGCTGTCAGTGGCAGAGTCCGGAAACCTTTATCTGCTAGGCAGGTCTGCAGTCACTCCTCCTAATCTTTATAAATATGAAAAGGGCGAATGGACACAGCTGACCAATAATCGTGTGCCTGGCGTCAGTGAAGAGGAAATGGCAGAACCTGAAATCCTGCACTATCCATCGTACGACGGACTTGAGATCGAGGCGCTCTTCTTCAGGGCCAAGGAGGAAAACAGCAACGGACATGTCATCCTCTGGCCGCACGGCGGGCCTCAGGCAGCAGAAAGGGCTTCTTTCCGCTCTCTGTTCCAGTTCCTTGTCCACAGGGGCTACAGCATCTTTGCACCGAATTTCAGGGGCTCCTCGGGCTACGGGCTCTCTTATATGAAAATGGTCGAAGGCGACTGGGGCTATGGCCCGCGCCTGGATAATGTTGAAGGGCTTGAATGGCTCATCAAGAACGGCTATGCAGAGCGGGAGAAGCTCCTGCTGATGGGAGGAAGCTACGGCGGTTATATGGCCCTGCTCCTGCACGGCAGGCATCCTGAGTATTTTAAAGCTGTTGTGGATATCTTCGGTCCGAGCGACCTGTTCAGCTTCATCGAATCGGTTCCTGAGCACTGGAAGCCTGTCATGAACCAATGGGTCGGCGATCCGGTCAAAGACAAGGAAAAGCTGATCGAGTACTCGCCGATCACCTATCTTGATACAATGACAAAGCCGATGCTCGTCATCCAGGGAGCTAAAGACCCGCGTGTTGTCAAAGCGGAATCCGACAAGATCGTAGCTGCGCTTCAGGAGAAGGGGAGGGAAGTTGAATACATGGTCCTCGACGACGAAGGCCACGGCTTTTCGAAAAAAGACAATGAAATTAAAGTCTACCGCAAAGTTCTGGAGTTCTTTGACGGTTTTATTCAATAAGGCTTTGCCGGAAAGTACACACTGTGTGTGCGCTTTCCGGCTTTTTTGCTGCCGCCAACCCAAAAGAAAACAGGCAAGCCCACGGCCTGCCTGTCCTCACGCTTCAAAGCGTTCAAGCTCTTCACTCTCTTCAAAGTTCCGGAAGAATTCCTGGATAATCTCCTTGTCCGAATGAGGTATTTTCTCGCCTTTTACAATCTGGGCTCCATTGATGCAGCCGCTTGTGAGAAGAATTAAATCATCTTCATCGCTGACAGATAATGCTGCAAGGACGCCGTCCCTCCGAGTCGGCTCCTGCAGGATATTCCCGGCATGGGGCTTGGAAAAGCCTTTCATCACGTGGCCGACCACTTCCCAGGGGTCGAGGAAGCCGGGATGGTCGACCGATACGATTACCTGGTCTGCCTGGTTCTCAACAGCCTTTGCCATTTGCGGCATTTTTTCCTTATCCCTGATCCCGATTCCTGTAATCATCACAATAAGTCGCTTATGCGGCAGCTTTTTCGCTTCCTTCAGCAGACTTTTGAGGGCGACCGGCGTATGTGCGTAGTCAATGATAATCTTCCTCCGGCCGAATTCCTTCAGCACTTCAAAGCGCCCTGACGGATTCTCTACGCGCGGGAGAGCCTCAATGATCTGTCCGATCGTAAAGCCAAGGTGCATGGCCGTACAGATGGCTGATAGGAGGTTTGCCACATTATAGCTGCCAAACACAGGCGTCCGAACAATATAAGAGTCATTCCCAAGCTTCAATTCAAAGCTTGTTCCATCATTTGTCACTCTGATGTTGGAAGCTTTTACATCGGCAGCAGAATCCTTTTTCAGGCTGTAGGTGAGAAGGCTGCCCTGGAAGTCCTTGATGATGTCAGCGCCCATCCCTTCGTCATCAAGGTTTACGACGGCCCGCTTCGCCTGGCGGAACAGCTTCAGCTTTGCCTGCTTATAATTCTCAAAGGTTTTATGGAATTCAAGATGCTCTGGCGACAGATTCGTATGAATAGCCACATCAAAGTTAATGCCGGCGGTCCGCTGCTGCTCAATGGCAACGGAAGAGACCTCCATGGCGGCGAGCTGGTCTCCGCGCTTGGCGAAATCAGCAAAAATGGCATGCAGGTCGCTCGCCTCAGGAGTAGTCGGTGTGGACTGGACAAAGCTGACCGGGCCCTTGGACGAGAGCACCCCGTTGGTGCCAATCGAACCGGAGGGGATGCCGAGTGCCGTCATCAGTGATTTCACAAAGGCCGCAACAGTCGTTTTGCCGTTAGTGCCGGTAATGCCGACAGTATGTATTTTTTCATGGATCCTTCCATGGAATATAATCGATAATTGGGCAAGGAAAGCCCGTGCATCTTCCGTTTGAAGAAAGGTAAGCTGCGGGAAGTTTTCGCTGAATTCCTCTAGAATGGCAGCATTCTCGCCTGCAAGGACAGCTGCGCCCTTTGCAATGGCTTCTTCCAGGAATGTATGGCCGTCATGATTTTCGCCGCCCATGCAGACAAAGACCGATTGAGGGCCTGCATTGCGGGAATCATATGTGATGCTATTTATTTTTTGGCTGGGGCTGCCCCATCTCTGCCTGATGTTCAGCTGACCATATTGCTCAAAGTAGATGTCCATAGTGCTGGTATTTAAACCCCCTGTATTAAAAGCCTGAATTGGCACATTTTTCGACAATGCGCCATATACCTATACCCATACTAAAAGTATTTACACATTCAATTGAAAAAATGTACCTTATGAATGTGCTCCGGTAATTCAGGATATTAGAGGCAGAAAAAAAGGCGAAGATTAAATCTCCGCCCCTGACATTATGCTTTCTCTTCAAACAGCTTTGCGATTTCTATGATGACATTCGCTGCTTTTTCCATATTATCAACTGAAATATATTCATATTTCCCGTGGTAGTTTTCGCCGCCTGTGAAAATATTGGGCGTCGGAAGCCCCATATAGGAAAGCTGGGAGCCGTCCGTGCCGCCCCTGATCGGAAGGATTTGCGGCTCGATATCAAGCTTTTTCATTGCCTCTCCGGCAATGTCGACAATCTCGATGACAGGCTCGATTTTCTCTTTCATGTTATAGTACTGGTCCTTAAGCTCAAGCTGGATGCGCTCTTTTCCGTATTTCTCCTGCAATGTGGCAACGGCTTTTTCAAGCAGGTCTTTTTTATGTTCAAATTCCGTACGGTCAAAATCACGGATAATATAGCTCATCTCTGTCTTTTCCACGTCCCCTTTGAATGAGCCGAGGTGGAAGAAGCCTTCATAGCCTTCAGTCAGTTCAGGTGCCTGTTCCTGCGGCAGGCTGTTTTGCAGCTCCATCGCAATTTTGATGCTATTGACCATTTTTCCTTTGGCAGAGCCAGGGTGGATATTGGTGCCGTTAACGGTGATCTTGGCTCCCGCTGCACTGAAGCTTTCATACTGAAGTTCACCGAGCGGCCCTCCGTCCATTGTGTATGCATAGGTGGCATTGAAGGCTTCCACATCAAATTTGTGCGGGCCTCTGCCGATTTCCTCATCTGGTGTAAAAGCGACCCTTATCGCTCCATGCTTGATTTCCGGGTGCTTGATGAGGTATTCCATCGCCGTCATGATCTCAGCGATTCCTGCCTTATTGTCAGCCCCGAGAAGGGTAGTGCCATCAGTCGTAATCAGTGTATGGCCCTTATACTGCTCTAGGCTTGGGAAATCTTTCGGCGAAAGCGTAATATGTAAAGATTCGTTCAGGACAATATCCCTGCCATCATAATTTTCAGTAATCTGCGGGTTGACGTTTTTGCCGGTAAAATCGGTTGCTGTATCCACATGGGCAAGGAAGCCGATGACAGGAACCTGCTTTTCTGTATTGGAAGGGAGAGTGGCCATGACATAGCCGTTGTCGTCCATTGCTGCATCCCCCATGCCAATGGCTTTGAGCTCGTCTACAAGCTTCTTGCCAAGGTCCAGCTGTCCAGGGGTGGAAGGGCAGGTGGTGCTGTTATCGTCTGACTGTGTGTCCATTTTTGCATACGAAACCAGGCGTTCAATCAGGTCTTTTTTCATCAGAATCACTCCAAGCTTTTTTTCTTTCATCATATCATTTTTGTTTCGGGAAGCGAATAAAAAAAGGCACAAAAGCAGAACTTTTGTGCCGGGGTTGTAGACGAAGGAAACGGTGAAGCTTCCTAAGATTGTTTTGTTTGATTATGGGGCTGTTGATTTGCGTTCCAGGCACTTCGCTTTCCGCGGGGCGACGCTGAGCCTCCTCAGAGCAAGCTCTTGCGGGGTCTCAGCATTGCCGCTGCGATCCCGCAGGACGTTGAATCCTCTTCCTCGATATTTCTTCGCACGAGAAAAATGCGCATGCATTTTATGAGGAGTCTGCGTGCCTTGCACTCCAATCAACAGGGCTCCTATAAATAGCTGGGCAAGTTTGCCTCAATAATGGGGCTGTTGATTTGCGTTCCAGGCACTTCGCTTTCCGCGGGGCGACGCTGAGCCTCCTCAGAGCAAGCTCTTGCGGGGTCTCAGCATTGCCGCTGCGATCCCGCAGGACGTTGAATCCTCTTCCTCGATATTTCTTCGCACGAGAAAAATGCGCATGCATTTTATGAGGAGTCTACGTGCCTTGCACTCCAATCAACAGGGCTCCTAAAATTAGTTGGGCAGGTTTGCATCAATAATTAGGCTGTTCATTTTATGAAAATGCGACTAATGCCGTATGGTCTCAGCCCGTTCTGTAATTAATTTTACCGCTGAAAGAATTCAATCCATTCCCTGTCAGGCCCGTAAAAGAAGAAATACTTGTAGCCATTCGGTAGGATGGTGATCTCCTGATCTATTAGTTCAGCCCCCAGCTCTTTGAGCCGGGTGAATTCTCCTTCTACATCATCGGTGCTGACCGCAAAATGATGGACCGTCCCTTCTTCAGGGAGCTGGTCATTATAGCCATGAATCAGCTCCAGCTCAGTCTCTTCATTCCCGCTGAAGCCAAGGAATGCAAGCTTAATGACACCGTTTGAATGGGGAACCTCAGCCTTCAGCTCCATGCCGACAGTGTTGGTATAAAACTCTATTGATTTCTCTATATTTTTAACTATTACTCCTACATGGTCGATTCTTTTTCCTGCCATGAAAACATCTCCTCACTATTATTTTGCAATCATTTCCCAGGAAACCTAGCCTTTTAGTACCTGCTGTATCACCCGGTTTGTCAGGTTAGGGACAATCTCAAGTGAATATTTCATTTCCATGCGCTCCAGTTTCTTGTGTGCATCTAGCCCGTATGGCCCTATATTGATGACAGGCACATTCAGTTCGCGGATATCACTGTATTCCACATAATGCTTTGTGCCCCATCCAGGGTTATTGTCAGATACAGCACTGATACCAGCTTCATCATCGCTGAGTGCGATAAAGCTCATGTCAGATATATAAGGGAAAAAGTTCTTGGCGATGATTGGGTGAGGATAGGAAGGCTGGATTTCTTCCACCGCCTGATCCAAAGCTTCAATAAGCCTTCTTTCATCCTCCGTCTGTCCGGAAAGCTCAATTCTCGGCGAGTATAAAGAAGAGTAGAAAAGAATCATCGCCGGGCTCTTATCCTTCATCCACTTCCATGCTTCTTCCACGACTCGAGCTGCATACATTCTTGTATCCAAAGTGTTATCAAGGAGCAATTCTTCTTTGAAGCCGTCCATATGGTCAGTATAGGCTTGCCCATGCTCATCCACCAGCATCCTGTGCATCTCCTCATATGTGTAGACACGCGGCTGCCAGGGCAGCTCGGCATATGGTTCTCCGCTCATTTCGGCAAATTGCCGGTTCCGCTGTTCAAAGGAAGAGAGGGCGCTATTGAAGGCGATATAGGCTTGCTCCTTCAGCTTCTCCAATACTTCCTTTGGTGACCATGAATGAATGAAGAAATTATAGTAGACATAAGCACTCAGTGCCGTCTGGACTGTATAGGAAGGCTTGAGGTCGGTCTGCTTTAGAGATACCGGGGGAACTGTTGTTTCCCCAAGCGCTTCATTGCTCAGTTCCGGATTATAGCTGATCTGCCTTGTCAGTTCAGCAGCAAGGAAATTCGGATCCAGACCTTCAAAGCAGGAGCCAACATGTGTTTCAGCGCCTGTTATGAAGAAGGAGGGGAGGAGCTTCCCAACCGTTCCTTTGTAGATATACCGGTTTGTATCTCCCTCAAATCGGGGGGAGACAAAGTCAGCATTGATGGCTGCAGCATAATGGAACTTATGCTCATCCTTCCATTTCTTCAAGGTCTTCAAAGCAGACAGGACTCCATGTGAACCGTCCTCTTCATCACATTCTGCAAGGAAGACGAGATTTCCTTCTAATTCTTCCGGATGCTCAGAATAGTACTTTAAAAGATAGAGATGGCTTGCAAGCCCGCTCTTCATATCAAGCACACCTCTGCCAAACATCCAGTCGCCGGATTCAAGCTGTTCCTTTGCTCCGGAAGGGAGTTCTTCATTCCTGAACAGGTCTGCAAGCTGATCCGGGTCGCATGCTGCATCACGGAGCTGATTGAAATCATCAATTCCGACAGTATCCAAATGTCCCATCAGAATGACTGTGCGGCTGTTTTTTCTTTTAGTTCCTTTCACAGAAGCCAGTACATTATACCGTTCCAATTCATCATCTATCGTCTGCTCTATAACGAGCTGTCCACTGTTCTCCGCAAAATAGGGGAACGAGGATAAGAGTGTATATAAAGAATGGGCAATCACCTTCTCGCCATTTGTATTTACTATGCTTTCGATATTGACCAGCTGTTTCGTAAAGGCCAAAGTTTCTTCGCGGCAATTAAGCATCTTCATCAAGCTCTCCTTTTATCTAGTAAACTGTTAATGTATTAAAATTATCCTATTTTTGGAACGGTCGTCAAGGGGACTGTTTTTTAACTGTTTAAAGTTCCTGGAAGGGGAGGAGACCAATAGATTTTCAAGAAGAAAAAGGAATAAAATGGATTGCAAACAAATTAGTTTACTTGTTTGCGTATATGTTTACAAATGAAAACGATAATGTAAACTTGCAAACAAATTGTATACTTAATGTTTATAAAAATGTTTACAAGTTTACAGATATGTTTAGATACTGATATGACAAGGATTTTTGAAAATAAGATAAAGTTTGCGTAATGTTTACAATCTATCATTTATATTACTTTATATGAAACTCATTGAATATTTGCCAAATATTAATTAAGCTTAAGATAATTGCTTGTACGATAAGCAAGGTACAATGTGAAAGGAATGGTAGATTTGAAAAACCCGAGAATAGCAGCAGTAGACGTAGGCAATGATTCGCTTAAAGCCTTATTCGGAAAATTGGATTATGAACTAAATATACCGAATGTCATTGCGAGGGATGTTGCGGACAGACCGGTAATCGGCATAGAAGAATTAGACAGCAAAGAACCATTGGACGGGATTCATGTTAAAGTTCATTCCCCAGCATTAAAAGACAATAATGCAATCTATCGTGTAGGAACACTGGCGACTAAAAGCGACAATGCTTCCGAGCTCGATCCCGGCAGCAGTAAATCCGAGGAAGACCAGACGCTTGTCATGCTTTTCGTTTCACTTGCCCTTGATGCGGTAAGGGAAGAAAACGCTGGTTTGTTCCCGAAAAATAACAATATTATCGATACTAATTACATCCTGGGCACAGGGCTCCCTCTCCGTGAAGTGAAGGAAGGGAAAGATGCGGGCTACCGTTCAAAGCTGCTTGGATCAGTGCATCAGGTAGAATTCCTGGTCACTCCTAAATACCAGGGCATCAAAGTCAATCTGAAATTCAGCGATGTTAAGGTTTATCCGGAAGGCTTCGCGGCATTCATCAATCTTGTGATGGATAACGACCTGAACATCATCAATAAAGAACTGATCGACAAGCGCATCCTAATCCAGGATATCGGGGGCCTCTCCACTGATATCGCTGTGATCAAAAACCGTACGGTTGATGATGACAAGGCACAGGGCTTTAACCTGGGCGTATCGGAATCACTGGAAATGATCCGTGAGGAAATCAGATCCAAGCATGGTGTTGAGCTGGACAGCCGCCGCGATGTGGTGGAGATCATCACCAAGAAAAATGACCGCAACCATATCATGGTCAAAGGAAGCAGGACAAGCGTCCATGACATCACTGACCGCATTCTGTTCGACCTGGCCAAAAAGCAATACCGCCTGCTCCGCAATGTCTGGCAGAAAAATTCGCAGACAGAGATCTGCTACTTCGTCGGCGGAGGATCTGCTGTACTGAAGGAATATATCAAATCACTGAACAACAACCTTGATGGATATAATATCGACTTCTTTGAGGATGAAAAAGAGAGCATCTGGATGATGGCAAACGCGTATTACAAGCTCGTTGCCGACCATTTGAAGAGAACATCCAAGCCGGACAAGCAGGATGAGAAGAAGCCAGTAAAAGCATAAAATAAGGTGGTAACATGACAAAATCTTCATCCAAGGGGATCGAAAGAGGCCAGACGATTGCGTTTCGTGTACCTTCTGATACCCCGGAATACTTAGTTAAACAGCTGCAAAAGCTTAAAGAGGCTGAAAAAAGGAATTTTTCCAGCAGGATTGCCGACTATGTCATGCAGGGTGTCAGCCAATCAGTCAAACAGGAACAGGAAACCGTTACGATTCCGCTGCCGAAGGCGCTCAGCAAGATGCAGCGCGACTGGCTAAAGCACGAGCACTCAGAAGCGCTTCTCGGCAGTATCATCTACCAGCTGATCACAGATCCGGTGCGGTCTGCTGCGCTGCTTGCCAGCTTGAACAGCAAATCGACCGATATTGACGAAGCCCTTTATCTGCAGGAGCGGAAGGAAAGTGAAGAGAAGCCGGTCTACCAGGCGGATGTCCCTCCTCCCTCCCCTTCTGTGCAGGAAGAAGAGGAAGAAATACCTGCGTTCACAGATGGTGCTGATGATGATCTGGATGATATTGATTGGTCAAGTGTACAAATAGACCGTTCGGCTGAAAACGAGGACCAGGAAGAAGAAAGCATGGAAGACCTTCTTGGCGATTTTCTTGCTCATATGAATAAATAGGATGAAGAAAGAGACAGGCGCACTAACTGGCCTGTCTCTTTTTTCCTATAGGACGCTGGTAATGAGAGCAAAAGTTGCCCTTATCTAATCAACTAACTCCCCTACCCAATCGTTTAAATCTTCTTTGCTCATTTCTCCTTTGTACACTCTGGCAATGGAGGCTGTCAGCAGGATTATAGGTCTCGTTTCTTTGCAGCATCAGGCAAAATAGCATTTACGTGCGTTAATAGAACCCTAATACGGGTAAATTACCTATAAATACCTAAAAGGCGCAAGGAGGCCATAGAATGACATACGATTGCATCATCATCGGCGGAGGGATTGCGGGCCTGCAGGCTGCGATTCAATTGGGAAGGTATAAACACAAGGTGCTGGTTGTGGACTCAAACCATGGACGGTCGACCATCTGCAAAAGCTATCATAATATCCTTGGGTATCCTGATGGGGTTAGCGGCCAGGAGCTCAGGGACATCGGGCGGTCTCATGCAGAAAAGCTTGGAGTGGAATTTAAGCTGGGAAAAGCAGAGAAGGCGGAGAAAGAGGGAAGCGGGTTTAAAATTACCCTTGAGGACGGCGGACAGCTGGAGTCCAAAAGGCTGCTGTTATCAACGGGGGTAATGGACAGGATCCCGGAATTCCCGAACCTTTATCCAACGCTCGGCGTCAGTGTGTATGTATGTCCAGACTGCGACGGCTATGAGGTGAAAGATAAAAGGACGATTGTAATCGGCTCTGGCAATCCTGGGGCCAATATGGCTGTAACGCTTTCCTACTGGACAGACGAATTAGTTTTTATCAATCATGAGAAAAAGGAAGTCAGCCCGGAGCTGATGGGGAAATTGCGCGAACTGAATATTGAATATATGGAAGAACCAATCGCGGAAGCCATAGCTGACGGGGCGAACATCCAGGGATTTCTGCTTGAAAATGGCCGGAAGGTTATGGGGGAGCGGGGCTTCACAGCTTTTGGAGGAAATGAAGTCAAGTCAGACCTGGCAAAGCAGCTTGGAGTGGAAAGGCTTGAAAACAAGCATATAAACGTAAATCCTCGTTCCAAGATGACCAATGTCAAGAACGTATGGGCGGCGGGAGATGTGGTTGCCCATTCAGAACAAGTGACCATTGCGATGGGAGACGGATCCCAGGCGGCGATTTGGATCCATAAGTCCATTCTGGCGGAAGAAAAGTAAATAATGAATAAAGACCCCTGCTATGCAAAAGGCGGGGGTCTCTTTATGATTGTGTGTTCATTATAATGAACAGCCCGGCCGCCACTGTGCTTCCTGGGTGGACACTATACATACAATGCCAGCTTCATGCATAGATTGTATAATCACGTCTATTTTTGCATCCGGTATACCCGGTATCCCAGTCGCTCGGCATAGATGGCCAGCAGCTTTTGGTGCTCAATCAGTATATGCTCGTATTTCGGATTGACAAGGTGAGGGTTGGCGATTTCAGGCTGCTGATCCCACGGCGAGCTGATGATTTCAGTATAAATGGAGTTGGCCGCTACCGTCCTTGGGGACCGGAAACCTTCTGATGTATAAGTCTGCAGCCATTCTCCCTCTGTCAGCAGGCGCTTGATGCTGTATACACTCTGTATTTGGTTTTTCTCCTGAGGATTCAATGGCTCCTCAGCCGTCATTTCGAGGTCAAGGAATATACCGCCTGGCTTAAGGACCCGTTTAATTTCTTTCAAAGATTTTTCAATGCTGGTAAAAATAATGACAGATTCGGCGATAATATAGTCAAAGCTATTATCAGCAAAAGATAGATTCTCGATATTTTCCCTAAGGGCATTGACTGCCAGGCCTTCCTGGGCAAATCTTTTCTTTGCCTGGCCAATCATCAGTGGATGGCGGTCGATCGCTGTTACCTGGCATTTGAAGGATTTGGCTATAAAGGCAGCTGTCTGCCCTGTGCCGCAGCCTGCATCAAGCACCTTTTCCTTGCCTGAGAGCTGTTCCATTCCCAAAACTTTTTTCGTCAAAGCCAAACCGCCCGGGTGAGCGCCGCCCATTCCGAAAAAAGCAAGGGCATCCTGATATGATGGCTTCATGTTTCCGGTATCCCTCCTGTTCCGTTCTGCCTGTGCCATACAGTATATGGATAAAAAGGGTGCAAAGTCACAAAAATAATGGTAAGATAATGTTTCATTACAGAGTTAATGGGGTAAAGGATTTGTTTCCCTTTCTTTCGCTGTGATGGATTATTAGCTTATTTGCAAAGAAAGGTGTAAGAATGGCGAATAAAAGGCTTGAACCAATCGTTGATGAGCTTCTTGAAAAAGCAGGAAGCACGGCCGTTGTCGTTTTGGAGGATTATTTCGGGGGAAACCGTCTTGCGGGTGGAAAATACAGCATGGGGACCCATACCATTACATTATATATCGAGGAAATTAAAAAGCAGTGTCAGCAGATTTTTTCCTCGCTTGACCATTTTGAAGATTATTTTGCAGTCGTTTGCGCACATGAAATCGGCCATGCCGAAGATCGGGAGCTCGGGGAGCTTGCAGACCGTTTTGACCTTGCAGCCACCTCGCTGGAAAGAAACCAGCTTGCTCTCCGTATTGAAGAAAACGCTTGGGAATTTGCAGAAAAACTATTGGGGCATATTAATATCGCTTTTGTAAAAACCATCATATATCATTCGCTTCAGCCCTATATGGAGCTGCTTGAGGCAGAAGCCGCTGAAGCTGTGTAGACCGGCATCCAGGAGGATGGCCGGTTTTTTGCTGAATTGTCCATTCTATTATCAAAGGGTCATATTTTCCTATGCTGGCGCTTCACTTTCGTATTGATTAAATTCTATGTAAGCGTTACACTACATATAGATGTATGCAGTTTTTTTTTGCTCATCAATGCAAACGTTTGCGCATACAAACATTAATTACTTGAGGGTGTTCATATGAAAAAAATCTGGTGGAAAGAAGCAGTAGGCTATCAAATATATCCCCGCAGCTTTCAGGATTCAAATGGAGATGGAATCGGCGATCTTCAGGGAATCATTGAAAGGCTTGATTATGTAAAGGATCTTGGCATCGATGTGATCTGGATTTGTCCTGTCTATAAATCGCCGAATGATGACAACGGCTATGATATCTCCGATTATCAGGACATCATGGAGGATTTCGGAACGATGGCCGATTTCGACAGGCTGCTCGAAGAGGTCCATCAGCGGGACATGAAGCTGATCATTGATCTGGTCCTCAATCATACGAGTGATGAGCATCCATGGTTCATAGAATCACGTTCTTCCGAAACCTCGCCAAAGCGGGACTGGTACATTTGGCGGGACAGCAAACAGGGTGCTGAACCGAATAACTGGGAAAGTATTTTCGGAGGCTCTGCATGGGAATGGGATGAATTGACTCAGCAATATTTCCTCCATGTATTCTCAAGAAGGCAGCCGGACTTAAACTGGGAGAACAGCGATGTCCGCGAGGCGCTTTATGATGTTGTGAACTGGTGGCTGGAAAAAGGAATCGATGGTTTCAGGATCGATGCCATCAGCCATATCAAGAAACGCCCCGGCATGCCTGACCTGCCGAATCCGGAAAATAAGAAATATGTTTCTTCCTTTGATATGCATATGAACCAGGAAGGCATCCATGAGTTCCTTCAGGAGTTCAAGGAAAAGACGTATGCAAACTATGACAGCATGTCTGTCGGCGAAGCAAACGGCGTCACCGTGGACGAAGCAGACTTATGGGTAGGCTCTGAAAACGGAAAGATGGATATGATCTTCCAGTTTGAGCACCTTGGTCTGTGGGATGCGGAAACAAATCCTGAGCTGGATATTGTCGAGCTGAAAAAAGTGCTGACCCGCTGGCAGAAGGGCCTTGAAAAAGATGGCTGGAATGCATTATTCATTGAAAACCATGATAAGCCGCGTGTTGTATCGACATGGGGCAATGACCAGGAGTTCTGGCGGGAAAGCGCCACCTCGATGGCTGCGATGTATTTCCTAATGCAGGGGACGCCTTTTATCTACCAGGGCCAGGAGATCGGGATGACGAATGTCCAGTTCCCTTCCATTGATGATTATGACGATGTGGCCGTAAAGAATCTTTACAAGCTTAAAACAGAAGAAGGCAAGAGCCACCAGGAAATCATGGAGATCATCTGGGCCTCATCCCGTGACAACAGCCGGACACCGATGCAGTGGAACAGCACAGCCAATGCCGGCTTCAGCAGCGGCAGCCCTTGGATGAAAGTGAACAGCAATTACACAGACATCAATGTTGAAATGCAGGAAAAAGATGAAAAGTCCATCCTGTCTTTCTATAAAAAAATGATCACTTTGAAAAAGGCCAATGAAGTCTTTACCTATGGACAATATGACCTGCTGCTTGAAGATGACAAGCAGATCTATGCCTATAGACGCACATCAGAAGACGATCAGGTCATCGTCATCACCAATCTGTCCGCAAAAGAAGCCATTTTTACAAGCGATTTCGCCTTAAAACCGGAAAACCTGCTCCTAAACAACTATCCGGCAGCAGAAGCGGAAGGGAAAAGCGTTACCCTGAAGCCTTACGAAGCGCGGGTATACCGTATTGGGTGACAGGCACCTATACCACCTATAGACCAGTTTCCAAAAAACCCTTCCCAAAACGGGAAGGGTTTTTACTGTTTCATAGGTGCCTGGAACCTATTGGAAATGCTACTATAAAGGAAAAACGCTCCAGGAGGGAAAAGCAATGGCTCAGGGAAAAACGAATGCAATGAGGCTGCTGGATGCAGCAAAGATGGAGTACAGTTCTTTAGCGTATGACAGCAAGGACGGCAAGATTGACGGCGTTTCGGTTGCCGGGAAAATCGGCAGGGACCCCGAACAGGTCTATAAAACACTTGTTGCCCAAGCCGGCAAGAATGTCTATGTTTTCATCATTCCGGTTGGTGCAGAGCTCGATCTCAAAAAAGCTGCCAAAGCAGCAGGCGAGAAAAAGGTGGAAATGGTGCCGGTGAAGGATATTCAGAAGCTCACAGGCTATATCCGCGGCGGCTGTTCGCCTGTCGGCATGAAAAAGCTGTACCCCACCTTTATTGATTCACAGGGGGAGCAGCTTGAAAGCATTATCGTCAGCGGCGGGAAGATCGGCCTTCAGATTGAACTTTCGCCTGAAGGATTGAAGGAACTGATTAAAGCCGAATGGAAGGAACTTGTAAAAGAATAGCAGCACCTAAAGGCCCCTGCAGCGCATGGGGCTATTTGTTTTGTCCTCCAAAAAAGTACATCCACTAGCAGCAAATTTCTGTACATAGGCGTTCACCCATACGGCCGTCCCAGCATACAGTAAAAAGGCAGGACCATTCAGCAATCAACTGAAAAAGGATGTGTGAGTGTGGCTGGAAAAGTTATCGACTATTTTGCAGGCGGGAATACCGCAAGAGGCTTCCATAGCCTATATGAATCCAATTTTCAGGATTTATCGCGTTTATTTATACTTAAGGGCGGACCAGGTACCGGGAAATCGACACTCATGAAAAGAATCGGCTCTAAATGGCTTGATAAAGGCTTTAACATTGAGCTCATCCACAGTCCATCGGACAATGACTCTGTCAGCGGGGTGATCATCCCTGCTTTAAAGATCGGAATTGTAGATGGCACTGCGCCGCAGGTCATTGAGCCGAAAGCGCCGGGGGCCATAGAGGAGTATGTAAACCTTGGGGAAGCGTGGGACTCTGCCCAGCTGGCCACTCAGAAAGGGAAGATACTCAGGCTCAACAGCAAGATCGAAGCCTTCTATAAACAGGCTTACAGCACCTTTGCAGAGGCATTGAAGATTCATGACGACTGGGAGAAAATTTATATCGACAGCATGGATTTTGAGAAGGCAAACCAGCTTACTTCAAAGCTGACACAGGTATTTTTCGGAAAAATGACCCTGAATAAGATCTCTTCTGTGAAGCATCGGTTCTTAGGTGCTGCTACGCCAAAGGGCGCGGTCGACTGCATCCCTAATCTGACGCTTGATATTCATAAGCGGTACTTCATTAAGGGCCGGCCCGGCTCAGGCAAGTCGACTCTTTTGAAGAAGCTCTCCGCCGAGGCGGAAAAACGCGGCTTTGACATCGAGGTGTATCATTGCGGCTTTGATCCCAACAGCCTTGATATGCTGATTGTCCGCGAGCTTGGCCTCGCCATTTTCGACAGCACCGCCCCCCATGAATATTTCCCGAGCAGGGATGGGGATGAAATCATTGATATGTATGAACAGCTGATCTCCTCAGGCACCGATGAAATCTTTGCTGATGAAATCAAGGGAATCGCCGCTAAATATAAAGCGAAGATGACAGAGGCAACAGGCTATCTGGCAGATGCCAAGAAGCTGAATGATGAGCTGGAAAAGATTTATTCCGAAGCCATGGATTATTCGATTGTGGACAGCATCCGTGAAAAGATCGAGGAGAAGATCCAGAGCATTGAAACGCCCAATCCAATCTATGCCGATTAACTGAAAGCAGAAAGGGGAACGACCCATTGAATTATTATCCTTATCAAGGACAGTACTATCCTTTGCCTCAGGCAGACCTGCAGCAGCCACCGGAAAGATTTAATGTATTCCCAGGGGGCGGGGGCCAGCCAGGCATTCCATTTCCGCCAGGTTTTCCAGGAGGGACGCCATTCCCTGGCCAGCCAGGCTTTCCGGGAGGCGGAGGCCAGCCCGGGTTCCCTGGTGGAGGAGGCCAGCCTGGATTCCCAGGCGGAGGAGAAGGTCAGGGCCAGGCGGGAGGACCGCCCAGCAGCCCGCCGCCATCCTTCACCCCTGAACTCCAGACACAGTCAGCCTCTGTCTTTGCTGTCGATCCCGGCGCCATCAGAGGCTGCTTATACCGCTTCACCTATCTATGGCTGAATAATGGCAGAAGCTTCTGGTTCTATCCGACATTCGTCGGCAGGACTTCTGTAGCCGGCTGGAGGTGGAGAAGGTTCCGCTGGGAGTATTACGGCACAGATACCAGCCGGATCCGCTCCTTCCGCTGCACCTGATAAGAAATGCGCAAGCGCCTTGGTCACCTTAAGGAACGCAGACTAAGAACGCCACGTCCTGTGGCAACGTCTGCATGACCCCATCCTGGGGGCCTGTGACCTCGAGGGGGTAGGCGCAGCTGCTAGACAGTATTCAGAGTTAAAAGATATACTTTCTTATCAAATAAAAGAGACCCCTTCAGCCATCTGAAGGGGTCTTCTCTTCGTTAAAAAATAAGATGTGCTGCCAGCACGATGACCGGCAGGGTAATGATCGTCCGTTCCAGGAAAATGATGATCAGGTCTTTCAGGGAGACAGGGATCTTACTTCCAAGCAGGAGTCCGCCGACTTCTGACATATAAATCAGCTGTGTAACAGATGTACAGGCAACGATAAAGCGGGTCATCTCGCTCTCAATTCCGCTTCCGATGACAGATGGCAGGAACATATCCGCAAAGCCGACGACGAGTGTCTCTGAGGCTGCTTTCGCCTCAGGCACCTGCATAAGCTCCAGGAGAGGTATGAACGGCATGCCTGCAATCTTAAAGATTGGCGTGAATTCCGCCACAATCAGCGCTAATGTCCCGAGCGCCATAACGATCGGCGCGACACCCATCCACATATCGAGGATGTTTTTCGCACCCTGCTCAAAGAACTGCTTGATTCCGCGGTTTGTTGCCGCTTTGGCCGTTGCCTGGGCCACACCCCAGCTAAGAGGCGTATAGCCTTTTGGAATTGTTTCATCGAGCTGGGGTGCTTCCTCTGTAACATAAGTATCCGGCTTGGTGGACAACGGCGGGATTCTTGGACAAATCAGCGCAGCCACAATCCCGGCTGCAAGGACGGTCAGATAAAATGGCACAAAATAATCACCAAGCTTTACCTGGGAAATAACAACAAGGCTGAAGGTGATCGAGACAACAGAGAAGGTCGTTCCAATGACAGCCGCTTCTCTTTTTGTATAAAAGCCTTCCTCATACTGCTTGCTCGTCAAAAGGACACCGATTGTGCCGTCGCCGAGCCAGGATGCCGCACAGTCAACCGAAGAGCGGCCCGGCAGCCTGAACAGAGGCCTCATCACCTTTGTCAGGAGGGCGCCGAAAAGCTCGAGCAGCCCAAAGTTCAAAAGCAGCGGCAGGAATAATCCTGCAAATAGAAACACTGAAAATAGAACAGGGAGCAGATCAAAAAGAAGCAGCCCTCCTGTATTCTCAGACCATACCCATTCCGGACCGATCTGGTAGAAAGTCATCAATGCAAAGATGGCGCCGATCACTCTTGCGGCAAACCAGATGGCCGGTACATCGAACAGAGCAGTGAAAAACGCGCTTCTGCGAATGAAGGCGGGCTTTACAAGCTTGGCAAGCAGTGTGCCGGCAAGAGTCAATACAATGATCACGGTCATGATGGCCGGCAGATAGGCTGCCAAAAGGTCCTGGACAAGGCCCGATAAAATGGCGATGGGAATGGTCACTTCGCCTTTATAAGAAATAGGAAGCATAAATAAGCTGATACCGATCAATGAAGGAATGAGGAAGAGCATAAAACTTTTTCCTGATGCTTTTTTCCTCGCTGCAGATTCTATCAAAACATTCACCCTTAATACAATTTATATTTATAAGACAAAGGTTATTTTAATTCATCCTGTATGAATTGCCAACCCACTTCTCTTAAATTCCACGGATTACCTTGTTTTTAAACCTATTTCCCAAAGAATATATTTATAAAAAAGAGACTGACCTGAAAAGTCAGCCTCCTGTGGCAGCAGAGCGGTCTGATAGCTGCTGCTCTGCGAGCTCCCTGTATAAAGAATGTTTTTCATACAGTTCCTGGTGTGTGCCTGTCCCGGTAATGCTTCCATTTTCCAGTACGGCAATCTGATCGGCATCCACAACAGTGGAGAGCCGGTGGGCAATTACAAGGGTGGTGCGGCCCTCTATCAGATGCTCCAGCGCTTTCTGGACAAGATGCTCTGATGTGCTGTCGAGATTGGATGTGGCTTCATCAAGCAGCAGGATGCGGGGATTGCGGATCAGCGCCCGGGCAATGGCAATCCGCTGCCTTTGGCCGCCGGAAAGCTTGATGCCGCGCTCACCGACCTGTGTGTTGAAACCATCAGGCAGGGCATTGATGAATTCCGAAGCATTGGCGAGCCCGGCAGCTCTTTCAATTTCCTCATCAGGCACCTCCCGCTCCATTCCATAGGCAATATTATCGCGGATGGTGCCTGACATGATCGGGCTTTCCTGGGAAACATAGCCGATGGATGACCGCCATGAATGAAGGCGGAATGAGCTGATGTCCTGATCCCCAAGAAGGATCCGGCCTGTCTGCGGCAGGTAGAAGCGCTCCAGCAGGGCGAACAGGGTGGTCTTTCCGCCTCCGCTCGGGCCGACGATTGCTGTCGTCTTTCCGGCAGGTACAGTCAGTGATGCCCCGCCAAGGATCTCCTTCTCTTTGTAGGCGAAGCTCACCTTCTCAAAAGTGATATCCTGGCTGGGGTTGTCTACAGCCTCCGTGCCCTTATCCACTTCCTTTTCGGTGTCAAATATATGCTGGATCCTTTCTGTTGCCCCGACAGCCTTCTGGAAGGCTGTAAAGAAGGATGCCATCTGGCTGAAAGGGACGACAATCTGGAACATATAAATGATGATTGCGACGAGCGAGCCGGCCGACAGGGCGCCTGAAGCAACGCGGACGCCCCCATAGCCGATCAGGATGACGAGCACAAACATCATGATGAAGGTCATGAAGGGGGAAATGACTGCCTGGATTTTTGCTTCCCTCAGCCCGAATTGGAATAAATGGCGTATTCCCTTGTCACCGCTCTCCTGCTCTGCTTTTTCAGCATGATAGGCTTTGACGAGGCGGATATCTGCTAGGACCCTTCCAAGATTGCCGGAAAAACTGGCCATCTCATCCTGGGTTGCCCTTGAAATCTTATACATCTTCTGCCCCAGCGGCGTAATCATAGCAATGGCCAGCGGTACGGCAATGATCATCACAAGAGTCATCTTCCAGTCGATCAGGAGAAGGATGATCACAGAGCCGATGATGGAAATGATACCGGTCAGGAATGAAATTAAATGCTGTGTAATAAGGTTTTTGACAATATTCGTATCCTGAGTGACTCGGCTCATCGTTTCGCCAGACTGCTGCTGGTCAAAGAAAGGGACCGGCAGATGGAGAATCTGACCCCAAAGCTTCCTCCTGATGGACGCTACAACTGCTTCCCCGATATAGCTGAGGAAATAGTAGGAAAAGCCGGAGGAGACAGTCTGGATGAGGAAGGCACCTGCCAGAAGCAGTATGACGCTCATCTCCAAAGATGATGCGGCCAGCTGGTCGACCATTGACTTGGTGAACAGGGGGACGATCAGCCCGGCACCGGTTTCCAGGATGCTGAGAATGATGGCCGACAGCAGGATCCAGCGCGGCGGCTTTGAGTCCTTCAGCAGGCTCCAGAAAGCTTTCCAGCTTCCTTTCTTGATTGCAGGCTCCTCATTTTTCTTCATCAACATTCATTCCTTTCTGCTCAAGATACAGACCGAGTGCAGCTGCAAGCCATTCTTCCTCTTCAGGGGAGAAGGGGATATGGAAAAGGCCGCCATCATCATGATCGCCGAAATCCACGGAACTGAGTTCTTTCAGAAGCGAAGGATCATTTCCTGAGATTTCATCGACTATCTCCATCATTGCCTTTATTAAAACCTGAACTTCCCCGCTGGCAGGGTCTGAACCTGCAAGCTCCTTCAAGTCCATGGATATGGAAACCCATCTGCTTTCATATTCCCGCTGTTTCTCCTCAGGAATGGCGTAAATGGAATCTACTCTTTCCTCCGGGAGGATGCTCTTCAGCCATTCTTTCTGCTCGTCCTCCCGGTGGATAGTGTTGATGAGTGAAATGAAGACGCCCGCATCCACCTCGCCTTGATCCTCCATCACATAGAGGGCCCGGTCCAAAGCCCGGATGACCCCTTCGACTTCTTCCTTCTTCCGGATCATCTCTGCTCTTTGGAAGGCGAGAGAATCCTTTAGGCTCCATTTTTCATTCTGGAGCATCCCTTTGATCTGCTCGAGGGAATAGCCGAGGTATTTTAGTGTCACAATCCGCTGGAGCACGGTGAAATCAGGGTCGGAATAATACCGGCGCCCTGAGTCTGTTATTTCGGTTGGCTCGAGGAGGCCGATTTCATCATAATAATGGAGTGTCCTGATCGTGGTGCCGGTTTTTTTTGAAAATTGACCGATTGAGTATTTGCCAGCCATCTCTTCAACTCCCTTAATCTATCTGTCTTTATCATAAAACCTCACGCAGCGTGAGATGCAAGCTGTTATTATAAAAATTGCTTAAGTCTATTATAGCCAAGCCGCTGCCCCGGCCATAAGCAGGAAGCGGCCGCATGAAAAAAACCCGCCGGAGCGGGTTTTCGGAAGTCTTATAGAAACAGCATTCCCAATGATATGATGATACCGCTTACAAATAAAGCGAGCACGCAATAGCCCATGATATCCTTCGCCTTCAGCCCTGCAATGGCAAGGGCGGGAAGTGCCCAGAAAGGCTGGATCAGATTGGTCCAGGCATCGCCCCAGGCGACTGCCATGGCCGTTTTCGGTATTGAAACACCGAGCGTTTGTGCCGCCTCAAGCATGACCGGCGCCTGTACAGCCCACTGGCCGCCTCCTGACGGAACAAAGAAATTGACCAGGCCGGCGGAAAGGAAGGCAAAGAACGGGAAGGTGAAGTCATTGGAAATGGACACAAATGCCTCTGACATCACAGCTGCAAGACCGGAAGTCGTCATCATTCCCATGATCCCTGCATAGAACGGAAACTGGATGATAATGCCGCTGGCCCCTTTCACGGCATTGACCGTGGCGTTCAGGAACTGCTTTGGAGTCCCATGGAACAGGATGCCCAGGAACAGGAACAGGAAGTTAACGATATCAAGATTGAGCTTAAATCCGTTTGTGGCAAAATAATAGAATAAGAATACAAGTCCAAAAAGTCCGATCAGCATGGAAAGAATCTTGCTGTTCTCAAGCCGGTCTGCCGGCGTAAGGGCAGTTTGTTCAATCGCAGCGGCCGGCTGGTCCTCCTCGAGCAGGGCAGGATCGACTGCGACGGTATCCTCCCTGGACGGCATCATCATCCTGTTAACTATCGGCATAATGACGAAAATGCCTAAGATAATAGCAATATTAAAAACAGCAAAAATGGTCTGGTCTGTCGGGATGATGCCGATCAGGTCCTCTGAGAAATGCCCGGCTGTTGCAATTGTGAGCGGAATAGAACCGGAAATGCCTCCATGCCAGACGATGAAGCCTGTGTATGCGCTTGCAATCAGAAGCCGGTAATCTACATGTTCAACCTTTTTCGCCAGCTCCTTGGCAAAAAGTGCACCGATAACAAGGCCGAAGCCCCAGTTGATCAAGCTCGCGAGCATCGAGATGACGGTGACAAGTATGATGGCCTGCCCCGGTGATTTGGCCAGACCTGCCAATGAGCCAAGCCCTTTCTTAAAAATCCGGCTGCTTGCCAGCACATGGCCGGTCACCAGCACGAGCACCATCTGCATCGAGAAGGTCAGAAGCCCCCAGAACCCGCCTCCCCAGAATTGGACCATCTGGTACGGGCTGCTGTCTGTAAAGATGAGCCCCAGGCCGAAAACGGCGAAGGTCAGGATCACGACAAACAGGAATGGATCCGGCAGATAGCGCTGCATGATCCGGTTAAAAAGTGAAACGACAGATTTCATATAAATTCCCCCTTAAAAAAACAATACCTATATAGTTTCTGTAATATTCTAATTTTTCCTCCTTTTACTCCCTGATCTTCTTTTTCACAAAGGAGGCAGATTGTGAATACACTGGATAGTCATATGCCTATGAACAGGAGTGGTGAGCATGTATCCAGTCTATCCTTATTACGGAAAAAAAGAGGAATGCAAAGAAAAGCCGCTGTCTTTCCCGCCGCAGCATCAGGATGTACAGCCCGGCCTGGAATATAAGATGGTGCCAAGACCGATTTCGGAGGACCCGGACTATCGGGGTTCAGGAAAACTGAAAGGGAAGGTGGCCATCATCACCGGCGGCGACAGCGGGATTGGCCGTGCGGCGGCCTATGCGTTTGTAAAGGAAGGCGCCAAAGTCGTCATCGTCTACCTGAATGAGCATCAGGATGCCCGGGAAACACAGGAAAGGATCCGGGAGCTTGGCGGGGAAAGTCTTTTTATCGCCGGCGATATGAGGAGAGAAAACTTTTCCCAGGAAATTGTCGAACAATCGCTTCGCCAATTCGGCAGGATTGATATCCTCGTCAATAACCACGGCGTCCAATTTGTACAGAAAAGCATTCTCGATATCACAAGGGAACAGCTCTTCGACACCTTTGAAACCAATATTTTCGCGTTTTTTTACTTAACAAAGGCCGTTCTTCCCCATATGAAGGCAGGGGGCTCCATCATCAATACAGCATCCGTTACGGCCTACGAAGGCCATAAAGACCTGATTGATTATTCCTCGACAAAAGGCGCGATTGTAACCTTTACAAGGTCCTTATCATTGTCGCTTGAGAAAAAGGGAATACGGGTGAATGCCATAGCTCCCGGCCCTATCTGGACACCGCTCATCCCGGCCAGCTTCTCAGCAAAGAAGGTATCAGAATTCGGCACGGATACGCCGATGAAAAGGGCCGGCCAGCCGTTTGAGCTGGCGCCTGGCTATGTTTACCTTGCCTCCGATGATTCCCGCTATATGAGCGGGCAGGTGCTGCACATCAACGGCGGGACGATGGTTAGTTCATAAGAAAAGCTGCCGGGCTGGCTGGCCCGGTTTTTATATGGATAAATCTTGCTGAAACACCGGGAACCTTATATTATTTTAATAGTCTGACAAAAAAGGGGAGATCATTTATGAATATAACTTTAGCCGCGGCAGATGCTTCAAAAAAGGAAATAGTCCGGAACCTGTACAGCTTCTACCTGTATGACCTGTCTCAATATTCACCCTCCCTTATTCCGAATGGACAAGGTACATTTGAGTTTGACTCGTTCGATGCCATTTGGGATACACCGGGCATTTCGGTTCATCTCATTAAACACGGGGAAGAGATTGCCGGCTTCCTGCTGTTTTTGGAAAAACCATTCCTGAAAAAGGCCGATTACTGCATCAATGATATGTTCCTTTTCCATCCCTTCAGGGGAAAAGGGATTGCGGAGGAGGCTCTCGATGTATTGTTTCAGAAGCATAAAGGGACTTACTATGTTGAGCAGCTTGCAGAAAACAAGAGAGCGGTAAGCTTCTGGAAGAAGGTATTCAGCACGAATGGGTTTCCTTATGAGGAAAGGGAAAAAATAGATGACGGGGATCTGTGCCTTGGCCAGTTTTTCACAGTCGGAGCCTAAACCGGGAAGGTTTGGGCCGGCTTCCTGAAGAATACACTATTAGAGAACTCTTTCATGCAAATGCATAAAATATATTTGAATAGGCCGTATCTTTTCTTTCTCCCTGATCCGTTTAAGGGGCAGAGATGTGTAAAAGGAGTGAGCAGCGATGGTGATGAAGCAGGAAAAGTCAGACCGGGTCCAGGGATTGGCGGAGAAGGCGGATGAGGTGTATCCCGCCCTTCAGCGCTATAGCCGATTCCTGACGCAGAACAGCTGGGATGGTGACGACCTGGCCCAGGAGGCTTTCCTCCGTGCCGCCAGCAGCTATGAGCCTGAGCGGGTCAGTCAGGCGCTTTTGAAGAAAATTGCCTATAACTGCTGGGTGGATGTGGCGCGCAAACGGAAAAAGGAGCAGCTGGAGGAGGCGCCGGAGCCTATCCGGAATGAAGAGAAACAATACGTCAGCAGTGAAGCTGTCGATAAGCTGATGGAATGCCTGACCTTGAAGCAGGCAGTCATTTATGCTCTTAAGGAGGGGTTTCAATATACCTCAAAGGAAATCGCCGGACTGTTGCAGACAACCGAATTTGCCGTAAAGTCGGCCTTAAGCCGGGCGCGCAGACAGCTGCAGACAGATGCTGACACAGGCAGTCCTGACACGGGGAGTGAAGAAGCTGCTGCTGTTGCCAGGCTGCTGGCCAGGTCCCTCCAGGAAGAAGATCCAGGCTGTCTTCTAAGGGCGCTCCCCATGCTGCCGTCCCTGAAAAGCCTTTCTGTCCACGCTGAGCCAAATCCCTGTCAGCATAGGCAGACTCCTCCGCAATGCACACTCTCTATCGCGGCGTAGACCGCAGAAAGGGAGGAATGGATATGACGGCAATACCTTATGTAATCGAACAGTCGAGCAGGGGCGAGCGCTCCTATGATATCTATTCGCGGCTTCTGAAGGACAGGATCATCATGATCGGAGAAGAGATCAATGATCATGTGGCAAACAGCGTAATTGCCCAGCTGCTGTTTCTTGCTGCTGACGCACCTGACAAGGATATATCCCTATACATCAACAGTCCGGGCGGCTCCACTACAGCCGGCTTTGCGATCTATGACACTATGCAATACATCAAGCCTGATGTCAGGACAATCTGCACGGGGATGGCGGCCTCCTTCGGTGCCATGCTCCTGCTCGCCGGCACGAAAGGTAAGCGCTGCAGCCTGCCGAACAGCGAAATCATGATCCATCAGCCGCTCGGCGGGGCCAGGGGGCAGGCGACTGAAATTGAAATATCCGCGAAACGCATTTTGAAGCTCCGGGAGCATATCAACAAAATCATTTCCGAAAAAACCGGCCAGCCTGTTGAAAAAGTAGCCAGGGATACAGACCGCGACTATTTCATGAGTGCCGAGGAAGCAAAGGAATACGGGATTATTGATCATATCATTTTTCATAGCTGATAGCGGTAAGGCAGCCTTTTTAGGAGGGCTGCCTTTTTTGGGGAAATGAATCTTAAATCATGTTGGGAAATTCACATTAAGTTCTGGAAACGAATGAAAATATGGTAATATTTAGGGTGGTAAAGGGGGCGGATCATGACTAAGAAATCTTTGAAATGGGGGATTGGAGCGATAGCGCTATTGGCTATATTGCTATCTTTCGATAAATGGAAACTGTATAAAGAAGAAAAGCCTCCATTCCTGAAATAGTGTCAGAAGGCAAGGAAGCTCAAGCAGTTTTGTTTGATTATTCATGGAACGGGACGGACACTTCCAAAGTATTGAATAAAGCTAATCTATCAGACTCCCTGGAAAGCATTGAGGCATTGCCGGTCGGCCCATTTGCAGATCTTGCTGTCTCTTTTCCGGAGAAACCTGATCTAATATCCATTTCCGCCTGGGAGCCGCGGCTTGAAGAAGAAATCTATAAACAGGTTGGATCTGTCTTTCATTTTACAAACCGTCCCGGAACTGTGACTCTTGTGATTAAGGCTGAGTGGAATAAAGGCAAGGCAACGTATTTAACCAGAGTCAAAACCGAAAAGATTGTCTCTTACCAGGAACTTCTGGCCCCTGATAAAGAGGTTCAAACCGTCATTGGATTTGCTGTCAGCAATTCATCATCTCTTAAATTTGCCAATAAAAAACCAGGCGATCGATTTGCCTCTGGATACATATCTGGAGAATTGGATTATTTACAAAAAGCTTATCCCGAACTGGAACTGAACGAGCTTCCCTCCTATTTTGTTTTTAAGCAGGAGAAGATTGTTTATCGTACAACTGACATGCAGGAGCTGAAATCTTATATATCAAAGCACTAGGGGAAAATAATTTTGATACCAAAAAAACTCCCGCTTAAATACGGGAGTTTCGCTGTTTATTTTTTGGTCCTTGGCGCAGGCGGTTCCTTGCTCAATGATTTGAGGAGCGAAATGCACATAAAGACAAGGATGACAGTAAATGGCAGGGCTGCGACAAGCGAGGCAGTCTGCAGTCCCTCAAGCCCGCTGCTGAGCAGGAGGACGGCCGCAATCGCACCGATCAGGATGCCCCAGACGATGCGCACACCGAGGGGAGGCATCAGTGACCCCTTGGAGGTCATGCTGCCGAGAATATAGGTTGCCGAATCTGCTGAGGTAATAAGAAACGTGAAAATCAGCAGAATCGATAATAATGAGACAATAAAGGTAAACGGCAATTCACCATATGTTGTAAACAGAGCACTGGTAACATCCGCATTGACTGCTTCAGCTATGCTTGTTCCCTGGAACAGGTCAAAATGCAGGGCGGTCCCGCCAAACACGGCTGTCCATAAAAGGGCGATGAGCGGCGGTATGATCAGCACGCCGACGACAAATTCCCTGATGGTCCTCCCCCTTGATACCCGTGCAATGAACGCGCCGACAAACGGGGACCAGGCGATCGCCCATGCCCAATAGAAAATCGTCCAGTCACGCACCCATGTACCGCCTTTATAAGGTGTAAGGCGCAGGCTCCAGTTAATGAAATTGGTAATATAATCGCCGATGCCCTGTGTGAACGTATTCAGGATGAAAACAGTCGGTCCGGCAATGAATACAAAGAGCATGATGATCAGAGCAAGGGAAAGGTTAAGATTGCTCAAATACTTGATTCCTTTATCCAATCCTGTAGTAGAAGACAAGAGGAAAAGGGCTGTCAATACAACGATAATGATAATCTGCACCCAAGCACTGTTAGTGATCCCGAAGGCAGCATTCAATCCGCCGTTAATCTGCAGGATCCCAAGCCCGAGTGATGTGGCTACACCCAGGACAGTGGCAATGACAGCCAGGATATCAATGAATTTCCGGAGGCCTGTCCGCTCCTTTTTTGTACTGATGATCGGCTTGAGCGTAGTGGAAACAAGTCCGTCCTGCTTTTTGCGGAACTGGAAATAGCCGACTGCGAGTCCGACAATCGTGAAGACGGACCATTGGCTGACGCCCCAATGGAAGAAAGAGTAGCCCATGGCAGTTCTTGCTGCTTCAGGCGTGAGTCCTTCCATATCAGCGATGGGAGGCGAAAAATAATGGCTCATCGGCTCGGCGATTCCCCAGAAGACAAGGCCGATGCCAAATCCGGCGCTGAAGAGCATGCCGATCCATGTGAAAAAGGAATATTCGGGTCTTTCATCATTCCCGCCAAGCCGGATGCGGCCATATTTGCTGATGGCCAGGAATAGGCAGAAAAATACAAAGAGGAGTACCGATAGCAGGTAGAACCAGCCAAAGGCGTATGTAGTGAAATCGAAGGCTTTCTGTGCGGCCCCTGAAAAAATGTCAGGCAGGAAGACGCCTGTGAGGACAAGCAGAAGGATCACTGAAGCAGAGACCCAAAATACACTGTTTAATGACTTATCTTGCTGTTCATTCATAGAATACCCCCTGTTTTTTCTCTATATTTAACCTTAACATGTATAAAAGACTGGAGAAAACGCCATCAATAGCTGAAAATGGCAATATCCAAGAATATATGGCGGGAAAGCCGGGATTTTGCCGCCTTGAGAGTGCCTCATGTAGATATATACCCTAATAAGCAAGTTAGCAACCTATTTAGCAAAAAATCTGAATATATAGGAGCTGGATGAGATGTATCTCAAACCTTTGGAAGAAAAATTCACCCTGCACAGGAATGCTGAGCAGGCAGAGCCGATGAGAAAATATATGAAAGGCAACTTCCCGTTCCTGGGAATAAGGACGCCGGAGCGCAGGAAGCTTACGAAGGGGTTTTTTGCAGAAACTCAGATCTTGAAGGAGCCTTTTCAGCATGAGTTTGTGTCAGAGCTATGGAAGAAGGAAGAAAGGGAATATCAATATGCAGCCTGTGACTATATCCTCAGCTCCTTGAAGAAGCTTGTAAAAGACGACATGCTATTTATGGAGAGATTGATTACAGAAAAGTCCTGGTGGGATACTGTTGATACATTGGCTGCCCACCCTGTCGGCCGAATTGCCTCCGATCATCCTGAAACCATTGAGGATACAGTGAAGGATTGGGCCTATGGCAGCCATCTATGGCTGAGAAGGACAAGCATCATCTTTCAGCTCCGGTACAAGCAAAATACAAGTGAAGGCATCCTGTATGAATTCATCAGCCAGAATGCCGGCAGCAAGGAATTTTTTATCCAAAAGGCAATCGGATGGGCCTTGAGGGAGTACAGCAAGACAAACCCTGAGTCAGTCAGAAGCTTTATCAGCAGTTCTTCGCTCGCACCCTTGAGCATCCGTGAGGGTAGCAAATATTTAAAGTAAGAGGGAAAAACTGATAGAATGCTACATAGATTGAAAAAACAATTAGTAGGTGAAGAAATCATGGTGAAATGCATCGCGATTGATATGGACGGGACACTGCTGACCGCAACCCAGCAGATTACAGAAGAAAACAGAAAAGCGATCCAGAAGGCGCAGGCTGAAGGGGTGGAGGTTGTCATCGCCACAGGACGATCCTATTTTGAAGCGAACTTCGTCCTGGAAGAAGCCGGGATACACACCCCGATGATCTGCGTCAATGGGGCCGAAGTGAGGTCCATCGATAAAGAAGTAATAGCCAGCAATCCGCTTGACAAGTCGACGGCAAGGACAGCCGGCATGGCGCTCCTGCAAAATGGCGTTTATTTTGAAGTGTACACAAACAAAGGCACTTACACGATTGATGCCGATAAAGGCGTCTCTATCATCGTCGACATCTTCATGAGCGGAAACCCTGAAGCTGATGTGGATGAAGTCATGAAGGCGGCAGAGGAAAGGTTCACAAAAGGGCTTGTCCAAAAGGTGGACAGCTACGATATCCTTTTTGATGATACAGAGCATCAAATTTATAAGCTCCTTGCCTTCTCATTCGACGCTGAAAGGCTGGCAGCGGCAAAGGAAGCCCTTGTGCCGCTTGAGGACGAAGGGCTCGTCATCAGCTCTTCCGGTGAGGAAAACCTGGAGCTGACTAGCAAACAAGCGCAAAAGGGCGTTGCGCTTGAAGCCTTCCTTGAAAAAAGCGGGACAGGCATCCAGGATGCAATGGCAATAGGCGATAACTATAACGATCTTTCTATGTTCAAACGGGTGGGCAGGTCTGTCGCCATGGGCAATGCAGACGAAATCATCAAGGCACAGTGCGACTTTGTGACGCTGACTAATGAAGAAAGCGGAGTGGCAAAAGCAATCCTGGATGCCCTTAAGGCATAGGGAAATGACGGCACGAACCGGCCTGTTTTTTGGGCGTTTTGAAACCTTTAACTGAAAGGCGGAGATACTGTGAAAAAATCAGCCCTATTCATGCTGCTCGGTTTGCTGGCAACGGCGGGCTGTTCGGCAGAAGACAAATCGAATGAGACAGAGCCGAGGCCGCAGGAAAGCGAGGAGGCGGCTTCAGCCGTGCCGGAGGCAGAAGAGTTCGCGGCCGATCTGAAGACCCCGTGGTCGATTGACCAGGCAGGAAGCACTTTTTATATGACTGAAAGGACAGGGAGCATTGTAAAAGCAGAAGAAGGCAGCCGGCAGAGGCAGGAGGTCCGCCTGAAAAAGAAACTCTCACAGGCTTCAGAGGCCGGCCTGCTCGGCTTTGTCCTTTCCCCGGATTTTGAAAGCTCTGGAGAAGCCTTTGCGTATTATACGTATGAAGAAGGATCCGTACAGCAGAACCGGATCGTCGTCCTGAAGCAGACGGAGGATGCCTGGGAGGAAACAAGGCTGCTGCTGGATGGGATACCGAGCGGGCAATACCATCATGGGGGCCGCCTGAAAATCGGCCCTGACGGCAAGCTTTATGCTACCGCAGGCGACGCGGCAGCCGATCCGGAAATCGCCCAGGATCTGGATTCCCTCGGCGGAAAAATCCTCCGGATGAATCTGGATGGAACGGTTCCCGACGATAATCCATTTGCCGGATCTTATGTATACAGCTATGGCCACCGCAATCCGCAGGGCCTTGCCTGGGCTGAAGACGGCACCCTTTATGCCTCTGAGCACGGACCATCCGCCAATGATGAGATCAACCGGATCGTGGCCGGGAAAAACTACGGCTGGCCGGTCATCCAGGGCAAGCAAGAGAAGGAAGGCATGGAAACGCCGCTCTTCACCTCAGGGGAAGACAATACCTGGGCTCCATCCGGCATTGCCATCAAGGACGGCAAGCTATATGCGGCTGCGCTGAGGGGTACTGCAGTACTTGAATTCAACCTGGAGTCAGGAGAGCAAAAGGAACTCATCACCGGTGCCGGAAGGATCAGGGATGTGCTGCTCTCCGGTAATGTCCTGTATTTCGCCAGCAATAATACAGATGGCCGCGGCAACCCGGGGCCAAACGATGATAAGCTGTATAAAATCCGGCTTTCAGAATAGAAAAGAGGCAGGCTCAGAGAGCCATGCCTCTTTTTGACATAATGAGCGTTCGAGCCATATCTCTTAAATTAATACCTGACTCATATCCCTCAAAAAGGTATAATGTTCTCTGTACCAGCAAATCTTTTAAACGGGGTGCAGAATATGGCTGATTTTAAATCAACTGTCATTATAAGAAGACCAGTAGCAGAAGTTTTCCAGTACGCCACCAACCCGGACAACGCGCCTGAAATTATGCCGAATGTCGTCAAGATGGAAAAGGCAACGGACGGTCCGATCGGGCCATCCACGAAATTCATTGAAACAAGGATGATCAGGGGCAAGAAGGTCAAGGCTGAAATTGAATATACACAATTTGAACAGGACAGGTCCTATACAGCAAAAAGCAATTCCAATGGGCTGGTTGTCACGTATGATTATACATTCACGGAAATTGATGAAGGCACGCAGGTGGAGCTCGAAGCCAATATCCACACATCCGGCTTCATCATGTCCCTGACAAAGCCAATGCTCGTAAAGATTATAAAAAAAGAAGATGGCAGGCAGCTGTCCTATCTGAAGCAGATGCTGCAGGGGGATGAAGAGTAAAAAAAAGAGCCCGGGGGCTCTTTTTTTATTGGAACTTATAAGTCCAGAACCGTTCATTCTGGATCCAGGCTGTAGCCTGCGGGTCCTTATTTTTCAGCTTTTCCTCCGTTTGGGCAGCCATCAGCTGTGTCTGGGAAAGATGCGCTTTAATGGCAGCAAGCTTCTGGTCGACAACGGCGCTGACATCATTGAGAATATCCGCTTCGCCAAGTTCATCGACGCAGTTATTGGAAAATGCGACACAATGCAGCTTCGGCCGGTCCTGCTCAGGCAGGCGCTCAAGTGCCCTTACAACAGCTGCCCCTGTTGCATCATGGTCCGGGTGAACCGAATATCCCGGATAAAAGGAAATGACCAGTGACGGATTCACTTCTTCCACAATGGAAAAAAGGTGGTCGGTGAGCAATTTTTCATCCTCAAATTCAATGGTTTTGTCGCGATAGCCGAGCATCCGCAAATCCTGGATCCCCAGGACGCGGGCAGCCTCCTTCAATTCTTTGCGGCGAATCAGCGGCAGACTCTCCCTCGTTGCAAAAGGAGGGTTACCCAGATTGCGCCCCATCTGGCCAAGCGTCAGGCATGCATATGTAACAGGGGTCCCGCTGTTAACATGGGAAGCAATCGTGCCTGACACGCCAAACGCTTCATCATCCGGGTGCGGGAAAATGACGAGTACATGTCTTTCCTTATCCATTAGCTATTTCTCCTTTCACTTTTATTCAAACGGAGTCTCGCTGATCTGCAGCGCTACAGCAAGCTTTCCGCTGTTATCATGGCCAGCCATCAGCAGGCGGCCGATTTCATCCACTTCAAAGTGGGTGATGCCCTCCGCATACACCCAGCCGAATTCCATTTTCAAACCGACTCTGAACGGGCCGTCTCCGGTAATCTTTCCGAGCTCATATTTGAGGGATGCGTTTCGGATATAGGCTCCGGCAGAGAAAAAAGACTCATCAAAATGGGATGCGTATGCCCCATTTGTGGTTTCGAGGTGAACAAAAACGTTCTTTCCGGCAAGCCGGCTAATCTCTTTTTGCACATCTTCTTTTACGACAGGCTTCATAAATATATGCCTCCTTTCAGCACAATGCTGCTGTTCCTTGAATGAGATTATTTTACTAAAAAAGGAATGGAAAAGCGAAATCGGCGCTTCCACATTCCTTTTAAGCAGCGGCAGTGTTTCCTCCGCTATCAGATTTTCCGGCCCTCGGCTTTTTCGATTGAGCCATTGCTGCGATATGCACCATGCATCGTAGGACCCACATACACGTTCAGGCGGAACCCATGGCGGATTGCTTCCGTAATGAAGGATTTCGCGGTCTCGACAGCTTCTGTCACGCTATGGCCCTTCGCAAGCCCTGCAGTTACTGCAGAAGAATAGGTGCAGCCTGCCCCATGCGTATAAACAGTATCAATCAGCTCGTTTTCAAACAAAAGGAAATCTTTTCCGTCATATAGGAGGTCAGCCGCTTTTTCATGCTTCAGCTTGCTGCCGCCTTTGATCAATACATACTTCGCACCCATGTCATGAATTTTCGCAGCCGCTTCCTTCATATCATCGATGGTGCGGATCGGCCCGGTCTGTGCCAGCTGCCATGCTTCAAACAGGTTCGGCGTTACCACTGTTGCCCGCGGAAGAAGAAGCTCCCTCATCGCGTCAGTGGTCTCCGGGTTCAATACTTCATCTTCGCCCTTGCAGACCATTACAGGGTCAATGACCGTGTTGTTCAATTTATTTTCATCCATCACCATTGCCGCCAGCTCAATGATTTCCACCGTTCCGAGCATGCCGGTCTTCATGGCATCGATGCCGACAGACAGGATGGTTTCAAGCTGCGCCTTCAGCGTTTCGATTGGCAGCGGATGTACATGATGATGCCATTGGTCTTTCGGATCCATCGTTACAATCGTTGTCAGTGCAGTCATCCCGTACACACCGAGTTCCTGGAATGTTTTCAGGTCCGCCTGGATGCCCGCTCCTCCGCTCGTATCCGATCCAGCAATCGTAAGTACTTTCTTCATAGTCATGTCATGCGCCTCCCATTATTGTTCTAATTATGATTATAACAATATTATATCTCAGTACAATTGGAACGAATTGCAGGGACCCCTTTTCTTTTCGCCAAAATTTACCTATGATAAAAACAGAAATAGAAGATTGAGCGGTGATGAAGATGAAGAACATCCTATATATCGAAGATGATAAAGAAATCGGCAAATGGACGAAAGATTATCTCCTTGAAAAAGGCTACTCGGTCGACTGGCTGCAGTCAGGGGAGGGAGCAGCCCAGGCAGCTGCCAGAGCGGACCTGGTCATCCTTGATGTAATGCTGCCAGGTCTGGACGGTTTTACGGTCGGCCAGCGCCTGAAGAAGGATGCTCCGGGGATTCCTATCCTGATGCTTTCGGCCCGGACGGCTGTCGATGATAAGCTGCAGGGCCTGCAGTTTGCCGATGATTACCTGACAAAGCCATTTCATCCGGAAGAGCTGGCGGCAAGGGTCGATGTGCTGCTCCGGAGGTATGGAAAGCCGGAACAGAGCCGGCTCCTGCTTCGCCATCTCGAAGTCAGCCTTGGGGAGAATCGCATCACCGATACAAGGAGCGGCGAAGAGATCATCCTGACAGGCAAGCAGCATCAGATTTTCATGTACATGCTCCGCCATCCGAACCAGATTCTCACAAAAGAGCAGATTTTTGAGGCAGTCTGGGGGGAGCCCTATATGGACGGAGATAAAACCTTGATGGTCCACATCCGCTACCTGCGCGAAAAAATTGAAGAAAACCCAGGCTCGCCTGCCATCCTGGAAACCATCCGGGGCATCGGCTACAGGGTGAAGCAATGAAGCCAAAATCACTGCAGGGCAGATACCTGCTCATCATCCTGCTGGCGCTGGTGCTCATGCCAATCACCTTTCCGCTCGTTTCAGTTTTATTCCATATCCCATTTTCCATGCAGGAGCATGACCCGAATGTCTATGAAGACAGCAAAGGCATGGAATCAATGTGGAAGGAAGAAGGAAAGAAGCTCGGCGGCAGGACGGATGAGGAAATCAATGAGAGGCTCCGGGAGCTTAAGCAGAAGTACAATAAGGCAAGCATCTTTTGGGTCGACGGACAGGGGAGCACAAAGCTGAAGCTTCCAGAGCAAATAAAGATCCCTGCCCAGTGGGACCCGCTGTACACCATAGATTTCATGAAGACGAACAGGGGCCTTGAAGCTGATCCCTATACTGTCGTTTCATTCATCGGGTCCGGGAAATCCGAAGGGTTCATGGTCATCCAGGTGCCCCGGGGAGAAATGGACACAGAATGGGAGCAAGTAAGCAGAAGCTATGACTATTATTATCTGATTGCCACCTTTGGGGTGCTGGGATTGTTCCTTTTTGTGTCCTGGATTTTCTTTTACAGAATCCGCCAGAGACTGCTCCGTCTCCAGGAGGCAATGGACAAGCCTGCTGAAGGCGGGATCCCCCTGCCGATCGCCATTGATAAGAAGGATGAAATCGGCCAGCTGGAAGGGGCTTTTAACCGGATGATCGACCAGCTTGAAACAGGCAGGCAGCGGGAGCGGGAAGAAGAAGAGCTGAGGCGCCAGCTGATCGCCAATCTCTCCCATGACCTCAGAACCCCGCTGACAACAATCAGGGGCCATGCCTATTCTTTGAAAAAAGAAATCACTTCCGAAAAAGGCCGGGAATCTCTCGAACTCATTGACAATAAAGTCAACTATCTTGGCCAGCTGATCGAAAACCTGCTTTCCTATACACTATTAACCTCAGGCAAGTATCCATACAATCCGGAAAAAACGGATATCGTCCGGCTCGTAAAAACCTCGGCAGCCGCCTGGTATCCTGTTTTTGAAAATGAAGGCTTCGAGCTTGATATTGAGCTGCCGGACAAGAGCATCTACTGGGATATAGACGGGCAATGGATGAACCGCATCCTCGATAATCTGTTTCAGAATATCCTCCGGCACGCCGCCCAGGGCAGATATGTCGGCGTCCTGCTTGATGCAGAAAAGGAAATTCTGGCCGTAAAAGATAAAGGGCCGGGAATGACAGGAGAGTCGGCTGGAAAAGGCGCCGGCATCGGTCTCTCCATTGCAGCTCTTATGCTGAAGGAGATGGATCTTGATCTTCAGATTAACAGCAGCAGCGGCGGGACGGAGATGGTGATTGGAGGGAAGGGGGATTTGGGAAAAGGGTATAAGGATGGATAGATATTGAGCGAGGGTTCGGATTGCATATATCCGGGCCTTTTTGTCGCTGTAATGAGTTATATCTTCGAATGGGGGCTGTTGATTTCCGTTCCAGGCACTTCGCTTTCCGCGGGGCGGCGCTGAGCCTCCTCACGCTCCGCGCTGCGGGGTCTCAGCTTTGCCGCTGCAATCCCGCAGGAGTCTACGTGCCTTGCACTCCAATCAACAGGGTTTATAAAATTTGGTTTGTCGTTGATTCGCTCCAGCATTTCCAATGCTATTAGTTGGTAAATAATGTATAAGGTAGAATAACCAAAAAAGTAGGTAGAATCTTTTAATTTTTTGGTAGAATAATTGAAAATTTATGTAGAAAAACGCCGAATTTAGGTAGAATCAGCCGGAATTTATGATGTGAGCACCATCGGGTTCTTAGACAGCTAGAATTTTTCAACCCAAAATACCTCAATTCTGCCCAGAACCAGCCGAAAAACAGGCAGGCATGCTAATTTCCCCCCTTTTTTTAAACCAAATTTAAACTTCCCCCCACCCCCAGCTTAACCTTCGCGGGATAAGATGGTTCCGAGGTGAAGAAAATGAGCGAATTAATCTTGGAAACGAATGGTTTAACGAAAAAGTTCGGAAAACGGAGTGCGGTCGAAAATGTGGATCTGCGGCTGGCGAAAGGAGAAATATACGGATTCCTAGGCCCTAACGGTGCGGGCAAGACAACGACGATCCGGATGCTGCTCGGGCTGGCCAGGCCGACGGGCGGTTCCATCCATATCTTTGGCAGGGATCTGAAAAAAGAGAAGTTGCAGATCCTTCGCAAGGTTGGCTCTCTTGTTGAATATCCATCCTATTACGGACATCTGACCGCCATCGAAAATCTTGAGGCTCTCCGCAGGATTCTCGAGGTGCCAAAATCACGGATCGATGAAGTGCTGGCCATTGTCCGCCTGTCAAAGGAAGCGAAACGGCCGGTAAAAGGCTTTTCCCTTGGAATGAAGCAGCGGCTTGGAATTGCCGCCGCCCTGCTCGCGAACCCTGAGCTGCTGATCCTTGACGAGCCGACGAACGGACTGGACCCATCCGGCATTCTTGAAATCCGCGAGCTGATCAAAAGCATGCCGGCACAGCATGGAATGACCATCCTCGTCTCCAGCCATCTATTATCAGAGATCGATCAAATGGCAACACAGGTGGGCATCATCTCCAAAGGGTCGATGATTTTCCAGGATTCGATCCATGTTCTCAGGCAGAAGGCAAACAGCCAGATTGCGATTACAGTCAATGAAACAGAGAAAGCCTGGAGAGCGCTGCTGTCAAACGGCATCCAGGCAGAAAAAAAGCGGGAGCACCTGCTGCTTGACGGGACAGACACCCAGGTGGCCGCGGCTGTGGAAACACTGGTCCGCCATGATGTTTCTGTATACCGTGTCCAGGAGCAGAGAAAAACGCTCGAGGACATCTTCCTGGAGCTGACAGGAGAAGGGGGAAGCCTGTGATGATGAACATGCTTTCCGCCGACTTTCTGAAAATCAAAAGAAAGATGATCCTGTTCCTCGTTTTTCTCGGCCCCTTTGGCGTTGTCGCTCTTGAAGCGGTCAATTTCGGGCTCCGCTATGAGTATTTGACAGGAGTTTATGCAAAAGATTTATGGAAAGGCTTGATCGGTGAAGCCAGCTTCCTCAGCATCCCTGCGATCATGCTCGGGCTTGCGCTGGTCACCAGCATGATTGCCAATATTGAGCATCAGACAAATGCCTGGAAGCAGCTCCTGGCCCTTCCTGTTTCTAAAGGAAAGGTGTTTACCTCCAAGTTTCTATTGGCAGCCATCTTATTGTTTATTTCCTGTGTACTGCTATTCGTTGGGCTGATCATTCTGGGACTGATCCTCGGATTTGGCACAGACTTTCCCTTCCTTCATCTGGCGGAATCAGTGTTCTTTCCTTATTTGGCTGGGATGCCTTTCATTGCACTGCAGTTATGGATTTCCATCACCATGAAAAATCAGGCCATTCCGCTGACGGCCGGCATTCTGGCGACGGTGCTGACCCTGTTTTCCGTGAAGTTCCCGGACTGGGTCCCGCTGAAATGGCTGTTTCTTGAGAGCTGGGGCGGTCCTTTTTATTCGGCACTGGCCGGCGTCCTGCTCGGCATCGGCATCTACTTGACCGGGCTGATTGATTTTTCCAGAAAGGAAGTGAAATAGCATGATCAATCTATTAAGCTCTGAATGGCTGAAGCTTAGAAAATCTTCTGTCTGGCTGCTTATATTTATAAGCCCCCTTCTGGCATCTCTGGCTGGCTTTGCCGAAGCTGATGTGCCTGGGATGGAAGGGGAGCTTCAATGGCTCTACACCCTCAGCAGCATGGCGTTCGTCCATGCGCTGCTGTTCCTGCCGCTCTTGACCGGTGTATTTTCTGCATTTGTCTGCCGCTATGAGCATCTGGGCGGAGGCTGGAAGCAGCTGCTGTCACTGCCGGTTTCCCGGAGAAATGTATATATCGTGAAATTCAGTCTTGTTATGGGGCTGATTGCTGTCTCCCAGCTGCTCTTTTTAGGCGGCCTGCTGCTGGTGGCACAGCTGAAAGGATTCGATGCACCGATTCCGTGGAAAATCATCCTGGAAAGCATAGCCGGCGGATGGGTTGCCTGCCTTCCGGTCGCGGCCCTGCAAATGTTTGTTTCAGCCGCATGGTCCAGCTTTGCCGCTCCGCTGGCCATCAATGTGGTCTTTACACTCCCAAACATTCTGGTAGCCAACTCAGAAACCTACGGCCCGTTCTATCCCTGGGCACAGCCATTTCTGACCATGATTCCGCGGATGGGAGAAGAATTCGGGGCACTGAATGCCTCCATGGAAACCCTCCTGATTGTCATCCTCGGCGGCTTCGTACTGTTTTTCCTATCAGGAATGACGTACTTTCAGCGCAAGGAGATTTAGTATCCAGTTTGTGTGGAAAAATGGGGGCGGATATTTGTAGATTAAAACTATTTAGTCTTAACAATTTGCTGCTGTTTTCCGTTCCAGGCACTTCGCTTTCCGAGGGGCGACGCTGAGCCTCCTCCCGCTCCGCGGTGCGGGGTCTCAGCATTGCCGCTATCTCCCGCAGGAGTCTACGTGCCTTGCACTCCAAACAGCAGGTTCTAAAACTTTTTAAGCACCCTTATAATTCCGCAGTTTTTTTTCCTCTGTCACCACTAATCTCTTTTTACACCCCTCCATGGATGTTTTTCCCACTACCTATTAATCCACCATCAAGAAAGCTACAATAGATACATATACCAAAAAGGAGGCTGCTGCATGAAAGCAACAGGAATCATTCTTGCGGGCGGGCGTTCAAGCCGGATGGGCCAGAATAAGGCGCTTATGACCTTAGAGGGAATTACGGTCATTGAACGGGTGCGTGATGAGCTGAAAAAGGCAGTCCAGGATATCATCATTGTCACCAACTCCCCGGAAGACTACGATTTTCTCGGCTGCCCTATGGCTGGTGACATCTATCAGGACGGAGGGCCGCTTGCCGGACTCCATGCAGGACTGAAAAATTCGCAAACAGACTATAATCTTGCCGCAGCCTGTGATATGCCCTTTCTTTCAGCCGGGCTCGGCAGCATCCTTTTAAACGAGCTGGGCGAATGCCAGGCCGCTGTTCCGAAAATCTCCGGGCAGCTTCATCCCTTGTTCGGTGCCTATCACAAGGGGTTATACCGGAGGGCAGAGGAAATGCTTGAAGCAGGCGACCGCAAAATGAGGAATCTGCTCACAGAGGACAGCCGGATTTTATCAGAGAAAGAGCTTTTGGAAAAAGGCTGGGGTGGTGAGGAGGCCTGTTTTTTCAATATGAACCATCCTTCTGAATACGAGCAGGCTAAGCGTATGCTCGGCAGGGAATCTTAAAATTGGGAATGGGAAGCCAATCCTGCTATTCTATATAGATAAAAACTTCGAGAATCCTAAGAGGTGAGAAAATGGATTTTGAACTATCAAAAGAACCGATTGATGTTCAGGCTGTCACTGATAAAGTCATCCAGCGCAATGCTGGGGCGGTCACCGTGTTTATCGGGACGGTCAGGGAGCTGACGGGCGGCAAGAAAACCCTGTATCTCGTCTATGAAGCATATGAATCAATGGCAGTGAAGAAGCTTGAGCAGATCGGCCATGAAATAGAAGAAAAATGGGAAGGCGCGAAGGCAGCCATCACCCACCGGACAGGCAGGCTGGATATTACCGATATAGCCGTCGTCATTGCTGTATCTACCCCGCACAGGGCGGATGCCTATGAAGCGAACCGCTATGCCATCGAAAGAATCAAGGAGATAGTCCCTATCTGGAAAAAGGAACACTGGGAGGACGGGGAAGAATGGATCGGCAACCAGCTTGAAACCGTTTCTTATCCGGCTGGCCGTCCGCAAAAGGAGGATCTGGATGAATAAAATCAAACTGTTTGCCCACTTGCGTGAAAGTGCAGGCAAGGAAGAAATCGAGCTTGACGCCGCGGGCAAGACGATCAATGAACTGAAAGCCATTTTAACTGAAGCCTATCACCTTAATCTGGAAACCGTAATGACAGCAGTGAACGAAGAGTTCGCCCTGGATCACGAGCTGATCAAAGAGGGAGACGTCATCGCTTTCATCCCGCCGGTCAGCGGCGGCTGAGGAGGGGAATAGGTTGGACGAAAGATATTCGCGCCAGACGCTTTTTCCCGGAATCGGCACGGCGGGACAGGAGAAGATCGCCCGGAAGCATGTCCTGATCATCGGGGCCGGGGCGCTGGGCTCCGGCTGTGCAGAGCTCCTGATCCGTGCGGGGGTCGGGAGTATGACGATCATTGACAGAGATTATGTGGAAGAAAGCAATCTTCAGAGGCAGCAGCTTTATGCAGAGAAGGATGCCAGGGAAAAACTGCCGAAAGCAAAGGCGGCAGAAAGGCGGCTGAAGGAAATAAATTCTTCCGTCAACTTAAGCTGCATTGTCGGGGATGCAGATCCTTCACTTCTGGCTGAGCTTGCGCCTGGAACTGATCTGATGATTGATGCCACTGACAATTTTGAAACAAGGATGGTCATCAATGATCTGTCCCAGAAACTTGGAATACCATGGATTTACGGAGCCTGTGTCGGCAGCTTTGGAATGAGCTTTACCGTGATCCCGGGCAAGACCCCATGCCTGAATTGCCTTCTGAAAGCTGTTCCGCTGCAGGGGCTTACCTGTGATACAGGCGGCATCATCGGACCGGCCGTCCAGATGACCGTAGCCCATCAGGGGGCAGAGGCGCTGAAAATCCTGGCAGAAGACTGGGACGCTGTCAGGACTTCGTTTGTCAGCTTCGATCTTTGGCACAGCCAGTATACAAATATGGGGACTGCCAAAGCCAAGGATCCGGGCTGCCCTTCATGCGGGGCTGAAAGGACCTATCCTTACCTGGAGCAGGATAACCGGACCAGGACAGCCGTACTCTGCGGCCGGGATACGGTCCAGATCCGCCCGCCCGGTAAGCGGGACCTGGATCTCGAAGGGCTGGCAGGGCAGCTTGGCCGGCTCGGCTATGAAGTAAAGGGCAATCCCTATCTTCTGTCTGCCGAGCTGGGTGCCGAAAGGGCCGTCTTTTTCAGTGACGGCCGGGCCCTCATCCATGGCACGAAGGATGAGTCCCATGCAAAAGCCATCTACCAGCGTCTGCTGGGTTAAATACAGGAACCCCTCTGCCTGGCTGCAGAGGGGTTCTGTTTTTTTTCAGTAAGAAAGCCGCCCAGGGGGGTGTCCCGGAACGGCTGGAGAACCTTCTTACTTATTCGTTTGAACCTACAATGACAAGCTTGCCTTCATCAAGCACCTTTTCGTATTGCTCAGCTTCCACCTTTGAAAGGCCGAGAGCTTCGAACTTGTTGCGGAGCTCGTCGCCGCGCTTATTGAACATATTGCCGACAGAATCAAATAAGCCCTGTTCCTTCAAGCCGACGCTCCCAGTGTTCGTAGCATCAGTTAAATCTTCGGAACGGTTTTCGTCATGCGCAAAAATAAAGATATTGTCCTTTTCATAGCCTTCTGCTGTTAAAGTTTTAATAGTATCCGTTGCTTGTACGCCGTTTTCACAAACCTCAATTTTATACATGAATAATTCCTCCTCTAATTTTTTTGGACAATGTGCCTGTCCGCTTATTCTTTTATTTATCCTTTTTTTCCATACTTAAACTTCAATCTTTGTGTACAATGTTTCAGCAAAATTTTACAAAAAAGGCAGTTCTCATTTTATAATGTAAACGAACGGGTATAGAAAAGGAGCGGAGATATTGAAAAAAGAACAGGAAGTATTAGAACAGATGGAGGCGCTTATGAAGGAACTGAAAACTTCCCGCAAGCAGGCTGCAAGTGCCGCCGCTCTTGAAGGCAGCGGGGGTGCGTTCACGTTTTCACGGTTTTTGCGCTACGGATTCAGGAAGTGGAGCTGGAAAATCGGGCTGCTTTTATTGTCGCTTATTATGATCGGAATTTTGCTTACAGCAGGAATCTTTTATTTTTATACAGGGTCATCAGCTCAAGAAGAGAAAGGGAGTTTTATAGAACAGGTGCGGGGCCTGTCCACGCTGGCATCATCACAGGCGCTCGTGAAGGCCGTGATTGAAAAAGAAGACAATGAACTGTTTGGCAGGCAGATAGAAACGGATCTGCCGGGGACAAAGCGCAAGCTTCTGTTTATTGTCCCGGGAACGGTAACGGCAGGGGTCGATCTTGAGCAGGTTGGAGAAAAGGATATCAAGGTGTCGGAAGAGGATAAGAGGATTGAAGTTTCCCTTCCGAAGGCAAGCATCCTCCAGGAGCCGTCGCTCGATCTGGAGCATGTCCAGACATTTTCGGCTTCCGGGATTTTTCGGGGTGATGTGAACTGGGATGAGGCATACAGCCTTGCAGCAGAGGCAAAGGAACTGGTAGAAGCGGAAGCGATTGACCAGGGGATTCTTGAACTTGCTGAGAAGAACGCAGAAAAAACGATCAGCGAATTTTTTGGCAGGCTGGGCTATGAGGCCTCTGTCAGCTATAAGGGGGATTCTGATGCAGCTATTAAATAACCGCTGGGGCGAGCTTCTGGAAGAGGAGTTCGAAAAAGCGTATTTTCATGAACTGGAAAGATTCCTGGAAGAAGAATATGCGAGCGAGACGGTCTATCCGGCCAGGGAAGATATCTTCAACAGCCTGAAGTATACCGATTATGAGGATGTAAAAGTGGTCATCCTGGGGCAGGATCCGTACCATGGACCGGGACAGGCCCATGGTTTGAGCTTCTCGGTCAAGCCGCAGACCAGGATTCCCCCCTCCTTAAGGAATATTTTCAAGGAGCTTCATGAAGACCTTGGCTGCAAAATCCCTGATAACGGGTATCTGGTCAGCTGGGCGGAGCAGGGTGTCCTGCTGCTGAATACCGTTTTGACCGTGCGGGAGGGGGAAGCCCATTCCCATAAAAATAAGGGGTGGGAGACTTTTACCAATAGCGTTATTGCCCTGCTGAATGAAAGGGAAAAGCCGGTCGTATTCCTGCTTTGGGGAAAGCCCGCCCAGGAAAAGGCCAAGCTGATTGATAATCCGAGCCATATTATCCTAAAATCAGTCCACCCCAGCCCACTATCAGCAAGAAGAGGATTCTTTGGCAGCCATCACTTTTCAAAAACCAATCAGATTTTGAAGGATAATGGGGAAGAGGAGATAGACTGGCAGATACCAGATCTCTAATTCCGGCATGTTTCACGTGGAACGGAAATTGCATATGAAGAATGCCGTCGAAAGCTGACGGCATTTTTTAATAGACAAGTATAAAATAAGGCGGGCAAGACGCTTCCGCCTTTCTCTATTCAAAGAACTGTCAGAGTTTTAGGATGTATAATGGGTACAAGTCATGTAAAATAGAAACCGATAGCCAAATGAGTTAGAAATAAGGCTCAGCAAAGGATGACAGGATTGGACAGCAATCAGCCAAATTGCTTTAAATGCAAGCATTTCTACGTGACATGGGACCGGCAGTTTCCGAAAGGGTGCAGGGCGTTTCAATTTAAGGGAAGGCAGCTTCCGTCCAAAGCGGTTGAAAGGGCTTCAGGCCATCCTTGCCTTAAATTTGAGGGAAAGTCCAAGTAATTTCGGCTGCCTGAATAGCATGGGTGCCTGCTGCCGAAAATGGAGCTGTAGAGATTTAGGAAAAAGAGGTGAACAGTATGCAGATACCTGTTGGAAATCTGCTTGCCAAGATTGAAAAGGAGCTGCAGGGGGCCAAATCAAGCTCTTCTGAGGAAATGATCCGGGAGCGGGTGTATTCTATAAAGGCTTTATGCGAGCTGCTTCTGGAAGGTGAGAAGACAAGTTCAGAGCCGGTGCGGCCGGCTGCATCTTATATTCCTCAGCCTGTACAGGAAAGTGTGCCGCTGGCTTCAATCCAGCAGCCCAGGAAGATGAATATGGAAAATGAAGCAAATGGAGATTCAATTTTCGACTTTTAAGAAGTCGATGAAGAGGTGAAATCATGAAGATTTTTATCATAATCGGTGCAATCAATGCGTTCCTTGCTGTTGCTCTTGGTGCTTTTGGCGCCCACGGCCTGGAAGGAAAAGTTGAACCTAAGTATCTTGAAACCTGGAAAACAGGTGTAACCTATCAAATGTTCCATGCCACCGGACTTCTGATCATCGGTGTTCTGCTGGGACGACTGCCGGCAACGGCCTTACTGTCATGGTCCGGCTGGCTGATGCTGATTGGAATCATCCTCTTCTCCGGAAGCCTGTACGTTCTGACGCTGACAAAGATCAGTGTCCTCGGCGCCATCACGCCGCTCGGCGGAGTCGCCTTCCTTGCTGCATGGGTTCTCCTGATCATTGCCGCAGTTAAATATCTGTAAAAAAACGAGCCTGGCTGCATAAGCCAGGCTTTTCATTATCTTGGCGGAAAGGCTGCCAGCCCTGGAGCCGCTCCATATGGATAGTCATACTCAATCTCTTCATCAAATGTAATATAATCCAGATAAATCATCGGGATCAAATAGCGTGTGCCTGACTGCGGATCGCTCAAGATCAGGTGATCCCTTCCTGCCGCTTCAATGATTCCCTTGAAAATCTTCGCATTCCATTCCCTGTTGTTCTCAAAGGTGGCGTAAACGGTTGCCAGCTTCCCTTTGTTCAGACGGAGGATGTTTTCAATGTAGGATTGCTCAATAGGCAGCATCCCGGGAACCTGTGAAACGGGTGAACCTGAAGGCGGAGATGTGGTGAGCATGGAACCGGACGGCATCTGCGGATAGGCCTGCTGGGCGCCGTATCCCTGTGCCTGTGTGCCGGCCCCATAGTAAGGCTGCTGCTGTTGCGGCTGCTGCTGCTGATAAGGCGGATAGGTGCGGTAATCAACATATTGCTGCTGCGGTACAGATTGCTGTTTCAAAATAAATCCCTCCTAAATGTCATTAATAAACAGTGGGACAGTCTGCCCGGGCCGGCTGGAAGAAGCAATGTGCTTTGTATCTTCCGGCATTCGGCTGATTATACCATTGGGCAGGGCAGTCCCCGGTGGGGCGGAAAAACCAGAGCGAATTGCTGGCAGGATGATGGCGCTGCCCCTTGATGACTTTCCTGGCCAGGTCGAGCTCATTCTGACGGGGCCGCTGATAAAAGTAGCCCTTGATGGTGGCTTCAAATCCGCCTGGCCGCTGATAAACCATTTTCCGGATGGAAGGAATCTCTTTGAAATCCAGGCAATCGGCCCTGACCCGGTTCACCCCGACATTGCCGACCATCAGCATGCCCAGATTTCCTTCTCCTTCAGCCTCCGCACGCATCAGCCTTGCGAGAAGCTTCACATCCTCTTCGGTATAAGGAATAACGGCCATAACTTCACCTCTCTCAGCAGCTATTCAAAGGCTGTAAGTGAAAGTATCCGTATAAAACCAAACTCACTATTTCATAAATATGTGGGAAATGCTGTATTATGCCTGATGGGGGAAAGAAAAGCGGAGGCGACTGTTCAGAATAAAGGAACGCAGGCTAAAGACGCCACGTCCTGTGGCAACGCCTGCATGACCCGCATCCTGCGGGCCCAGCATAAGGCGCTTTGGAATTGAAGGCGTTCTTTGCCTTCGGTTCCAAAGTAACTTATGACTCGAGCACCTAGGAGCCGGAGCTGGACAAAAAGAAAAGCGGATGGCGCTTGCTCTATAAGCAGGAATCTATTTATTGGTAACTGTATAGATAGAAAAATTGGAAGCCCAATTGCAGTAAATGTGACGGTTTTTTTTCAATAAAAAAAGCCCCGGCAAAAGCCGAGGCCTGATTCATATATTAAACATTCAGGAAGGTGCCTACCTGGTCTTCCAGGAGCAGGTTTCCGACAAAGAAGGAGCCGAATTCGCCGTAGCGGGCGCTCACTTCATCAAAGCGCATTTCGTAGACAAGCTTCTTGAATTGAAGCACATCGTCTGCGAAGAGGGTTACTCCCCACTCGTAATCGTCAAAGCCGACAGAGCCGGTGATGACCTGCTTTACTTTGCCTGCATACTGGCGGCCGATCATGCCGTGGCTGCGCATCATATTGCGGCGGTCTTCCATAGGGAGCATATACCAGTTATCTTCACCCTGGCGGCGCTTGTCCATCGGGTAGAAGCAAACATATTTTGCTTTAGGAAGCTCCGGGTAAAGGCGTGCCAGGACATGAGGATTTTGATAAGGATCCTCTCCGGCCGGCAGATAGTTGCTGAGCTCCACAACGGAAACATAAGAATGTGCCGGAATGGTATATTCCGCAAGCTTTGATTTATTGAACTCATTCTCGATCTCATTCAGCTCTTCCATTGTAGGGCGCAGGATCATCATCATGAAATCTGCTTTTTGTCCAACAATCGTATATAAAGCATGGCTGCCATTCTTTTCGCTCTGCACGGAATTCCATTTATCCACAAGGCCCATAAACTCCTGGATTGCTGCATCGCGCTCTTCTTTCGGAGTCATTTTCCATGTCGTCCAGTCCATTGTGCGGAAATCATGGAGGCAATACCAGCCATCAAGCGTTTGTGCTGCTTCAGTCATTCTGATCACTCCTATATATGTACTCGAATTCTCATCAATACTATATCATAGTTTCACCATAACACGTCTGCCTGAAACTTGAAAATTATATGTCACTTACCAGCTTTCAAAAATTATTCTCAATCAGGTTTCCGGCCGGGAAAACAAGGGGATTCTAAAGAATAGCAGATTAGGCAACCAGAACGGGCGCGAAATCGGATATTTTCCGGCAAAAAGGACCATATTAACATCGTCCGGAGAGAATCGATTCCCAGATATAAATATAAGAATGTTAAGAAAACAAAAACTTTTCAGGTGTAACCGCTGCCACTTCTCCTTGTTCTTGAATTTTCACAGTGGAGGAGTATCCTAAGGGAGTGAGAATAGCGGACGCAGGCTCACTTCTATGGATAAAGGCAGTCTCAGCGCCGCTTAAGCCGAGTGATTTGTTACATATAAAAGGAGGATTTTCATATGAGTGATCTTTTTGAAGGATTAAGGAATAAGGTTTCCGGCAATAATCTGCGAATCGTATTTCCTGAAGGAACAGATGAAAGGATTCTGACTGCAGCAGGCCGTCTGGCAGCTGACAAAATTCTTACCCCTATTCTGATCGGGGATATTGCACAAATCGAGGATAAAGCAAAATCATTGGATGTATCCCTTGATTCTGTCGAAATCTATGACCCGAAAAACTTTGCCATGATGGACGAACTTGTTGCTGCATTTGTTGAGCGCCGCAAAGGAAAAGCGACAGAAGAAGATGCCCGCCGCATTCTTCTTGATGAAAACTATTTCGGCACCATGCTTGTTTATGCCAATAAAGCAGACGGCCTTGTCAGCGGAGCAGCTCACTCTACTGCAGATACAGTCCGACCGGCTCTTCAGATCATTAAGACAAAAGAAGGCGTCAAAAAGACTTCCGGTGTCTTCATCATGGTCCGCGAAGATGAAAAGTATGTATTTGCCGATTGTGCAATCAATATCGCACCAGACAGCGCAGATCTAGCGGAAATCGCCATCGAAAGCGCCAAGACAGCAAGAATGTTCGACATCGACCCGCGCGTTGCCATGCTGAGCTTCTCTACCAAAGGCTCTGCAAAATCGCCTGAAACGGAAAAAGTATCCCAGGCAGTTGAAGAAGCCAAGCTTCGTGAGCCATTGCTCATCGTGGATGGCGAATTCCAGTTCGACGCAGCCTTCGTTCCATCTGTTGCTGAAAAGAAAGCTCCGGATTCACCGCTGCAGGGAGATGCTAATGTATTTGTATTCCCAAGCCTGGAAGCAGGGAATATCGGCTACAAAATCGCCCAGCGCCTTGGTAACTTTGAAGCGGTCGGACCGATCCTTCAAGGCCTGAACCGTCCGGTAAATGACCTGTCCCGCGGATGTGACCAGGAAGACGTGTATAAGCTTGCTTTGATCACAGCAGCTCAGGCATTGAATCAGTAATAGAAGGGAGCCGGCACTCTGGTGTGCCGGTTCTTTTTTGCGGTGCTGCGTGTTGTGGCGCGGCGCGGTGGGGCTGTCAGCTGCCAGTTGGTAGAAAAAACACTCAATTCGGTAGATTACAGTGTGAAGTCGGTAGAATATAGCGTCAAGTTGGTAGATTCCCGGGGGGACCCGGTAGAATATGCCCCGAATTGGACAGAAAGCAGCTCCCGCGCTGTTTGCCCCCCAAAGATAGGCTTTTTTCAGGCAGAGAGATCAGTTTTAAAGCAGAAAAAAGCAGTCAAAAAGCTGAACTCAATAACCAACTGCGCACCCGATCAGCGGCTCCGCCCCTTTTCTTCTTCCCGCCGCCCGTATGCTATAATAATCCCATATTGTTTATTTAAAGGAGTACTGAAGATGAACGAAGCAAGTGAGCTGCTGCAGCAGCCGGAGTGGCGGATAATAGACCAGTCGAGTGCGGGACTGCATTTGAATGCGATGCATTCGTTCGGGATGGATGATACGCTCTGTGCTTCTGTCGGATCGGGAAAAACCCCTGCAACGGCAAGAGCATGGGTTCATGACCGGACGATCGTGCTCGGCATCCAGGATTCACGGCTTCCATACCTGGAAGACGGGGTGGACTGGCTGCAAGAGCAGGGTTACCGGGCGATTGTCCGCAACTCGGGCGGCCTGGCAGTTGTGCTGGATGAGGGTGTACTCAATCTGTCGCTCATTTTTCCGGAATCAGAAAAAGGGATTGATATCAACCGCGGCTATGATGCTATGTGGCTTTTAATAAAAGAAATGTTCAGCGACTTTCCATATGAAATAGAAGCAAGGGAAATTGTCGGTTCTTATTGCCCCGGCAGCTATGATCTGAGCATCGGCGGCAGGAAGTTCGCCGGCATTTCCCAGCGCAGACTGCGCAAGGGTGTGGCAGTCCAGATCTATTTATGCGTAAACGGCAGCGGCAGCGGGCGGGCTGCATTGGTAAGGGAGTTTTACACCAGGGCGAAAAAGGATGCGGTAACGAAGTTCCTGTACCCTGACATTACACCGCCGGTCATGGCATCGCTCAGCGAGCTGCTCCAGTCCGAGCTGACGGTCGCAGATGTGATGATGAGGTTCCTGAACGTGCTGAAAAGCAGATCAGGCAGGCTGTATGCCGGAGGACTGAATGAAGAAGAAGCCGGCCTTTATGAAAGCTATTATGAGCGGGTCGCCGAGCGGAATGAAAAAGTATTCGGCACCCTTCAGGATCCCGCCTGACCATCCAGGAATAGAAAAACCGCCCTTTAATCCGGGCGGTTTTCTGTTTAAGGGGGCAGGCTGCTGCCATTTCTTCTCTCCGAGTCTATAAAACAGCGGGGTCCTTTATTCTGCTACCTTTTCCAGGTTCCCGTTGCGGTCCATCTTGAATTTGGTGGCCGGGCGTTCTTCCTCGTCAAATAGTACCAGCTTTCTTGCCCTGTTCATAATTTTCATGAGCGTCTCGTAATCTTCCTGGATCGTGACGGTATTCTGTTCCAGCATGCCGATTTTTCCGGATAATTCCTCATTCTGGCTCCTCAGCATGGCGATTTCGCGCCTCAATCTTTCATTCTCGCTTTTTAACAGATCAGCGCTGAGGGTGGAGCCGTTCAGGCTTTGCAAATAGCTGATAACCGAATCCAGATTCAGCTGGGCCCGCGGCTGCGGCGCCGATTGATAAGCAGGATAAGAGAATACTGGTTCTGGAGCTTCGATTGTTTCTTCTTCAGCATCTCCATCGGCATCTATATCTATTTCTGTATAAGTCTCCGTATAGACTTCTGTTTCTTCCGGCATTGGCAGTGTATCAGCAGTGAGCAATTCAACTTCTTCAACAGCTGGGACCGGAGGATTGTACAGCAGCTTTTTCTTGCCGCCCTGTTCTTTCCCGAGCAGCCTGTTGCGCTGTTTGCGCTGTTTCTTGGCGAGCTGCAGCGCCTTTTCGTAGCGGTGCCTAACAACAGCGTTCCAGCGGAATCCGCAGGCGGCAGAAGTGCGGTTCAGCTTATCTCCGACTTCCTCGAAAGCGTTCAGCTGGGTGCTTCCTTCCCTGACATGCCTTAATACCGTCTCAGCAAGCAATAAATCATTTTCTTCTGACCATGCATCCTGTCTTACTTTCATTTTTTCTTCAACTCCCTGGGCAAAATTGGTTTATATAACCTTCTAGCACTAGCATGGCCACATCTTTCTTTCTTTATACAGAGGGAATAAAAGGATAGTAGTTTTTTTTTCTGATATATTCAGGGACTGGGGAGAAGGGAGAATGTGCTGGAAAAAATGCCTGCAGCCTGCCAGCGGTGCTAAAGATTGCAGCTTGCAATACAAGTTCAGAAAATGTAAAATACCCTTTAGTGCCTCCGGGCAGATTAATTGAGATAGCAACTAAAATTTTCTATAGATAATTTAAAAATGATAGACCGAGAAAGGGATGTACGAAATGGCAAACGAATTCCGTGTTTGCGACGACTGCCAGGCAGTTAATCTGAAAACACTGATCCCCATGCTGAAGGATATCGACCCTGAGGCAAAAGTGGACGTAGGCTGCCAATCCTATTGCGGGCCGGGCAGGAAGAAGACTTTTGCATTTGTCAACAACCGTCCTCTGGCAGCATTGTCAGAAGAAGAGCTAAGAGAGAAAATCGAAAAAAAGCTGAAAAAATAAATCGCCTTTGACACCTGTCTTAAGGTGATTTTTTATTCGCCAAATGCTGTGCGGCTCCGGCAGATGGGGCAATTTCTTTTCTTCCCGGTACGTTTAGCCTGCTGCCTGTTTGTGGAAAAAGAACATCATCTGAACACAGGGAAAATTTTATTTTTCCGAAAGCCTTGCTGTGTCTGGATTTTGTCGAAGAAAAGGGAATTACAGCAGATTTTGTAATGATTTAGCGGTGAAAACTGGCTATAATAGATACAAAGGAAAAAAACGGGAATAGGCCGGGCTGGTGCACAGGAAGAGGGGAAAAGATGCCATATTCAACGGAAAAATTAAGCGAAGAAAAAGTATTCAAGGACCCTGTCCATCGTTATATCCATGTTCGTGACAGAATGATCTGGGATTTGATCGGGACGAGGGAATTTCAGCGCCTGCGGCGGATCAAGCAGCTGGGGACGACTTATCTGACCTTCCACGGGGCAGAGCACAGCCGCTTCAATCATTCACTCGGAGTCTACGAGATTGTCAGGCGCATCATCGATGATGTATTTGCCGGCCGGGAAGAGTGGGATGACAATGAACGCCTTGTATCCCTCTGTGCGGCGCTCCTGCACGATTTGGGGCATGGCCCTTTTTCCCATTCATTCGAAAAGGTATTCGACCTGGATCATGAGCATTACACACAGGCAATCATTCTTGGCAATACCGAAGTAAATCTTGTCCTTTCAAGAGCCGGGAAGGATTTTCCGAAGGATGTAGCCGACGTGATTGCGAAGACTTACCGGAATAAGCAGGTCGTCAGCCTGATTTCCAGCCAGATCGATGCCGACAGGATGGACTATCTGCAGCGCGATGCGTATTTCACCGGTGTCAGCTATGGCCATTTTGATATGGAAAGGATTCTCCGGGTCATGCGCCCGAGGGAGGACCAGGTTGTCATCAAGCAGAGCGGGATGCATGCGGTCGAGGATTATATCATGAGCCGCTACCAGATGTACTGGCAGGTCTATTTCCACCCGGTAACAAGAAGTGCGGAAGTCATATTGACGAAAATCCTGCACAGGGCCAAACAGCTCCATGAAAATTATTATGCATTCAAGTACCTTCCCCTCCATTTCTATACACTGTTTGAAGGCGAAGTGACGCTGGAAGACTATCTGAAGCTTGATGAAGCCGTGATACTCTATTATTTCCAGATGTGGCAGGAAGAAGAAGATCCAATTCTGAGGGATTTGTGCAAAAGGTATATGGACCGCAATCTCTTTAAATATGTGGAATTTGACCCGGCGAAGGAATACAAGAAGCTGGCCGAGCTGTCTGTGCTGTTCAGCAAGGCAGGGCTTGATCCTGAGTATTATCTGGTTGTCGATTCCTCCTCAGATCTTCCGTATGACTTTTACAGGCCGGGAGAGGAAGAGGAGCGTCTTCCGATCCACCTGCAGATGAAAAACGGGGACCTGCGGGAACTGTCGCGCGAATCGGAAATTGTTGATGCGATATCCGGAAAAAGGCGGACGGACCACAAATTATATTATCCTGCTGATTTGATTATGGATGAGGGCAGCAAGAAGACTATTAAGAAAAAAATCCGTGAAATGCTGGAGATCTAATCGACATACATAGAAGCGGTAATTACTTTGGAGTAGGAGATGAGGGGTTTTGTTAAAAGATCATGCCAATTTGGTGCACGCTTTGGCGGCTTCCGGGGAAGTCATCGGCCGGAAAAAGCTTCAGAAGATGATTTTTATTGCAAAGAAGATTTCTTTTCCTTTTCAGGAGCGGTTCCAGTTCCACTTTTACGGACCTTATTCAGAGGAGCTGACACTGAGGGTGGAGGAGCTTTGCAATATGGGCTTCCTGAATGAAGTGAAAGAGAAGAAGGGCGGCTATTTTCAATACCGGTACACACTGACGGACAACGGCCGGGAATTTCTATCCGTCAACCAGGTTAATATGCCTTGCCTGCCGGACTGTCTGGAGGATATGAACAGCCAGAATGCAAGATTCCTGGAGCTTGTCTCAACGGTTTTATATTTTGATAATCTTCCCCGCGAAGAGGTGCAGGAGAAGGTGTTCACTTTAAAGAGCAAGCAGAAGTACACAGAAGAAGAGGTAGAAGAGGCCTATCAATATATTGAAAAGCTGAAAGAAAAAGCTAAGCACTAGGGGTGTGCTTAGCTTTTTCTTTAGTTTGCGGGCCTTACAAGGGTATTTTAGTCTTCGTCGCTTAAGCGTTTGCCTGCTACGGCATAGTGGTTCTTGCTCATTTCTTCAATAAATACGACGACTTTGTCTTTAGAAGCACCGGTCGTTTCGCTGACCGCATCGGTCACTTTTTCAACAAGAGCTTTTTTCTGGTCTTCTGTACGTCCTTCAAGCATTTTGACTGTTACATATGGCATAATAACTTCCTCCTTTTTATACTTTTTACTATAGCAGAAGGCTTGAGGGAAGTGCCAGTTCGGGGCGCGGGCTGATGCCGGGCTTTTCCCGGAAGCGGAGTTTTCCCTTCGCCCGGCATTTCATGTATACTGAAAAATAGATAAGTATGCAGGCGTGTGCCTGCTGCCTAAGGACTTTATTCATTCACATAAAGGGGTATTGCCGTTGGAACAATTCTTAGCCTTTTCTTTAAGGGAGATTCCCTATGTAGCATTGACTTTGATGATCGCTTTTACGGTCCATGAATTTGCCCATGCGTTTGTTGCTTATAAATTCGGCGACCCGACGGCACAAAAGCAGGGGCGGCTGACGCTCAATCCGATCCACCATCTGGACCCCCTTGGGACCATCCTGATTTTTATAGCGGGATTCGGCTGGGCACGGCCTGTGCCGGTGAACCGTTTCCATTTCAAAAATCCAAGGCTTGCGGGGATATCGGTTTCGCTTGCCGGACCGCTCAGCAATCTGTTGATGGCGGGCCTGGGCCTTGGCATCTGGTACGGACTGGCCGCGGCCGGAGCAGCAGCGGGCCTGCCTGATTTTGTGCCCGAGTTCCTGGATTTGTTCATTTACTTGAATCTCATGCTGTTTGTGTTTAACCTGCTGCCTTTTCCGCCTCTTGACGGATACCGGATCATTGAGGATCTCGCCCCGGCGGGGATCAGGCCTAAGCTCACCCAGTTTGAGGCATATGGTTCGATTATATTCCTGATTCTTGTCATCACACCGCTTGATCAGTATACGATCCAGCCGATCTTCGGCACTGTGCTGCCGGTCCTGATCAACGGGATGCATGACTTCTTCTCGGGACTGTTCCTGCGCGGCTGACAAATTCGGAAATCAGGCCAAAATTAACGATCAAATTATGATAACTGACCTTTTTAAAAGGAGGATAAATCAAATGGAAGAAAAGAAGAAAAAAAATATTGGCTTCAACATCATTAAGAGCGACCCGACAGACGGGCATGGCGGCTTTGGGGGAGGCTCCCTCAGCCTTGATAATGTGTCACCGGTCTTTGTGGATGTGGAAGCGGGAGATGCCCATGTTGATATCGGTGCCATGCATGCAAGAAGCACTGTAGAAAAAGGAATCAAGTTCCTGACCAACCAGGAGGACGTTCCGAACGGAAAGCCTTACTGGCTCGTATGGGTGACGATCGACCGCAAGCAGGAAGGCCCTTATTATGCCGGTGTCACTGCCTGCTTTATGACGGTGGACCGGGAAATCCGCCGCGGCTATAAACTGCTGCCTGAGCATGTCAACAGGCTTGATAAAAGCATCAAACGCCATATCATCGTCGACCATATGGATGACAAGTCTAAAGGAATCCTTGCAGACTTCCTGAAGAATCACGATATGGGCATGTGGGAAAGGGCAGAAGACCAGCTGAAAAAAGATTTGGCTTCCAGTTAAAAATTTTGACGAAATTGTGACAGATTTTCGAACTTAAATTCCAACCTACTTGCCGAGCGGCGATAAAAAAAGTAAACTTATTTACAGTGTTGATGCACTGTATAGAACTAGGACACGAAAAACCCCGGGCGGAAACCCGGGGTTTTTCCTTTTATTGACTATGCTAAGATCCCCACTGAAACAGCTTTTTATACCAGGTTTTCTTCTCCTTGGGCTTTTTCACAGGCTGTTCCGGCTCTTCTTCCATATGCTCCAGATGATCGGTGCAATATTCGGTCGGCTCGGTCCCGGCGGTGAAATAGGTCAGGCGCTGAACCGGGCAATGGTCGGTGGCGATTTTTCCGTTCTCCGGATTGATATACACGCCGACCGTTCCTTTTGGACCTTTGAACCGTTTGACGGGCAAATCTTTATGGGCATCCTCCATAAACTGTATCCAAATATTCTTTGCATAAGCTTTATCGGCCGTCAATGTGATGGGCTTGCCCTGGTCATATCCGGTCCAGACGGCGGAAACGAGCTGGGGCGTGAACCCGGCCATCCAGCTGTCTGTGTCGGTGGACCCTGATTTGCCGGCATATGGCCTTGTCATCTTGCTGATGATGGTGCTGCCCGTAACGCTGGAATAGCCGTCAAGCTTATGGTCAAACATGCCGGTCATCATTTGCGTCATAACATATGCATCCTCCGGCTTCAGCACCGGCAGAGGCTCTTTCTTTTCTTCATAAATCACTTCGCCTTTATGATTTTCAACCTTTGTCACCAGGACAGGGGAAACCTTTTTTCCTCCATTGGCAAAAAGGCTGTACGCATTGGCCAGTTCAATGACCCTAATACCCGATGTCCCAAGCGCCAGGGAAGGAACCTCAGCCATTTTGGAAGTGATGCCGAATTTTTTCGCTGTTTCTGCAAGCGTATTTTCGCCTAAAAAGAGATGGGTCTTTACAGCATACACATTGTCCGACAAAGCGAGTGCCTGTGCCATGGTGATATCACCATCCGCATATTGATTGTTGAAATTATGCGGTGTGTATTCCTGCCTGCCGTCATCAAAACGGAAGGTGGTCTGCTCGCTCCTCATCATGGTTGCCGGGGTGAATCCCTGTTCGAGGGCAGCATAGTAAAGAAGCGGCTTAATCGTCGAGCCAGGCTGGCGGACTGCCTGAACCGCCCGGTTGAACGGGCTCTCGCTATAATCTCTTCCGCCGACCATTGCCTTTACATGTCCGTTCTTCGGGTTGACTGACACAAGCCCGACCTGGATTTCCGAATCTTTGCTAATATTGCCGGTTACCGCTTTCTCAGCAGCAGCCTGGATTTTTGTATCAAGTGTTGTGTATACCTTCAGGCCGCCAAGTTCTATTGTGCGGTCATCAAGCTGAAGCTGATTCTTCAGCGCATTTTTGACCGCATCCTGAAAATACGGCGCCTTTTCGATTGCTTTATGCGGAAATTCGCCCACAAGCTTGAGCGCTGACCCAAAAGCTCTATCAGCTTCCTCCGCGGTGATTTTCCCCTGCATGGCCATTGTATCCAGAATGATGCGCTGGCGGTCCCTGGCCCTTTCGAAAGAAGCGAGAGGGGAATAGACGCCAGGGCCCTTCGGTATCCCGGCAAGCATGGAAGCCTCGGCAAGGTTAAGCTCCTCAGCATCTTTCCCAAAATAGTACTGGCTTGCTGCCTGTACGCCATAAGCGCCATAGCCATAATAAATCGTATTGATATAGCCTTCCAGGATCTCATCTTTTGAATAGTTCATCTCAAGCCTGATTGTGTAGAAGGCCTCCATCATTTTCCGTTTCCATGTCTTCTCGTGTGCGAGGAACAAGTTCCGGGCATACTGCTGGCTGATGGTGCTGGCTCCCTGGACCTTTGCCATCGCTTTTAGATCCGCAATCGCAGCCCCGGCAATCCGTTTATAATCAAAGCCATGGTGGGAATGAAAATTCTGGTCCTCGACTGAAACCGTTGCATCAATCAGATGAGGGGAAATATGGTCAAGCGCCACCCAATACCGCTTCTGGCCATTGCTGCTTTCCCCGATCACTTCACCGTCCTCAGAGTAATACAAGGTCGACTGCGGTACGGCCAGCGGAGGAGGGCCAAGGATCTTGGCATATATCAGGACGGCGCCGATGGCAAGCCCGGCAGCAATCATTCCTATTAAACTGATGACAGCGGCTGCCCGCACATATTTCTTCGCTCTCTTGTACCGCTGATCGGCCATGACTTCCATCATAATTCACCCCTTTTTATAAACGGTGTGCGCAATGGTTTCCGGCACCCGAATTTGGTCTTTATTCCTAGTATTGAAATAAGAGAAGGAATTTATTCGCGAGTTTCATTTTTTTCTTGCAATTTTGCTAGATTCATCTATACTTTTTCTCATGTTTGTAATTAAACAGTTAGGGAAGCATAAAGATAACCGCACAACTTTTAAAAAGTTTTGAGAGCGTTTTATGCGCACTATACAAATTTTTAAAATGGAAGGATGTTCAGAATGGGACTTTGGTTTACAGAGAAACAGACAGAGAACTTTGGCATCACAATAAAAGTGAAGCAGACTTTACATACAGAGCAAACTGATTTTCAAAAGCTTGATATGGTAGAGACAGAAGAATGGGGCAACATGCTCCTCTTGGATGATATGGTCATGACATCCATCAAGGATGAGTTCGTTTACCATGAAATGGTGGCCCATGTGCCGTTATTCACGCATCCGAACCCTGAGAACGTTCTTGTAGTGGGCGGCGGCGACGGCGGCGTTATCCGCGAAGTGCTGAAGCACCCAAGCGTTAAGAAAGCAACACTGGTTGAAATCGATGGGAAGGTAATCGAGTACAGCAAGAAGTATCTTCCTGAAATCGCAGGCATGCTTGACGATGAAAGAGTAGAAGTGAAGGTTGACGACGGCTTCATGCATATCGCCAACAGCGAAAATGAATATGACGTCATCATGGTAGATTCCACTGAGCCGGTCGGGCCAGCTGTGAACCTGTTCACGAAAGGCTTCTATGCCGGCATCTCCAAGGCGCTGAAGGAAGACGGCATCTTTGTTGCGCAGTCTGACAACCCTTGGTTCAAGGCAGACCTGATCCGCACCGTCCAGAAGGATGTAAAAGAAATCTTCCCGATCACAAGCTTATATGTGGCCAACATCCCGACATACCCAAGCGGACTGTGGGCATTCACAATCGGAAGCAAGAAGCACAATCCGCTTGAAGTAAGCGAAGAGCGCTTCCACGAAATCGATACAAAGTACTACACAAAAGAACTGCACAAAGCAGCGTTTGTGCTGCCTAAGTTTGTGCAGGATCTTGTAAAATAAAGATTGGTGCCAGGCACCAGCATGTAAAGCGAGGGAGTCATTTTGGTTAGATTTGATGAAGCTTATTCAGGAAATGTATTCATCGGAAGCCATCCGAATTTTATGGAAAGCCAGGCGGTCCTTTACGGAATGCCGATGGACTGGACAGTCAGCTACCGCCCGGGCTCACGCTTCGGCCCGACCCGCATCAGGGAAGTTTCAATCGGACTTGAAGAATACAGCGCGTATCTTGACCGCGAGCTTGCGGAGGTTAAATATTACGATGCCGGCGATATTCCGCTTCCTTTCGGGAATCCGCAGAAAAGCCTTGATCTGATCGAGGAGTTTGTCGATAAGCTATTGGCTGCCGGCAAGTTCCCGCTTGGCATGGGCGGGGAGCACCTTGTCTCATTGCCGGTTTTCAAGGCGATGTATAAGAAATACCCGGATCTTGCCATCATCCATATGGACGCCCATACAGATCTGCGCGAGAACTATGAAGGGGAGCCATTATCCCACTCAACACCGATCCGCAAGGCCGCAGACCTGATCGGCCCTCAGAATATCTTCTCCTTCGGCATCCGCTCAGGAATGAAGGAAGAATTCGAATGGGCAAAAAAAGTCGGAATGCATATCTCAAAATTCGATGTGCACCAGCCGCTCAAGGAAATCCTTCCTAAGCTGGCAGGCCGCCCGGTATACGTAACCATCGACATCGACGTCCTTGACCCGGCTCACGCGCCAGGCACAGGCACCGTCGACGCCGGCGGAATCACATCCAAGGAGCTCCTGGCGTCCATCCACGAAATCGCCCGCTCACAAGTAAAAGTTGTCGGAGCCGACCTCGTGGAAGTAGCACCAATCTACGACCCGTCAGAACAAACAGCTAACACAGCCAGCAAGTTGATTCGTGAGATGATATTGGGCTGGGTGAAATAGAAACGCGGAGGCTAATGCCTTTGAACAAAAGAGGTACAGGATTCTGTATCTCTTTTGTTTTGTAATGGAACTACATTCATAAAATCCTATTAGACGGGCGGGTTTGCATTAATAAATAGGCCTGTTGATTTCCGTTCCAGGCACTTCGCTTTCCGCGGGGCGACGCTGAGCCTCCTCACCGCTGCGCGTCTGCGGGGTCTCAGCATTGCCGCTGCAATCCCGCAGGAGTCTTCGTGCCTTCCACTGCAATCAACAGGGCTTACTTAACTTTTTGCAGCGTTATAACCAACCTGGAAAAAAATTCAATCAACAGCCCCCATAATTAAACCAATCCCTGTCACTGCCCAACTTCATTTGCACTTCCACCCCAAAAAAATTATAATTAAAAAGTTATACTAAAGAGTTAAACGAAAAGGAAGTGTGCCCGTTGCTCAATAGCCCAGCGGAACAGACACCTGTTAAAATAAAAGTAAAAACGGATATTCGCAGCGGAGGCAGCAAAGAAACTTTTGAACTGACTGCGTTTGGCCGATACTATAAAAAAAACGGCTCCCGCTTTCTTCAATATGATGAAGAAAATGAAGCGGGGACAGTTAAAACGATTGTAAAAATGGCAGAGGGAGAAGCCCTGATCCTCCGTTCAGGAGCCGTGAAAATGAGGCTGCCCTTCCGGATGAACAAAAAGATGAGGGGAAGCTATGAAATGCCCTTCGGCACCATGGAAATGCTGACTCTGACCAAAGGGCTCTCACAGTCCTTTGACGACGGCAGCGGAACAGGGGCCTTTGACCTTCTATATGAAATGAAAATGCAGGGATCACAGGCAGGTACATATCATTTGGCGATTACGTTTGAGGAGGAAGAAAAATGAATATAGTCGAACAAGTGCAAAGCAATCTGAAAGAGGAAATCAAGCAGGCGGTCATTAAAGCAGGCCTTGCTGCAGAAGAGCAGATCCCGGATGTAATCCTGGAAACGCCTAAAGAGAAGGCGCATGGCGATTATTCTACCAATATGGCGATGCAGCTTGCACGTGTAGCCAAAAAGGCGCCGCGCATGATTGCCGAGCAGCTGATCGAGAATTTTGACAGCAGCAAAGCATCCATTGAAAAAATTGAAATCGCAGGGCCGGGCTTCATCAATTTTTACATGAACAACAGCTACCTGACGAACTTGATCCCGACCGTCCTTAACGCCGGAGATCAGTACGGAGAAACGAATACAGGCAATGGCCAAAAGGTGCAGATTGAGTTTGTTTCTGCCAACCCGACAGGCGACCTTCACCTGGGACATGCCCGCGGTGCAGCAGTCGGCGACTCCCTGAGCAGCATCCTGGCCAAAGCAGGCTATGATGTATCCCGCGAATATTATATCAATGATGCCGGAAACCAGATCAATAATCTGGCATTGTCAGTTGAGGCCCGTTATTTCCAGGCGCTTGGCATGGAAAAAGAAATGCCTGCTGACGGCTATCATGGGGCAGACATTATCGGCATCGGCCAAAGGCTTGCCGATGAATTTGGCGACAAATATGTGAATGCCGATGAAAAGGAACGCTTCGATGCATTCCGCGAATACGGCCTTAAATACGAAATGGAAAAGCTGAAAAAGGATTTGGAAGATTTCCGCGTACCTTTTGATGTCTGGTACTCTGAAACTTCCCTTTACCAGAACGGCAAGATTGACGATGCTTTGAAAGCACTCAAAGAGAACGGACATGTATATGAAGAAGAAGGCGCAACCTGGTTCCGCTCAACCGAATTCGGCGATGATAAAGACCGCGTGCTTATCAAGAATGACGGATCTTACACGTATCTGACGCCTGATATCGCCTACCATAAAGACAAGCTTGAGCGCGGCTTCGAAAAGCTTATCAATGTCTGGGGCGCCGATCACCACGGCTATATCCCGCGTATGAAGGCTGCCATCCAGGCGCTTGGCTATGGCAAGGATGCCCTTGAAGTCGAAATCATCCAGCTCGTACACCTGTACAAGAACGGTGAAAAGATGAAGATGAGTAAACGGACAGGAAAAGCTGTTACCATGCGTGACCTTGTGGACGAGGTTGGACTCGATGCAGTCCGCTATTTCTTCGCAATGAGAAGTGCTGACACTCATATGGATTTTGACCTTGATCTGGCTGTGTCCCAATCCAATGATAATCCTGTTTATTATGCGCAGTACGCACATGCGCGCATCTCGAGCATCCTCCGCCAGGGTGAAGAGCAGGGGATGGCATTAAGTGCCGATGCTGATTTCTCCCTCATTTCTGCTGAGAAGGAAATCGACCTGCTGAAGAAGCTTGGTGAATTCCCACAGGCAGTTGCAGAGGCTGCAGAAAAGCGTATGCCGCACCGCATCACAAACTATATTTTCGAGCTCGCATCTGCCTTCCACAGCTTCTACAATGCCGAAAAAGTGCTTGATAGCGACAATCCGGAAAAAACAAAAGCCCGTCTTGGCCTGATCAAGGCTGTACAAACAGCATTAAGAAACGCACTTAAATTAATTGGTGTATCCGCACCTGAAAAAATGTAAGACTCATGCCCCGCTTCCTGGAAGTGGGGTTTTTTTCTGTTTTAGTGGCGGTAGAATGATGGAGCGTTTATTGCACATAATAAAGGATATTTATGGAACAACACGAGCCTACTTTTAGGAGGAATATGATGAAAATTGTTCTGCTGTCACTTATAACAGGCTTTGCGGTCGGCTTTATTTTTGCCCTGTTCAAACTGCCGATACCCGCCCCGCCAGCACTGGCTGGAGTAGTGGGAATCATCGGCATCTATTTGGGATTTAAGGCGTTTGAACAAGTGGGCCCTTGGTTTGAAAGCTTTTTAAAATAAAGAATTGGGATGCAGGGGGAGAGTGCGGAATCCTGTAAGCGAGGAGAGGCAGGGGGCGATGACCCGCCGGAAAAGAGTGAGCATGTGGCCACTGTAGTACATAAAATTTGTGTAAACGAGGGAGTCATGTATCCCATAAGCAGTCTGAGGTACATGACCCGGCAAAAAAAGCCCGACTCATGTATCCCAAAAGCAGCCTGGGGTACATGACTTGGCTAAAAGAGCCCGACTCATGTACCCCAAAAGCAGTCTGAGATACATGACCCGGCGAAAAAAGCGCAACTCGTGTATCCCAAAAGCAGTCTGAGATACATGACCCGGCAAAAAAAGCGCAACTCATGTATCCCAAAAGCAGCCTGGGGTACATGACTTGGCTAAAAGAGCCCGACTCATGTACCCCATAACCAGTCTGAGGTACATGACCGGACGAAAAGAGCCCGATTCATGTACCCCAAAAGCAGTCTGAGATACATGACCGGCGAAAAAATCGCAACTCATGTACCCCAAAAGCAGTCTGAGATACATGACCCGGCGAAAAAATCGCAACTCATGTATCCCAAAAGCAGCCTGAGGTACATGACTTGGCTAAAAGGGCCCGACTCATGTATCCCAAAAGCAGTCTGAGGTACATGACCGGACGAAAAGAGCCCGACTCATGTACCCCAAAAGCAGTCTGAGATACATGACCCGGCAAAAAAAAATCGCAACTCATGTATCCCAAAAGCAGACTGGGGTACATGACTTGGCTAAAAGAGCCCGACTCATGTACCCCAAAAGCAGTCTGAGATACATGACCGAGCGAAAAAATCGCAACTCATGTACCCCAAAAGCAGTCTGAGATACATGACCCGGCGAAAAAATCGCAACTCATGTATCCCAAAAGCAGCCTGAGGTACATGACTTGGCGAAAAGAGCCCGACTCATGTATCCCAAAAGCAGTCTGAGATACATGACCGGACGAAAAGAGCCCGACTCATGTACCCCAAAAGCAGTCTGAGATACATGACCCGGCAAAAAAAGCGCAAGTCATGTATCCCAAAAGCAGCCTGGGGTACATGACTTGGCGAAAAGAGCCCGACTCATGTATCCCAAAAGCAGCCACAGGTACATAACCCGGCCGAAAAACCCCACTTCGTGGATCCTAAAAAACTATTTCCACTCAACCGCCCCGCCGCTGATCCGCTTCACGCCGCGGATCCGGCTGATATCCTCAACAAGCTTCAATAAAGCTTTGTCCTTCGTCTTTGCTTCTATCATAAAATCCACATCCTCGCCGATCGCATGAAGGTGATCCAGCAGAGGCTTCAGGAATTCGGCGTCCACATAGTCAGCATGCGACCTGAAGGCTTTTTCCGATTTAGGGGAAGACACATGGATCTTCGGCTTCATGCCGAAATGATCCCAGGTCCGGAAAATATCCGGGAGCATATCCTCAAGCGGCCTTTCGCTCAAGTTCGCCATATGATGGTGATAATCGAAGATCAGCGGTATCTGCTCCCGCTGGCAGGCGGCGAGCGTTTCTTCGGCGTTATAGGTTTTATCGTCATTTTCAAGGGTCATAACCGCTTTTATATGTGCAGGAAGGGTCTTCAAGTTCTGATAAAAACGTTCAATGGATGTCTCTTTATCGCCATAGGCTCCGCCGATATGGATATTGATCAGCGCCTGGTTTTCTAGTCCCATTGCCTCGAGCATGCGGTAATGGTATTCCATATCAATTACCGCATTTGCTGTGACTTCGCTGCGGGGAGAGGTAAAAAGGGTGAACTGGTTCGGATGGAAGCTGACCCGCAGGCCATTGTCCTTTACCAGTCTGCCGAGCTCCTGCCATTCATCGCGGAAGGGGGCGACAAAATCCCACATGACCTCCGGATGGGTGGCAAGGGGGGCGATAGAGCTAGAGAACCGGTACAATTCTATATCGTGGGCGAGGTTATAATAAAGCATCCTTCTCGTGCTCCGCAGATTCTCTGCAGTTGCAGCCAGCAGCTTCTGCATGCCTTCTTCCTTTGTCATCTGCTTGTATCTCGTAAATGTCAGTGTTCTCGCAGGGGATGCCTCCCATAGGCTTACCGCCTGGGACACATAGCCGAATCGTATTTTCATAATTACTCCTTTAAAAAAAATGGCCTGGGCCCGGCACCACTGGAGGGAGGAGAGGCGTTAGCCCTCAGAGAAAGTACGAAACAGATTTCGCCACTCCTTCCCGCAGCCACCGGATTGCATTAAAGCCCGAAATATTTTTGAGCATAAGCAGTTTTGAGTCCTTCATATCCTGCTCAAGGACTTTCTCAGCTTTCTGGATGAATGCTTTGTCATATATATAACAGTTGAGTTCATGGTTTAAATACAAGCTTCTTTTATCAAAATTGGCCGTCCCGATATCGCATACTGTATCATCCGAAAGAAGGATCTTCGCATGGTAGAAGCCGTTCATGTATTGGTAGATCCGTGCCCCTTCCTTCAGCAGCACCCTGAGATAAGGATAGGAAGCTTCCTTTACAAGGGGATGGTCTGTTTTTGAAGGGACGATAATGCTCAGCCTTACGCCTCTGTCCAATGCCCGCCGCAGCTCCTGGAAAAGAGCGGGGCTCGGAATGAAGTACGGAGTGCCGATAATGATCTTCCTCCTGGAATTCCGGATAATGGCGAGGAAGGTTTCTTCCAGATAGCCGGCCTCTGATGGGATATGCTGGTGCCGGAGGCCTTCCTGTGGAAGCCTGGGAAAATAGGCCGCATCCCTGAGCAGGTCTGTTCCGGATGCATCCCGCCAATCACAAAGAAATTCGCTTTGAAGATCATTGACGCCTTCTCCTGTCATCCTAAGGTGATAATCCCGCCATGGACACAGCTTCGAATCCAGGTTGACGTATTCCTTGCCAATGTTATACCCGCCCAAATAGCCGATACTCCCATCTATGACGGTTATTTTCCGGTGGTTCCTCGATTGGGAGGAATAGAACAGGTAGGGGAGCTTCGGTACATGACAGAAAGCAAAACGGACCCCGGCTTCCTTCAGGCCGGTGATCAGCTTCCTTTTTACACGCAGGCTGCCTACCCAATCAAGCAGCAGCCGGACCTCGACGCCTTCCTCGGCCTTTTTCTTCAGAAGGGAAAGGAACTCGCCTGAGATTTTATCATTTTTTACAATATAAAATAAAATATGGATATGCTTTTTAGCATGTTTGATATCAAGGAACAGCTTCTCGAATAAGTCCGGGCCAGCGGTGATCAAATCGATCCTGCTCTGCCTGACCGGATAGTTTTTTCTCTGGACCTTTGACAGCTGCTTCCGCCGGCCGAGCGCCATATCGCATGACACCCAAAGCAGCAGCGCCAATCCTATGGCAAGTATGATAATGGCAGTTTTCAAGTCGCATGTCCCCCTCGGATCTTTTCCTGATAGCATCCCCTTTGAAGGCGGTTTCTATGAAATAGGAGAGCAGACTGGGAAAAGTGGGAAAATGCAGAAAAAGTTATTGACTGAATGCTCATTCATTATATAATGGTACTAAGAATCTTTTCAGAAAATTTGGTTGGTTGTAAATTTTCTGGTGGAAAAAGGACGAAAGGAGATTATCAGCCATGAATGGATTACTATGGATCAACTTAATTGCGTTCCTGCTTGTAACCGCTTACGCAGTCAGCCTGTTTGTCTATGTGGTTAAAACCAGAATTGAATATATTAAGCTCGGCAAGAAAGCGGAGTTTGATAAAAACGTCAAAGAACGCCTGGGGAAAATATGGGTGAATGTCTTTGGCCAGAAAAAACTCCTGAAGGACAAGAAGAGCGGGGCCATCCACGTTATGTTCTTCTATGGATTCATCCTTGTCCAATTCGGGGCGATCGATTTTATCATCAAAGGAATTAAGCCTGGGGCGCATCTGCCGCTTGGGCCGCTGTATCCCGGGTTCACTTTCTTCCAGGAAATTGTGACGCTGATGATTCTTGTCGCCGTTCTCTGGGCTTTCCACCGCCGCTATGTAGAGAAGCTTGTCCGTCTGAAGCGCAACTTCAAGGCAGGGCTTGTTCTCATCTTCATCGGCGGACTGATGCTGTCCGTTCTCCTTGGAAACGGTATGAGCATGATCTGGCACGGCCATGAGGGGACATGGACAGAGCCGGTTGCTTCACTGATAGCCGGGGCATTTTCAGGGATCGGGGAGACAGCCAGCATCGTCATCTTCTATATTTCCTGGTGGATCCACCTGCTGTTCCTCCTCGCTTTCCTGGTCTATGTACCGCAGTCCAAGCACGCTCATTTGATTGCCGGGCCTGCAAATGTGTATTTTGACCGGACCGAGAATGCCGGGAAGCTGAAGAAAATCGACTTTGAAGATGAGTCACAGGAATCATTCGGAGTCGGCAAAATCGAGGATTTCAACCAGCTGCAGATGATCGACTTCTACGCATGTGTGGAATGCGGCCGCTGTACGAATATGTGCCCTGCGACAGGTACAGGCAAGATGCTGTCGCCAATGGATTTGATCCTGAAGCTGCGCGACCATCTGACAAACCATGGGGCCGCCGTAACATCAAGGCAGCCATGGGTTCCGACCTTTGCTTTCTCTAATACGAAAGGCAACCAGCTTGCACTGGCAGCTGCAGGGAAAGGTGCCGAAGAAGCGGCAGCCGGCCTTGCATACAGCCCAAGCCTGATCGGCGATGTCATTACAGAAGAAGAAATCTGGGCCTGTACGACTTGCCGGAACTGTGAAGACCAATGTCCGGTCATGAATGAGCATGTGGACAAAATCATCGACCTGCGCCGTTATCTTGTTCTCACAGAAGGAAAAATGGATGCGGATGCACAGCGTGCGATGACCAATATTGAACGCCAGGGCAATCCATGGGGCTTGAACCGGAAAGAGCGCGAGGACTGGCGCGAGGCAAGGGAAGATGTATCCGTCCCGACTGTGAAGGAAATGAAGAAATCCGGCGAAGAATTCGAATATCTCTTCTGGGTCGGCAGTATGGGTTCATATGATAACCGGAGCCAGAAAATCGCTTTATCATTTGCAAGGCTCCTTAATGAAGCCGGTGTGAAATTTGCGATCCTTGGCAATAAGGAGAAAAACTCCGGAGATACGCCAAGGCGCCTCGGCAATGAATTCCTGTTCCAGGAGCTTGCCACAAAGAACATTGAGGAATTCGAGAAAAATGAAGTCAAAAAAATTGTAACGATCGACCCTCATGCCTATAACATTTTCAAAAACGAGTATCCGGATTTCGGGCTTGAGGCAGAGGTATATCACCATACAGAGCTGCTTGCCGAGCTGGTGAAAGAGGGCAGGCTGAAGCCGCAATTTGATGTGAATGAAACGATCACCTTCCATGATTCATGTTACCTCGGCCGCTATAACGAGGTGTATGATCCGCCGCGCGAAATCCTTAAGTCCATTCCTGGCGTGAAGCTGGTGGAGATGGAAAGAAACCGGGAGACAGGCATGTGCTGCGGAGCCGGCGGCGGACTTATGTGGATGGAAGAAGAAACAGGACACCGCGTTAACGTTGCCCGCACAGAGCAGGCACTGGCTGTCAATCCTTCAGTCATTTCTTCCGGCTGCCCGTACTGCCTGACCATGCTGTCAGATGGCACGAAGGCTAAAGAAGCGGAAGAAACAGTCCAAACCTATGATGTGGCAGAGCTGCTTGAAAAAGCCGTGATCGGCGAGCCGCAGACTCTTGTATCCTGAGCTGAAACTTGAGAAAGGCCTGGCGCACCGGGCCTTTCTTAGAAAAATAATGCCGTGATTATTAAGAATCTTCAGGAAAATATTTTTATTTTCGCTGCGGATGGAGTAAGATGGAAATATAAATAAAGCGCTTACAAAGATGGAGAACCTTTTCGAATGGTCTCCTTTTTGTCCTTATTCTGTTTAAAACATTGGAAGACAGGCTGATGTTCAGCAGGCTTTGGCATCATTTCGAGCGAGCGTTCAGTCAAAACAAAACACCAAATTCACCTGGCAATCAAAAATTGCCCACAAATTAAAATCAAATTTGCCCAGCAAATTAAAGACCAATTTGCCTTGAGGAGAGGATACAGATGGGAAGAACAGTCATTATTAGCGGAGCACGGACACCTTTTGGAAAAATGGGAGGGGCATTAAGCAGCCTGACTGCCTCTGATTTGGGAGCTGCAGCCGTCAAGGAAGCATTGAAGCGTGCCGATGTCCGTCCTGAAGAGGTTGGGGAGCTGATTCTCGGATCGGTCCTTCAGGGAGGCCAGGGCCAGATACCTTCCCGGCAGGCAGGCAATAAAGCCGGTCTTCCATGGGAAGTTAAAACAGAAACGATCAACAAAGTCTGCGCCTCAGGAATGAGGAGTGTGACGCTTGGCGACCAGATCATCAGGGCCGGTGATGAAGAAGTGATTGTGGCCGGCGGGATGGAATCGATGAGCAATGCGCCATATCTTTTGCCTAAAGCCAGATGGGGCCTGCGGATGGGCGATTCGACTGTGAAGGACCTGATGATTCATGACGGCCTCAGCTGCAGTTTTACAGGCGTCCATATGGGGACTTACGGAAATTCAACGGCAAAGGAAATGGAAATATCGCGGGAGGAACAGGACCATTGGGCATACAGAAGCCACCAGCGGGCTGTCGAAGCGATCGAAAGCGGCAGGCTGGCTGAAGAAATTGTGGCAGTAGAGGTGCCGCAGCGCAAAGGCGATCCGCTTGTCGTAAAGCAGGATGAAGCACCGCGCAAGGATACTTCCATTGAAAAGCTGGCAAAGCTTGCCCCTGTATTCAATGGGGATGGAACGATCACTGCCGGTAACGCACCGGGAGTGAATGACGGCGCAGCCGCACTTGTACTGATGAGCGAGGAGCGGGCTGAACGGGAAGGCAAGGAAGTTCAGGCTTATATACTGGCCCACACGGCAATCGCTGTTGAGGCAAAGGATTTTCCGAAAACACCAGGACTTGTCATCAACGAGCTTTTGAAAAAAACAGGCAAGTCCCTCGATGATATTGACCTGTTTGAAATAAACGAAGCATTCGCGGCAGTTGCCCTGACGAGCGGAAAGATTGCCAATCTGGATGAAAATAAAGTGAATGTGAACGGCGGGGCCGTTGCCATCGGACATCCGATCGGGGCAAGCGGCGCGAGGATTATCCTGACGCTGATCTATGAGCTGAAGCGCAGGGGCGGAGGAACCGGCATCGCGGCAATCTGCAGCGGCGGCGGCCAGGGAGATGCCATCATGATTGAAGTTCCGGCGAAATAATAGATTAGAAGACTGGAAGAGAAATGGAGGAGTAACCGTGGAAGTGAAAAAAGTAATGGTCATCGGTGCAGGGCAGATGGGCTCTGGAATCGCACAGGTATGTGCACAGGCAGGATATGAAGTGCTGCTGAATGATTTGAAGGCTGAATATATTGAGCGGGGGCTTGGTGTGATCAAGAAGAACCTGTCCCGTCAGGTATCCAAGGAGCGCATGACAGAGGCCGAGATGGAAGAGGTGCTCCGCCGCCTGCAGCCTTCTGACAATCTGGAAGACGCAGGCAGGGTGGACCTGGTAATCGAGGCTGCCGTAGAAAATATTGAAATTAAAGCCGATATCTTCAAACGGCTTGATGGGATTGCCCCGGATCATGCAATCCTGGCAAGCAATACATCTTCCCTGCCAATTACGGAAATTGCTGCCGCGACAAAGCGTCCGGAAAAGGTAATCGGGATGCATTTCATGAATCCGGTCCCGGTTATGAAACTTGTTGAAATCATCCGCGGGCTTGCTACAGCCGATGAGGTATACACAGCGATCGAGGAAATGACTCATAAGCTCGGCAAGGTGCCGGTCGAGGTAAATGATTTTCCGGGATTTGTCTCAAACCGCATCCTGATGCCGATGATCAATGAGGCCATCTATACCCTCTATGAAGGTGTTGCAGAAAAGGAAGCAATCGATGAAGTCATGAAGCTTGGCATGAACCATCCGATGGGGCCGCTCACATTGGCGGATTTCATTGGTCTAGATACGTGCCTTTACATTATGGAAACGCTTCATGAAGGGTTTGGCGATGATAAGTACCGCCCATGCCCGCTGCTCCGGAAATATGTGAAGGCCGGCTGGCTCGGGAAGAAGTCCGGCCGCGGCTTTTATCAGTACAGCTGAACTGGAAAGCCCAGAATGGACACCAGGAGGGATTAGCCATGAATTTACGGTTTACAGAAGAACAGGAAATGATGAGGAAAATGGTCCGTGACTTCGCCCAGAGCGAAATTGCGCCATTCATTGAAAAAATGGAGCAAGGGGAGTTTCCCCGTGACATATTGAAAAAGATGGGCGGACTCGGGCTGATGGGAATTCCCGTGCCCGAAAAATATGGCGGGGCAGAAATGGACTTTACCTCCTACATCATTGCCATCAATGAGCTGTCAAAGGTATCCGCAACCGTCGGGGTCATCCTGTCTGTCCATACATCGGTCGGCACCAACCCGATCCTGTATTTCGGGACGGAGGAGCAGAAGCAGAAGTATGTACCGAAACTTGCTGCGGGAGAATATCTCGGCGCATTCTGCCTGACAGAGGCCGGGGCAGGCTCTGATGCAGGCAGTTTGAAAACAAAGGCGGTCCGAAACGGGGATGAATACATCCTCAACGGCTCGAAGGTATTCATTACAAACGGCGGCGAAGCGGATGTGTATATCGTCTTCGCATCCACAAGCCCTGAGCTTGGGACAAAGGGCGTTTCTGCCTTCATTGTTGGAAAAGGGACATCCGGCCTTGTGATCGGCAAGGACGAGGAGAAGATGGGGCTTCACGGTTCCCGGACTGTTCAGCTCAACTTTGAGGATATGAGGGTTCCGGCAGAAAATCTCCTTGGTGCTGAAGGGGAAGGCTTCAAAATTGCCATGGCCAATCTGGACGCGGGGCGCATCGGCATTGCAGCCCAGGCCCTTGGCATCGCGGAGGCGGCATTGGAAGCAGCGGTTGCCTACTCGAAGGAACGAAGCCAATTCGGGAAGCCGATCAGCCATCAGCAGGGCATCGGCTTCAAGCTGGCTGATATGGCCGTAAATGTAGAAGCCTCAAGACTGCTGGTCTACCAGGCAGCGATGATGCGCCAGAATGGCGAGCGCTGCGGGATGCAGGCCAGCATGGCAAAGCTTTTTGCCTCGAAAACAGCAGTGGAAACGAGCATAGAAGCTGTCCAGGTGTTCGGCGGCTATGGATATACAGAAGATTACCCTGTCGAGCGGTATTTCCGCGACAGTAAAATAACCGAAATCTATGAAGGCACAAGCGAGATTCAGAGAATTGTCATCAGCAAAAACCTGTAAGTAAGAGGCAGGCCAATATTGAAATGGACGGGGGAAAATACGATGAATTTCCGACTGACGGAAGAACATGAAATGATCAGGAAAATGGTCCGCGATTTTGCAAAGAATGAAGTGGCGCCGAGCGCGGCAGAGCGCGATGAGGAAGAGCGCTTTGACCGTGAAATCTTCGATAAGATGGCCGAGCTCGGGCTGACAGGAATCCCTTGGCCTGAAGAGTACGGCGGAATTGGAAGCGACTATCTGGCATACTGCATTGCAGTCGAGGAGCTTTCAAGGGTTTGTGCATCCACAGGGGTGACTTTGTCTGCCCATACATCGCTTGCAGGCTGGCCAATCTATAAGTTCGGAAGTGAAGAACAGAAGCAGAAATACTTGAAGCCGATGGCGCAGGGTGAAAAGATCGGTGCATACGGCCTGACAGAGCCGGGCAGCGGCTCGGATGCAGGCGGCATGAGGACGACGGCCCGCCTTGACGGTGACCATTATGTGCTGAACGGTTCAAAGATTTTTATCACAAACGGCGGAATCGCCGACATCTATGTCGTATTTGCCCTGACAGATCCGGAGAGCAGGCAGAAAGGCACCACAGCCTTCATCATTGAAAGTGATTTTCCTGGATTCTCTGTCGGCAAAAAGGAAAAGAAACTGGGCATCAGATCTTCGCCGACAACCGAAATCATCTTTGAAGACTGCCGTGTGCCAAAGGAAAATATGCTCGGCAAAGAAGGAGAAGGCTTTAAAATCGCCATGATGACTCTTGATGGCGGAAGGAACGGCATTGCAGCCCAGGCAGTCGGCATTGCCCAGGGGGCATTGGACGCTGCTGTCGATTATGCGAAAGAGCGGGAGCAGTTCGGCAAGCCGATCGCCCTTCAGCAGGGAATCGGCTTCAAGCTGGCCGATATGGCGACAAGTGTAGAGGCAGCAAGGCTCCTGACTTATCAGGCTGCATGGCTTGAGTCGGAAGGTCTGCCGTACGGCAAGGAATCGGCCATGTCCAAACTGTTTGCAGGCGATGCGGCAATGAAAGTGACAACTGAGGCCGTACAGGTCTTCGGCGGCTATGGCTACACCAAGGACTATCCGGTCGAACGATATATGCGTGACGCCAAGATTACGCAGATCTATGAAGGCACTCAGGAAATCCAGCGCCTTGTCATTTCCAGGATGATAACCAAATAGAACATAAGAGGATAGGGCTCTTTCCTAATTTAAAATAAACAACCTCCGCGAAAACAGCCACCAGTAGGGAAAGGTCCACTTTTGCCTCATAAAGAGCGGCCAGAGGAGGGCAGTGCAAATTTATGAAAAAACGGGAAGTCCATGCTTCTGTAAAAGATGAAAAGCTGGTGAAAAAGCGGCGGGACGAAATGATCAAGGGAGCGGTGAATCTTTTTAAGCAAAAAGGCTTTCACCGCACCACGACAAGGGAGATTGCAAAGGCCTCCGGATTCAGCATCGGAACGCTCTATGAGTACATCCGCACAAAGGAGGATGTGCTGTACCTTGTCTGTGACAGCATCTATGATTCGGTCCGCGACAGGCTGCAGGAGGCCCTTGATGCCAACAGGGGGACGCTCGATAGCCTGAAGCTCGGGATCGCCTACTATTTCCGGGTTGTGGATGATATGCAGGATGAAGTCCTGGTCATGTACCAGGAAGCAAAATCCCTGTCAAAGGATGCCCTTCCATATGTGCTGAGAAAAGAAATTGAAATGGTCTCCATGTTTGAAGATGTCATTCAGCGCTGTGTGGACAACGGGGAGCTCCATTTGACGGAAAAAGAGGTTAAGATGATCGCCCACAATATTTTCGTGCAGGGCCAGATGTGGGGATTCCGCCGCTGGGCGCTGCAGAGGGCGTACAGTCTTGATGAATATATTGAACTGCAGACAGAGCTTCTGATTCAAGGGATAAAGCATGATCAGGCAAAAGTGCCTGCCGGCAGTAAAATCCAGGAACAGGGGGAGTCAGACGAATGAGTACAGCAGAAATTTACAGGCCGAAGCATCACTTGCGATTCGTTACCGCTTCAAGCCTTTTTGACGGGCATGATGCTTCCATCAATATTATGAGAAGGATCATCCAGGCGAGCGGGGCAGAGGTCATCCATCTTGGCCATAACAGGTCAGTGGAAGAGGTCGTGAATGCGGCGATCCAGGAGGATGTCCAGGGAATCGCGATTTCCTCCTATCAGGGAGGCCATGTTGAATATTTTAAATACATGTACGATTTGCTGAAGGAAAGGGGAGCTTCTCATATCCGCATCTACGGCGGAGGTGGAGGCGTCATCATCCCGCGCGAAATAAAAGAGCTTCATGAATACGGGATTGCCCGTATCTTCTCGCCGGAAGACGGCCGCCAGAAGGGTCTGCAGGGCATGATCAATGAAATGCTCGCTGAGTGCGACTATCCGACCGTTTCAGTGGAGAGTGCAGCAGAGCTTGAAAAGCTTGAAGCAGGCGAAGTGAACAGCATCGCCAGGCTGATCACGCTTGCCGAGCATGGCGTCGGGCTTGAAAAAGAAGCGGCAGCTGCGGCAGAATCGCTCATGGAAAGAATCAAGACACTGGAAAAAACGGCACCGGTTATCGGAATCACCGGGACTGGCGGAGCAGGAAAGAGCTCATTGACGGATGAGCTGATCCGCCGCTTCATCAATGAAATCCCTGAAAAGAAAGTAGCCATCCTTTCTGTCGATCCGACAAAGCAGAAAACAGGCGGAGCGCTGCTTGGCGACCGGATCCGCATGAATAGCATCTTTTCGCCGCGCGTCTATATGCGGAGCCTTGCGACACGGAAGTCCAAGAGCGAACTGTCGCTGGCCATCAAGGATGCCATCTCTGTCGTAAAGGCTGCCGGCTTTGACCTGGTTGTCGTCGAAACGAGCGGGATTGGGCAGGGTGATGCTGAAATCGCGGAAATCTGCGATCTGTCCATGTATGTGATGACAAGTGAATTCGGGGCGCCTTCCCAGCTTGAAAAAATTGATATGCTCGATTACGCTGACCTGATCGTCATCAATAAATTCGAGCGCAAGGGCTCAGAGGATGCCCGCCGCCAGGTGCAGAAGCAATATCAGCGCAACCATATGCTGTTTGAGAAAGAGCTGGAAGAGATGCCGGTCTACGGCACGATCGCCAGCCAGTTCAATGATCCGGGCACCAATGCTTTATTTGCCGCGCTGGTCGAAAAAATGAATGAAAAAGCGGGCCTCGGCTGGAGCACTTCTTTTTCCAAAAATGAAGTGGTCGAAAAGCAGAATGTCATCATTCCGAATGAACAGCGCTATTATTTGCGCGAAGTATCTGAAACGGTCCGCAATTACCATAAAAAAGCGGAAGACCAGGCAGCCCTTGCCAGGAAGCTGTTCCAGCTTGAAGGAGCAATCCAGGCCGTAAAAGAGTCAGGCGGAAGCGAAGAGACTCTGGTTTCCTTAGAGGACCTGGCTGCGGAAACAAAAGAAAAGCTGACAGCCGAATCAAAAAAGATCCTGGAAGGCTGGGAAAACCTCAAGGAGAAATACTCCGGGGAGCAGTTCACAACAAGGATCCGCGATAAAGAAATCATTACCATCCTGAAGACAAAGAGCCTTTCAGGCCTGCAGATCCCTAAGGTCGCGCTCCCGAAATACAGGGACTACGGCGAAATCATCCGCTGGATCTACAGAGAGAATGTGCCGGGTGCCTTCCCGTATACCGCAGGCGTCTTCCCGTTCAAGCGGGAGGGAGAGGATCCGAAGCGCCAGTTCGCCGGGGAAGGGACACCGGAACGGACGAACCGCCGCTTCCATTACCTATCAAAGGACGATGCGGCAAAGCGCCTGAGCACAGCGTTTGATTCCGTCACCTTATACGGCGAGGATCCGGACTACCGCCCGGATATTTACGGCAAGGTTGGGGAGAGCGGTGTCAGCATCTGTACGCTTGATGATATGAAAAAATTATATGCCGGCTTTGACCTTTGTCATCCGTCCACATCTGTTTCAATGACCATTAACGGACCGGCACCGATCATTCTGGCCATGTTCATGAACACGGCGGTCGAGCAGCAGGTGGAAAAGAAAGAAGGAGAGCTTGGCAGAAAGCTTAACGAAGCGGAGCATGAAGAAGTAAGGGCGGCGACTCTGCAGACGGTGCGCGGTACCGTCCAGGCGGATATCCTGAAGGAAGACCAGGGACAGAATACTTGCATCTTCTCAACAGAATTTGCCCTCAGGATGATGGGTGATATCCAGCAGTATTTTATTGATAAAAAGGTCCGCAATTATTATTCTGTCTCCATTTCCGGCTACCATATCGCCGAGGCAGGGGCAAACCCGCTGTCACAGCTGGCCTTTACGCTGGCGAACGGCTTCACTTATGTTGAGTACTATTTGAGCAGAGGCATGAAAATCGATGATTTTGCACCGAATCTTTCCTTCTTTTTCTCAAATGGGCTCGATCCGGAATACACCGTCATCGGCAGGGTGGCCCGCCGCATCTGGGCAACTGTAATGAGGGATAAATACGGAGCCAATGAGCGGAGCCAGAAGCTGAAGTACCATATCCAGACTTCAGGGCGCTCACTCCATGCCCAGGAAATTGATTTCAATGACATCCGGACAACACTGCAGGCATTAATGGCTCTCCATGATAACTGCAACTCCCTGCACACGAATGCCTATGATGAAGCAATCACCACGCCTACGGAGGAATCTGTCCGCCGGGCGATGGCCATCCAGATGATCATTACAAAAGAGCATGGCCTTACAAAGAATGAAAATCCTCTTCAGGGGGCCTTCATCATCGATGAACTGACAGACCTGGTGGAAGAAGCGGTCCTGCAGGAGTTCGAACGGATCAACGACAGGGGCGGCGTGCTCGGTGCCATGGAAATGCAGTACCAGCGGGGCAAGATCCAGGATGAATCTATGTATTATGAAATGAAGAAGCATACCGGTGAGCTCCCGATCATCGGCGTGAACACATATCTGAATCCAAATCCTCCGTCAGAAGAGCAGATGGACAGCATGGAAATCGCAAGGGCGACGAAGGAAGAAAAAGAAACACAAATCAGGAATCTCAGGAGCTTCCAGGAACGGAACAAGGATCATGCAGGTGAAGCCCTGTCCCGCCTGAAAGAAGCAGCGGTGACAGACGGCAATATCTTTGCCGAGCTTATGGAAACCGTCAAGTATGCAAGCCTCGGGCAGATCACGAGGGCGCTGTATGAGGTGGGCGGACAATACCGCCGCAATATGTAGCAAGGATAGAGCCAGGGGCCAAAGACAGCCCATGGCTCTGTCTTGTATTCGGAAAAAGGATATATTTTTCTGGAAAACATCATAATGTGTTTAGGATAAAAGGCTTTTCTCCGCTATAATGAAAGGGAATGCAGTCCTAAGTGATATTGATATGCAGGATGTGAACGGATTGAGACAGATATTTTCAATAGGCGCTTTTGCTGCTGCGATAGCGGCCTTCTACTTCTTATACCAGAGGCAGCTTGGTGCGGTCGCTTTCTTTTTGCTGTCCATCTACTTTCTGTACCAGGCCATGGGCCAGCTCTCCGGAAGAAAAGGCAGGGGGCCGGGGAAGAGGAAAAAGACCTGAAAGGGTCCCCGGATAGAAGCTCTTCCCGTGCAAAAGAAGAAAGCCATCCGGGAGACCTTCAGCAGCAAGCCTTCCAAAAGTTTGTCTCACAGCAAAAATGCAAGGAAACTGGAGATAGAACTAGCATAAACACCAGCAATTTGTTTATAATGAAGAATATGTATTTTACATAAGCTGTCTATCCAGCTTGCAAAAGGCATTCTTATGCCTTTTATTCATCTAGGGATGCTTTTGGAGAGGCTGAATCCTATGCCTTTTTAAAAGCAATGCATATCCGGGAAGCCCCGGTGTTTTTACAGTATTTTGCGCTCCGATAGCGAGTGTTATATAGGGAAAGGAAGTGCGTATAGTGAGTCTAGACCAATTCACAAAAGAAGAGCTGCAGGAAATGTCCTTTATCGATATTGCCTACGAACTGCTTAAAGGCACAAAGCAGCAGGTTTCTTTTACCGACATTATGAACGAATATAAAACGCGTCTTGAAGTATCAGATGAGGAAATCCGCTCAAGGATCGCCCAGTTCTATACTGACCTGAACCTTGACGGCCGCTTCATTGCAATGGGAGAAAACCGCTGGGGCCTCCGCAGCTGGTACCCTGTTGATACAATGGAAGAAGATACAATGACAGCAGCGAAGCCGAAGAAGAAAAAGGCCAAGAAAGCGGCGAAGGCTGAAGACATCGATCTTGATCTGGACGAGTATGATGAGCTCGACGAGGAAGACATCGAATACGATGACCTTGATGACGATGATGATCTGGACGAGGATGACGACGATCTACTCGAAGACGATCTTGATGAGGACTCAGACGACGACTTCGAAGATGATGATGAACTTCTTGAAGATGATATCGAAGAAGACGAAGACCTTGATGAAGAAGACGAGGACCTCGACGAAGACGAAGAAGATCTATAATCGCTTGACTTTTCCAAGCCAGGCTTGTAGAATCATTTTTGGGCTCCTTAAAAAAGGACCATATGAATGTATATGCAATAGCGCTCCCTTACTGTTTGGTAGGGAGCGCTTTTTATTTTTAGCTGTTCTTGGCTACAACCAGGAACAGCAAATTTTTTTTAGGAAAAGCCTTACCTAAAGGATGCAGAAAATGCACAAACTGAATATGAGGGGGAAATAACATGACAAAGTATATTTTTGTAACAGGCGGCGTTGTGTCGTCATTGGGAAAAGGGATCACCGCTGCGTCTTTGGGCCGCTTGCTGAAAAACAGAGGCTTGAATGTCACCATTCAGAAGTTTGACCCCTATATCAACGTTGACCCGGGAACCATGAGCCCATACCAGCACGGTGAAGTTTTCGTTACAGGCGATGGCGCCGAAACGGATTTGGATCTTGGCCACTATGAGCGCTTTATCGATATCAATCTGACTAAGTTCAATAATGTGACAACTGGAAAAATCTATTCCACTGTCCTGAAAAAAGAGCGCCGCGGCGACTATCTGGGCGGAACAGTCCAGGTTATCCCGCATATTACCAATGAAATCAAAGAAAGAGTTATGCGTGCAGGTCATGAGACCAATGCCGATGTCGTCATCACAGAAATCGGCGGTACAGTAGGGGATATCGAATCCCTGCCATTCCTTGAGGCGATCCGCCAGATCAAGAGTGATATCGGCCGCGACAACGTTATGTACATCCACTGTACCTTGATTCCTTACATCAAAGCTGCAGGCGAAATGAAGACAAAGCCGACACAGCACAGCGTAAAAGAACTGCGAAGCCTAGGGATCCAGCCAAATGTCATTGTCGTTCGTACTGAGATGCCGGTTTCCCAGGATATGAAGGATAAAATCGGTCTGTTCTGTGACCTTGATCCGAAGGCTGTTATCGAGTGCCGTGATGCCGATACATTATACGCAGTCCCACTTGCCCTGCAGGAGCAGAATTTTGACCAGATCGTCTGTGATCACTTGAAGCTGGATTGCGGACAGGCAGATATGGCTGAATGGACAGAGCTTCTGAACAAGGTCCGCAATCTGTCCAAGACAACGAAGATCGCCCTTGTCGGAAAGTATGTAGAGCTGCAGGATGCCTATATTTCTGTTGTGGAAGCATTGAAACATGCCGGCTATTCCTATGATTCTGATATTGAAATCAAATGGGTCAATTCAGAAGAAGTAACAGAAGGAAACGTGGAGGAGCTTCTTCAGGATGCTGACGGAATCCTTGTTCCGGGCGGATTCGGCGACCGCGGCATTGATGGAAAGATCCTTGCCATTCAGTATGCACGCGAGCAGAAGCGCCCATTCCTTGGCATCTGCCTTGGCATGCAGCTTGCTTCCATTGAATTTGCCCGCAATGTCCTTTCATTGGAAGGAGCGCATTCAGCGGAAATTGATCCTTCTACACCGCATCCGATCATTGACCTGCTGCCTGAGCAGAAGGACATTGAAGATCTCGGAGGGACGCTCCGCCTTGGCCTGCAGGCGTGCAAGCTGAATGAAGAAACAAATGCATATGCTGCTTACCAGGATGAGGTTGTCTATGAGCGCCACCGCCACCGCTATGAGTTCAACAACCATTACCGCCAGGCAATGGAGGAGAAAGGCTTTGTCTTCTCTGGTACAAGCCCGGACGGCCGTCTTGTTGAGATCATTGAAGTGAAGGATCACCCTTGGTTTGTCGCTTCCCAGTTCCACCCTGAATTCATCTCAAGGCCAAACCGCCCGCAGCCGCTGTTCCGCGACTTCGTCGGTGCATCCTTGAAGCATCAGGAAAATAACTAAGTATACTAAAGCCCCCTCTGGATTTGAGGGGGCTTAGTTTTTTAACAGGGTGAATAACTGCAAGATGCCCAAAGAGCGTAAGAAACCCTGTTGATTGCAGTGGAAGGCACGAAGACTCCTGCGGGAAAGTAGCGGCAATGCTGAGACCCCGCAGCGCGTAAGCGTGAGGAGGCTCAGCGTCGCCCCGCGGAAAGCGAAGTGCCTGGAACGGAAATCAACAGCCCCATTAGAGGCAGAAAACTGTACTTGGAGTCATCTGTTCTGCTATTCATACTCACTCAATATCTCATCAATCGTGAACTTCAGACCATGGTATACAAAGAGTGCAGCGATGGCAGAGGGGTAGCCGAAGCGGTTCCCTTCTTCATCGGGAAGCAGTCCCTTTGTTAATTTCAGGTCGATATGGACATCCGCAAGCTCAGCAAGGGATGGGCCTTCTCCTTCCACAGCAGTGGAAATGGCGGCAAACGGAATCATTTTTTCAGAAAGTGCTTTTGCCAGGGCGACTGCCTGTTCATCATTAGAGTGGCGGGAGATGATCAGAAAGCGGTCTGTATCAGCGATATCATTTTCTGAATGAGCATCAGTCCAATGGGCAGCGGATGCGAGCGGTTCTGCTCCTTCGGTTGCCTCCAGGACAGCAGCCTTCATTTCGCGGGTGGCATAAATCTGGATCCTGCCTTCGCCTGCAGGGGCCTGGGCCAGCAGCCGGGCTGCGTCCTCAATGCTGAATTCTTCTTTTTCCATCAGCTTTTTGAAGATTCCCGTCAGCTGGGTTGAAAACATTTTTAGCAATGTGAACTTCCTCCTAATTGGTGCAATAATCAATCTGCAGGTCATAAACTCCGCAGGATCATGAACACTATTTGTGGTCTTATTATAGTGAAATGAAAGCTAAAGGTAAAATATTCGGCAGAATCGAACAAAAAGAAGCAGGAATTCAGACGGGAAAGGGAGAATGTTGAGAAGTGGATATATTTTCTATGACCAATGGTCACTTTTAAAAAAGCAGGAGTTTGATTTCACTGGCGCTGGAATCCCGCATAACAGCAGTCTGCATAGCTTCCGTGCGGGAAGCGGCAAGTGTCAGCAGTGAGCTTCTTATCTTATCGGGAAAGCGGGAATTCTTATGTGCTGTCAAAAATATAGAAGGGTTATCTAAGCCCGGCAGGACATAAGAATTCCGCTTTCTGTCTATCAGCATCAGATGTAACTATTTTAGGGAAGAGGTGGCTGTATGAAAGGGAAAATATTAATAGTAGACGATCAGTTCGGCATCCGCATTCTATTGAATGAAGTGCTGCAAAAGGAAGGCTATGACACCTATCAGGCTGCAAATGGCGTCCAGGCCCTCGAAATCGTTACAAAACATTCTCCGGATCTTGTCCTGCTCGATATGAAAATTCCCGGCATGGACGGCATTGAAATCCTGAAGAGAATGAAAGTCATCGACCAGGATATCCGTGTGATCATCATGACTGCCTATGGTGAGCTCGACATGATCCAGGAGGCAAAGGACCTGGGGGCTTTGACCCATTTTGCCAAGCCATTTGATATTGATGACATCAGGGCTGCTGTCAAAAAGTATGTCCCTATCACGAATTCATTTTAGGAGAGTCCGGATAAATTCTAATGTTAAATGCCAGCTGGTTAAAAAAATATGCTGGTCCGGTCCAAAAAAATGAATATTTAAAATGATAGCGTTTGCTTTAAAATATTCTGTCCTGCAGCGAAAAATAGCGCTGGATTAATGGAATTTCTGATTCTCTTTTGGTATGATACAAATGAATTCCAAAGGATTGCGTCCGTTTTGCCTATTGCAAGATAGGGTACATATTCATGGGCATGCTGGGAAAAACTTTATGTGAATCCCTGCAAAGAACGATGCAATCATTAATAAGGAGGAAGAAATATGCCTTTAGTTTCCATGACTGATATGCTGAACAAAGCTAAATCAGAAGGCTATGCTGTAGGTCAATTTAATTTAAATAACCTTGAGTTCACTCAAGCGATCCTTCAGGCTGCAGAAGAAGAGAAATCACCTGTTATCCTTGGTGTTTCCGAAGGTGCAGCTCGTTATATGGGCGGCTTCAAGACAACTGTGAAAATGGTAGAAGGGCTTCTTGAGGACTATAAGATCACTGTTCCTGTTGCCATCCACCTTGACCACGGTTCAAGCTTCGATAAATGTAAAGAAGCAATCGATGCAGGCTTCACGTCTGTCATGATCGATGCTTCACACGGTCCTTTCGAGGAAAACGTGGAAATCACTTCTAAAGTGGTAGAATATGCACACTCAAAAGGTGTTTCTGTTGAAGCCGAGCTTGGAACTGTCGGCGGGCAGGAAGACGATGTAGTAGCTGACGGCGTCATCTATGCTGATGCTAAAGAATGTGACGAGCTTGTCAAGCGCACTGGCATTGACTGCCTTGCTCCTGCACTTGGCTCTGTTCACGGTCCTTACAAAGGCGAGCCAAACCTTGGCTTTGCTGAAATGGAAGAGATCGGAAAGCTTACAGGCATGCCTTTAGTCCTTCATGGCGGTACAGGCATTCCTACTAAAGACATCCAGAAAGCTGTTTCCCTTGGAACAGCGAAAATCAACGTAAACACTGAGAACCAGATTGCTTCCGCGAAGCGCGTGCGCGAAGTATTGGCGGCTGACACAGAAGTGTACGATCCGCGCAAATACTTAGGACCTGCACGTGAAGCGATTAAAGAAACAGTAATCGGCAAAATGCGCGAATTCGGTTCTTCTAACAAAGCTTAATACAGATCCAGTATGTTAAAATAGACTTGAAACCGCCTTTCTGAAAGGCGGTTTCAATTCATTTATGTCGATTTTAAAAAATAAGTCGAATAATCTTAGGGGGAAGCGAAATGAAATTTTTTATTGATACGGCAAACCTGGAAGAGATTAAAGAGGCCCATGCTCTGGGAATACTGGCAGGAGTAACGACCAATCCTTCTTTAGTGGCAAAAGAAAAAAATATTTCATTCCATGACAGGCTGAAGGAAATTGCCGAGCTTGTACCCGGCTCTGTCAGCGCAGAGGTCATCGCACTTGATGCAGAAGGCATGATCAAAGAAGGGAAGGAACTGGCGGCAATCGCCCCTAATATCACCATCAAGGTCCCAATGACACCGGATGGACTGAAGGCTGTCCATGCTTTTTCAAAAGAAGGGATCAAAACGAATGTAACCCTCATCTTCAGCGCCAATCAGGCTTTGCTTGCAGCAAGGGCCGGTGCTTCCTATGTTTCTCCATTCCTTGGCAGGCTTGATGATATTGGCCATAATGGTCTGGACCTTGTAACTTCCATCAGGGAAATCTTTGATATCCACGGAATCGAGACAGAAATCATTGCAGCTTCAGTCCGCCATCCGCAGCATGTCACGGATTCAGCCCTGAGAGGAGCCCATATTGCCACCGTCCCGCTTAAGGTCATCAATCAAATGTTCAATCACCCTCTGACTGACAAAGGGATTGAAGCATTTTTGGCTGATTGGGACAAGCGTTCTGAATAACCCCGAAGAGAGCACTGCTGCGCCGGGAATTATCTGAATAGGCGGAAATGTAAGTGCATACTTCAAAAATTTAACTTTTTTCAATTCTCATACATGAAGTTTAAATTTTCGTGTAAACTAGATGGTGAGGATAATGTCGGAATTCGTCTTTTGCTCATGGAAAATTATCCCTATACGGTAGCTTTTGATATAATGGACAAGCTATCCCATACTGAGAATGAAAAGTCCAACGGTGCTATACTTTCGCCTGCAGCGGCAGGCTGGCAATCAATGTTCAGAGATTTGCAAAGGCACTTAAGGGCAGGAAAGGAAGTCAAAAATGGAAAAGCTTATGATTGCGGGCGGCTACCCTTTAAAAGGAACTGTTAGAATCAGCGGAGCCAAGAACAGTGCGGTAGCATTGATCCCTGCTACGATTCTCGCAGATTCCCCCGTAACAATTGAAGGTTTGCCGGATATTTCTGACGTTCAAATACTGAAAGGGCTTTTGGAGGAAATTGGCGGAAGTGTCGATTTTGCTGATAACGATATGACCGTTGATCCTTCTTCGATGATTTCCATGCCCTTGCCCAATGGAAAAGTTAAAAAGCTGCGTGCCTCTTATTATTTGATGGGGGCGATGCTCGGACGCTTTAAAAAAGCGGTGATCGGCCTGCCTGGCGGATGCCATCTGGGACCGCGTCCGATCGACCAGCATATTAAAGGCTTTGAAGCGCTCGGTGCCAGCGTGACAAATGAGCAGGGTGCCATTTATCTCCGCGCAGACGAGCTGAAAGGTGCAAGAATTTACCTGGATGTCGTCAGTGTCGGTGCCACGATCAATATTATGCTGGCTGCGGTCAGGGCCAAAGGGAAGACGATTATTGAAAATGCGGCGAAAGAGCCTGAAATCATCGATGTGGCAACGCTCCTCACCAATATGGGTGCGAAAATCAAGGGAGCGGGTACAGATGTCATCAGAATTGAAGGGGTGGACCAGCTGCACGGCTGCCGCCACACCATCATTCCGGACCGGATTGAAGCAGGGACATATCTGATCCTCGGTGCTGCTGCGGGTGAAGGGATCCTGATCGATAATGTCATTCCCCAGCATTTGGAATCACTGATTGCCAAGCTGCGTGAAATGGGCGTGAACATAGAGGCGGGAGATGACCAGATTTTTGTCAGCCCAGCTGAAAAAATGAAGGCCGTTGATATTAAAACGCTTGTGTATCCGGGATTCCCGACCGATCTCCAGCAGCCTTTCACGTCTTTGCTGACAGGGGCCGAAGGGACAAGCATGGTGACGGACACCATCTACGGTGCCCGCTTCAAGCATATTGATGAGCTGAGGAGAATGAATGCCAGCATTAAAGTCGAAGGCCGTTCAGCGATCATCAATGGCCCGATCCGTCTGCAGGGGGCCAAGGTGAAGGCGAGCGATCTCAGAGCGGGAGCCGCCCTCGTCATTGCCGGGCTGAAAGCCGAAGGTATAACGGAAGTGACAGGACTTGAGCATATAGACCGCGGCTACAGCCATCTTGTTGAAAAGCTCAATGGGCTGGGTGCGACCATCTGGCGCGAGAATCTGACCAAGGAAGAAATGGAGCAGATGAAAAACGCCTGAAGACAGATAGAGAAAACAACCCGGGGAGGAAAACAGAATGGAAAGAAGTTTATCGATGGAGCTTATCCGTGTTACAGAAGCAGCAGCACTTGCTTCAGCCCGCTGGATGGGAAGAGGCGTAAAGGATGAAGCTGATGATGCTGCTACCTCTGCCATGAGGGATGTGTTCGACACGGTGCCAATGAAGGGTACTGTTGTAATCGGGGAAGGGGAAATGGATGAGGCGCCAATGCTTTATATCGGAGAAAAGCTTGGGACAGGCTATGGCCCCCGCGTCGATGTAGCGGTAGATCCGCTCGAAGGCACCAATATCGTAGCCTCCGGAGGCTGGAACGCGCTTGCTGTCCTGGCTGTCGCTGATCATGGCAATCTTCTTCATGCACCTGATATGTATATGGATAAGATTGCAGTCGGTCCCGAAGCGGTCGGTGAAATTGATATCAATGCTTCTGTTATCGATAACTTGAGGGCTGTCGCCAGGGCCAAGAACAAAGATATTGAAGATGTCGTGGCAACCGTGCTGAACCGGGAGCGTCATCAGCATATCATCAGCCAGCTGCGTGAAGCAGGGGCAAGGATCAAGCTGATCAATGATGGCGATGTTGCAGGTGCCATCAATACCGCTTTTGACCATACAGGTGTAGATATTCTGTTCGGATCCGGAGGTGCGCCGGAAGGGGTGCTCGCTGCAGTTGCGCTGAAATGCCTGGGCGGCGAAATCCAGGGCAAGCTGGTTCCGCACAGCGATGCTGAAGTTGAAAGATGCCAAAGCATGGGCCTTGACCTTGGAAAGATTCTTCGCATGGAAGACCTTGTCAAAGGTGATGATGCCATCTTTGCAGCAACAGGCGTCACAGACGGCGAGCTGCTGAGAGGGGTCCAGTTCAAGGGCTCTTACGGTTCTACGCATTCACTTGTCATGCGCGCCAAATCAGGCACGGTCCGCTTCATCGACGGGCGTCACAGCCTGAAGAAGAAGCCGCATCTTGTCATGAAATAAAGATTTTTTTTGCATGCCGGTGCAAACCCTTTCACTGAAGGGAATCGGAATCGGCCTGCAGAAAAAATGATATAAGAGAGGGGACCTGGCTTGCCGGCTGAAGCCGGTCCCTTTATATATTCCCCCGAAACAAGGCAATCTATGAAAGAACGAAAAAATTATATTGATTAACTTTCAGGTATAAGGGTAAAATAGAGATTGTTTTTGAAATCTGTTATGATGGTTATGCAGTGCAGATATGGTCTGTTTAAGCCTGAGTGCCAGGAACATACCAAAGATACTATCCTTTTTAACAAGCTGAATCATCCTTCCAATGCTTCGATGAACCTCAAACGCTTTCTTTCCTTTTTCCTTTCATATTCTTAATACAGTACGATATTGTCATTTTATATGGGGAAAATGATTTAAAATTCAAAAGAGTGGTGTCAATATGGGATTAAATATATCCAGTTTAGAAAATATGAAGTTAAAAGAGCTCTATGAACTTGCCCGGGAATATAAAGTTTCCTACTACAGCAAGCTGACAAAGAAAGAGCTGATTTTTGCCATCCTGAAAGCCCGCGCTGAGCAGGAAGGCTACTTTTTCATGGAAGGCGTGCTGGAGATCATCCAGTCTGAGGGCTTTGGCTTCCTAAGGCCGATCAATTACTCGCCAAGCTCAGAGGATATCTACATTTCCGCTTCGCAAATCAGGAGATTTGATTTAAGGAACGGAGATAAAGTATCCGGAAAAGTCCGCCCGCCGAAGGAGAATGAGCGCTACTTCGGCCTCCTGCAGGTTGAAGCTGTCAATGGCGACGATCCGGAATCTGCCAAGGAGCGTGTCCACTTCCCGGCTTTGACGCCTTTATATCCTGATAGGCAGATGAAGCTGGAAACAACGCCGAAGCATGTGTCCACAAGGATCATGGACGTACTTGCACCGGTTGGATTCGGCCAGCGCGGACTGATTGTCGCTCCGCCGAAAGCGGGTAAAACGATGCTGATAAAGGAAATCGCCAACAGCATCACGACGAATCATCCTGAGGCAGAGCTGATTGTTCTCCTCATTGATGAGCGCCCGGAAGAAGTGACTGATATTGAACGTTCTGTTGCCGGTGATGTAGTCAGCTCGACATTTGATGAAGTGCCCGAAAACCATATTAAAGTGGCCGAGCTTGTCCTTGACCGGGCAATGCGCCTCGTGGAGCATAAACGGGATGTCATCATCCTCATGGACAGCATCACAAGGCTTGCTCGTGCTTATAACCTGGTCATCCCGCCAAGCGGACGTACGCTGTCCGGGGGGATTGACCCTGCAGCATTCCACCGTCCGAAGCGTTTCTTCGGGGCGGCGAGGAATATTGAAGAAGGCGGAAGCCTGACCATCCTAGCAACAGCCCTTGTTGATACCGGCTCACGGATGGATGATGTCATTTACGAAGAGTTCAAGGGAACAGGAAACATGGAGCTTCACCTTGACCGCCAGCTTGCAGAGCGCCGTATTTTCCCGGCCATCGATATCCGCCGTTCAGGTACACGGAAAGAAGAGCTGCTTATTCCGAAAGAGCATCTGGACAAGCTGTGGGCGATCAGGAAGTCGATGTCGGATGCGCCTGATTTTGCTGAGAAGTTCCTCCGCAAGCTGAAGCAGACGAAATCCAATGAGGAGTTCTTTGCCAATCTCGGCGAAGAAATGAAGAACGGCAGGCGTTCCCAATCCTGATCTGTTCACAATCTGAAAGTCAGTAAATCCCATCTTGCAAAAACATGATGTCCTTGTTATAATAACAACAGTGTGTTTTTGAATTATACGGTGTGTCCAAGCATCGTACTATATAACTCTGTTTCGCAAGACTCAGGGCAAAAGGAGATGAAAGAAATGAAAGCAGGAATTCATCCTAATTACAAGAAAATCACGGTTACATGTGCTTGCGGCAATCAGTTTGAAACTGGTTCTGTAAAAGATGAGGTTCGTGTTGAGACTTGCTCTGAATGCCACCCATTCTATACTGGCCGTCAGAAATTCGCTGAAGCAGGCGGACGTGTGGATCGTTTCAACAAAAAATACGGTCTTAAAGGTCAACAGCAATAATGATAAGAAACAGGCAAGTTTTTACTTCTTGCCTGTTTTTTATTGCCGATAGAAGAATATGATGATTAGATAGGTTTATACTTTTAACAAAAAGTGTAAGTTGTAAAAGGGGAATTGGCGCTTTGGCGCCGTGTTTTCTTTAGCAAGGAAGGAGAGGCCACTCATGTATGTAATGAAGCACCACGGCTGGGTTGAGGTTATCTGCGGCAGCATGTTTTCGGGAAAATCGGAAGAGCTCATCCGCCGTGTCAGAAGAGCGCAATTTGCAAAGCAGAAGATAGCTGTGTTCAAGCCGCAGATCGATAACCGCTACAGCGAGGAAGCAGTTGTCTCCCACAATGGAACATCAGTCATTGCCAAACCCATCAGCCATTCAACGGACATCTTCAAGCATATTGATGAAGATATGGAGATTATCGCCATTGATGAAGTGCAATTTTTCGATGATGAAGTTGTGAAGGTGATTCAGCATTTAGCTGATAGCGGATACCGGGTGATCGCTGCCGGGCTCGACCAGGATTTCCGCGGTGAGCCGTTTGGCCAGATGCCGGCTTTGATGGCAATTGCAGAACTTGTGACAAAGCTTCAGGCAGTATGTGCAGTGTGCGGTTCGCCTGCCAGCAGGACCCAGCGCCTCATTAACGGAAAGCCGGCTTCATACGATGATCCGGTCATTCTTGTCGGAGCATCAGAGGCTTATGAGCCGCGCTGCCGCCACCACCACGAAGTTCCGAAATCGCCGAATGTCCTCAACAGTTCGGAAACGACCCGTACGTTATCCTAATAGATGAAAGCTCAGGCTCTGCTTAGTGAAAGCAGGGTTTTTTGCTGTCCGAGTGGCCGGATTCCTCCAGCAAACTGCCTGAATTTGGGTTGTGGATTCACCTCCGGGAAAGGAAAACCTATTAATGGAGGTGTTTGAAATGATGAAATCCATTTTCGCAGCTGCAGCAGTCCTTTTGGCCGCTCTATTGGGAGGATGTGCACAGGATGATAATGTGGCGGGGATCCATGAGCAGAACGAAGACCAGAATGGGACAAACTTGATCACTGACGGCGGGGGCCAGGTAAAAAGGGGCCTTGATCAAGTGTCTGACGAGGACCGCGACAGGACGATGAGCGATCAGAACCCGAACTTCCTCAATATCGATGGAGGGCGGGTCAACGATCAATCTGATGTTGACAAAGCGCGCCAGGTCGTCAATCAATACACAGAATATGAGCCGGATGAAGTCTGGATCAACGGCGGCCGCATGTGGGTCACGGCCCACACAGACAAAAGCCTGTCAGCCGAAGAAAAACGCAAGGCCCAGGCCGAACTGCACAAAACACTCACCAAAGCCCTTCCACGGTATAACATTGAAGTGCGGTTGAGTGAGCGGTAGGAGAAGGTGAAAAAATGGTGACAGGCACCTGTACCACTTCTTTGAAATGGTGACAGGCACCTGTACCACCTTTCTGTGCGAAGACCTTGATTTGGGTAGGTTTGTATTGAATTGGGTGCCTGTCACCTATACCACTTCTTTTTTGAAAGGTGCCTGTCACCTATACCACTGCCTATGCACTTCCAGCCCTGGTTTTCCGGGGCTTTTTAGGTTTTGACCTGGGATGCGCTGTATACTATAATTAGAATGTTATGGGCATGATGGTTTAATGGACTTATTTTATGAATTTATGAGCTTTTTTAGGTGTGAAAGCCGATTTATATAGAATAGAATCAAAATGAGGTGAAGGACTGTGTACGATCGTCTTCAAGCTGTAGAAGATCGCTACGAAAGGCTGAATGAGCTTTTGAGCGATCCTGAGATTGTTAATGATACAAAGAAGCTGCGCGAATATTCCAAGGAGCAGTCAGGCATCCAGGAAACGGTGGAGGCATACCGCGAGTATAAAGAAGTCCGCGGGCAATACCAGGATGCAAAAGCGATGCTCGAAGAGAAGCTCGATGCAGAAATGCGCGAGATGGTGAAGGAAGAGATAGGAGAGCTCGAAGACAGAGTGGAAGCTCTGGAAGCGCGCCTGAAGATCCTTTTGATCCCGAAAGACCCTAACGATGATAAAAACGTTATTATGGAAATCCGCGGAGCGGCAGGCGGCGACGAGGCTGCTCTGTTTGCCGGTGATCTTTACCGCATGTACAGCCGCTTTGCCGAGGTGCAGGGCTGGAAAACAGATGTGATCGAGGCCAGCTCAACAGGTGTCGGCGGCTACAAAGAAATCATTTTTATCATCAACGGAAACGGTGCCTTCAGCAAGCTGAAGTTCGAGAATGGGGCCCACCGTGTTCAGCGTGTGCCTGAAACTGAATCTGGCGGCCGCATCCATACTTCGACAGCAACGGTTGCGGTTCTGCCGGAAGCGGAAGAAGTTGAAATCGAGATCCACGATAAAGATATCCGCGTCGATACATTTGCTTCAAGCGGACCAGGCGGCCAGAGCGTTAACACGACGATGTCAGCCGTGCGCCTGACCCACTTGCCTACAGGGACGGTTGTTTCCTGCCAGGACGAAAAATCACAGATCAAGAACAAAGAAAAGGCAATGAAGGTTCTTCGTGCCCGTGTGTATGATAAATTCCAGCAGGAAGCACAGGCGGAATACGACCAGCAGCGGAAATCCGCAGTGGGCACCGGTGACCGTTCTGAACGGATCCGCACCTACAACTTCCCGCAAAACCGTGTAACAGATCACCGCATCGGCCTGACCATCCAGAAGCTTGACCAGATTCTTCAAGGCAAGCTGGACGAAGTGATTGATGCCTTGATCATGGAAGAGCAGTCAGCCAAGCTGAAGGAAGCTTCAGATGCCTGATCAGCCTATGAAAGTCTATGAAGCCCTGAAGTGGGCTTCTTCTTTTTTAGAAACGGCAGGGAGAGATTCCAACGCGGGTGAAATCCTCCTGGGCCACTTTCTGAATATGAGCCGTTCCCGCCTGCTTGCGGAGATGAGGGAAGAGCTGGATCCGAGGATACAAGGGGCCTTCAAAGAAGCAGTCCAGCTGCACGCGGACGGCAGGCCGGTCCAATATATCATTGGAAAAGAAGAATTTTATGGGCGGACATTCCTTGTGAATGGAAATGTTCTCATCCCCCGTCCGGAAACAGAAGAGCTGGTGCTGGAAGCCCTGAAGAGGAAGGAAAAGCTTTTCGGCAGAGAGGCTGCCTCTGCGGCTGCTGATATTGGAACCGGAAGCGGAGCGATTGCGGTAACCCTGAAATTGGAATCGCCTGACCTCCAGGTAACTGCCACAGATGTGTACGGGCCTTCCCTTGACACGGCAAAGGAAAATGCAGACAAGAACGGTGCTGAAATCGAGTTTATTTTAGGAGACCTGCTGCAGCCTTTCATAGAGGAAAGCCGGAAATTCGATATTATCATATCCAATCCTCCCTATATCCCGCTCAGCGATATGGAAGGGATGTCTGAAGTCGTCACCGAAAACGAGCCCCACCGCGCCCTATTCGCCGGCCAGGATGGACTCGACCTCTACCGACGCTTCATGGAAGAACTGCCGCTCGTCCTAAAAGAAAAATCACTCGTCGGCTTCGAGGTCGGCGCCGGCCAAAGCAAAGCCGTATCAGAACTGCTGCGGACCGCATTCCCAGATGCCAACATAGACATAGTCTACGACATCAATGGGAAGGACCGGATGGTTTTTGCTGAGATTGGCTGGCAGTTTGATGGGGTGAAGAAAGATTGCTAAGTTTTTATAAAAGAGCAAGCCATTGTTCTTCGTTTGAAAACGAATGAAACACAAACCTGCCATCTAAATATTAAAGCCTGTTGATTTCCGTGAGGGCACGAAGACTCCTGCTGGATTGCAGCGGCAAAGCTGAGACCCCGCAGACGCGCAGCGGTGAGGAGGCTCAGCGCCGCCCCGCGGAAAGCGAAGTGCCTGGAACGGAAATCAACAGACCCCATTTATAAGCAATCTAAATGACAGATCTCAAACACGGGATTTTTTTTTTATATTTTGCTAGTTTAAGAATCCCCCTTCCTGTCCACAATGGATTAGTGAAGGGACGGTGTCGGAAATGACAGCAAAATCATTAGCGAAATTATATATCATTATCTTATCCTTAGGAACAATGCTAAGCCTATACATACCAAAAACAGAGGTAGCAGCGGAAGACCCGCTCGTCATACCGCAGGAAGCCATCCGCCTACGCATCCTCGCAAACAGTGACAGCGAAGGAGACCAGGCGCTGAAACGGCTGGTGAGGGACGCAGTCAATAAGGAAATCACTGAATGGGTCAGCGAACTGACTTCAATAGAAGAAGCCCGTTCATTAATCAAGTCGCGCCTGCCGGAAATCCAGGAGATAGCAGAGAACGTGGTAGAAGAAGAAAATTCAGATCAGACAGTTAAAGCCAATTTCGGCAAAGTGGATTTTCCTACTAAGCTCTATGGCCAGTTTCTATATCCTGCCGGCGAATACGAAGCAATTTTAATTACACTTGGTGAAGGCGATGGAGCGAACTGGTGGTGTGTTCTTTTTCCTCCTCTATGCTTCCTTGATTTCTCGAATGGAGTAGCTGTAAGTGATGGATTCGAAGAGGAAAATCAGGAAAAAGGAGAAGTTGGTAAAAAAGAACTAGATGGGAATGTGCTGGAAGATAGTAAGTCTAAAGAACCATCTAGCGAAAAAGAGCCGGTCTTTGTTAAAGAAGAGGAAGAAAAGGCGGAAGTTAAGTTTTTTATCAAAGAATTATGGGATAAAATCTTCGGATAGTATGCTGCTCTTTTCATAGAGCGGCTTTTCTTTTTGTAGGAAAAACGGCACAAGAGAAGCTGATGCCATTGTTACAAGTGCATGACAAGCCTTTTACAGATGCTGGGAGCATGTTTGATTCTGGGAGAAGCGGATATTAAAGGAGTGTAAGCCAAAACAACAATTACTGAAAAGGAGATGGAAGACATGGCAAACAACAATAACAACGATAAAATGTCCCGCGAGGAAAGAGGCCGCAAAGGCGGAGAAGCAACCAGCAATAACCATGACAAAGAATTCTATCAAGAGATCGGTAAAAAAGGCGGAGAAGCAACATCTGAAAATCATGACAAAGAATTCTATCAGGAAATCGGCCAAAAAGGCGGAGAAGCTACTGCTGAAAGCCATGACAAGGAATTCTATCAGGAAATCGGTAAAAAGGGCGGAGAAGCTACTTCTGAGAACCATGACAAGGAATTCTACCAGGAGATCGGCCAAAAAGGCGGAGAAGCTACTTCTGAAAACCATGATAAAGACTTCTACCGCGAAATTGGTGAAAAAGGCGGAAATTCAAGAAACAACAACAACGACTAAGTTTATAGTGTAAAGGAAGTTTAAATTGAAAGATTCCAGATAGCACGGCAGCCCGTTAACTGATGGCTGCCGTGTTTTTTTATTCTTTTTATGTTCTACTTTTTCCCGCGCCCCATAGATATATTACTAGATTACAAAATCTTAGTGGGGTGAGCGTATGGAGACAATGATCCGCTGTGCACAAAATGGAGACGAAAATAAACTGGCCGCGTTTTTGGAAAAAGCCAATCTGGGGACAGAAGGCATTTCTGATTCTATCAATTATTTCTTGCTTATGGAAGATGAAGAGGAAAATATTAAAGCGACATTAGGCATTGAGCCTCTAGGAAGTGTGGGCCTCCTCCGCTCACTGGTACTTTCGGAAAGAGCATCTGAAAAAGATCTGCTGCTGCTTGTGGAGCAGATTCTGCAGCTTGCGAGGGAAAGGGAACTCGAGTCACTATATATGGCGACAAATAAAAAAGGAGCAGCAGAGTTCTTCAAACTGCTTGGCTTTCAGGATGAAAAAAGCGAGCTTCCGGAAGAACTGTACAGTTCCGCCCATGTCCAGCATATTCTAACTGTGGATAACTTTTCATTCCTGAAGCTTTCATTATAAATTGTGGATATATCCACAAAGTTATCCACTATTATCGAAAAGTTATACACAAATTGTGGACAAAACTTGAGTTATCCTCCATCTTCTTTTATACTTTCAAAAGTGATTGTGGTTTAAAAGCTGAAACAAAGGGTATACCACACAGAATTTGAACAGTATTGAAGGTGGGCATAACAATGAAGACAGAAATTTGGTCAGTGGATAAAAATGTGGATAGTTTAAATGATTATCCACAGATTAAACAGGCAGCTGCTCTTTTAGCCCAAAATGAGACGGTTGCCTTTCCGACTGAGACTGTTTACGGACTTGGTGGAAATGCAAGAAATGACGAAGCAGTCAAGAAGATATTTGAAGCGAAGGGCAGACCTTCTGACAACCCCCTCATTATTCATATTGCGGACAGGGAGCAGCTTGAGGGGATTGTGGAAAGTGTCCCGGCTAGTGCAGATAAGCTGATGGAAGCCTTTTGGCCAGGTCCGCTGACAATTATATTCAATAAAAAAGACGGGCAGCTCTCAGAGACAGCAACGGCAGGGCTGAATACGGTCGGAATCAGGATGCCGGATCACCCGGTGGCTCTCGCCATTCTCCGTGAAAGCGGCGTTCCGGTAGCCGCTCCAAGCGCGAACAGGTCCGGGCGGCCCAGCCCGACTACTGCCGGACATGTGGAGGAAGATTTGAACGGGAGGATTGCAGGAATTGTGGATGGCGGTCCTACCGGAGTAGGTGTTGAATCCACTGTCCTGGATTGTACGGGAGGGATTCCGGTCATCCTGAGACCTGGCGGAGTGACGAAAGAGCAGCTCGAGCAGGTAGTGGGAGAGGTAGCGGCCGATCCTGCGCTTGCCGATGAGAAGGAGGCGCCGCGCTCCCCAGGCATGAAGTATCGGCATTATGCACCTGATGCTCCCTTATATATAGTAGAAGGAACAAGGGAACGGATTCAGGAATTGGTGAACGAACAGCATGCGGAAGGCCTGAAAGCCGGTGTGCTTACAACGGCCGAAAATGAAAAATTTTACGACAGCGATTTTACATTTATATGCGGCAGGAGAGCGAATCTGGAAACAGTGGCAGCCTCACTTTACGAAGCATTACGGAGCTTCAACAGCTCTGGAGTGGATGTGATCTTCAGCGAATCCTTCCCCGCAGAAGGTGTCGGTGAAGCCATTATGAACCGGCTTCTCAAAGCAGCAGGCCATCGAATCATTAAATAATTTTAGTGCCAGGCACCGTCTGTGGACATTTCAATGTGATTTGTCCGCGGGAGGTGCCTGGCATTTTTTAGGCCCGCAGGAAGCGGGTCATGAGGACGTTGCCATACGACGTGGCGTACTTAGTCCGCGTTCCTCGATAGAACAGTCGCCTCCGCTTTTCTATTGTCCAGCTCCGGCTCCTAGGTGCTCGAGTCATAAGCCAAGCAGGCCAGAAGGTTACAGAACAACCTTCCGTCCTGCTCGTCTTATGCATGAGGCGCGCAGGATGCGGGTCATGCGGACGTTGCCACAGGACGTGGCGTACTTAGTCCGCGTTCCTCGATAGAACAGTCGCCTCTACTTTTCTAATTCTATTTCCCCTTGGACGTGCATATGCTGAATTAGCAAGTCCAAGGAGGAGAATGGATGACTTCGTTTTTTGGGGAACTTATTACGTTGATGTTAATGGCGTTTGCCCTCGGGATGGATGCTTTTTCGGTCGGGCTTGGCATGGGCATGTTCGAGCTGCGCCTGAGGCAAATTTTTAAAATAGGAATAACGATCGGTCTTTTCCATGTCTTCATGCCGCTGTTAGGAATGATTGCCGGCAGGTTCCTATCGGAGCAGTTCGGCTCTATTGCGGCCTATATCGGGGGAGGGCTGCTGCTGCTGCTCGGTGCCCAGATGATTTGGTCAAGCATCAAGGATGATGATTCAAGCTTGATTACACCCGTTGGTTTCGGCCTGCTCATTTTTGCGTTGAGTGTCAGCCTGGACAGCTTTTCGGTCGGTCTCTCTCTTGGAATTTATGGAGCGAAAACAGCGCTTGTCCTGGTATGTTTCGGTGCAGCCGCGGCGATTCTGACATGGGCAGGGCTATTGGCCGGACGCAAGGTTCAGGGATGGCTTGGATCCTACAGCGAAGCACTCGGCGGAGCCATCCTCCTCGCTTTCGGCATAAAGCTGTTATGGCCATTTTTTTAATGCGGGAGGCTATTCATTGCAGAAAACAAAGGCATCCTGGCGGGTGTCTTTTTATGTTGCGTTCCTTTTGCTGGGCAAGCCCCCTCCGCATTTCGTATTGTCCAGCTGCGACGGCTAGGGCCTCGAGTCATAAGCCACGCTAGAATTAAAGGCAAAGAACGCCTTTTATTCTAGCGCGTCTTATGCTTGTCGGCCCTGGGCAAGCCGTCTCCGCATTTCGGTTTGTCCGGCTCCAGGGGCTAGAGCCTCGAGTCATAAGTCACTTAGGAATTAAAGGCAAAGAACGCCTTTTATTCCTAAGCGCCTTATGCTGGGCCCGCAGGATGCGGGTCATGCGGACGTTGCCACAGGACGTGGCGTTTTTAGTCCGCGATCCTTAATCTGAGCAAGCCCCTTCCGCACTTCGTGTGAACTTTCTATAAATTTTTCCATGCTTGTCTATTGAAAGTGTGACATTTGGCTTATAATGGAGGGAAAGGGGGCTGCATCGATGAGACGCGTATTGTTTGTTTGTACTGGTAACACTTGCCGGAGCCCGATGGCAGAGGCTATTTTGAAGAGCAGGGAGCTTCCGGGGATTGAGGTGAAGTCTGCTGGTGTGTTTGCTGCCAATGGGGGACAGGCCTCCGCATATGCGAAGCAGGTTCTTGAGGAGCAGGGAATTGCCCATGTACATACCTCGAGCGCACTGACGGCAGAGCTGGTTGAATGGGCAGATGTCATTTTGACGATGACGTCCGGGCATAAATGGAATGTGGTCAGCATGTTTGAGGGAGCAGAGGGCAAAACCTTTACACTGACAGAGTTTGCAGGGGAACAAGGCGGTGAGATCCTTGATCCATTCGGCGGAAGCCTTGAAATATACAGAGAAACCTTTAATGAACTGAAAAAGCATATTGAACAGATTATTAACAAATTAGAGAAGTAACGACCAGGGGGCAATTATGGAGAAGAAGCGCTATAAGTTCGGGTTGAGAAAAAAGCTTGTGCTGTTAACGACCATACTGGCATTCATTACCTACACCACGAGTGCGGTGTTCATTTATGGTCTTTATCCAATTGTGAAGGAGTATCTGCCGTTCGGGGAAGCGGCTTTTAACATTATCACGCTTTCTCTTGGGGCCATGTGGTCCGGTGTATTGACATTCGTTGCGGCCGGCTTTATCACGAAACCGCTGCAAAAGCTGGAGAAGACAGCTCTGAAAGCGGCAGAAGGCGATATCAGGGAAGACGCGGAGCTTTCCAAATCAGATGATGAAATCCGTTCCCTCGGAGCGGCGTTCAACCATATGCTTTCAAATCTCCGGGAAATGGTCGCGAAAATCGATGAAAATTTTCAGCATACCAATGATAAAGTAATCAGCATTTCACAGGAAGCATCAGCTGCCGCCGAGCAGGCTGCAAGCATCTCCAGGACAATCGGCGAGATTTCCCTGGGTGCCGACAGCTCAGCTGTGTCGATTCAGGCGACTGCCGAGTCGGTCGAGGATGCAACAAGGATTGCTGAAGAAGTACAGCAGCAGGCGAAAACGTCCCAGCAGGTTTCCGGTGAGCTAGTCGATGATCTGAATGAATCGAAGAAAGTCATCCACTCTCTTGTAACTGGAATTACCAAGCTGGCGGAAGATAATCAGGAATCATTGCAGACCGTCAAGCGCCTCGAAGATAATGCTGCGAAGGTAGAGCAGATCATCCAGCTCGTGGGAGATATTGCAGCTCAGACCAACCTGCTGGCGCTGAATGCTTCGATTGAGGCTGCGCGTGCAGGTGAGCACGGCAAAGGCTTTGCCGTCGTGGCAGAGGAAGTCCGGAAGTTGGCTGATGAAAGCGCCAAAGCGGTCCAGGGCATTTCCGAATTGATTAAAAACATCCAGAATGAAGTCCAAAATGTTGTTAGGCAAATTACGGACCAGGTCGAAACGGCATCTGCCGAGGGGAAAAAAGGAGTCAAAACCAATCAGGTCATCGGTGAAATGACGAATACCGTCAACCAGATGGCTTCGTCTGTCACAACGATTTCGAGCCTGGTGGAGCAGCAGATGGATGGCATCCGCCATTCTGCCACCCAGTCGCAGGAAGTGGCAGCCATCGCGGAGGAAACATCCGCCGGAGCCCAGGAGGTCGCCTCTGCAACTGAAAATCAATCAATGGTCATTTCCAATGTGGAGAAGCTTGCTTTTGAATTGAAGGATGAGGCGGAAAAGCTGAAGGAAACGATCACCAAGTTCAGGGTTTAAACAACAAGAAAGAATCTCTGCGGCACAAGCGGGGATTCTTCTTTATTTCACAGCAGGCATTTTGCTGATGGATAAATAGGGGAATAGATATAAATATAAATGGAGGTGGATGGGTGAATGAATATAGAGGATATTATCGCAGGATTGGGCAGCAGGACACCGGCCATCCTGGGAAGCAATAAATTCATAAACTATTCAGTTCTCGTACCGCTAATTGAAAAAGAAGACGGTGTCCATGTCCTTTTTGAGGTCCGGTCCATGGAAATGCGCAGGCAGCCGGGGGAGATTTGTTTTCCGGGGGGCAGGGTCGACAGATCGGATCCGGACGTAAAGCATACAGCAATCAGGGAAACAACCGAAGAGCTGGGAATCCCCATGGATGAAATTAGAGGGACAGTTCCCCTTGACTATATGGTATCCCCGTTTGGCATGATCATCTACCCTTTTGCAGGAATGCTGAAGCCTTCCCGGCCTTTCCAGGTGAACCCGAAAGAGGTGGGCGAAGTATTCACTGTACCGCTTTCTTATCTGCTGAAGGCAAAGCCTGAAATTTATAAAATGAATTTCAGGCTGGAACCGGAAAACGGTTTTCCTTTCGATCGGATTGCCGGCGGCGAAAACTATAATTGGCAGACAAGGTCAATGGAAGAATGCTTCTACTATTTTGAGGATAAGGTCATTTGGGGTTTGACCGCCCGGATCCTGCAGCATTTTATAGAGATTGTCAATGAACTGCCGGAACAGAAATAGGCCCTTCCCGATGGAAAGGCCGCCGGGTTACATAACCCGTTTGGCACCCAGGTATTTCTTCGCCCAATAAGAGTCTGTCAGCTTTACAACGGTGACGCCTTTTTTGACGGTAACAGCGAAGAATTGATTGTGACCGGCATAGATGCCCACGAAGGAAGCCTTTTTGCTGCTGCCGCCGGCTGTGTTAAAAAAGACAAGGTCACCCGGCTTCAGGTCTTTCCTCTGAATGGTTTTCCCTGTTTGCTGCATTGCGGCAGAAGTCCTCGGAAGCTTAACGCCTGCTTTGCCGTACACATGCTGAACAAAACCGGAGGCGTCAAATCCTTTTTCTGATGTGCCGCCGTATTTGTATTTGATTTTTGCATGGGTAAGCGCATCTGCATATTCAATGACGACATTTAGTTTTTGTTCAACATTCAGTTTTGGCTGGAGCTTCCCGAAAGTATCGGTGAAAACGTCTGCTGATGCACCTGCTGAATGGAAGGACAATCCTGCCATCAGCACAGAAGCGGCAGCAAGGCCTTTGAATAGATTCTTTTTCATTTGAATTCCTTCTTTCTTTGGTTTGTCTTCATTGGTAATTGTAAATGGCAGCGGGAAAAAAATCGTTAAGCATTGTTTACAGTTTCAGTGAATAGGCGTTACCTTTCTGTAATTTTTTTAGCAGCAGAAACAGTCCGGCCAGCTTTCTATTTCAGCTTACTTGTGTCAAAATAAAGGAAGAAATCGTGTTTATTTAGGAGGTTCTTGTAATGAAGGTTGCAATTGCTTCAGATCATGGCGGAGTGAATATCCGCGAAGAAATGAAACATTTGATGGAAGAAATGGGCATTGAATATGAAGATTTCGGCTGCGAGTGCGGCGTCTCCGTTGATTATCCGGACTATGCGCTTCCTGTAGCGGAGAAGGTGGCATCAGGCGAATTTGATAAAGGGATCCTGATCTGCGGGACAGGGATTGGAATGAGCATTTCCGCCAACAAGGTGAAGGGCATCCGCTGTGCACTGGTCCATGATGTATTCAGTGCCAAAGCGACCCGCCAGCATAATGACAGCAATATCCTTGCCATGGGCGAGCGTGTGATCGGACCAGGACTTGCCCGGGAAATAGCGAAAACCTGGCTAGAAACCGAGTTTGAAGGCGGACGCCATGCGAACCGGATCGGAAAAATCAAAACCTACGAAGATCTATAAGCAACTGGAAGGGTGATACCATGTTCGAAGAGATTCAGACTGAATTGAGAGAAATCCTGGATGAGTTCGGCGGACAGGTGGCGCTTAACGAAAACAGCGTGCTTGTGGTCGGCTGCAGCACAAGTGAAGTAATCGGCAAAAGGATCGGCACATCCGGCACAGATGAAGCCGCGGCCATCCTCTTTGAAGAGCTAAAGAATTTTGCCGAACGGACAGGGGCCAGACTCGCCTTCCAGTGCTGCGAGCATCTGAACAGGGCGCTCGTTGTGGAAAGGCAGACTGCGGATCAGAAGAATCTTGAAGAAGTATCAGTCGTACCGGTGCGCCAGGCCGGAGGTGCCATGGCCTCATATGCATACAGGCAATTCAAGGACCCGGCCGTCGTCGAATTCATCAAGGCCGACGCCGGCATCGACATCGGCGACACCCTCATCGGCATGCACCTGAAGCATGTAGCAGTTCCAATCAGAACCAAACAAAAAAGCATCGGCAGCGCCCACGTCACCCTCGCCTCCACAAGACCAAAACTCATCGGCGGAAGGCGCGCCGTGTATGAGAGGCTGCCGGAGAATGAATCGTGTTAAGGATATCATTTTGATTTGTAAAAAGAATGCTTGGAACCACTGACTTGCCAAAAAATTTTAAGGCACCTGTTGATTGGAGCGTAAGGCACGTAGACTCCTGCGGGAAATAGCGGCAGAGCTGAGACCCCGCAGCGCGCAAGCGTGAGGAGGCTCAGCGCCGCCCCGCGGAAAGCGAAGTGCCTGCAGCGGAAATCAACAGCCTCATTAACAAGTAGAAATCCTATGTATCAGCAGCCATTCAAGCAAGTCTATAAGTGGAAAAGACCAGCCTGATACCGGAAACTTGCCATAAAATTTTTAAAACCCTGTTGATTGCAGTGGAAGGCACGAAGACTCCTCATAAAATGCTGCGCATTTTCTTCGTGCGATGAAGTTTCGAAGGAGCGGATTCAACGTCCTGCGGGAAATAGCGGAAAAGTTGAACCCCACAGCGCGCAGCGCGAGGAGGCTCAACTCCGCCCCGCGGAAAGCGAAGTGCCTGGAACGGAAATCAACAGCCCCATAAATAAATATAAATCTATGTATTTAGCAGCCATTCCAAGGCTGTTTTTTATTTTTCCTAAAAAACCTGTAACAAATAGCAACCCCCTGCGTTATCATTATAGCCATTCAAAGAAAGGAGGGAAAAAACAGTTGGACGCCCGCAGAAAAGAAAAACTCGATGACCTATACTCACACTATGCAAAACCACTTTACTACTACCTGCTCAAGCTTTCCGGCTCAGACCATCTGGCCGAAGAACTTGTCCAGGAAACTTTCGTGCGTGCAACTGTTTCACTCTCCTTTTACCAGCAGGAGGATGTGCGGGCCTGGCTGTTCAAGGTGGCCCGGAATGCCTACTTGGACGAATGGCGAAAACGGCAGCGGCGCAAATGGGTGCCGTTTGCAGACTATCTTTTTTCAAAAGAAGAGATGCTCAGCCCATACGGCTTGCCGGAAGAAGAAGCCCTGGCTGCCGAGCTGGAGCAGGACGCCGCTGACATGCTGAGGCTGCTGCCGGAAAAATACCGGACGGTCCTCTATTTAAGAGAATATGAGCATTTCAGCTATAAGGAAATACAGGAAGCGCTTGACCTGACAGAAAGCCAGGTGAAGGTTGATCTTCATCGTGCCAGGAAAAAGCTCGCTGTAATCGCAGAAAAGAAAGGATGGAAAAAGGATGGCAGACTGGAGCCCTGATAAAGAAAAGAAAATCCTGACGAAATACCGTTTTGCCCTGACTTTCCGGGTAGTCAAAGTCCTGATTGCTATATTATTTTTCTTCTGGATATATATGCTGGCCGTCACAATCAGCTATGACAGCCTGCACCTGGATCGGAAACATATTTTTTACACCCAGCTGGCGATGGATTGGACCCAGCCGAATATCCATAAAGACTTTGGCGGATTCGCACAGTCGGAAATCACACCATTTTTTACGCAGAAGATTTCTTACCCTGTAACAAGGCGGGTCGGCAAAGAAGAACAGCCAGCAGGTGAAATGCAGATCAGGAAAGGGCTATTGAACAGCTATTCGATGCGCACGCTTTCCTATTATCAGCCGGATCAGGAAGGAGGTTTCCGTTTCTACTTTCCTGAAAATCCGAAGACGGGAGAGAAGCTTGATGCCGAGGACGATAATGGCGTTTGGGAGGCATTGGATAAGGTTCATGAGGGAACGGTGGCAGAGGCAGCTTTTTCGACAGACCGGTTTATGGAGCCGGAGGAGCTCTTCGCTCTCCTTGCGCCGTATGACTTGGATGTCCTGTGGATGCCTTTGTATACAGGGGAATTAAAGACTTTTAAAGGAAACACAGGCAGCGGCGGCAATTCCATTTCTCCGATCCCTGCCTTCGGTTTGACGGGCGGAAGGGAAATCAGCGATGACCGCATGTCAGAAAGTGAATACGAGTTTACACAGGAAATGCTCGGCAAAAATAAGGAGCTGATGCTCGCACAGATGGAGAAGCTCCTAAAAGATGAGCGGAAAAGCTATTATGAGAGATTCCTCGGACTAGGCTATCTTGAAGAAAGGCATGCTTATCTGAAAGAAAATGGCTTTCAGGTATACGGAGCTGTTGTAACGGGGCCAGTCAAGGAGCTGCTGAAGCTGAGAGAGGTAAAAGAGCTGCGCGGCGCCCAGCTTGGCGAGATGGATTACTGGAACTGGACGGAATAATCAAAGAGCCCCGCCTGTTTTTGGCGGGGTGTTGAAGTTGGGTTCCTTTTTAAAACCAAAACATGATAGAATGTAAGAGGATTTTACAAAAAAAGCATACATATGTAGTTTTTCAAAAAGGGAGGATTACAATGAAGCATTTAGCACAGCAGGATGAGCAGGTTTTTCAATCGATTCAGGATGAATTGAAGCGCCAGAGAACGAAGATCGAATTAATAGCTTCCGAGAATTTTGTCAGTGAAGCGGTGATGGAAGCGCAAGGGTCTGTATTGACCAATAAATACGCCGAAGGCTATCCGGGCAGACGCTATTATGGCGGCTGCGAGCATGTCGATGTGACGGAAAATCTGGCGCGCGACCGTGCGAAGCAGATTTTCGGGGCAGAGCATGCCAATGTCCAGCCTCACTCAGGCGCGCAGGCGAATATGGCTGTTTATTTCACGATCCTTGAAACAGGGGATACTGTCCTAGGCATGAACCTGTCCCATGGCGGACACCTCACCCACGGCAGCCCTGTCAACTTTTCAGGCATCCAGTACAACTTTGTTGAATACGGGGTGGATAAAGAAACGCACCGAATCAATTATGATGATGTCCTTGAAAAAGCGCGCGAGCATAAGCCGAAGCTGATTGTAGCCGGTGCAAGTGCCTATCCGCGTGAAATCGACTTCAAGCGTTTCCGGGAAATCGCCGATGAAGTCGGTGCTTACCTGATGGTCGACATGGCCCATATTGCCGGCCTGGTCGCAGCGGGACTCCACCAAAATCCTGTGCCATATGCTGACTTTGTAACAACCACTACACATAAAACATTGCGCGGACCGCGCGGCGGCATGATCCTTTGCCGTGAAGAATTCGCGAAGAAGATCGATAAGTCTATCTTCCCTGGCATCCAGGGCGGCCCATTGATGCACGTGATTGCAGCCAAGGCTGTCGCATTCGGCGAAGCACTGCAGGACAGCTTCAAGGATTATGCGCAAAGTATCATTAATAACGCTAAAGCACTGGGAGAAGGACTGAAAGAGGAAGGCATCGACCTCGTTTCCGGCGGTACGGACAATCACCTTCTTCTGATCGATCTCCGCTCCCTTGGCCTGACAGGCAAAGTGGCTGAAAAGGTGCTTGATGAAATTGGCATCACTGTTAATAAAAATACGATTCCATTCGATCCGGAAAGCCCGTTTGTTACCAGCGGCATCCGCATCGGAACAGCTGCAGTTACTTCCCGCGGCTTCGGCGAGAAAGAGATGAAGGAAATCGCATCCCTGATTGCCTTCACCCTCAAGAACCATGAAGACGAAGCAAAGCTTGCAGAAGCAAGCAGCCGTGTTGAGGAACTCACAGGCAGATTCATCCTTTATAAAGAGCTTTAAAATGGAGGGCCTTCCTTTGCGGGGGGCTCTTTTTGCGGAGAGCAGCGAAGACTCATTACGAATTATTAACAATTTCTGCTCTCAGTTGCCCTTGCATTTATTTTTCTGTAAAATTAGACGAAGTGTAAACGAAACATAGCGAAGAATAAAGGAGAGATTTTCAATGGCAAAAGTATACGTCTTTGATCACCCGCTCATTCAGCACAAGCTTACATACATCAGAGAAAAAAACACTGGCACGAAAGAGTTCCGCGAACTGGTTGATGAGGTCGCAACACTTATGGCCTTTGAAATCACACGCGACATGCCTTTGGAAGAAATAGAAATTGAAACTCCTGTCAGCGTAACAAAATCAAATGTCCTTTCCGGCAAAAAGCTTGGAATCGTGCCAATCCTGCGTGCGGGAATCGGCATGGTGGACGGCATCTTAAAGCTGATCCCTGCTGCCAAGGTAGGGCATATCGGCCTTTACCGCGATCCGGAAACACTTCAGCCGGTTGAATACTATGCCAAGCTGCCAAGCGATGTAGAGGAAAGGGACTTCATCGTAGTCGATCCAATGCTTGCGACAGGCGGATCTGCCATTGAAGCGATGCATTCCCTGAAAAAACGCGGCGCAAAAAACATTAAATTCATGTGCCTGGTTGCTGCCCCTGAAGGTGTGGAAGCAGTGAAAGAAGCACATCCAGACGTAGACATCTACATTGCTGCACTTGACGAAAAGCTGAACGAAAAAGGCTATGTTGTACCAGGCCTTGGCGACGCTGGCGACCGTTTGTTTGGAACTAAATAAGAAGAGGTGTCTTACATGAATCGTCCTATTAAAGTCATGACTATTTTCGGGACAAGGCCGGAAGCCATCAAGATGGCTCCGCTCGTCCTTGAACTTCAGAAGCACCCGGAACACTTTGAATCGATCGTTACGGTTACGGCGCAGCACCGCCAAATGCTTGACCAGGTGCTGGGTATCTTCAGCATCACGCCTGATTATGACCTGAATATCATGAAAGACCGCCAGACGCTGGTCGATGTAACGACCAGAGGGCTTGAAGGCCTTGATAAGGTCATGAAGGAAGCGAAGCCTGATATCGTCCTTGTACACGGTGATACAACTACGACTTTCATCGCAAGCCTTGCTGCTTTCTACAACCAGATCACGGTTGGCCACGTGGAAGCAGGTCTGCGTACATGGAATAAGTACTCTCCGTTCCCGGAAGAAATGAACCGCCAGCTGACAGGCGTCATGGCAGATATCCACTTCTCGCCTACAGCCATGTCTGCAGAAAACCTTCTCCGGGAAAACAAGAAAAATGAAAGCATCTTTGTGACAGGCAACACAGCCATCGATGCGCTGAAAACGACCGTCAAGGATGCCTACTCGCATGAAGTGCTTGAAAAGCTTGGCCATGACAGACTTGTCCTCCTGACGGCCCACCGCCGTGAAAACCTTGGTCAGCCGATGAGGAATATGTTCAAGGCAATCAAGCGGATCGTGGAAGAGCAGCAGGATATCCAAGTGGTATATCCTGTCCACTTGAACCCGGCTGTAAGGGAAGTGGCGGACGAAATCCTTGGAAACGACCCACGCATCCACCTGATCGAACCGCTGGATGTCATCGACTTCCATAACTTCGCCTCCAGGGCAGAGTTGATCCTTACCGATTCAGGCGGAGTCCAGGAAGAAGCTCCGTCACTCGGTGTTCCTGTGCTTGTCCTGCGTGATACAACAGAAAGGCCAGAAGGAATCGATGCCGGCACTCTCAAGCTTGCCGGTGTTGAAGAACAGCCGATCTATGAAATGGCAACAGAACTTCTCACAAACCGGGCAGCCTACGAAAAAATGGCCAAAGCCACCAACCCGTACGGAGACGGAAACGCCTCTGCCCGGATCGGAGAAGCCATCCGTTACTATTTCAAACAGACAGAAGAAAGACCGGAAGATTATAATCCGAATTAATGGGACCGGCCGCGGATAGCGGCTGGTTTTTTTAGTTGTTTTGTTAGCGGTAAATGTAATGCGGAAAAATTAAACCGGAAAGTGGGTGGAATCACCGCAAATCTGGGGCGAATAAATGGAATAGTAGTGCGAATAAATAAGAAAGTAGGGCGAATCACTTAAAATGGCATGTGGTTTTTGGCGATAAATGCAAGATGGAAAAATTAAACCGGAAAGTGGGTGGAATCACCGCAGAGCTGGGGCGATTAAATAAGAAAGTAGGGCGAATCACTTAAAATGGCATGTGGTTTTTGGCGATAAATGCAAGATGGAAATATTAAACCGGAAAGTGGGTGGAATCACCGCAGATCTGGGGCGAATAAATGGAATAGTAGGGCGAATCACTTAAAAAATGGGAATAATCATTAACGGTGTTCGGAGATTCAGAGAAGATTTTACCACCTGGAGGAGGATTTATGCCTCAGAAACACGAATACATTCTCAAAACTATACGATCCCAAGAGGTGAATGCCCATATGATTGCCAAAAAAAGAGTCGTTCCTTTAAAAATCAGGCAGCTTGAGGCATTGTTGAGAAGATTGCCGCCCAATCATCCGAAAATCCCCCTGATTGAACAGGACCTCATCAAGCGCCGCACCGGATACCGCGGAGAAAAGAATGTAGACTACCACCTCTCCTTCCTGCCGGATGAATATCTCATATTTCATGGCCTCCGTTTAGTGCATCAGCATCCTTTCCAGATAGATACCCTCATACTTGCTCCCTCATTTATCACAGCAGCTGAAATCAAGAACATTTCCGGCACGCTATTTTTTGAAAAGCACTCCCAGCAAGTAATCAGACAGTCCAGCAAAGGGGAGGACGGATTTTCCAATCCACTGCTTCAAGTCCAGCGGCATAAAGTTCAGCTGCAAGGTTGGATGGAGAAGATGAAGCTCCCAGAACTGCCGATCGAGCTGCTGGTCATCATCAGTTCCAATTCCACGATCATCAAAACCAACCCAGGTAATGAACACATTTACAAAACCTTGATCCATGCAGAACAGCTGCCTGGCAAGCTGGAAAAACTAGAACTTTCCTCTCCCTCACTAATTCTTAGCAGCAAAGAGCTGAACAAAGTGAAAAGATAACTGCTGAAAAACCACGATCCACTTTTTACATCTATCCTGGAATCATATAAAATTTCGCCTGAAGAAACCATCCGCTGAATCCAATGTCCAAGGTGCGAGCAGTATTCAATGTCCCGAATGTATGGCGGATGGATTTGCAAACCGTGCTCCGGCGAGTCGAAAAATGCCCACATCCGCGCTATTCTCGACTATTTTCTATTGCTGGAAAACTCCATTACCAGCCAGCAATGCAGGAATTTCCTATTATATGATTCCAAAAAGAATATTTATAAATTTCTGTCTTCACTTAACCTCCAATCCTCCGGCACCACCAAAAACCGCCTATACCATTCCCCCTCGGAAGAAAACTGGGAGGACCTCGAAAACCTCCTGAATACTCCCGCCCTTCAAGACAAACCCTAAGGAAAAATGCCGAAAGGAGCCTCCCATGAAAAAAATCTTCCTCATCATCAGTCTGTTTGCGCTTATGCTCAGTCCTCATGTGAATGCAAGGACATTACAAATCCCTCCGCTTCCGGCTGAACCGGAGGATGCAGAGCGTGTGGCAATTGTCCTGATGAAAGAAGGGCAAACCGAACAGGATCGGAATATCCTTCTCCGGCAGTACCCGGATTTAATTCTTAGGCAAAGTTTCCAGGAGGCATTGAACGGTTTTTCAGTAAAGGGTCCGGTCAAATCGCTGGACCGGCTTGCCAAAGAAGAGGAAGTCCTAACCATATCCCAGGCGGTCTCTTATCAGGCAGAAAGTGAGGATGGCATCAGCCTGATTGGGAGTCATACAGTCAGGGGGCTTTTTGATGAAAAGGGGGAGCGGCTGTCGGGGAAGGGTGTTACAATCGGTGTGATTGATACGGGAATTGATTATAATCATCCGGACCTGCGGAGGAATTACGCCGGAGGGCGTGACCTGGTGGACCAGGATGATGATCCGATGGAAACGGTGAGGACGGCAGGAGAGGATACTTTTCACGGCACCCATGTAGCAGGAGTGATTGCAGCCAATGGCAAAATGAGGGGAGTGGCGCCAGATGCAAAGATCATTGCCTACCGTGCGCTCGGTCCAGGCGGTGCGGGTACAACAGAGCAGGTGATTGCAGCCATTGAACAGGCCATCAAGGATAAGGTCGACATCCTGAATCTATCGCTCGGCAATAGTGTCAATGGCCCGGACCTGCCCATTAGCCTGGCCCTCAATAAGGCAGTCGATAAGGGCATTACCGCTGTCACTTCGTCTGGAAACTCAGGACCGAATACCTGGACAGTCGGCTCGCCGGGTACTGCTTCGAAAGCGATATCCGTCGGCGCCTCTACGCCAATGCTGCAGATTCCCTATCTTGATTTCGGCAGCGGAAAGAAAGTCAAACTGAATCCCCTTCAAGGCTCTTCTCTCTGGAATTTAGACCGCTCCTATGAGCTGGCGTTAGGCGGGCTTGGAAATCCTGAAGAGCTTAAGAGGATAAAAGGGAAGATTGCCCTCATTCAGAGGGGTGGCCTTACTTTTTCACAAAAAGCCAAAAATGCAAGGCAGGCAGGCGCGATCGCAGTCATTATCTACAATAATACAGACGGAAGCTTTGCAGGCAATCTTGAGGAGGATGCCGGCCTTCCGGTTGTGTCGCTCTCTAAGCAGGATGGGGACCAGCTGAAGAAGCGCCTGCAGGAAGAAACGGTGCTGGCCCGGACATATATAATAGAAGAAAAGGATATTCTTGCCGATTTCAGCTCACGCGGACCTGTGACCGATACTTGGGAAATCAAGCCGGATGTACTTGCCCCGGGTGTGGCTATCAGCAGTACGGTTCCCGGGGGTTATTTGCCATTGCAGGGAACGAGTATGGCTTCCCCCCATGTTGCAGGTGCCTGTGCACTGATTAAGCAGGCCCATCCTGATTGGAGTCCGGAAGAAATCAAAGCATCGCTCATGAATACGGCTCTGCCTCTTTATAATGAAGAAGGCATGCTGTACAGGACCTATGAACAGGGGGCAGGCCGAATCCAGGTCGAAGATGCGGTGAAGGCTCCTGCCTTAGTGACGCCGGCTTCACTTCAGTTTGGCAAGTTCAAGATAGCCGGGCGTGAGAATGAGCATGTCCGGTATCTGACTGTTAAAAATACAGGCAGCCGAACAGAATCGTATTCATTCACAGTACCTGCTAACATAAGCGGGATTGAATGGGAGATGCCGCTCGCCTTTCGCCTTGAACCCGGCGGGAAAAAGAAGGTCGCTATCAAGATGAGAATAGACCCGGAAGAATTCAAACAGAAAATTCATGATGGGCGGCTTGTCCTGAACGCTGGAGGCAGGAAAGTCGGCATCCCGTATTTGTATGTCCTCGAAGAGCCGGATTACCCGCGTGTCATGGGGTTCGATTTTGGCAGGGGAGACAATGGAGGGAGCTATCGCTATGAAGTCTACCTTCCCGGGGGAGCGGAAGAATTCGGTATTGCGCTGTTTGATCCTGATACACTCCGGTTCGTCCAGTTCCTTGACTGGAAGAGGGGAGCAGGCAAAGGCCAGATCCGCAAGGAATTAGCAAACGATGATCTGCCTCCGGACGGCGTCTACATTGCTCAGGTCTTTGCAAGGAAAGCCGGCAGGCAGGATATGATTGAGGCCTATCTGGAGGTAAGAAAAGAAGAGGAAGAGGGTGCGATTGGAGCGAGATAATACCTCGCTCCAATTGCAAGTTATTATTCGAAAAAAAATTCGAAAATAGTGTGAACAAAGACTTTTCCGTTACTGGAGTTTGTGAACTTTTTCACTCCGAATGCATTGACATTGACAGATGCCTATTGTATGCTTACAAAGGGTATAAAATGATAGGGTTTTCACAGATTTCATGCGGAAGAAAATAACCGCAATCTGCATGATATCAACAATGAAAACACTTACCTCAATTCAAACACCATTCTCTTTTCACTAGCAGGAAACCCTGCATTCTAAAGACATAAATACGTCAAAGGAATACATTTCCAGTGTGGAGGATGCGTTATCATGCGTCGAAAAGACCGCCACCCGTTTCAAGCCATGGCTTTAATGTCCGCCATCCTTTCCCAATTAGTAGGCTCCGTCCTGATCGGCATCTTCCTTGGAAGATGGCTTGATGATGTGATTGGAACCGAGCCGTTATTCCTGATAGTCGGATTGCTTATAGGATTGGCCGCAGGGACTTATGCCATGCTTCACCTGGTCAGACGTTTCTTTACAGGAGACTAACAGCCTATGCCAGACCTCAAAACAATGTTTATACGGCAGCGCAAATACATATTCCTACTGCTGTCAGTCTATGTTCTCGGCTGGGGGTTCACCTCTTATCAATCTATTTTTATGGGGCTGATAGTGGGGACAAGCCTGAGCCTGTTCAATTTATGGCTGATGGTAAGGAAGACGGACCAGCTTGGGGAAGCGGCAGCGAATGGCCAAAGGATGCGGTCTCTCGGGATGCTGTCGAGGATGGCGACGGCAGTGCTTGCCGTCATGATCAGCATGAAGTACCCGGATGAGGTGCACCTGATCAGCGTAGTTCTGGGATTAATGACATCATATATTGTCATTATGATAGATTATTTTCTTCAACTTTTTGTTTTACGTAAATAGCCGGGAAGAGAGGTGAATACTGTGCATCATGAAGCACCTATAGTTGAATTTCTTGGTTTGAACTTCAACTTGGCAAACATGTTGATGATTACAGTTGCCAGTGCCATTGTTTTCATCATCGCTGTTCTTTCCACTCGTACGCTCGCCATGAAACCAACCGGAATGCAGAACTTTTTCGAATGGGTCATGGATTTTGTAAAAAACATCATCAACAGTACGATGGACTGGAAAGATGGCGGAAGATTCCATATCCTTGGAATCACCATTATTATGTATGTTTTTGTTTCAAATATGCTTGGGCTTCCGTTCTCCGTGGTCATCAATGACCAATTATGGTGGAAATCGCCTACAGCAGACCCTGCCGTAACGCTGACTTTGGCAGTTATGGTGGTTGGATTGTCGCACTATTACGGTGTAAAGCTTCGGGGAGTAGGGGAATACGGAAAAGAATTTTTCCGTCCATTCTGGTTCATGTTCCCGATCAAGATCATCGAGGAGTTTGCCAACACGCTTACACTCGGCCTTCGTCTTTATGGTAACATCTATGCGGGTGAAATCCTGCTGACACTGATTGCCGGAAGCCTGGCAACAGGGTGGGTCGGACATCTGGCCGCGATTGTACCAATGCTTGCATGGCAAGGGTTCTCAATATTTGTCGGCGCGATCCAGGCATTTATTTTCTGTATGTTAACAATGGTTTATCTCTCCCATAAAGTGAGCTCTGACCATTAATATATACCTGTTCATTCTATGAACAAAACATTCAAACACTATATTATTTTATACAATCCTAAGGAGGAAATTTATAATGGGTCTTTTAGCAGCAGCAATTGCAATTGGTTTGGCAGCACTAGGTGCCGGTATTGGTAACGGTCTTATCGTATCACGTACAGTTGAGGGGATTGCCCGTCAGCCGGAAGCTCGCGGAATGCTTCAAACAACTATGTTCATCGGGGTAGCGTTAGTTGAGGCCGTGCCGATCATCGCAGTTGTTATCGCGTTCATGGTTATTGGTCAATAATTATAAGCAGTACACATAATGGCGAAGATCATGGATGTGACCCTTCGCCATTCCTTTATGCCCAGGTGCGGATGCGCCTTAATCTTGGAGGTCCGCTTAGCCTGTGCAGGCGGATGCAAACTGGCTTTTTGAATCTGAAAGAACCGAATTCATATGATGAAATTCGTTAACTTGTTGATAGGGAAAGTGGAAGACTCTTGAAGGGAGTGAATCGAGGGTGTTAGCAAGCAATTTAGTATTAGGCGCTGCAGAAGGCGCAGCACATACAGCATTCAACGGCGGGGATATCTTATTCCAGCTGGCTATGTTTATCATTTTGTTGGCATTGCTCAAGAAATTTGCATGGGGTCCTTTAATGGGCATCATGAAACAGCGTGAAGAGCATATTGCCAATGAAATCGGCGCGGCTGAACAAAGCCGTGTTGAAGCAAATAAGCTTCTGGAAGAGCAGAGAAGCCTTCTGAAGGAAGCACGCACAGACGCTCAGAACCTGATCGAAGGTGCGAAGAAGCAAGGCGACGTGCAGCGCGAGGAAATCATCGCCGCAGCCCGTGCTGAAGCCGAGCGCGTGAAAGAATCAGCGAAGCTTGAAATTGAGCAGCAGAAAGAAAAAGCAGTTGCCGCAATCCGCGAGCAGGTTGCTTCACTGTCTGTCCTTATTGCTTCCAAGGTTATTGAGAAGGAACTGAGTGCAGCAGACCAGGAAAAGCTGATCAATGAATACATTCAAGAGGCAGGAGAAAACCGATGAGCGGCTCTACAGTAGCGAAGCGCTATGCGTTGGCTCTGTTCCAGCTTGCGAATGAACATCAGCTTCTTGGCCAAATGGAAGAAGACCTTCGCATCGTCAAAGATGTCGTAAACAATAATAAGGGCCTGGATGCAGTCCTGAAATCCCCGAAACTCGAGAATGATGAGAAGAAAGGGATCATCAAAACTGCCTTCGCGTCTGTTAATCCTTTAGTACTTAATACACTTATGCTATTGATTGACCGCCACCGTGAAGATCAGTTCTCTGATCTTGCGGAGGAGTTCATCAGCCTTGCGAATGACGCAAGGGGCATTGCGGAAGCAAAGGTCTACTCAGTCCGTCCGCTGACAGAGGCTGAGAGCAGCGAGCTATCTGCTGCATTTGCATCAAGGGTCGGAAAAACGTCCCTCCGCATCGAGAATATCGTGGACCCGGGCCTGCTCGGCGGCATCAAGCTCCGCATCGGAAACAGGATTTTCGACGGCAGCATGCGCGGCAAGCTGGAACGCCTGGAACGTCAATTATTAAGCTAAGATTTATAGATAGGGGTGAAACTCATGAGCATCAAAGCTGAAGAAATCAGTGCGCTGATAAAAAAGCAGATCGAAAACTATCAGTCGGAAATTCAAGTGAGTGATGTAGGTACAGTTATCCAGATCGGTGACGGTATCGCCCGTGCTCATGGCCTCGACAATGTCATGGCTGGAGAACTTGTTGAATTTTCAAACGGCGTTATGGGTATGGCACAAAACCTTGAAGAAAATAACGTCGGTATTATCATCCTTGGCCCATATACTGAAATCCGTGAGGGAGATGAGGTCCGCCGTACGGGCCGCATCATGGAGGTTCCTGTCGGGCCTGAGCTGATCGGGCGCGTAGTCAACCCGCTTGGACAGCCTGTTGATGGCATGGGGCCAATCAACACAACAAAAACACGTCCGATCGAAAGCCCTGCACCAGGCGTTATGGACCGTAAATCTGTTCATGAGCCGCTGCAGACTGGTATCAAAGCGATCGACGCCCTTGTGCCAATCGGACGCGGACAGCGTGAGCTTATCATCGGTGACCGCCAGACTGGTAAAACTTCTGTAGCCATCGATACAATCCTGAACCAGAAGGATCAGGATATGGTATGTATCTATGTAGCTATCGGACAAAAAGAATCTACTGTACGTAATGCGGTAGAAACGCTCCGCAAGACAGGTGCATTAGAGTACACAATCGTTGTAACAGCTTCTGCATCACAGCCTGCTCCATTATTGTTCCTTGCTCCTTATGCAGGTGTAACATTTGGTGAAGAATTCATGTACAACGGCAAGCACGTTCTTGTTGTGTACGATGACCTTACAAAACAAGCAGCTGCTTACCGTGAGCTTTCACTATTATTGCGCCGTCCTCCAGGACGTGAAGCATATCCAGGGGATGTATTCTACCTGCACAGCCGCCTGCTTGAGCGTGCTGCAAAGCTGAGCGATGCGAAGGGAGCAGGTTCCATCACTGCACTTCCTTTCATTGAAACACAGGCAGGGGATGTATCAGCATACATTCCAACAAACGTAATCTCCATCACGGATGGACAAATCTTCCTTCAGTCTGACCTGTTCTTCTCAGGCGTACGCCCTGCGATCAACGCTGGTCTTTCTGTATCACGCGTCGGCGGATCTGCACAGATCAAAGCCATGAAAAAGGTATCCGGTACACTGCGTCTGGACCTTGCATCATACCGTGAGCTTGAAGCATTTGCCCAGTTCGGATCTGACCTTGATAAAGCAACACAAGCGAAGCTTAACCGCGGTGCCCGTACAGTTGAGGTACTGAAGCAGGATCTTAACAAGCCGCTTAAGGTTGAAAAGCAGGTAGCTATCCTGTATGCATTGACTCGCGGCTTCCTAGACGATATCCCTGTCCAGGACATCCGCCGTTTCGAAGCTGAATTCCTTACATGGCTTGACCATAACAAGAAAGATTTGTTAGACCATATCGCTACAACGAAAGAGCTTCCTGCTGACGATGATATGGCTTCTGCGATCAACAGCTTCAAAAAGACTTTCGCAGTAACCGAGTAATAGCGCAAGTCCCAAGCAGAAAAAGCCTGATTCAGGCTTTTTCCCTTGAGGATGGATATCGCTGTTAAAGGTCTGACAATAGAAGGGCTGGCGGGGCTGCCCCAAAACGGGCAGGCTCTCAGCCTGACATTCTTTGAAAAGGGTGGTGAGAACCTGTGGCATCATTGCGCGATATAAAAAATAGGATCACTTCTACAAAGAAGACGAGCCAAATCACAAAGGCCATGCAAATGGTATCTGCGGCGAAAATGAACCGTGCAGAAATGAATGCTAAGTCATTCGTTCCCTACATGGAAAAAATTCAGGAAGTTACTGCCAGCATCGCACTGGGAAGCACCGATGTATCGCATCCGATGCTGACATCCCGTCCCGTTAAAAAGACAGGATACCTAGTCATCACTTCCGACCGCGGATTGGCCGGGGCATACAACAGCAATATTTTGCGGACTGTATACCAGACCATCCAAAAACGCCATAAATCAAGTGATGAGTATGCAATCATCGCCATCGGCCGCATTGGGCGCGATTTCTTCAGGAAGCGCGGCATGAACGTCATCCTGGATATCGTGGCAGTTGCGGACCAGCCTGCTTTTGCGGAGATCAAAGATATTGCCAGCAAAACAGTCGGCATGTTTTCAGACGAAACATTTGATGAACTATATATCTACTACAGCCACTATGTCAGTGCAATTCAGCAGGATGTAACAGAGAAGAAGCTTCTTCCGCTGACGGATATCTCTTCTTCCGGCGGCAAGCTTACATCCTATGAATTCGAGCCTTCTGCAGAAGATATTCTGGAAGTCCTTCTTCCTCAATATGCAGAAAGCCTGATCTATGGCGCGCTGCTGGACAGCAAGGCCAGTGAGCACGCGGCCCGTATGACAGCGATGCAGAGTGCGACGGATAATGCGAAAGAGCTTATCAATTCGCTTAGCCTAAGCTACAACCGTGCGCGTCAGGCGGCCATTACCCAGGAAATTACCGAAATCGTCGGCGGCGCAGCAGCGCTGGAATAATAAATGCCAGTCCTGGACGCTGATAGAAGCTGCTGCTTAGGTGCCTTCACTGCTGATGGCGCCAAAGCATCTGCATCTTACAGCACAGGCCAGGCAAAGCAAGATAGAGATGCCCGACTGATATCATGCCAGGCGCAATCCTCTATTGAATTGAAATATTAGGAGGGAAAATGATGAACAAAGGACGCGTTCTTCAAATCATGGGTCCGGTTGTTGACGTAAAGTTTGACAGCGGCGAGCTTCCGCAAATCTACAATGCATTAACAATCTCAGTCCCTGCGCGTAACGAATCTGAAGTTGCAATCAGCTTAACCCTTGAAGTTGCCCTTCACTTAGGTGATGATACAGTTCGTACTATTGCCATGGCTTCTACTGACGGTTTAACCCGTGGTGCTGAAGTTATTGATACTGGTGCACCTATCTCTGTACCAGTTGGGGATATCACTCTTGGACGTGTATTCAACGTTCTTGGTGAAACAATCGACCTTGATCCGGCACTTGAAGCCGGCATCCGTCGCGACTCCATCCACAGGGAAGCACCTAAATTCGAGCAGCTTTCAACTGAGGTTGAAATCCTTGAAACTGGAATTAAAGTAGTAGACCTTCTTGCACCTTATATCAAAGGTGGTAAAATCGGTCTATTCGGTGGTGCCGGTGTAGGTAAAACCGTTCTAATCCAGGAATTGATCAACAACATCGCCCAAGAGCACGGCGGTATCTCCGTATTCGCCGGTGTCGGCGAGCGTACACGTGAAGGTAATGACCTTTACCACGAGATGACCGACTCAGGCGTAATCAAGAAGACGGCGATGGTATTCGGCCAGATGAACGAGCCGCCTGGAGCACGTATGCGTGTTGCCCTGACAGGTTTGACAATGGCTGAATTCTTCCGTGATGACCAAGGACAGGACGTTCTTTTCTTCATGGATAACATCTTCCGTTTCACACAGGCAGGTTCTGAGGTTTCCGCCCTGTTAGGCCGTATGCCTTCAGCGGTAGGTTACCAGCCTACTCTGGCAACAGAAATGGGACGCCTTCAGGAACGTATCACATCTACTAACGTAGGTTCTGTTACTTCCATCCAGGCAATCTATGTACCAGCCGATGACTATACGGATCCGGCTCCTGCAACAACTTTCGCTCACTTGGATGCAACGACTAACCTTGAGCGTAAGCTTTCTGAGATGGGTATCTACCCTGCGGTGGATCCTCTTGCTTCAACTTCCCGTGCCCTGTCACCGGAAATCGTCGGAGAAGAGCACTACTCAGTAGCGCGCCAGGTTCAATCAACGCTTCAGCGTTACAGAGAACTTCAGGATATCATCGCGATCCTCGGTATGGATGAGCTTTCTGACGAAGACAAGCTTGTTGTACACCGTGCACGCCGTATCCAGTTCTATCTATCACAGAACTTCCACGTTGCCGAGCAGTTCACTGGCCAGAAAGGTTCTTACGTTCCGGTTAAAGAAACTGTTAAAGGCTTCAAAGAAATTCTTGAAGGCAAATACGACCATCTTCCAGAAGATGCTTTCCGCCTTGTCGGAACGATCGAAGACGTGCTTGAAAATGCGAAAAGCATGGGCGTAGAGGTCTAATTTCGGACCAGGAGGGTAAAAAATGAAGACGATCAAAGTCAGTGTTGTTACTCCCGATGGCCCGGTGTACGAATCAGATGTGGACATGGTCAGCACCAAAGCTCAAAGCGGCGAGCTTGGCATCCTGCCTGGACATATTCCAATGGTCGCACCGCTGCAAATTGGAGCCGTCCGCCTGAAGAATGGCGGAAATACTGAACTCTTGGCAGTCAATGGCGGCTTCATCGAAGTCCGTCCGGATCAAGTAACGATCCTAGCGCAATCCGCTGAGCAATCAGAAGGAATTGACATCGAGCGTGCCAAAAGCGCCAAACAGCGCGCCGAACAGCGCCTCGCCGATCAAAAGCGTGACAACATCGACGCCAAACGGGCCGAACTAGCCCTCCAAAGGGCAGTCAACCGTATTTCAGTTGCTGAAAGAAGAATATAATTAAAAACCTCCGGTAAATGCCGGGGGTTTTTTGTTGGTTGCTTTTAATGATAACAAGGAGTAAATTGCATTTTTGGGTATCGGATGAAGAAGTCTTATTCTTTGCGGCAGGATAGTGAAAGAATGGTTTTAAAAAAAAAGGAAGTCTTATCCTTACTTGAGTAAGCGACACCAAGCTTAAAAATAAGCGGAGATTTTCCGGTTATGCAGCTGAACATGGCTCGGTCGGGTGTAAATAAGCGGAGAAATTCCAGTTAATAAGACTGAAGTTGCCCATTAACCTGTTTTTTGAGTCGATAGCCGGAATTTCTCCCTTTATTTTAGCTATTTTTAGAGAATTTTTTAAAATAGAGGGATTTTCTCCGTTTATTTTTTCGTCAAGAATCCATAAAGATCATAAAAAACCCTGTTGATTGCAGTGAAAGGCACGAAGACTCCTGTGGGAGATAGCGGCAGAGCTGAGACCCCGCAACGCGCAAGCGTGAGGAGGCTCAGCGCCGCCCCACGGAAAGCGAAGTGCCTGCAACGGAAATCAGCAGCCCCATACCAATAGAAAACCAAGGACATAAATTGTTTATACCCTTATCTTAAGTGCCTGCCGGAGTTTTGTAAGTAAATAGTTGTAGCTCCTCAGTGATCTTTTCATAAATCCATTAAAATTAAAAAACCCTGTTGATTGCAGTGGAAGGCACGAAGACTCCTGTGGGAGATAGCGGCAGAGCTGAGACCCCGCAACGCGCAAGCGTGAGGAGGCTCAGCGCCGCCCCACGGAAAGCGAAGTGCCTGCAACGGAAATCAACAGCCCCATTACCAACATAAACCCACTCTTCTTAAGAATTAACCCACAACCATTTTTATTATTTTACTAACCATCAGTCCCTATATCACAAAAACTTAGGTCATAACTCCAACGATTCTGCGTAAAATGTACAAGGGCCTTAATATTTCCAAATAATACATAAGCTTTATCGACAGTAAAAACCAACGATGCTATAATGATAACGATTACATTTCTAAAAGTTTTGAAAATTCATATGTTTCGGGAGGAAAAGACATGGATTTGCTGAACTTATACCAAAATAACTATCTGATTGTCTTCGTATTTCTATGTCTAGGTGTCTTGCTTCCAGTGGTCGCATTATTCATGGGAAAGCTCCTTCGCCCCAGCAAGCCGTCAGAAGCAAAGTACACCACATATGAAAGCGGAATTGAACCATTCCATGATTCAAGGGTGCAGTTCAATGTCCGCTATTATATTTTTGCCCTCATGTTTGTCATCTTCGATGTTGAAACCGTATTTTTATACCCCTGGGCCGTCGCCTATGAAAAACTCGGAATATTTGCCCTGATTGAAATGCTCATTTTTACCATCATGCTGGTCATCGGACTAATTTATGCATGGAAGAAGAAGGTGCTCAAATGGACTTGAAGCTTGAAAATATCACACCGGAAGAAATGCAGGAACTGCAGCGAAACGTATTTATGGCCACTCTTGAACAAATCAAAGCCTGGGCCAGAAGCAACTCTTTATGGCCAATGACCTTCGGGCTTGCCTGCTGTGCAATCGAAATGATGGGGGTGGGTTCCTCCCACTATGACCTTGACCGGTTCGGATCATTTTTCCGTACCTCCCCGCGCCAATCGGACGTCATGATTGTTTCCGGTACTGTAACAAAGAAGATGGCTCCGATCGTCCGCCGCCTGTATGATCAAATGCCCGAGCCTAAATGGGTCATTGCCATGGGTTCGTGTGCAACGGCAGGAGGACCTTATGTAAAATCCTATTCGGTTGTAAAAGGCGTCGACCAGATCGTCCCGGTGGATGTATACATACCAGGCTGTCCGCCAAATCCGGCAGCCCTGATTTACGGAATCAACAAGCTTAAGGAAAAAATCCGATATGAAGCAAAGACCGGGAAGCGGGTGATCTAGGCTTATGGGCGATGGAAAGGATAAAGAGCAGCTGAAGAAAGAGGCAGCAGAAAAGGCCAAAGCAATCGCCAAAAAGCGGCTTGAAGAAAAGCGGGCAGCTGAACAGGCTGAACTAAAAGAAGCTTCAAATCAAGAGGAAGACCTGGCGAAGAAAAAAGCCGCCGCAGCAGCCGAGGCAAAAGCCGCAGCTTTAGCGAAAAGAAAAGCCAAGGAACAGGAAGCCGATACAGAGACCCCAACTCCAGAAGAACCTCAAGATGATGACCTGGCGAAGAAAAAGGCAGCCGCAGCAGCCAAAGCGAAGGCCGCAGCCCTTGCAAAAAAGAAAGCCAAGGAACAGGAAGCCGATACAGAGACCCCAACTCCAGAAGAACCTCAAGAAGATGACCTGGCAAAGAATAAGGCAGCCGCAGCAGCCAAAGCGAAGGCCGCAGCCCTTGCTAAAAAGAAAGCCAAGGAACAGGAAGCTCAGACAGAGGCCTCTGCTCCAGATGAGCCGGAAGATGATCTTGCCAAAAAGAAAGCCGCCGCAGCAGCCAAAGCAAAGGCCGCAGCCCTTGCAAAAATGAAAGCAAAAGAACTGGCAGCCAAGGCAGAGGGCATCCCTGCAGAGTTAGCAGAAGATGACCTAGCGAAAAAGAAAGCCGCCGCAGCAGCCAAAGCAAAGGCCGCAGCCCTCGCCAAAATGAAAGCAAAGGAACAGGAATCAGGAGGGGAAGCAGCAGGGGACGAGGATCTTGCCAAGAAAAAAGCCGCAGCCGCTGCAAAAGCCAAGGCAGCCGCCGCGGCAAAGGCAAAAGCGGCTGCTATGGCAAAGCAAGCCGGGGAGTCAGGCGGAGATGACGAAAAGGCTAAAGCTATTGCAGCCGCCAAGGCGAAAGCGGCAGCAGCAGCAAAAGCGAAAGCTGCAGCTGCCGCAAAAGCATCAGGAGCCGGCGGTGATGATGAAAAAGCAAAAGCAATTGCAGCAGCAAAGGCAAAAGCCGCAGCCGCCGCCAAAGCAAGGGCGGCAGCAGGCACAAAGCCGGCCGCAGAGCCTGAAGCAGAACAGCAGCCTTCTGCAAATCAGCCTTTCCTTGATCTGTACACAAAGGTAATTGAAGAACATCTCGGTGGGGATGTATTGGAAGAATCCTATATTAATAGGCTTTCAAAAGATGTTCCAACTCTTGTCGCAAGGCAGGATACATATTTCAGGATTGCAGAGTTCCTGCGCTATAACGAGCAGCTGGGCTTTGACTATCTGTCCGAGCTGCATGGTACTGACTTTGAAACCCATATGGAGGTCTATGTGCATTTGTATTCTTATAAAAACCGCCAGACGGTGGCATTGAAGACAAAGATAGACCGTTCAGACCCTGTCATAGAATCGCTGGCGCCTTTATGGGCAGGGGCCAATTGGCCGGAATGCGAGGCATATGATCTGCTCGGCATCAGCTTCAAGGGCCATCCAGGCTTGTACCGGATCATGCTCGGGGAAGACTGGATCGGCCATCCGCTCCGAAAAGATTATGAACCCTACGATGTGGAGGTGTAGCCGATGCTGCGAACAGAGGAAATGCTCCTGAATGTCGGGCCGCAGCACCCCAGTACACACGGTGTTTTCCGGCTCGTCCTCAAAATAGACGGCGAGATCATTAAAGAAGCAAAGCCTGTCATCGGCTACCTCCACAGAGGTACAGAAAAGCTGGCTGAAAATCTTCAGTATACACAAATCATCCCTTATACAGACAGGATGGATTATCTGGCTGCCATGACGAACAATTATGTGATCGTCCATGCAGTGGAAACGATGATGAACATCGAAATCCCGGAGCGGGCCGAATACCTCCGCGTCATCTCGATGGAGCTCGGCAGGATTGCAAGCCATCTGGTATGGTGGGGAACCTATCTGCTCGATATCGGGGCGGTAAGCCCCTTCCTGTACGCTTTCCGCGAACGGGAAATGATCATCAATATGCTGAACGAGCTGTGCGGTGCCAGGCTGACCTTTAACTATATGCGTGTCGGGGGCGTCAAATGGGATGCTCCGGAAGGCTGGATCGAGAAGGTCAAAGAATTTGTCCCTTATATGAGAGAGCAGCTGAAAGGCTATCACGATCTTGTCACAGGAAATGAAATTTTCATGAACCGTGTAAAAGGAGTGGGCACCTACACGAAAGAGGAGGCCCTCAGCTACTCGCTGAGCGGCGCCAATCTAAGGTGTACAGGCGTTAAATGGGATCTTCGGAAAGATGAGCCTTACTCTATCTATGACCGCTTCCAATTTGATGTGCCTGTCCGGGAAGGCGGGGATGCCTGGGCCAGGTATCATTGCCGGCTTGAGGAAATAGAAGAGTCTCTTAAAATACTGGAGCAGGCTGCAGAGCAATTCCCACAGGATGGAGACTTCATGGCAAAGGTTCCGAAAATCATCAAAGCGCCGAAGGGTGAAGCCTTCGTAAGGATTGAATCTCCACGCGGCGAGATCGGCTGCTATATTGCCAGCAACGGGAAAAAGGAGCCGTACCGCCTGAAATTCAGGAGGCCTTCCTTCTATAATCTGCAAATCCTTCCGAAGCTTCTGGAGGGGGAGAACATAGCCAATCTGATTGCTATTTTAGGAGCGATTGATATTGTACTAGGGGAGGTGGACGGCTGATGGTCAATGAACTGCTCCGTTCAGAACCCGGCCTTCTGAACTTTGGCATCTTTTTCGCGCTCGCGGCTGTTCTTCTGCTCGTCGTGCTCGGCTTTGTCACCTATGCCATCCTGGCAGAACGGAAAGTAATGGGCTTTATGCAGCTGAGGCAGGGGCCCAACCAGGTCGGCGGGCGGTGGGGCCTGCTGCAGACAGTGGCTGACGTACTGAAGCTGCTGATAAAAGAGGACACCATCCCGAAGCTGGCCGACCGGCCGCTGTTCATCCTGGCACCGGTCATTGCCTTCACGCCGGCCTTTATGGTCCTGGCGGTCATCCCGTTCACGGATAAATTCCAGTTCGCCGACATCGGTGTCGGGCTGCTCTATTATATTGCCATTTCCGGTTTGACAACCATAGGGATTGTGGCCGGGGGATGGGCATCCAATAATAAATACGCGCTCCTCGGCGGCATGAGGGCGGCCGCACAGATGATTTCCTATGAAATCCCCCTCGTCATGTCTGTGCTCGGAATCGTACTCCTGACGGGGAGCCTTAATCTCAATGAAATAGTCGAGGCTCAGCGGGACGGCTGGTTCATCATATGGCAGCCAGTCGCGTTCATCATCTTCATCATCGCCTCAGTAGCAGAGCTGAACCGGGCTCCATTTGACCTCCCGGAGGCGGAATCAGAGCTGGTCGCAGGATTCCATGTGGAATATTCAGGGTTTCGATGGGCATTCTTCATGCTGGCGGAATATGTGTATTTTTTCGCAATGGCTTCCCTGACCACTGTCCTGTTTCTCGGAGGGTGGCTCCCGCTGCCGTTCCTTGGCTTCATTCCCGGTGCAGTCTGGTTTGCCCTTAAATTCAGCCTGGTCATCTTCCTGCTCATCTGGTTCAGGGTCACCTTCCCGCGCATCCGTGCAGACCAGCTGATGGAGTTCGGCTGGAAGGTACTGCTGCCGGCTGCCCTGGCAAATATATTCCTGACCGCGATCATTAAAGAGCTGATCAGATTCTTCTAAACCTGTAGCCCGGTGCAGAGCCGGGAATGCAGCTTATATTACAGACTGATAGAAAGGGTGAAAAAGCATGCTGGGACTGGCAAAGGGACTCAAATATACCCTTAGTAATCTGGCAAGAAAAAAAGTCACCTATAATTATCCGAAAGAGCCGCTGCCGCTCCCGGACCGGTTCAGGGGCATCCAGAAATTCTATCCGGAAAAATGCATCGTCTGCAATCAGTGTGCCAATATCTGCCCGACAGATTGCATCCAGCTGACAGGCAAGAAACATCCTGACCCTGCGAAAAAAGGGAAAATCATTGACACATATGACATCAATTTCGAGATCTGCATCTTATGCGACCTATGTACAGAGGTATGCCCAACCGAGGCAATCATCATGACCAATAACTTTGAGCTGGCAGAATACAGCCGTGATGAGCTGTTCAAAAACCTTGAATGGCTTGATGAGAATGATGAAAACATACGGCAGGTGAATAAAGCATGACATTTTCAGGAGAGCTGCTTGCCTTTTTAGGGCTGGCCATCGCTGCAGTGACAGGGGGCATTCTGCTGATCAACCTTGAAAAAGTGGTCCATATGGTGGTCGCGCTTGTCTTTACTTTTATCAGCATAGCCGGCATTTATATCCTCTTGTCTGCTGAATTCATTGCTGTTGTCCAGGTGCTGATTTACTCGGGTGCCATCACGATCATCATGCTGTTTGGCATTATGCTTACCCGCCATAACGACCAGAGTGAGCAGAAAGCCGGCCGCCTGCGCAGGATTCTATTATTTCTGGCTATCCTGGCCTTTGCCTTCAGTGTGTATATCGGCATCTATAACCTTGAGTTCCCGGAGCAGGAGGCGCTGCTTCATGAAAACAATACAGAGCAAATCGGGATCAGCTTATTCTCCGAATTTGTCATTCCTTTTGAATTGACATCAGTGGTGCTCCTGGTCGCATTGGTCGGGGCCATTGTCCTGGCAAGGAAGGATGATGGGGAAACGGAGGGTGATGAAGGATGACAGGTGTACCTGTTTCAGCCTATCTTGCACTGGCACTCATCTTATTTTGCATCGGATTATACGGGGCTCTTACGAAACGGAATACCGTCATCGTCCTCATTTCCATCGAGCTGATGCTGAATGCGGTCAATATCAATCTTGTCGCGTTCAGCAAATATGGGATGGTCCCGTCGATCACCGGACAGGTATTCGCCTTATTTGCTATCGCTGTTGCCGCAGCGGAAGCGGCGGTCGGCCTCGCCATCCTCATTTCTCTTTACCGGAGCCGCAGGACTGTCAACATTGATGAGATGGATACGATGAAACATTAGCTCTTTGGAAAAACAGCGGATGTCCGCTGGATCGGAACAAGCAGATAGAAAGAGGCTGTGCCCGGCAGAAAAGAACGGAAAAACGCTGCCTGCTGCAGGCCTCCATCCAGCACGCCGGCTTCCGGTGTGCAAAAGGGGATCGTGATATTGATGGAAAGTGCATGGATCATACCGCTATTCCCGCTGTTATCATTTGTCATACTCCTGCTTTTCGGCAGGAGGCTCAAGGAAGCGAGCGCCTACATCGGGATGATCTTAAGCCTTGCCTCCTTTGTGTTATCCCTGTTCGTCCTGATTGACAGATTTGCCTCCCCGAGTTTCAAGGCGGAAGGAATCTGGCTCAAGATCGGCGGACTGCAGATCACAGCGGGGTATGAAGTCAATCAATTGAACGCATTAATGCTGATCATTGTGTCTCTGGTAAGTTTTCTTGTACATATGTATTCAAAAGGGTATATGCACGGGGACGGGAGGTTCCATATCTTTTACGCGTACCTTGGGCTTTTCACCTTTGCCATGCTTGGCCTGGTCCTCTCGCCCAACCTCCTGCAGACCTATATTTTCTGGGAGCTTGTTGGTCTCGGCTCCTTTCTGCTGATCGGCTTCTATTTTTACAAAAATGAAGCAAAGCAGGCTGCCAAGAAAGCCTTCATCATGACAAGGATCGGCGATGTCGGCCTCCTGATCGGACTTATATTGCTTTTCTGGCAGACAGGAAGCTTTGAGTACGACGAGATTTTTGCTGCTGTTGCGGAAGGTGCCATCTCTGAAGGGATGATCACGCTGACAGCGATCCTTATCTTTATCGGAGCAGTAGGAAAATCAGGACAATTCCCGCTCCATACATGGCTTCCCGATGCGATGGAGGGGCCGACCCCGGTTTCTGCACTCATCCACGCTGCAACAATGGTGGCAGCGGGTGTGTATCTGGTTGCTGCGCTTTTCCCTCTATTTGCAGCCAGTGAAACAGCATTATTCACCGTCGCAGCCATTGGGGGAGGGACGGCGGTATTTGCCGCCCTCATCGGTCTTGTCCAGACGGATATTAAAAGGGTGCTCGCTTATTCGACAGTCAGCCAGCTCGGCTATATGATGCTTGCCCTCGGCTCGGCCGGCTACACGGCCGGGGTGTTCCACCTGATGACACATGCCTTTTTCAAAGCGCTTCTTTTCCTTGCGGCAGGGAGCGTCATCCATGCAGTCCATACACAGGATATCGAGAGAATGGGCGGCTTATGGAAAAAAATGAAGCTGACTGGTCCGCTATTTTTGATCGGGACGCTTTCCATCAGCGGGGTTCCGCTTTTTTCAGGCTTCTTCAGCAAAGATGAGATACTGGCGTCTGCCTGGGTGCACGGAAATACGGTCCTGTTCTGGCTCGCACTGCTTGCCGCCTTTTTTACCGCTTTCTATATGTTCAGGCTGTTCTTCATGGTTTTTGCCGGAGAACCGCGTACAAAAACAGATAGTGTTCATGAATCACCGGGTATGATGACCTTCCCGATGTTAGTGCTGGGAGTACTGGCTATTATTGCAGGCTATGTGAATACCCCTTGGTTCGGTACCTTCCTGGGCGACTGGCTGGCAGAGGGCAATGATTTGTTAGGGCATGGCCATATTGAGGCGCCTGTCTGGATCATGATTGCAGCGACTGCGGTTTCACTTGCCGGCATCCTTCTTGCCTGGCTGATGTACGGCAGGAGGACGGTATCGCGCACCTGGCTCAGCAGCTATATGCCTTCTGCCCACAGCATCCTGCTGAACAAATTTTATGTGGACGAATTTTACCGGCTCAGCATTGTACAGGGAATGAAGGTGTTCAGTCTTTTCCTTCATTATATTGAAGCTTTCATTGTAGAAGGAGCCGTAAAGGGAATCGGTTCTGCGGTGCAGAGCCTTGGAAAAGCAGGCTCCAGGCTCCAGGATGGACAGGTACAGACATATGGGGCGGCCGCCTTTATTGGCCTTGCCATCCTGACAGCTGTATTTGCTTTGACAGGGGGGTTCTTTAAATGACATTTCCTTATTATCTATCTGTGCTGGTATTCTCCCCGTTAGCAGGGCTGCTTGTGCTCCTATTTGTGCCAAAAGCCAAAGAAAGGGCGATAAAGTGGATAGGCTTGGCCGCAGCATTGCCGGCTGCCATACTCGCCCTCGCTGCCTATTTTATATACCATTCAGGAGCAGGGCTCGAAGAGATGGATGAAAGGGCAGACTGGATCCAGTTTGGCCATCCTGATCTCGTTGGCGATTATTTTAAAATCAGCTATGAACTCGGGGCCGATGGTTTCTCAATGATCATGATCCTGCTCACCAGCTTCCTTGCTTTGCTTGCTGCGGCTGCATCGTTCCGGATCACTAAAGAATGGAAAGGTTATTTTATGCTTTTCCTTCTGCTGGAAACGGGGATGCTTGGCGTTTTCGCCGCAGAAAATCTGTTCTTATTCTTCCTGTTTTTTGAGATAACGCTCATCCCGATGTTCTTTCTGATCGGAAAGTGGGGATTGTTTGAAAAAGAAAAAGCTGCCTTCAGCTTTCTGATCTACAATGGCCTAGGCTCAGCCATCCTGCTGATTGTGTTCATTGTTTTATTTGCCAGAACCGGAACGGCCAATATGGAAGAGCTTCAAATCATCATGCAGGGAGGAGCACAGGCCATTTCGCCTTTCTCTGAGGAGCTGAAGCTGGGGCTGTTCATTGCCCTCCTGATTGCATTTGGCGTCAAGCTGCCGATTTTTCCGCTTCACAGCTGGATGGTCCGTGTCCATGCTGAGGCGCCGGCCTCGGTTGTGATGCTGCATGCCGGCATCCTCTTGAAAATCGGGGCATTCGGCCTCATCCGCTTTGGCCTCGGATTTTTTCCGGAGCAATTCCAGCAGCTCGGCCTGCTGATTAGCATACTGGGTGCAGTCAATCTCCTGTATGGGGCATTCCTTGCTTTCATCCAGGATGATTTCAGGAAAGTGCTTGCCTATTCTTCCATTTCCCATATGGGGATCGTCTTAATCGGATTAGGCGCATTAAATGAAGCGGGCGTACAGGGGGCCATTTTTCAAGTAGTGTCTCACGGACTTATTTCTGCGCTTTTGTTCTATCTTGTCGGTGCTTTATATGAGCGGGTCGGGACCTCTTCCATCAAGAAGCTTGGCGGGCTTTCCCGGCAGATGCCGCTTGCGGCCGGCTTCCTGCTCGCCGGGGCGATGGCTTCGCTCGGCATGCCCGGCATGTCCGGATTTATCAGTGAATTCATGGCCTTTCTCGGCCTCTTTGAAAACCGGCCAGCGGTAGCTGCTGTTGCCGCACTGGGCGTCATTCTGACAGCTGTCTATCTTCTGAGGGCGGTCCTTGGAGTGACGTTCGGAGAAGCGAGGTCCGACTATGGGAATGTTACGGACCTAAAAGCGTTGGAAATGATGCCGGCGGTGCTCCTGGTTGGAGCCATTGTCCTGATCGGCGTGTATCCGCTCGCCATCAGCGCGCCGCTCCAGCCGGTGCTGGAAACGATTTTGCCAGGAATGGGAGGGTGATGAAGGATGGACCTGGAAACATTGCTTTCATATAATTGGCTCTTGATGACACCGGAATTCATCATCCTTGGCAGCACAGCCATCTTAACCCTGATCGATCTGTTCATGCCCTCTAAGAAAAGCAGGCAGATCCTTGGCTGGCTTGCCTTAGCCGGCATTCTTGGTGCACTGGCTTCCCTTCTTGCTCTGCTGGGAAGCGGGACGGAATCAATCCTTTCTGACACCTTCCGCCTCGATTCGTTTGCCAAGGCATTCAAGCTGCTGCTCCTGATCGGCTCCGCTTTTGTAATGCTGCTCGCTCTCGGATATAGAGGGAAAGAGGGACTGGAGGAATACAGGGGAGAGTTTTACTATCTCTTTCTGACGGCGCTTCTTGGTGCGATGATGATGTCTTCAAGCGGTGACCTGATCACCCTTTTCACAGGGCTTGAGCTGCTGTCGATTTCTTCCTATATTCTGGCCGGCATGCAGAAAAGGAATCTGCAGTCCAATGAATCAGCCATGAAGTATGTCATCAATGGCGGGATTTCCACTGCAATCACTCTGTTTGGGATGAGCTATTTGTACGGAATTGCCGGCACGACTAATCTGAAGAAAATCGGATTGGCACTCTCATCCATCACGGAATCACAGTATCTGTACCTTGTTGGCCTGGCCTTTTTCATGATTTTGACTGGGCTCGCTTTCAAGATAGCGTCTGTGCCTTTTCATATGTGGGCACCGGACGTGTATCAGGGATCACCGCTTCCGGTCACTGCTTTCCTGAGTGTGGTTTCAAAAACAGCAGGATTTGTACTGATCGCACGTGTGGTGCTCGTCATAGCCTTATCAGCACCGTCTGAAGGGCCGGGCTCGCTGCCGCTCATCATCAAGGTCCAGGATTATATGGCCTTCCTGGCAGGGGCCACGATGATCGTTGGAAATGTGATTGCCCTGAGGCAGCGGAATATCAAGCGGCTGTTTGCCTACTCAAGCATTGCCCATGCAGGCTATATATTTGTTGCGATCTCGGCTGCATCGGTATTTATGTTCGACTCGCTGTGGTTCTATCTGGGTGCGTATCTGCTGATGAGCCTCGGGGCTTTTGCGGTCATCCAGGCTGTTTCTGAAAAAGCAGGATCAGAAGACATCAGCATTTTTTCCGGTCTTTATAAAAGGTCGCCTTTGCTTGCTGCTGCGATGGGGATATTCATCCTCTCTTTAGCAGGCATCCCGGGGACCGCAGGTTTTATCGGGAAGCTCAATATCATCACAGGCGCCCTTATGACAGAGCCGGCTCACTATGTGCTCGTGTCGATCATGGTTGCCGCAACGGTTGTCTCTTACTATTATTATTTTGGAATCCTTACGCAGATGTTCTTCCGGCCAGCAGCTGATCAGAAGAAACCGGCCCAGCCTGCTTCTGTATCCATTGTCATCGGCGTCTGCGCCTGTGCGGTCATTGTGTTTGGGATCCTGCCGAACTTGGCCATTGATTTTCTGCAAAGCAACTTCAATCAATTTGCTGATTTTCTTCAATGAGAAGAAAAGGAGGCTGGTGAAAAGCGCCAGCCTCCTTTTTATTTTTTCTATAAAAGTGTGAAACCTTTGCAGGGGAGCTTACGTCAAATGAAAGGAGGCATCCGCTTCGCCTGCATTTCGGGAAGCAATGTGCGCCAGCCGATTTATTTGCATGGCAATTGGTGCTACAATCTAAGTACTGAAAAGTTCTAGGGGGATTGCCAAATGATTTCAGGCTTCGGCCAGCAGGCATTACTAAGCATCATCTCACACTTGTTTTTCATCGCGATTGCCTGGTGGGCACTGCAGTCAGTCAACTATGAAAAGTTTCTGAGAGCCCACCATGTGTTCCAGGCAAGAGTGCTGTTCGTCATGCTTTCCATCGTCATTGGATCGATTGTCAGCAATTTTTTTCTCGACTATCTGCTATGGTCTCAGCAGCTGCCGCTCATTCTTCAATAAAAAGCAGGTTTTGGCAGCAGAAAAATGTGAAATATAGGTCTTCATGCATGTTCCATTCCAGCAGGAATCTTAGTAAAATCTTTTTTGTATGTCAGCAGCTTTCTTGCTGCAAATACATATGCGCACTTTTGTGAAAAAAGTCACGTATAATCATAATGTGAGCTTTCCGGCTTCTGTATTTGTCAAAAAGTGACGACTTTTCCCTGGTATGCTCTCCCCCAGCTTGGCAACAATGGTAATAAGGGGAGTGAGATACATGTTGAAAAAGTACACACTTTATTTTGCAATTATCGCTATTATTGGTTTTGTCACTATAAACCTTGGGAATAAGACGACTGTAGCTATCGGAAAGCATGACCTATTGACTATGGCCGCGGTTCTTCAAAACAAAGATATTTTGATTCAAGACTGGACGATCCATGCAAGAAAAAATATGGAAAATGTCGAAAATCTTCGGGACGCCGAAACGCTTGCCGGGAAAATGAAGGCAGATTATCCGGAATGGGAGTGGACATCAAGCTCCAGCAAGGATAAGGCCGAGTATTCAGCGGTTTTCCAGGCAGACGGAAATAAAAAAGAGAGCATAAAAATCCTATCGACCCTCACAAATGGCAAGGCTCATACGTATTTAATTTATGAGGCCACAGGCCATGGCTGGGGGAAGGGAACGGAGACCTTCCTAAAAGAGGAACTTTCCGATAAGCTCTCCGACATATTTCGTGGAAATGCCACAATTTTCTCTTGTATTAAAGGCGAGTTCGGTGATAAGATGAAAAAGACTTTGCCTGATAATGTAAATGAATTGATGAAAGCTTTTGATGCAAAGGAAATTGAGTCATTAAAAGAAAGTTCTTTTATATCAGCATCGGCGTATTCTCCAATGTTTGCCGGGTCGATTGAAAGCAACAATGATGAGATGAATTTACAAATTGGATTAAGAACTCAAGGATTGGGCGGAAAGACTACCCTTGTAGTTGGAACACCAATCATTACGATTGAATATTAATATAGAGAAATTGGACGCGGAGGGGAATACACTTTGGAAAAAATCATCGTCCGCGGCGGAAAAAGGCTAAGCGGTACTGTTAAAGTAGAAGGAGCAAAAAATGCTGTCTTGCCTGTTATCGCCGCTACACTGTTAGCAAGTGATGGAAAAAGCGTAATTCGTGATGTGCCGACTCTCTCCGATGTATATACCATCAATGAAGTGTTACGCTATTTAAACGCCGAAGTGGAGTTTAAAAATAACGAAGTCATCGTGGATGCATCAAGAGAGCTTAAGGTTGAGGCACCGTTTGAATATGTTCGCAAAATGCGCGCATCTGTACTCGTAATGGGATCATTGCTCGCGCGCAATGGCCGTGCCCGTGTCGCACTGCCAGGAGGCTGTGCCATCGGATCACGTCCGATCGATCAGCACCTGAAAGGCTTTGAAGCCATGGGTGCTAAGGTAAAAGTAGGAAATGGCTTCATTGAAGCGGAAGTAGAAGACCGCCTGCAGGGAGCAAAAATATATCTGGACTTCCCGAGTGTCGGGGCAACTGAAAATATCATGATGGCTGCAACCCTTGCAAAGGGCACAACCATCATCGAGAACGTTGCAAAAGAGCCTGAGATTGTCGACCTCGCTAACTTCCTCAATAAAATGGGGGCAAAAGTAAAAGGCGCAGGCACAGGAACGATCAAAATCGAAGGCGTAGACATGCTTTTCGGAGCAGTCCATAACATCATCCCTGACCGCATCGAGGCAGGAACCTTCATGGTAGCAGCTGCTATCACAGGCGGAGACGTGCTGGTACAGAATGCAGTTCCGGAACACATGACATCCCTGATTGCCAAAATGGAGGAAATGGGTGTCACTTTCATCGAGGAAGGCGAAGGAGTCCGTGTCATCGGCCCTGATAAGCTGAAGGCTGTTGATATCAAGACCATGCCTCACCCTGGCTTCCCGACTGACATGCAGTCCCAGATGATGGCCCTCTTGCTTCGTGCAAAAGGAACCAGCATGATCACTGAAACGGTATTCGAAAACCGCTTCATGCATGTAGAGGAATTCCGCAGGATGAATGCAGAAGTAAAGATTGAAGGCCGTTCCGTTGTCATGAATGGACCATCCAATCTGCAGGGAGCAGAAGTTGCAGCAACCGATCTTCGCGCAGCAGCAGCCCTGATCCTGACTGGCCTGGTCGCTGACGGCGTTACCCGTGTAACAGAGCTTAAGCACCTTGACCGCGGCTATGTCGGCTTCCACAACAAACTGGCAGCACTTGGCGCTGACATCGAACGCATCACAGAAGTGGAAGAAACAATTACTGAAGAAACTTACGTATCCGATATGAATGCTTAATAGCATTCCGGATGATGTTCAATAAAACCGTAGAACCTTGTTGTCTGATATCCGACGATAAGGTTCTGCGGTTTTTTGATTTTATGCGGAAAAGCTGTTTTTACGACTGTTTATGCTGAATGTAACCTATTCTTAATATCATCCTGGTCTCAATGCAAAACCCTTCTCCCATCTGATGATTCTTGTCATAAAAGCTTGTCCCGAACCATATGAATGAATGGAGATGGCCATTTGGTTATTTGACAATCATTCGATATGGAGGCATAATTCATGATTAAATTTAAACCGATCCTACTACTATCCGCCCTACTGCTCGTAACAACCCTGATGATTCCGACATTGCTCGTCCTCCCATTTAAGGATGCGAAAGTCAGCGGCAAGCTGGGCGAAGAGCTTCAGCAGCAGGAAGAGCCGCCGGCAGCGGCGAAGCCTGCCGGACCGGCAATCGACGTGTCTGTATACCGCACAATGGCCAAAAAAGTAGAAACGCTTCCTCTTGAGGAATATGTAGTCGGGGTAGTCGCCTCAGAAATGCCTGCCGACTTTGAAAAAGAAGCACTGAAGGCACAGGCACTGACAGCCAGGACCTATATTGTCAGGCAAATGATGGGCAAGGTGACAGACGGGCTGCCGGATGGAGCCATCGTAACCGATACGGAGAACCATCAGGTCTATAAGAATGAAGCTGAGCTGAAAAAGCTCTGGAAGGAAAATTACAGCTGGAAGATTAAAAATATCAGAGAGGCCGTGAATGAAACGAGCGGACAGATCCTGACATATGAAGGCAAACCGATTGAAGCCCAATTCTTCTCCACGGCAAACGGGTATACCGAAAGCTCGGAAGAAGTGTGGTCCAATGCCATGCCATATTTAAAAAGTGTGGAAAGCCCATGGGATGTGGGTACGCCTAAGTACCAGGCGCAAAAAGAGATTACAGTGGCAGAATTTGAAGCAAAGCTTGGCGTAAAGCTGCCTGCTGACAATACGATCGGGACCGTTATTGAAAGAACGGCCGGTAAGAGGGTCGGCAAGGTGGATATTAACGGCAAGATTCTGGAAGGCACGACGATACGCACAGATCTCGGGCTGAGGTCCACCGACTTCACATGGGAGCGCAAGGGCAATAATATTGTCATCACCACAAAAGGATTCGGCCATGGTGTCGGGATGAGCCAATACGGGGCAAACGGGATGGCAGCGGAAGGGAAAACCTTCAAGGATATCGTCACATACTATTATAAAGGTGTCGAAATTGCCTCGGCTGATCAGGCATTGACGAAAATAACCGCACAAAAATAGGAATGGGGCCATGAGCCCATTCCTATTTTTTTATATTCTCTATTTTCTTTAAAAAGCTGGCAATCAAGTTGAAGCGTCCGCCGAACCTGGCCTGATAGACAAAATAATAAGCCACAGCCACGCCAATCCAGTCCTTGGCTACATCGATCAGCGAAGAAGAGCGTGCCGGTATGAAGGATTGATGGATTTCGTCTGTCACGCCGTACAGGGCAGCAATGACGGCGAGGATGATATTTAGCTTTTTAGTAAAACGGCCACCGGTCAAAAAGGCCAGCACCAAAAGAATATAAAGGATGGCAAACTCTATCAGATGCATGGATTCCTTCAGGAAGCTGTCGACCTTTGAATCAGGCAGGGCAACGACAGCATCAGCCGGCATGCTTGATAAAAACCAGATCAGACCCATATATAAGAGGGGCAAAATTCGTATGATCAACTTCATTATTTTTCTCCTTAGAATTATTTTGATCTTTCATGCATAAAGCGGAAAGCTTTGTCGAAAAATAAGCATTAAAAAAATTTTTTTCCGGTATGTATATAAAACCCTCATTCTGTTCAGAATGATTGCTGAGGTGATGATAAATGAGAGAGGAAGAAAAGCAACGATCTTCTCAAGATTCAGGTTTCAAGCGCTTTATGAAAAAAAGGTGGGCATTCCCGGCTATCTATCTGGCGAGCGCAGCAATCATTCTAACCGCGGTTCTTTGGTATCAAAACTCGAACAATGCGTCTGATGAGTATGATTACAGCGATACTGATGTTGCCGAGAAGAAATACGATGAGCCATCAGTAGAAGTAACCCGCTCAATGGAAAACTTCGTAATGCCGGTAGCCAACCAGGATTCAGTCGAAATCCAAAAGCAGTTCTATGATTACACAGGCAAGAAAGAAGAACAGGAAGCAGCATTGGTTTTCTACAATAACACGTACCATCCAAACACTGGAATTGATATCGCCCAAAAAGATGGCGAATCCTTCGAAGTGAAAGCAGCCCTAAGCGGAACTGTTACAAGAGTGGATGAAGATGCGCTGTTAGGAAATGTCATCGAAATCGAGCATGACAAAGGTATTGTAACACAATATCAATCTGTTACAGATGTAAGTGTAAAGCAAGGCGACCAGGTTGAACAAGGACAAGCTCTTGCAAAAGCCGGCCAAAGCCTATTTAACGAAGAAGCAGGCGTCCATGTACACTTTGAAATCCGCAAAGACAATGTGCCTGTCAACCCGCTTGACTACTTCAATAAGCCATTAAGCGCGCTACAGGAAGCTGCCCCGACCGATAACACAGGTGCAGCCGACGACAGCGGTGCCGCTGAAGAAAATGACAGCGATGCAGCAGCTGAAGGTGAAGAAGCAGACGATGCCGCAACTGGAACAGAAGAATCAGCAGATGAGAAAAAAGCTGCTGAAGACGATAAAGCAGCAGAAGATAAAGAAGACGAAAATGCAGGCGATAAAGAAGACCAGGACAAAAACAATTCCGGAGATCAGGAAGAAGAGTCCACAGATTCATCTGACGCCAGCCTGAACAACGAAAACGCGTAATAAGAATGGAAAAGCCCGCCGTGATGATGGCGGGTTTTTTCGTAGTGGATGAGGGGTTGGTTTTTAGACGGGGCTGGCTGCTCGGTCGATGGGGCTGGCTGCTCTCTGAGGCTAGTTGCTAATAAAATGGGAAAGTTGCTAATATATCCGGAAAGTTGCTAATAAAAAGGAAAAGTTGCTAATATACGGAAAAAGTTGCTAATAAACTCAAAAAGTTGCTAATAAACGGAATCCCCGGCCCCTCCAATGGTCAATCACACTCAAAATCCCCCCTCTTCATCTAAACACTGTACTCCCCAACCAAAACTATACCCAGAATACTCACTCATTCATAATTTTTCGACATCTCCCCCTTTTCTCTGGTATAATATTTCGCAAGGCGAAGGTTTTGCCTAGCTGGTGCCTGGCACCGTCAATAGAGGGGGAAAAGAATTTGTCTTCAAATCTTACATATCCATATCAGTCACAGCGGATGGCTTCAATTGCGCGGAACGGGATGGTTGCGACCTCCCAGCCCCTTGCTGCCCAGGCTGGGCTCGACATAATGAAAAAAGGCGGTAATGCCATTGATGCGGCAATCGCAACGGCTGCCTGCCTGACGGTCGTGGAGCCGACCTCAAACGGGATCGGCGGTGATGCTTTTGCGCTTGTATGGACAAATGATTCGCTGTACGGCTTGAACGGAAGCGGACCGTCCCCGCAGAGCATCAGTATTGATAAGGTGAAGGAAAAGGGTCATGAAACCATGCCATCACATGGCTGGGTCCCTGTCACCGTTCCTGGTGCTCCTTCTGCATGGGCAGAGCTGTCCAAGCGGTTTGGCCGCCTTCCATTGAAAGAGGTGCTCCAACCGGCCATCGACTATGCACGTTATGGCTACCCTGTATCCCCGATTCTCGGGAAATATTGGACAGGTGCACATAAAATTTATAAAAAGCGCTTTACCGGCCCTGAATATGAAGAATGGTTCAAGGTTTTCGCGCCGAATGGCAAAGCTCCGGAAATCGGTGAAATGTGGAAGTCTGAAGATCACGCAAGAACGCTCGAAGCGATTGCAGAAACGAACGCTGAAAGCTTCTACCGCGGCGAACTCGCCGATAAGATTGCCAAGGCATCCGAAGAGGGCGGAGGCTTCCTTTCCAAAGAGGATCTGGAAGGCTATAAAGCTGAATGGGTGGACCCGATTTCCGTTAACTACCGCGGCTACGATATTTGGGAAATCCCGCCGAATGGCCAAGGGCTGGTAGCACTGATGGCCCTGAATATTTTAAAAGGCTATGAATTTACCCATCGTGAAGACGCTGAACAGCTCCATCTGCAGCTGGAAGCGATGAAGCAGGCGTTTACAGACGGCAAAACTTATATTACCGATCCTGCCTTCATGAAAACGAAGGTGGAGGATATGCTTTCTGAAAGCTATGCAGAAGCCTCCCGCAGGAAAATTACAGGCGAAGCGCGCCTCCCAGAGCCGGGCTCCCTGCCAAAAGGCGGCACAGTTTATCTGTCAACGGCGGATGGTGAAGGCAATATGGTTTCGTTTATCCAGAGCAATTATATGGGCTTTGGATCAGGTGTGGTGGTGCCAGGCACCGGAATCGGCCTGCAGAACCGGGGGCATGATTTCTCCCTTGATCCGGGCCACGAAAATGCTCTTGCACCAGGCAAGAAGACCTATCATACGATCATCCCTGGTTTTATTACAAAAGGCAGGGACGCAGTGGGGCCGTTCGGTGTAATGGGCGGATACATGCAGCCGCAGGGCCATGTGCAGGTTGCCATGAACATGATCGACTTCAAGCTGAATCCGCAGGCCGCTCTTGATGCACCGCGCTGGCAGTGGATTGAAGGCAATAAAATAGAGGTTGAATATACAATGCCAAACCATCTTGTGAAGCAGCTTGCCGCCAAAGGGCACGAAATCAAGGTGGCCCACGATTCAGGCGGCTTCGGACGCGGGCAGGTCATCACCCGCAACCCGGAAACAGGCGTACTGACAGGCGGAACAGAGCCGCGCACAGATGGAACGATTGCCAGCTGGTAAAGGAGGAGCATAATGAAGAAACTGCTTTTAACAGGCTTTGAGCCTTTTTTGGAATTTCCGATCAACCCGACAGAAAAGGTCGTTGAAGCCCTGAACGGAACAAAGATCGGAGACTATGAAATTAAGGGAGTCCTTCTCCCTGTCGACTTTAAAGAATCACCGGTTAAAATACTGGAAGCCTACCATGAGCACCAGCCGGATGCTGTTATCTCGCTCGGACTTGCGGGAGGCAGGAACAGCATCACCCCAGAGCGGATCGCCATCAACTGCCGCGACGGCGAACCTGACAACAGCGGAGCAAGATTGGAAGATTCGCCGATTGATGAAGAAGGGCCGGACGGCTATTTCTCCACTCTTCCAATCAGGAAGATGGTCAACAGATTAAAAGAGAACGGTCTGCCGGCTGAAATCTCCAATACAGCAGGAACATACTTATGCAATAATGTCATGTACACCATCCTGCATGAAATAAAGAAGAGCGGAAGGGAGATCCCGGCTGGATTCATTCACATTCCGGCCTCCCACCAGCTCGCTGCCAAAAGCAAACGCAGCCTGCCAAGCTGGTCTGACAGCGATTTGCAGGATGCAGTGAAAAAGATGATAGAGGCTTTGTAGGGGACAGATTCTTGTCCCTTTTTTATTTTGAAAGAAATTGTCTCCCAATTTATCTTGACCCCAAGAGAGTTTCAAGTGATAATATAGTTAAAATTTTCATAAAATTTAGTCTTTTAATTTCGCCAGCATTGGAGGGATCTACTTGCCGACTCTTATGATTGTGCTGCTCTTGACAGCATTCTGCCTCTTTCTGGCATTGCGCCAAAAGAAAACTATCTTCCTTGCGATTCCTTTTCTAGGGATATTCGTTTACTTCCTCGTACAAATCATCCTGGTCCCTGCGCCTTTTCTCGATACCATCAAGTTTATTTTCAGCCTCAGCTGATCCGGACCTGCCTTCTTTAAGGCGGGCCGATTAGAATATAACTTTTTAATAAGGAGGGAATCGAGCCAATAAATGAGTACGCTTCCAAATGAGGGGAAATCCATTAATTGCGAGGTGCAAAGGTTTGAAAAAAATTGATAAGGCAACTGCAGACAGTTATTTTCGCGAAAAAACGAGAAACATGATCATCTATTTTGCTATCTGGTTCATCGTCTCCTACGGTGTCGTGCTATTTGCAGAGCCGCTCAGTGAAATAACGATCAATGGCTTCCCGTTCCATTATTTCATGGGTGCACAGGGAGCTGTCATCACGTTTATCATTCTATTATTTGTGAATGCGAAACTTAGTGATTCAATTGACCGCAAATATGGGATTGATGAGGATAAAAACGAACAGATCAGCTCAGGGAAGGTGCTGGACCACTAAAATGCTTTTGTGTAGATAGAAACCTTTTAAGGGGGATTACATGGATACACAGTTTTTGGTCTCATTATCAATTATTCTGGCTACATTTGCTTTATATATTGGCATTGCGGTCTATAATAAGGCGCGTGCCACCTCAGATTTCTATGTGGCAGGGCGCGGTGTCCCGCCGATTTTCAATGGAATGGCCATCGGTGCCGACTGGATGAGTGCAGCTTCCTTTATCGGGATGGCCGGGACGATCATGCTTCTCGGCTACGACGGCCTAGCCTATATTATGGGCTGGACGGGCGGCTATCTGCTCCTGACGTTCCTGTTGGCGCCTCAGCTGCGAAAGTACGGGCGCTATACCGTTCCGGAATTCATCGGCGACCGCTATAACAGCCATACAGCAAGGGTCATAGCCGCAATTTGTACAATCGTCATCTCATTTACCTATTCAATCGGCCAGCTGTCAGGCTCGGGCGTAGTAATCGGCCGTTTGTTTGAGATCGATGCCAAGCTCGGTACTATGATCGGCGTTGTACTGATCGCCTTTTATGCCGCTTTCGGCGGGATGAAGGGAATCACCTGGACACAGGTGGCCCAGTATATCATTCTAATTATTGCCTATCTCATCCCGGTCATCTTCATGTCCCTGCAGCTTACCAATAATCCGCTTCCTTGGATTTCTTATGGAGAGCTTGTCGGCAAGATGGGTGAGCTTGATAGGGAGCTTGGGATCTCTGAATACTTCGCTCCATTTACGAACGGGACTAAATGGCAGTTCCTTGCCCTCATGTTTACCTTGATGGCGGGTACAGCAGGACTCCCGCACGTTATTGTCCGCTTCTACACGGTATCTACAATGAAGGCGGCCCGCTGGTCAGGGGCCTGGGCTTTGCTCTTCATCGGATTGCTTTATCTTTCTGCACCGGCTTATGCTGCTTTCTCCCGTTTCATCCTGATGACAAAGGTTGCCGGCAGCAGCATCAGCGAGCTCCCGGCCTGGACCAAAACATGGGTCGACACAGGAAAGCTGCAGCTTGCCGATGGCAATGGGGACGGCATTCTGCAGTGGAGTGAACTGATCATCTCTAATGATATCGTCGTCATGGCGACACCGGAGATTGCCAATCTTGGTGTATTCGTCATCGGCCTTGTTGCCGCCGGTGCTATGGCAGCCGCCCTGTCAACAGCAGGCGGGCTGATGATCGCCATTTCATCTTCATTTGCACACGATATTTTCTATCGGGTCTGGAAGCCTAATTCTACTGAAAAAACCAGGCTCAGTGTTGCCCGCTGGTCCATTGTGGTCGCCACGCTTCTGGCAGGCCTGATCGCCTTGAATCCTCCGGGAGCCATTACCCAGATTGTCGCCTGGGCATTCGCTCTGGCTACAGGAACCTTCTTCCCGGCACTCGTTCTTGGCGTCTGGTGGAAACGTTCCAATGCAAAAGGGGTCATCTCCGGGCTCCTTGTCGGTCTGGGAGTGACCCTGGCTTATATCTTTGCCGCAAAATACGGCGGCTTCACTATCCTGGGCATTATCGATACAGGAGCGGGCGTCTTTGGGGCAGCAGCAGCCTTCTTGACCAATATTATTGTATCGAAGGCCACCGAAGCTCCATCCAAAAAGATTCAGGAGGAAGTAATCAATCTGCGCTATCCTGAACAGATGATCTATAAAGATGGGGAAGTGTGGATGGATGAGGGGAAATCCAAATCCGTTTAACAGATTGCATAATAAGGCTGTACGGCTCTCTTTTCTAAAAGAGAAGCTGTACGGCTTTTTTTGCGCCATCGACAAATTTCTCGGGAAATATTATTTTTTCATAGAAACAAGAGCGCCGTCTTTAAATGAAATAGAAACTTTTTGTCCTGAGAGCTTCTGATAGTCCAGGGCAGTTCCATATGCCACTTTTAAAGCAATATATCCATCCTCTGTCTTGAATTCCACCGTGAAGTTATCTGCTGCCCCAACCACTTGTGCATCCACATAAGGAGTCTCCTCATGTATGATCAGTCTCTGGCCGATCAAGAGGAAATTGCTGTTCAGGCCGTTAAGCCTTTTGATCGTCTCTATCGGGGTCTGGAAACGCTGTGACAGCTCCCAGAGAGTGTCTCCTGCCTGCACAGTATAGACGGAAACATCTGCACGTGTCTTCCGGTCAGATGCCGGTGGTTCTGCCGTTCTGTCTGCTTCAGGTATCTTCAATTCCTGCCCTGGAAAAATAAGATTAGCATGAAGCTTATTTGCTGTTTTCAGCTCAGAAACAGAAACGTCATAGGTTCTTGCGATTTTATAAAGAGAATCTCCCTTTTTCACGCTGTATACCGTTTGTTCCTCGGCCGCTGCATAGCTGGTGCCAGCCGCCATAAAAGAAGACAAAGTCATGGCCGCTGACAGGGAAATGGCAGCACCCTTCTTTTTGCCTTTATGCTTGTCTTTTTTCCTGCTTGCTTCTATACGTTCCTTTCTCGTTATCGTAATTGTATGTTCCATTGATTAACCCGCCTTTTTATATAGTTTGGATAAGTTTGGATGTGCAACCAAATTTATGAACGCTGAGCCAGAATTCATTTTATGGTAATCAATACCCTCCGGCAATAGGGATAAACTCATGAATAAATGCTGGGCTCTATCCTGCTGGAAGAACCATTCTTTTTCCTGCATAGGAGGATTTATGCCCAGTTCTGAGCAGATTATCTCTAAAAATATAGAGCAAAATGATTAAAGATTTTCCTATTAAGAGGAGCAGGCGGATAAAAGATAGACAATTCACGCAGGGCAGAAACACCCAGAGAAATGTCGGGTTATGTCGAAAAAAGGTTATTTCGCCCTTCATAGTCCAAGGGACAAAGGGAGGAGGAATCTGGATTGTATCTCCAGAGGAGACTTATAAGAGAATAGTGAATGTCCGATTTTTCAAATAATTTCAGGTATGCCTTGTCCTTATTGCCGTAATCGTGCATATAATCTCAACCAAGCTAATAAACTGTTACAAACCTTACACAAAAGAGAGAGTATGAGGTGCAGAGTCGTTTTGACACCAACAAAGAGCAGGCCCCAAAGGACATGTTTATTCCCTGCAGTATTAGAGAGCACAGCTTTCTGCCGCAAAAAAAGCCGATTCTACCAGCTGTTGTATCAGAATGTGCGGAATGGAGAATTTCGAAAAAGCGAAACGGGTCTCATTTTACACTCCTCACAACCAATTTAGGGAGGGCGAGTGGTGTGCACGATTACATCAAAGAGAGAACTATCAAGATTGGAAAGTATATCGTGGAGACGAAAAAAACAGTTCGCGTGATTGCGAAAGAGTTTGGCGTATCCAAAAGTACAGTCCATAAAGATCTGACAGAAAGGCTTCCTGAAATCAATCCTGATCTTGCAAACGAAGTAAAGGAAATACTTGATTACCATAAATCGATCCGCCACCTGCGCGGGGGAGAAGCAACAAAAATGAAATACAAGAAAGAGGAACTGGAAGGCGAGCCTGTTCAGTAGGCTATGAATTGAATATGAGAGAGGAAGAAAGCGCAGCCGACAGGATTTGTGCTTTTTTCTGCTTTATTGGAAATGTAGCGACAAATTTTGCGGGAATGCTACATAATTTTTACAAAATGTTTCTAGTTACGGTTTGATTGTGATAAAATAAACAATTAGGATAGAACTTGGAAAAAAATATTTTGCAGCTTCGTCAGCCGCCGAAACCTTGAATTGGAAAGGCTTCCTTAATGGAAGGATTTACGGCGGTTTAAAGCTATTGCATAAAGGCCGCCTGGCCGAACCTGCTTGGCAGCTTCCGCCAAAAAGCAGGATAGGCGCAGGAGGCATCCATAAAAAATATGAAGCAGCGGCAACTGGCCAGCCAGGAAAAATCGTTATTGACTTCATTCAGGAGCCGGAAGCCCGCGCTGGCTAAGTGCAGGGAGGAAAAAAAGTAAAATGTTTGCTAGAGATATTGGAATTGACCTGGGTACTGCCAATGTACTGATTCATGTAAAAGGCCGGGGAATTGTGTTGAATGAGCCATCTGTAGTGGCGATTGACAGGAACAATAATAAAGTGCTGGCTGTCGGCGAAGAAGCGCGCCGCATGGTAGGGCGTACGCCCGGCAATATTGTCGCCATCCGCCCGCTGAAGGACGGCGTCATTGCCGACTTTGATGTGACTGAAGCTATGCTGAAGCATTTTATCAACAAATTGAATGTAAAAGGATTCTTATCCAAGCCGCGCATCCTGATCTGCTGCCCGACCAATATTACAAGCGTCGAACAGAAAGCAATCAAGGAAGCTGCCGAAAAAAGCGGCGGCAAGAAAGTCTACCTTGAGGAAGAGCCGAAGGTCGCTGCAATCGGCGCCGGCATGGACATCTTCCAGCCGAGCGGAAACATGGTTGTCGATATCGGCGGAGGAACTACAGATGTAGCTGTTCTTTCAATGGGCGATATCGTTACATCTTCTTCCATCAAGATGGCCGGCGACAAATTTGATGCCGAAATCCTCAACTATATCAAGCGTGAGTACAAGCTTCTGATCGGTGAGAGGACTGCCGAAAACATCAAGATCAATATCGCAACTGTATTCCCGGATTCGAGGGATGAAGAAATCGATATCCGCGGCCGTGACATGGTATCAGGCCTCCCAAGGACGATCACAGTCCGTTCCGGCGAAATCGAACAGGCGCTCCGCGAGTCCGTCGCGGTCATCGTCCAGGCTGCCAAAACAGTCCTGGAAAGGACACCGCCTGAGCTCTCAGCCGACATCATCGACCGCGGTGTCATCCTCACAGGAGGCGGAGCCCTTCTGCATGGCATCGACATGCTGCTGGCAGAAGAGCTTAAAGTGCCGGTCCTTGTGGCTGAAAACCCGATGGATTGCGTAGCAATCGGAACCGGCATCATGCTGGACAATATCGATAAACTGCCTAAGAGAAGATTGGGCTAATGGAAAAAGCGTGCGGGGGTCCGTGCGCTTTTTTTTCTGGCTTGGAGCGGGACTTGGGGTGGTATTGAGTCAGACTTGCTGTATTCTGATTGGGAATGGCAGAAATTTGAGCATTTATCGAGGAGATGTCATTAAAATGGGTGGTGTGCATTCCTTCTTGGAGGCGGTTCATCCAACTTGTGAAGAGATTGTGCCGGAATTTCGGATAATCATTCCGGATTTGCTGATAATCATGCCGGTTCCGGCAAAAATCATACCGGTTTTGCCAATAATCATGCCGGTTTCAGCAATAATCATTCCTAATACCATAGATTTACAAATCAACAAGCTGAGCCCGGCATCTGGCCAGCATAAAACAAAAAGCCAATCTCCTGCAAGGTACTGCCTCCCACTGCTCCATCCCCCTCTAAAATTACTCTCCGCTCTGAAAATACCAACCTCCATACCCCAAAATCCCCTGTTTTTTTCACAAATTGACACTTTTCTGCAAAAATCTGCTGTTTCTTGTGCGGATTTTTTTTATAATAGAAAGTAGTGCAAGAATAATTGTATGTCCCTTTTGATGGTGAAATGATGTCCGGTCTTTGCCGGCAATATATAGAGGTGGAACATGTTTAGAGGGTTTTATACGGTAGCTTCCGGGATGCTGTCCCAGCAGCGCAGGACGGAAATGCTGACGAATAATATGGCAAACAGCAATACTCCAGGTTTTAAGGCAGATCAGTCCTCGATGAGGGCATTTCCGGAAATGCTGCTCCAGAGTGCAGGACAGCTGGAAATCCCAGTTCAGAACAGGCTTAAGCTGCCGCTGAACAAGGAAATCGGCAGCATCAACACAGGTGTTTATATGCAGGAGAACACACCTAACTTCCTCCAGGGGGACCTGAGGGAAACCGGGCAGAATACAGACCTTGCTCTTGTGGACGTGAATATGCCGGCTGATGCAGAAACAGGTATCAGCGCTTCGGTATTTTTCAAGGTGTCAGGAGCAGACGGTGAGCCGCGTTATACGCGTAACGGCGACTTCACGCTTGATGGAGAAGGCTTCCTGACAACCGCTTCAGGTTTGTACGTTCTGGACGGGCAGGATAATCGTATTCAGCTGGAAAGCGATCGCTTCACTGTCACCAGCGCAGGTGAAATCACAGGCGAAAACGGCGAAACTGCCCAGCTTGGATTCGGTTTCTCTGAAAATCCGGCAGAGCTGATCAAAGCAGGCGACGGCCTGTTCCGGACTGAAGATGGAGCGCCGCTCGCAGAGGCCGCAGATAATCCGGAAGCCGGCTTCGCGCTGCAGCAGGGATTCCTGGAATCCTCAAATGTAGATGCAAGCAGGACGATGACCGATATGATGACAGCCTACCGGGCTTTTGAAGCTAACCAGAAGGTTTTGCAGGCTTATGACCGCAGTATGGAAAAAATGGCGAATGAGGTCGGCCGCATCGGATGATGGCCGCCATCGGCTTTCCGAATAACAGCAGCCCGATAAGGGGGATATTATGAGCAGAATGATGATTACAGCCACCAATACGCTGGCCCAGCTGCAAAAGCAGATGGATATAACAAGCCACAATATGGCGAATGTCGATACGACCGGCTACAAGCGCAGGGAAGCCACGTTTACAGACCTGCTTGTGCAGCAATTTGCCAATCAGCCGAACTCGGCTGATGAAAACAGGCTGACGCCTAATGGGCTGAGGCAGGGCACCGGGGCGATGCTGGCCCAGTCGCAGATCGTGATGGCGCAGGGCAGCATTAAAACGACGGACCGCCAGCTGGACACGGCTTTTACGAAAGAGAATCAGCTTTATAAAGTTCTTGTCCAGACAGAGACAGGCTCAGAGGTTCAATATACACGGGATGGTGCGTTCTATTTGACGCCGGTATCCGACACAGAAAGCATGCTTGTCACCAGCGCCGGCAACGCATTCCTGGATGAGAATGATAATCCGATTTACATCAATGGGCAGCCCGGTGAATTTGCCATTACAGAGAACGGCATCCTGACAGCAAAGGACAGCACCGGCCAGGAGCAGGAATTCAGCCTCGGCATTGTCAGAGTCAATAAGCCTCAGTTCCTGCAGCAGCAGGGAGGCAATCTGCTGGCACTGGCAGCCGGCGCGGATGGGATCGATGTATTGACTGATTTGACAGGCGCACTGCGCGGCGAGGCAGGTGTCCAGCAAAGGGCGCTTGAGCAGTCGAATGTGAATATGCAAAAAGAAATGACTGATCTTATTACCGTACAGCGTGCCTATCAGTTCCAGTCACGCGCCATTTCAATGGCAGACCAGATGATGGGGCTTGTAAACGGGATCAGGTAAAGGGGATTAAAATTGATGCTAGTGAAGAAAAACCAGGAAGCGGCCAACACGCGTGAACAAAAGAAAAAACAAAAAGCGGAAGAGAAAGCGGCCGGCAAAAGGATCATCCGCATACGCCTTGTCCCGATCTGGCTTCGAGTCATCATTGTGCTGATTTTAATCGCCGGAAGCCTCATCCTCGGAGCATTTGTGGGCTACAGTGTAATGGGCGGCGGCAAAGCATCCGATATTTTTGAAAAATCGACCTGGATGCATATCAAGGATCTGGTTGAAAAAGAATAAATTTTTGCCGGGAAGGGGATTTGCCCTTCCTTTTTTCTGTTCTTTTACAGTACAATAAAGACATATGATACCTATTATTAGTAGGAGGTACTAAATTATGCTGGATATAAACCAAATCAAAGAAATCATTCCCCACCGCTATCCTTTCCTGCTCGTGGACCGCATCCTTGAGGTTGAAGAGGCGCAGAGGGCAATTGGGATAAAAAATGTGACGGCGAATGAGGAATTCTTCAACGGGCATTTCCCGGACTACCCGGTTATGCCAGGAGTGCTGATTGTTGAAGCTTTGGCGCAGGTCGGTGCCGTGGCCATGCTCAAAAAAGAGGAAAACCGCGGGCGCCTCGCCTTCTTTGCAGGCATAGATAACTGCCGTTTTAAAAGACAGGTAAAGCCGGGCGACCAGCTCCGTCTTGAAGTTGAAATGACACGTGTAAGAGGAGCCATCGGAAAAGGGAAAGGCACCGCAACAGTAGATGGGGAGCTTGTCTGCGAAGCAGAGCTGACGTTTGCCCTTGGAGATAAGCAGGAATAAATTCAGAATGTCCGGCTGCCGGACATTCTTTTTTAATATGCCGAAAAAACAAACTAACACGTTTAGCTTGTCCCATATACGTGTATGTATATAATATCCTGGCCAGCAGGTGACAACTTGCATATAAAAATCCCCCTAAAATAATTTTTTATATGCAAGTTGTTTCTTTTTTTGGACATCATATGAAAAGACCAAGGTCAATATAAACAACCAGAAGGGAGCTTTTTACTTATGAAGAAAAGGCTTTTAACATTAATTGGCGGATCGGTGCTTTCAGCTATGGTATTGGCAGGATGCAATAATGACCAGGAGCCGCCTCCGGAAGACGATAACACGCCGCCTGTTGAAGAAGGCGACATGAACGGAGAAAACGGCGACATGAATGGCAATAACGAAGACAATGGCAACATCAGCGAAGATGACAACGGCGTTATCGACGATAATGGCGAAAACGGCGACATCAACACTGACGAAGACAAGGATATGATGGAAGATAATAATGATCCTGGCGAAGATGCGGTCGAAGACGATCTTGACATGCAGGATGACGATAATAAAGATAAATAATGAATGAGAAGGGCAGGGGAACCTGCTCTTTTTTCGTGCAGTTTATACTATGAGGCAAATATGGTATGATGCTTGTGGAGACAGAATTTACTGGGGGGTACTTTATTTCCATGTATAAAGATTTATCACCAGGAGTGAAAATTAGCATATCAAGATCAATCTCAACATCATTCGAACAATATATGAATAAAATCGGCTGGAATGAAGATAAATTCAATCTGCAGGAATTTGTCGACAGCTGGAAGGACTATATTACAAATCATGCCTCCTGGTACGCGCAGCTCAGTGATGAGACAAAGGCAGATCCGGAGTTTCATGAACAGCTTGCCGGTAAAATAAATAAAACGATTGAAAAGATCCTTTCGGAAGAGCCTTCCAAGGAGCAGATGGAAGAAATTGAACATCTCCAGGCTGAAATAGGTGAAGAATACAATTATTCATGTAAGACAGAGGCTAAACAGCTGATTGAGAAACTCAAGAAAAGAACAAAACAGAAATAAAGAAAAAATCTCCTGGCAGAAGGAGATTTTTTATTTTTTAACAGCAGCAAGTCCTGGTTTGCTTTTCATCTTAGTTTTAAATTCACTCAGCAGCACATCGCCCTCCATGCCTGATTGAAGGAGACTGTCCAGCAGCAATTCTGCATAATCACTTTTAGTTCTTTTAAGGCTGCCCTCAAGCAGAACGCTAATGTGATTTTCCAGCTCTTTAATGGATGAAACCTTGGTCAGGAAGGCAGCAGGATCATTTTCCTTTTTTGTGATGACGGCCTGGACAACCAACTCTTTTTGCTGGTCAAGAGCGTCGGAGAAATAACGGGTATAAGATTTGTCTGTATAAGCCTCAATAAGCCAGTTGCTGTACTCATCCTCTTTATTGATGATCAGGCCGTCATCGAGAGCGATTTCCTTCAAGCCATCTTCTTCAACAACCTGCAGTGAGATCAACTTAAAAGTCTTCATAATGGCCTCCCGGTTTTATTAGATTATTTTGTTTTAAATTATAGCATAGCAATATATGAAAGCGAATTTTTCTCCTTGTCGAAAAAAAAATGCCAGATAGGCCAAATTCCCCTTTTTGATAAGAAGAGATTGGTGAAAATTGCATTTTATGCTGATTTTCCTATTTGGGAGGCCGCTAAACTATCACCATAACACCTTTTTATCCTTTTTACGCAGTCAGTGATTCATCATAAACTGGACATATCACAAAGAGAGGAGATGAGACATGATCAACCAGGCTATCTTAGTAGGAAGGCTAACAAGAAATCCAGAGCTGAAAATTACAGCAGAGGGTGTTTCGGTTACAAATATTACTCTGGCTGTGAACAGGCAGTACCGCAATCAGCAGGGTGAAATTGAAGCAGACTTTGTTCAGTGTACTCTATGGAAAAAAACAGCAGAAAACACAGCCCAATATTGCCGGAAAGGATCTCTGATCGGGATAACCGGCCGAATCCAGACAAGAAATTACGATAACCAGGATGGCAGGAAGGTTTATGTGACCGAAGTGATTGCTGAAACAGTAAGATTCCTTGAGCCGAAACGGGAAATTGCCGCCGGCAGCAGCGGGAAGGAGCTGGTAAGCCAGTGAGGCAGCAGCCTGAATGTAAATCCAATACTGAAGCGCTGTTAGAAACTCTGATTAAAATGGTAGGAAGGAGCAATCAAAAATCAGAAGAGCTGGCAATCAGAATTAAACAGCTCGAGTGTATGCTCATTGAAATACACACAGATGCTGAATCCGGAATAAGCAAAGATCTCCGATTGGCTGCATCGCAGTAGCCCGATTTCAACCCCCTCTTCCTCATTATAGAAAATCAATCACCCCCTCCATCACTCCATTTTCCGACATTTTCTGTCGGATTTTTTCTTTTAATGGAAAGGTGTGTAGATTCCTGCGTTAGGAAAAAAGCAAGTGGAAAAATTGTCTAACAAATAGGTATTAATACCCATTTCTACTGTCTTGACACTATGTTAATTTAGTAGAGTATTAAAAAGATTCAGAATAAATAGGATGCAAGGGGGAACGACATGAAGTCTGCTAAGAAAATTTTAGCATTATTCACACTATTTTTATTGGTTTTCTCATCTTCTGTATCAGCAGCCGCTTTGCCTGAGAAGGCAAGAAGCACAAAAGGCCAGCAGAATCAAAAGTCCATTCAGGAAATCAAGAAGGCGGACCTTGAAAAGCAATATAAAAACACGGATATGGTCCGTGTTATTGTTGAAATGAAAGGCGAGCCTGCCATTTCTTATGCACAAAAACAGAATAAGAGATTTAAAGAGCTTCCGGCTGCAACCAAGAAGCAGCTGAGCAGCCAAAAGCTTGCCGAGCAGCAGAAGGTTAAAGACTCGGTCAAGAAAAGCAGGGTAAAGCTTATTGAGCGTGAAAGCTTTACAACTGTAGTCAATGGCTTCAGTGCAGATGTAATGTTCGGAGATATCGAAAAAGTGAAGGAAGTCTCCGGAGTAAAAAGTGTACAGATCGTCCACGAATATACACGCCCTGAAGAAAAGCCTGAGATGCTCTACAGCAAAGAGCTCGTACAGGCCCAGGAAGCATGGAGAGAGTATGATTTCAAGGGTGAGGGAATGATCGTTGGTGTCATTGACACAGGTGTAGATCCGTCCCACCGTGATATGATTCTTTCCGATGAAACTGAAGAGGAATTGTCCAGTGCAGAAGTTCAAACTTTTATTAACACCAATGGACTTCCAGGCAAATTTTATACTGAAAAAGTACCCTATGGCTACAACTATATGGATGAAAATGATACCATCCGCGATATCGGTCCTGATGCTTCCATGCACGGAATGCACGTTGCCGGAACTGTTGGAGCCAATGGTGACGAAGAAAACGGCGGAATCAAGGGTGTGGCGCCTGAAGCCCAGATCCTTGCATTGAAGGTTTTCGGTAATGACCCGGAAATGCCAAGCACTTATAGTGATATCTATGTAAAAGCAATCGATGATGCCATCGTATTAGGCGCAGACGTCCTGAATATGAGCCTTGGTTCTACAGCAGGCTTTGTTTCTCCAGAGGACCAGGAGCAAAAAGCAATCGAGAGAGCTGTGGATAATGGCATTTTAATGTCTATTTCTGCAGGCAACTCAGCTCACTATGGGAATGGCCATGCCAACCCATGGGCTTCTAACCCTGATATCGGGGTGTCAGGTTCCCCAGGTGTGAGTTATGACTCACTTCAAGTAGCTTCCATTGAGAATTCTTACATGGATCTTGATGCAGTGAACTACACATTTGGTGATGAAAGCGGAAAGGCAGCCTTCTTATCAGCCAGCAGCGTACATCCGAATGATGTATCACAAAAGACATATGAAGTAGCTTACGGCGGCTTAGGCAAGCCTGCCGAACTTACAGGAGTGGCGGGAAAGTATGCCCTTATCAAGCGCGGCGAATTGGCGTTCACCGAAAAAGCGCTGAATGCCCAGGCTGCAGGAGCGGTTGGCGTTATTATCTATAACAACGCTGATGGGTATGTAAACATGCAGACAGATCCAGCCATCACCATCCCGCAGCTCTTCATGCTAAAGCAGGATGGAGATAAACTGGCTGAAGCAATTAATGGAGGAGAGACTGTAACAATCTCCTTTAATGGTGAAAAAACAAAATCAGCAAATCCTGAAGCTGGCAAAATGAGTGCCTTCACTTCATGGGGGTTAACGCCTAACCTGGATTTCAAGCCTGAAATCACAGCCCCGGGCGGACAGATTTATTCTACACTTGAAAACAACCAGTACGGAATGATGAGTGGTACTTCCATGGCTGCGCCTCATGTATCTGGAGGATCTGCACTTGTTCTGGAACGTGTTGACAATGAATTTGGCGTAACAGGCTTCGACCGTGTAAACGTAGCGAAAAATCTGTTGATGAACACAGCTAAGCCTGTTATTGATCAAGGGGTTGTTAACAAAGGTGAAGGGTGGGAGCTTCCATACTCGCCACGTCGCCAGGGCTCAGGGATCATGCAACTGAACTCGGCACTTCAAACTCCGGTTATTGTAACGGAAGCAGAAAGCAATGAAGGTAAGGTTGCCCTTAAGGAAGTCGGGGACACTTTCGAATTCACTTTAAAAGCTGAAAACTACAGCGATGAAGAAGCTGTATATGACGTGAAAGCTAATCTCCAGACTGACTTTGCGGCTTATGGAGAGCTTGGCTGGGCAGCAGATGGATTGGAAGCACAGGAAATCCATAATTCGTCAATTAAGGTGGAAGGCCAGGATACAGCAGAAGTCACTGTACCGGCAAATGGATCTGTCACTTTTAAGGTAACGGTTGATGTGAGTGATGCTAAGGTTATAGAGCCTAGTATTACTGGCGACTGGGAAACGAAGGTGGACATTGACGAAGTATTCCCGAACGGCTACTTTGTAGAAGGCTTTGTCACATTGACAGACTCAAATGATGTAAATGCAGAACTGTCTGTACCTTATGTCGGCTTCAAGGGCGAGTGGGATAAAGCGCCAATCCTTGATGGCATGAAATATGATGATCAAGAATCATTCTATGGTATGGCAGGGGCTGTTTATGAAAGTGGAGACAGTTACAGCTATTTAGGCTACAATCCTGTTGCTGATGCATTTGAGAGCGAAGCAATCGCCATTTCTCCAAATGGGGATAAAGTAAAGGAACAATTGATCCCGGTTCTTTCATTCCTGAGAAATGCAAAGAAAGCTGAATTCTCTATTGTTGATGAGAGCGGCAAGGTTCTAAGGAAGCTGAGGACCGAAAACGATCTTCGCAAGCATTATTACGATGGCGGAGCCGCAGCAAATTATTCACTTACTCCTGCCAGAGGCTGGGACGGCAAGCTGAATAACAAAATTGCCGCCGATGGGCAGTATTACTATGAAATCAAGACTAAAATAGACTTCCTTGATGCTGAATGGCAAAGCGTCAAGATTCCTGTTAAAGTCGATACTGTAGTGCCAAGCGTTAAAGCTGATCTAGTGGATGATAATACAAAGCTGTCCATTCAAGCAGCTGATAATGCAGGAGGTTCAGGAATTTCCTATCTTGATATCTATATCAATGACGAATCTATCCTGGAGATTCCTTTAAATGGCGATACTGCTGAGTTCGTTCTTCCGGAAGGACTTGAAGTTGGCGATACAGTAACGGTTGTCGCGGTCGATAATGCAGGCAACTACTCTGAGTCTACTGCTGAAGTTGGCAGCAAAGACAATACGATTCCATATGTTTACCTGACTGAGCCTGCAGCACTGGAAGTGTACAATAAAAATGACTTGAATGTTAAAGGAACAATCAAAGAAGAATCAGGCATAAAAGAATTCACCATTGACGGCAAATCAGTCGATGTCACTTATAATGAAGACAAGAAGCAATATGAGTTCTCTACTACTATGCATTTTGAAGATGGGGTTCATTCGTTTGTGGTTAAAGCAACAGACACAGCGAAAAACTCTATCTCCTTCAAGCGCACGATTCTTGTGGATGCAACCGGACCTTCAGTAGAGGTAAACGGACTACCTTCAACAAAATATGTCAAGCATGATGCCGACAACCCGGTTGTCAATGTCAAGGTAGCAGACAACTTTGATGAACTGCGCTTCTATTTAAATGGCAGCGAGCTCTTCTACAATGAATTTAAAGAGCCCTATGCAATGAGAAGCATTGAGAAAGTCTTTGAAAATATTGAACTAGAACTTGCGGAAGGTGAGAACCAGTTCGTCTTTGAAGCTGTCGACCTGGCAGGGAACAAGACGGCAAGGACAATAGAGCTTTATAAGCTGAAAGAAGGCGAAACACCGCCAGCAAAAGGTGAAACACCAGACAAAGGTAAAGACACGGAAAAAGGCAAGCCAATCAATCCGACACCTGTAAAACCAGATCCGGTCAAGATTAGGAAGCCATTGCCTGTCCAGCCTGGAAAACAAAAAATGTAGCAGTTAATAAGAAACCGGCAGTCTCCGAGTGGGATTGCCGGTTTTTATCATTTCTAATCTCCCTGCTGACTATTAAATCCTCCGCACAAAAAAGCACCCTTCCGCTAAAAGAGCGCCCAAAAATAATATTCACGTCATTCTCCTGAACTTTTTATGCTCTTTAATGACCGCTTTTAAAATTCCGGCAATATATTCATTCGTCCAGTTATCGAATAATGCCAATTCCAGCAAAGGTTCCTTCAAGGAAGGAGTCTGAGCGAGGAGACGGCGAATCATTTCCATGTCCAAATCTTCGGGATTTTCCTTTAGCACATAGGAAGTATTGGCGTTTTTCAGCATTTCATCCAGCTCTTCGATCAAGTATTCCTTATCCACCCCGAATATATCTGCAAATTGAAGGACGATCTGATAGGGAGGTATGCTTTTGCCGTTTTCATACCGGCTGATCGTTGAACGGTCAATCCTCATCAATTCAGCCACATATTCTTGTTTCCAGTTCCTCACATTCCGCAATTCTTTCAATTTATCCGCTAGGCTCATCTTGTCCACCCTCGTTCATCACTTTCCTTTAATCTAACGAGAATCGGGAATGAATAAATCATCTGTGAAAATGGTTCACACTTATAATAGTGAAAATCACGCACGTTAATAAAAGAGAAAAAAGAATAGAGGAAATTTGAAGAAAGCTGTCGAAATAGAAAAATGGAAACGAATACCAATGATAAGGAGTGTATTTTATTTATGGAGAAAAATCCAAAAAGGGTGGAACATCAGCTTTACTTTCAAACAACAGATGCGAGGAAAATCAACATTGATTTTAAACCAGGCTTTTTTGATGCCCTTCAGCTGCTGAAGCCCTACCCATCAGCCCACTTCTGCCAAATCCTCTTTGATCAAAACACCTCACACCGCATCTATTCCAGATTAAATCACACTGATATCAAGCAGCTGCAGTATGACAACGAGCCGGGCGGCCGGGAGAATCTTCTCCGTGAAAATAACGGAATCAACTATCGTCTCCTATCAAGCCTTCTGATAAAAACCAGCCGTAATAGTGTGTCATTTGCGATGCAGGTGCCTGACAGCCGGGTAAAAACCAAAGAAAAAAGCCCGCTGCCATCTCTTGTGGAATACAAAAGACAGAAACGGACTTTATAAAATTTAAGCCAGATGCACAAGATCACGGAGATCATCGGTGGACAGCTCCGTGATCCAGCTTTCGCTTTGGATTACCTGGTCGTTGAGCGTTTGCTTTTTCTCTAGCATCAGATCAATTTTCTCTTCCAAGGTTCCTGTGCAGATCAACTTGTGAACGTGGACGAAACGTTCCTGGCCGATCCGGTAGGCACGGTCTGTCGCCTGGTTCTCTACAGCCGGGTTCCACCAGCGGTCATAGTGGATAACATGGTTCGCTGCTGTCAGATTCAATCCGGTTCCGCCTGCCTTCAGGGACAGCAGGAAGACAGGGAACTCCCCATCCTGGAACCTGGTGATCATGCGGTCGCGCTCATTCTTTGAGACGCTTCCGTTCAGGAATGGCACATCAATTCCGTGCCGCTTTTTCATGATTTTCTGGATCATATGCCCCATTTCAATATATTGGGTGAAAATAAGGCAGCTTTCTTCCTGCTCCAGGACGGCATCGACGAGCTCGTTCAGCTTCTCAAGCTTAGATGACCGTTCGAGCAGATGGGAAGGCTTCTCTTCCTTCAAGTAAAGAGCCGGGTGATTGCAAAGCTGCTTCAGGCGGCTGAGCAGCTGGAGAATAAGCCCTTTGCGCTCAAAGCCTGACAGTTTCTCAATCTCGGCAAAAGTGTCTTTGACCAGCTGCTCGTAAAGCGATGCCTGTTCTGCGGTCAGCGGGCAATATTCCTTCTGCTCCACCTTATCCGGCAGGTTCAAGGCAACTTCTTTGTCCTTCTTCGTCCGGCGCAGAAGGAAGGGGCGGATGATTGCCTGGAGCTGCTGGACTTTTTCTTTTTCATCTTCCTTCTCGATCGGGAGGATGAACCGTTTCTGGAATTGCCCGAGGCTGCCGAGATAGCCATGATTGGTAAAATCGAAAATCGACCACAGCTCGCTGAGACGGTTTTCCATCGGCGTCCCCGTCAGGGCAATATGATGCTTGCCGCGCAGCTTCCGGACTGCCCGGGACTGCTTGGTCTGCGCATTTTTAATATTCTGGGCTTCATCAATGCTGATCGAGCTCCAGGTGACAGCCTCGAAATCAGCCAAATCCAGATGGGTCAGGCCGTAGGATGTCAAAACAATATCTGCTTTCTCAGCCTCTTCCGTGAACATCTGATCCTTCAGGCGATTCTGTCCATAATGGAGATAAACCTTCAGATCAGGGGCAAATCGTTCAATCTCTTTTTGCCAGTTGCCGAGCACCGACGTCGGGCAGATGATGAGAGAGGCACCATCTTGTTCCTGCTCGCGAACCTTTAATAAATAAGAAATGAGCTGGACGGTTTTTCCGAGCCCCATATCATCAGCGAGAATGGCACCAAATCCGTATTTCCTAAGGAATAACAGCCAGCTCATCCCAAGCTGCTGATAGGGACGGAGTTCGCCGTGAAGTGCTTCCGGCGCATCAGCGAGCGGGATATTGTTCACCTCGCGCAGCTGCTTCACCATCTGCTTCCACTGGCGGTTCAATTCAATCTGGATGCGGGCGAATGCTTTCGGATTATCGAGCTCATCTTCTGAATCATCTTCTCCGGACAATTCCTGCTCAATCAAATCACGGACATGCAGCCCCTCTTTTTCCGCTTTTTTCATCAAATCCTGAATCTGGCGGATAAAGCCGTGGTCGAGTTTGATCCAGCGGCCGCGGATATAGACAAGGCGGCGCTTCTCTTCAACCAGTTTATTAAACTCATCCTCTGACAGCTCGACTCCGTTCATGCTGAAGCGCCAGTCATAATCAAGCATTGCCTGCAGTCCGACGAAGGAAGGGCGGTGGCTGCCGGAATTTCCTTTTACCTTCGCCTTCACCTTCATGCTCGCATTCTTCATCGCCTGCCACCAGGAAGGAAGGAGAATCTCGACGCCAAGCGCAAGCAGCGTTTCACTTGCTTCTGTCAGGAAAGTCCATGCTTCGTCTTCCGTCAGGCGGGTTGAAATGCCGCGATTGCCGTTCAGCCAGGGAAATACATTGATCCAGCGATGCTGCTCCCGTTCAATGACCTCCTGATACTTCATCCAGCCCCGCGGATAGTTGCTTTCATCACGGTAATCGACAAACAGATCAGGATCCTTTTTTCCTCGCAGAAAAATAGACAAGTCCCAGAAGCTGTCTATATCAGCAGGCTCTTCAAGCTTCAGTCCGATTGTAAATGGGATATCATTTTCCTTCAGCCCAATCCATTCCTGCCAGCTTTCTTCGTCAAAGTAGGCAGCCAGCTGGCTTGGCGCAATATCTTCATTTTGCAGGCTGTCTATTTTTTTTCCGAACATTTCTTTCATTTCTTTATTGCGGTTCAAATAATCATTCAAAGAGCGGTCAAACCAATGCTGGACGAAGGCTTTGACAGAGCGTTCCTCTTCTCCTTCATCAAGGGGACGCTCCCAGAAGGAATCATCAAACTCGTAAAGCACATTCTCAGGCAGCGCCCAGTGAAATTCATTCCGCTCCCATGCCTTGAAATCAGGGACCCATTCTTTTTCAAGAATCGACTCCTCAAGCGCATGTCCGGCAGCCAGGCAGATCTCGGCCGTTTCGTCCCAGTCCCATTCGATCAGGCGGTTGAACTGCTCGTTCGCAAACAGCGTAGCGAGCTGCCAGCCGTTGACCAGGAGGCCAGGGGCGCCATCCAGCTCAGCCGGTGCAAGCATCGTCCCGAAAAAACTTTCCTTATGATTGTTGAACAGCAGGTTCTGCCATTCGTTTGGCACCATCCATTTGCCTTGCTCATCAGAAGCTCCAATGAAAAAAGTATCATTATCATATTGTTTGACGTTCACTTTTATAAAACGTGTTTTAAGCATCGATCAGCTTACCCCTTTTGCATTCTTCATGAAAGGCACGCAGGCGCCTGGTCTTTTCAAGAATCATTTCCAGAAAAAGCTCCCAATCATTCTGCCGCTTTAATTTTTTATAGATGGTCCGCAGCTTCTTCATCTTGCGGACAGCCTCCCGGTAATGATCCCGGCTCTTCATGTTGATATGGCCCTGCACAGACTGATGGTAAAGCCCAAGCAGGATTTCAGGCTCGGATTGCTGAATCCTTTTGATCCGCTCAGAAGGGAGCATGCTGATATCAAAGCCGATATAAGCCTGCAGCTCTGCCCACTTTTCATAGTTTTCCTGTTCAAAAAGAACATCCTCATATTCCCGGTAACTGTACGGCAGCGTCTGAATCATGGCTTTCTCATACAGATCAGACCGCCGCGTCTCGCCGGTATAGGGGCGCAGTGCCTTCAAAGCCATCCTGGAAAAATCCATGCTCGCATTATATTCATTGTTCCAGCTCAGATACTCCTTCAGCCGTGAGACAAACACCTCAGCAAACGGAGCCATCCGCTTCCATTCCTTAAGGGCGGTGAAATAGTCGAGCCAGTATAACATATATGGCGTCATCTCCGCGTTAGGGACCTGGATATTCCGCATCGCATCTTCATCCTCACGAAGAAGGATATGAAGATGGGTCACCCCGACAACCAGAGGCATTGTTGGCTCATCCTGAAGACTGTTAAGCTTGTTGACTTCCTCTTCCCGCCATTCCTTGCTCTTGAAGAGATGGGTCCAAAGCAGACGGTAGAGATGCGCGCGCTCATATTCAATCTCAAAGTCGTTCGTCAGAAGCTCCGCGGTTTCCTCTTTCAGCTTCCCGATGAATTCATCAAACGCAAAGGGCACAGACTGGACCGTCAGCTTGCCGGTAATGTCAGCCGCTTCTTCGGTCATGAGATGGAAGAGATGGCGGTAATAGCGGTTGATCGTATCCTCGAAATAGCCGAGCTCCATGCTCAGGGAGATAAGCTTTTTAAAAGAAACAATATGCGCAATCAGCATATAAAGGAGCCGCCATTCCTGCTCGACCGGGGCCGCCGCCCTGAGACGGCGCAGGTGGACCTGGAACAGCTCTGCCATCACATAAGGCTTCGGGTCACCCTGGCCAAGCAGGATTTTATCAAAACTTTCCTCTATGGAAGATTTCCAGTTGTCATAATCAGGTTCCTGCTGCTGTTTGTTCGCCTTCAGCAGATCCCTTGCCGTCTTCAGTCCCTGCAGAGCGGCCGTCTTTGTCTCTTTGACCGGCTGGCGCCAGTCATTGAGCCAGGCGGCCACACTGCTGCCCTGGGACAAGAGATAGAAAAACGCAGCCATCCGGTGCCGGCAGAACCCTTCATGCGGACAGGAGCATTCACTATGGTTAATGAAGTCAAGGTCAAGCGATACCTTTGCCGGCGTCACATCCTGGACCACGGCCGTAATCTGGTCACCCTCATACTTCAGCTGATGCACAAGCCCCTGATGATACAAAAGCAGGCCCTTCTGGACCACCTTCTGATCTTCCTGGTCCTCCGGCCTCAGCAGGCTCTTCAGCTCGCCCGCAGCAAACTGCAGCCCCTCCAAATACCGCTCAGGAATCTGCGCCATAACAATCCCCCCTATACTCTAACCCGGCAAAAACCGGATGAAAAAACACAAAAAAGCACACAAAAACAACAGCGTTCCGATAAAATACATATTCCTTTATTATACCGCATTTGGCGGGAGTCTAAAAGGCGGGGGAGAGTTATTGATGGTGACAGGCACCTATACCACTTAGAGGAAGTGGTATAGGTGCCTGTCACCAAACAGTACGAATAAAATGGAAAATTTTTATTATTTTACTTTTAATATGTAAGTTGAACATGTATAATTATTCTATATAACGAACAATAGTGAACTTGACCAAGAAGGGGTCTTTTCAGGAGGAGGGATATTACCGGTGGAGCCAAGAGGAAAGAAAATCAATAGGGAAAGGACAGAAAAGCGCAGAAACCTTTTTAAAGCTTTCTCAGCCAGCACAGCGCTTTCTTCCATGATTCTTGGAGGTGCACAGCTGGCATCGCCTACATATGCACAATTCAATGACAGCCAGGAAGAAGAAATAGAGATTGGAGCTTGCTTCATTTTTCCTAAAGTAATTGAAGAAGATTATCGGGATTTATCGGTTACTTTATCTGATGAAGTTATCTCAAAGGCAAAAGCAGCTATAATGACTGGGGAGCAGCTGAAAGAGAAGAATACGGCAATTTCTCAATTGGCATCTTCTGATGCGAACGGGAAAAATGGCTCTGCTGATAGTACAGTCGCTGCTGATGCAGTGGCGGGAACAAAAGATAATCAACTGGTGTCACAGCAGAAATCACTGGATAGCCAATTGAGCAATGCACAAACCCAATTGAAGGCTGTGAACAGTAAAATACAAGAAATAGAAAAAGAGTACCAAACGCTGAACACCTTTTCACAAAGCATCAGGAGCTATGTGGACATCTCCTTGAAGGAGGCCAAAACAGACGGAAATCAGAAATTAACTGAAATTGAGAATCTAGTTAATAAAATCAATGGTATTAAAGTTGCTGCTATTAATGAATGCACATATGATGAGGCTTACTTCGCTGAAGTGCTTAAACCGATGGAACAAGCTAAAGTGGAGCTGAAGGAAGTACTGAAGGACCTGGAGAGCGAAGAAGTCAATTTTAAGAATCTACTTGATAAATATGAGAAAGATCTCCAATCCTACAAAGATAGCCTGCAAAGTTATAATACTGATAGTGCCCGACTGGAAAGTGAAATTAACGGTATAAAAAGTAATATCAATAAAGTAAAGGAGCAAATTGAAGCAGAAGCAAAGGCGAAAGAAGAAAAAGAGAAGAACAAACAATCCACTCCTGCCGAAAAACCTAATAATAACGAAAAACCTGCTAATCAAGATCCAGCTGCAAAACCGGGAGATTCAAAGTCGGTTCCGCCAGCGGAAGGAGAGAGGGCTGCTCCGCCTGATGGGAAGCCAAAAGACGATCAATCTGATAAAACAGCGGATGGAAATCAAGAAACAGAAAACCAGCCTGATACGGTACCAGAAGCTGAGACAGTTTCGGCTCAAGACAGCAGCAGTGCTGCAGATACATCCGAAGGTTCCGGCAACTAAAACAAAGAGGATGCCAAAAAACATTTGGTGCATCCTCTTTGTTTTATTGTTATTAAGGTGACAGGCACCCGTACCAATTTGGACAACTGGTATAGGTGCCTGTCACCAACCAACTGTCACCCCACACCAAACTAATCTAAACTAAACTCTCTTTATATTTCTTCATCAGCCAAGTACAATAAGCCGTTTTTTTCTGGGCATCCGTCTTTCCAGTGAAAAGATTATACACCTCGGAGATATTCATATAATCGGGAAGATTTCTTCGGCTGGATTCAAAGTAGGGGAAGCTGGACCAGCGATAGTCCAGGGGGTGATCGACAATTGAGGCTTCGACGGGGTTTAAGTGGATATAGCGGCTGACCTCGAGGAGGCCATATGCATCATAAATGGGCTTGCTGAAATACCTCTTCTCAAATACATGTCCCTGCACTCCATAGCGCTTATTAAAATAATCTGCGTAAGCTTTGTTCAAGTTTCTCATCACTCCGGGGAGCGGTGTTTTTTGGGTCCGGAGCAGCAGATGAAAGTGATTGCTCATCAAGCAGTAGCTTGCCAGCTCCAGGCCGGTCTTACGGTGAAAGTAATGCAGAAGATTCATAAAGGATACAAAGTCATGATCTTCCTGGAACAGATCGGCCCGCCAATTTCCCCGGCTTACAACATGGTGGAAGTGATTGGGACTCCAAATTCTTTTTGGTCTTGCCATACATACCTCCCAAAAAAATAATAGATTTCTCTGTTAATTATTTGACCTCAAACCATCTTTTTCCTTCCCGTTCGCACGTAAATTGAACAGAATTAGAAGAAATTTGGAAGCCAGACGGAAAACGATATCCAGCAAAAACATGGTTTTCTGCACCTGATCGTATCCAATCATTGCTTTTCGACAAATTTCGGGAGGTGCCTGTCACCACTATCTACTACTATCTCATTTACAAAATATTTGTAATGCTAAATAATTTTTACACTATTCACTAATTATTTCTGATATATTAATAACTGGGTTGTTACATTTTAGCGAAATTTGTAATGATTCTACTTATTAGTAAAGGGTGAATATGGTATGAAAAAGTCGAAGAAGAGAAGTATAAATAAAGTTCTAACTTCAACAATGGCTTTAAGCCTTGTATCCGTTCCTTTCGTTTCAACTCAAGCAGGTGCTGAGGCGGCTGATAATCAAGCGCTTTCACAATCTGTGCAGAAAGCTTCAATTGTAAATGTTTTGGCTGAAAAACCAGAAGTGAATTACAATACGGCAGTACCGCAGGAGAGCGCTTCAACACTGAACCTTCGAATCATGGAAACAACCGATATTCATACAAACCTTTTAAACTTTGATTATTACAAAAATGCCGCTTCTGAAAAAGTTGGACTGGCTAGAACAGCAACCCTTATAGAAGAGGCCCGCGAAGAAAAACCCAATAGTGTCCTGGTAGATAACGGGGACCTTATCCAGGGAACTCCGCTTGGTACATACGTGGCCAAGATTGATCCGCTTGAAGATGGCGAGCTTCACCCTTCCATTGCCGCTATGAATACCATGGGCTATGACATGGCCACTTTAGGGAACCATGAGTTTAACTATGGCCTGGACTTCCTTGATGAAGCTTATGATGATGCAAATTTTGATTTCGTTAATGCTAATGTGTACACAGATGATCAAGACGACAATCCCGAGAATGATGTTAATGAATTTACACCATATAGAATTGTAGATAAAGAAGTAACTGACGAACAAGGAAATCCTCAAACAATTAAAATCGGCTATATTGGATTTGCTCCTCCTCAGATCAATGATTGGGACAAGGCCAATCTAGATGGGAAAGTAGTTACAAAAGATATTATAGAATCAGCCAATAAATTCATCCCTCAAATGAAGCAAGAAGGTGCTGATGTCATAATTGCAATGGCACACTCCGGCTTTAACGGAAATGAGGAAAACACAGAGGACACTGTATACAGTCTTAGTAAAGTAGAAGGCATTGACGCCATTACTTTTTCACACACCCATAAAGTATTCCCTGCTAAAACTGAAGCCGCCCTTGATATCCTGTTTAAAGACGCTTCTGGCAAGGTGCTGCCTGGAGTTGACAATGCAAAAGGGACAATCAATGGAGTGGCAGCTGTACAGGCTGGATACGGCGGAGGTTCTCTTGGCTTAATCGACCTGACACTGGAGAAGCAGGGTGATTCCTGGACTGTAACGGGATCTCAATCCTCGACACGTGAAGTTTCAACTTCGGTTGCTCTTGATCAAGAGGTGGTTGCTGCAGTTACTGAGGCCCACAATAAGACAATTGAATATGTAAATCAGCCAATTGGAACAACAACAGATGACATTTACAGCTACTTCGCCCTTGTACAGGATGATCCTTCTGTACAAGTTGTAACCAATGCCCAGAAATGGTTTGTAGAAAAGTATATCAACCTTAATAAGCCAGAGTACAAAGATCTTCCAATTTTATCAGTAGGTGCTCCTTTTAAAGCCGGAAGAAACGGTGCAGAAGAATATACTGAGATTAAAAAAGGCAACCTGACGATCCGGAGTGCAGGAGATCTTTACCTTTATGACAACACGCTAAAGGCGGTTAAGGTGAAGGGTTCTGTCGTAAAAGAATGGATTGAGATGACCGCAGGGAAATTCAACACAATTGATCCTGCCAAGACAGAAACGCAGGAGCTTTTAAATCCTTCTTTCCCAGTTTACAACTTCGATGTTATTGATGGAGTTAATTATCAAATCGATGTAACCAAGCCGGCCAAATATGATAAAGATGGAAAAGTGATCAATGCAAACAGCAGCCGTGTCGTTAACCTGACGTACAACGGACAGCCTGTTGATCCTGATCAGGACTTTATCGTTGTAACAAATAACTACCGTGCAGGCGGCGGCGGAAACTTCCCGGGCGTTAAAGGAAGCGAGCTGGTTGTGGACTCTGCAGATGAAAACCGTCAGATTTTGATGGACTACATCACAGAAGAAGAAACAATAACGCCTACTGCTGATAATAACTGGTCAATCGCTCCGATTGATGCAGATGTAAAGGTAACCTTTACTACTTCTCCTAAGGCAGAAGCCTATTTAAAAGAAGATGGAAACATTTCTTATACTGGAGAAAAAAATGATCAAGGCTTCGGTATTTTCAATATTGATCTAAAAGGTACACCGGCTGAACAGCCAAATGATCATGTAAAAGTACAATTGCTGGGATTAAACGACCTTCACGGACAGCTGGACACTACTACTAAGGTAGATGGCATAGCTTCTGGAAGAATTGATTTCACAGCTGCAGCGATGAAGGAAAGGGAAGCTGATAATCAGAATACACTTCTTGTACATGCCGGGGATATGATCGGCGGAAGTCCGCTTGTATCAGCTCTGTTCCAGGATGAGCCGACAGTAGAAATCATGGAAGCAATGGGCTTTGACGTTGGTACACTGGGGAATCATGAATTTGATGAAGGTATCGATGAACTGAAGCGGATGATCAATGGAGGCCAGCATCCAAATGGCACAGAAGACTATGATGGAATGAACTTTCCTGTTGTCGCAGCAAATGTCTACGACGACAGCACTGATGAACTGATTACTGAGCCATATGCTGTTAAAGAAGTAGGCGGCCAAAAGATTGGATTTATCGGGGTTGTGACACAAGAAACGCCTGACATGATTGTACGCAAAGGAAATGAGAACCTTAAGATTACCGACGAAGTAGAAGCAATCAACAAGTATACAAAAGAGCTTCAGGAGCAAGGTGTTGAAGCCATTGTAGTACTGGCGCATAATCCTACATTCCAGGAGCAAAAAGCTGATTTGTATGATGCATCAACTATCGCTGAAAATGTAGATGATGCAGTTGATATTATCTTTGCGGCTCACAACCACGTGAAAGTGAATAAAGTAGTAGACAACAAGCTGATTGTCCAAGCCTATTCTTATGGAACAGCATTTTCTGATGTAGATATCGAAATCGATCCAGCTACAGGCGACATTGTCGGAAAAGCAGCTGAGATTGTTCAGGTTAAACAAAGCGACTATACACCGGATGCCGATGTTGCTGCTATCCTTAAAAAGTATGCGGATAAGGTAGAGCCGATTAAAGCTGTTGTAGTCGGTGAAAATGCCACTGAGCTTGCAAAAGGCTATCCATCTGTGAACAGTGAATATGCTGATAACGGACTGGGTAATCTGATTGCTGATGGAATGATTGCTTCAATGGATGCAGATTTTGCCCTGATGAATGGCGGTGGAGTGCGTGCGAATCTGCCTGCAGGTGATGTAACCTTTGGAAGCCTGTTCGCCATCCAGCCTTTCGGAAATGTTCTGAACAAAGTGAAGCTGAGCGGAGCAGATCTTGAAACAATATTAAATAAGCAGATCACTGAAAAAGGCCTTGATTTCCACATTGCCGGCTTCAAGTACACATATTCTTGGGACAGTGCAGCTAAAAAAGGCAAAGTAGTGGATATTCTTAATGAAGATGGCACACCGATTGATAAGAATAAAGAATATACGGTTGTTATGAATAACTATATGTATGGCAATCTATCATATGGGATTGCAGAACTTGCGACAGACCTTGAAGTTGGGCAAATTGACTTGGATGCAACGGTTGACTTTGTAAAGACGTTGGAAAAGCCGTTCACATATGGTGTGGAAGGAAGGATTCAGAAAGTAGCTGCTCCAACTCCGCCAAGCAATCCTGGTACACCGTCTGCTCCGGAGTTGCCGTATGCAACAGTAGAAAAGCAAACTGTGAATGGACAAGTTTATGCAGTAGCGAAGCTTGATGAGCAGAAAATCCAGAGCTACCTGGCATCTGATAAAAATGCAAAATCAATTGCGATTACTCTTCCAGCAGCTGTTGGGCAGGAAAAAGTAAAAGCAGAAATCTCTGCTGAAATTCTTGAAATGCTGAAAAATCAGCATAAGAAATTCACAATTGAAGTGAATGCAGATAAGGCTGACTACAAGCTTTCTGTAGATGATATTAAAGTAGAAGACATTGCGAAACAGCTGGGTGCCAAAGCTGAAGATGTTAAACTGTCTATCTCTGTTAATGAGGCGGCAGACACTGCTGGTGTAATCAGCAAAAACGCTCTTAAGCCAGTATCTCAACTAGTTGAATTCAATGTTTCAGCTAACGCTGGCGACAAGGTACAGGAAATCAGCCGACTTCCTAAATACAATGAAAGAGTGATTACACTCAATAAGCAGGTTGATCCAAAGCATGCAACAGTTGTAAAGCTGAATGCCGACGGAACTTTCTCAGCAGTACCAACGAAATTCAAGGGTGAAGAAGCAATCTTTAAGAGCCTGACAAACGGCATCTATACAGTTGTGGAAAACTCTGTAAGCTTTAAAGATATCACAAAGATTTGGAACAAAGATGATATAGAAACACTGGCTTCTAAGTATATCGTCCAGGGATATGAAGACGGTACATTCAAGCCGAACACTTCTACAACCAGACTTCAGCTGGCTTTATTGCTGACAAGAAGCTTGGGGCTCTTCCCTGAAGCAGACTACGATGGACGCTTCAAGGACATTGGCAAAAGCAGCAAGTATGCTGAAGAAATCATGGCTGCAGTAGAGGCTGGAATTATCAAAGGAAAGCAGGATGGCAAATTCGATCCAAATGAAACGGTTAACCGTGAGCAGGCAGCTGCCATGATCAAGCGTGCAATGGATTACATGAGCTATGATGCTTCAAAAGCAGATAAGTCCAAGTCACTTGACAGCTTGAAAGATCAGAAGAAGATCAGCAGCTTTGCCAAGGAAGATATTGAATTTCTTCTTCAAGCCGGCGTAATGAGCGGTAAGCTTGACGGCAAGTTTGATCCTAAAGGGAATACAACAAGGGCTCAAATCGTTAAAATGATCCAAAATGCCCTCACTTTCTCTGACATGATGTAAAAGCAGAAAGAAGCTCCCTCCCCAGGGAGCTTATTCTGCTTTAAACAGGCACCTCCCGAAAGAAAACAAAATATATAATTCGACAAATTCCGGGAGGTGCCTGTCACCAAAAAAAGAAGGATTTTCAAAACAAGCACAGAATAGTTATCTAGTAACCAAATACATTCCTGGAATGGAGGCCCGAAAATGGATCTTGGGAGTATCGGCAGAACTTTGCATCGTTTGAGAAAAGCGGCTAATCTTTCGCATGAGGAGCTGGCAGCGAATATTTGTCCTCCGCAGGCAGTAAAAGAAATCGAGGAAGGGAAGTCATATCCGTCCGTGGACATCCTGGAAAAGCTGGGGGAGAAGATGGGCTTGAAGATCAATATTTTCTTTGATGTGAGCGAATCTACCTCATCTACCTACATAGAAGCCGTACAGCAGATAATCCGAAAGTATATCCGGAACAGGGAGTATAAATCCATCGGGCTGATAGTAGAAAGGGAGATGAACAATCCCCTGTTTCAAACGCCTTTTCATCTTCAATTTTTAAAATGGCATGAAGGTATTTCCATTTATTATAATTCTGGGAATGTGCAGCAAGCGATTGATGTATTATGGGAGGCCATCGACCTTACGAAGGTGGACACCAATGTCTGGACAGAAAGGGAAATTGAAATCCTGAACAGCATCGGCGTTATTTATTACGAGGAACAGCGCTTTCACGAAGCGTATGAAACATATTATAAAGCCTACGGCCGCCTTGAGAGCCTGCCTTTTATTAAAAACAGCCAAATCAAAATTCGTGTACTTTACGGATTGTCTCAGACACTGTCGGAGATGGGCAAATATCATGAATCACTTGTCTACAGCAACAGGGGCATTGATATGTGCATTGAATCGGAGACCATGTATCTGCTGGGTGAACTCAATTATCAAAGCGGAGAAAATTACTTCAAAATTGGGGAAGAAGATAAAGGGATTGAGTTTATCGAAAGCTCAAAAACGGTCTTCTCCATACAGCGAAATGAAAAATTCATAGATTTGGTTAATAATGAAATGGCATTGTTATTAAAAAAATGATAACATAATATGTAACAACAGGAATATGCTTACAATATAAAAAGGATAGGAGGAATTCCGGTATGAAAAAATTTATTGCTGGCCTTACTCTTGCAAGTGCACTTGTAACTGGAGTGTTTGGATTAGGATTAGTTGATACATCTGTAACGCCTGGCGGAGGAGTAACAACAACAGGCCTTCCACCACAGCATTAATTTAAAACAGAGTGACAGGCTTCTGCCTGTCGCTTTTTCCTTTTGACCGGCACTTTCTCCTCTCTCCCACCTCTCTGCAGTGAGCCCCCTTCTATGAAAAAAATCCTGAATAAACAATACCTCACTCACCATCAAACAGTACTTTCGACCCCTATGCTAACATTTACATTTCTTTAAAATATTGGTACATTAACAATAATCTACTATTCTGACAAATAAAGAAGGGATATTAGTCTGGAAAAATAGTAAAAGAACATGGGGGGAAGACAGTGATAAAGAAAAGCTTTTCTATTTTGATGATCATGCTCCTTCTTTTTGCAACCGGGGCGATGGGAGCGGCTGCTCCTGCAAAGGCTTCAGCTAAAACGGTTCAGCAGAAATTGATGCTGGACAAGCAATATAAGCGGGATGATAAGGTCCGTGTACTGGTCGAGCTTGATGATGAACCAGCGATAGAATACGCGCGCAGAAGCGGCGTGAAATTCGGTGATTTAGCACCAACTGTTAAAAATAAGCTTCAAAAAGATGCGGTGACTGCGCAAAGCGCGGTTAAAAATGAAATCAAATCCAAAAAAGTCGCAATCAAATATCTCAACAGCTTTACAACGATTGTCAACGGCTTCAGCGCCGAAGTGAAATATGGCGACATGGAAGCCATCGGAAAATTAAAGAATGTGGCGAAAGTACATATCGTCAATGAATATGAACGCCCGGAAGAAAAGCCGGAGATGCTTTACAGCAAGGAATTTATCCAGGCTCAGGAAGCATGGAGGGAATACGGAGTCAAAGGTGAAGGCATGATTGTCGGCGTCATTGATACCGGCATCGACCCTGACCATAAAGATATGGTGCTGACTGACAGCTCTACAGCGGAATTGAAACGAGCTGATACAGAAAGCCTTATCTCTGCCAATCAGCTTCCGGGCAAATTTTATACAGATAAAGTCCCGTATGGCTATAACTATATGGATGATAACGATACAATCCTTGATCTTGGACCTGATGCGAGCATGCACGGAATGCATGTGGCCGGTACAGTAGGGGCTAATGGGGATGAGGAGAATGGCGGAATTAAGGGAGTCGCGCCTGAGGCCCAGCTTTTGGCATTGAAGGTATTCGGAAATGACCCTGAATTCCAGTCAACTTACGGAGATATCTATATAAGAGCTATGGATGATGCCATCAAGCTGGGGGCCGATGTCCTTAATCTGAGCCTTGGCTCAACGGCAGGATTTGTTTCTGCTGATGACCCAGAGCAGATGGCTGTGAAAAGGGCAGTAGACAGCGGTGTCCTTGTGGCTATTTCAGGCGGCAACTCTGCCCATTTTGGCTACGGGTTTGAAAACAATCCTTATGCTTCAAATCCTGATATCGGTGTTTCCGGAGCTCCGGGAGTATCTTATGATTCCCTTCAGGTTGCTTCTTCAGAGAACTCTTTTATGGATCTTGAAGCTGCTTCTGTTTCAATCGGGGAAAAAGAAAGCCTGCTTCCGTTTTTGTCGGCAGGAAGCGTCCATCCAAGTGCATTGGATAAAGAAGAGTTTTCAGTGGTCGATGCAGGACTCGGCAAGCCGGAAGAAACCCGGGCTGCTGATCTTGAAGGGAAATTCGCACTGATCCAGCGCGGAGAAATCAGCTTTGTAGATAAGGCCCTGAACGCACAGGCAGCTGGAGCAGTCGGAGTCATTATCTACAATCATACCGATGGAATGATTGGAATGGCCACTGACAGTGCTGTTGTAATCCCTCAGATAGAGATGCAGATGCAGGATGGGGAAATGCTGAAAACAGCCCTTGATAGCGGTGAGGAAGTGAAAGTTTCCTTTAATGGGGAAAGTGCCAAGGTAGCAAACCCGGAATCCGGGAAAATGAGTGATTTCTCTTCATGGGGGCTTACGCCTAATCTTGATTTCAAACCGGAAATCACAGCTCCCGGCGGACAGATCTACTCTACATTGAATAATAATCAATACGGGATGATGAGTGGTACATCCATGGCAGCGCCTCATGTTGCCGGCGGCTCAGCCCTTATCCTCGAGAGAGTGGACAAGGAATTCAGCCTGGCTGGCTATGAGCGGGCAGCTTTCGCCAAGAACCTTCTTATGAATACGGCAAAGCCGATTGTGGATCAAGGCCCAGCGCAGAGCAAGCTTGCCCAGAATAATTTCTATTCGCCGCGCCGCCAGGGAGCAGGCATGATGCAGCTGAATGCAGCCTTGCACACTCCTGTTGTTGTAACAGAATCAGCGACAAACGAGGCAAAAGTGGCTTTGAAGGAAATTTCAGCTGATCCTATTTCCTTTACGCTTAAAGCCACTAACTACTCAGATGCTGCGGCCGTATACCAGGTTAATGTCAATGCCCAGACAGATCTGGCTGAAGAAGGCTATCTGGGTGTACAGCCAGGCCAGCTGGAAGCACAGGAACTCCAGGGGGCAAAAGTGGCCATCAATGGAGAGGAGGCACCAGTGATCACGGTGCCGGCAAATTCATCCGCAGAAATCAAAGTGGACATCGACCTTTCAGAAGCTAAAGTGCTGAGTGAGGACGGAACAAGCACAGTTTCACCGGAAGAAATTTTCGCAAACGGGTATTTTGCTGAAGGATTTGTAACTTTTACAGATACGGAATATCAAAATCCTCCGCTGACTGTCCCTTATACAGGCTTTAAGGGAGACTGGAATGCCCCTCCGATCCTGGACGGATTTGTATGGGAGGCAGATAGTTTTTATAAAATGGCAGGAATGGTAACCGTGATGGATGGGGAGTATGGCTATCTTGGCTATAATGCATTCACAAAGGCAACCCTCCCTGAGTCCATTGCCATTTCTCCCAATTCAGACGGAATACAGGAACAGGCAATCCCTGTTTTATCTTTCCTGAGAAATGCCAAAACAGCAGAATTCAATATTCTGGATGATGAAGGTAAGCTGCTGAGGAAATTGAGAACAGAAAATAATATTACGAAAAATTATTATGATAGCGGCAGCAGTCCGCTTTACTCTCTTGACCCTGCAAGAAGCTGGGATGGAAAAGTAAATAACAAAATCGCTGAGGGAGACTATTTCTACGAAATCAAGGCAAAAATTGATTATCAGGGAGCAGACTTCCAAAGCTTCAAAATTCCGGTAAAGATTGATAATACAAAACCGCAATTAGAAGCGAGCTACAGCGGACAGAAATTAACATTCAAGGCAGAAGATGACGCGGAAGGAAGCGGCATTGCCTATATTGATATTTTCATTGATGGAGAAACGCTTTTCACAACAGAAGAAACCCCCGGACTGCCGGGCGATGCAGTAGAGTACATCCTTCCTGACAGCCTGGAAGCAGGCCAGGAAATCATTGTAGCTGCCTTTGACTATGCAGGAAACGCAGTAGAAAAAGAGTTCGAGGCTGAAGAAGACAGTGAGGACCCAGGCGACCCGGGTGATCCAGGAGATCCAGACCCTGGTAATCCAGGCAGCCCTGGAGGCGGGGGCGGAACACCGCCGGCACCTCCTGCTGGAGACAGCCAGGGCGACTTAAAGCTTGAAGGAAGCACGGCAACCCTGACAGTTGATGAAGGTAAAATTCTTGCCGCTATCAATGATCCTCTTAAATCATCTGTTACTATTGATCTCTCATCTTCACAGAAGGATGCTTCTTCCTTCCAGGCAGTTATAAAGCCTGAAACGATTAAGAAGATAGCAGACAAAAACAAGTCTCTTACAGTGGCTACAGGTAATGCCAGCATCACCATTCCGGCCAAGGTTCTAAAAGAGGCAGCAGGACTTTCATCAGGAGAGATCAAGTTCAGTGTTTCAGAGCTTCAGCCGAAAAAATCCGAGCTTCCAGCAGCAGAAAAAGGACAGCGGAGAATTTCGGATGTGTATGATTTAAAGATCATCTACACTAAAGATGGCAAGGAACGCTATCTGACAGGCTTCAGCGAGCCGGTGTCAGTAAGCCTTTCAATCAAAGGGGCCGAATTGAATGACAAGCGGAAGGCTGCCGCTTATTACCTGAATGAACAGCAGAACAAATGGGAATACACAGGCGGCAAGGCTGAAGGGGATTCAGTAACATTTTCGGTGAATCACTTCTCCAAGTATGCAGTATTAGAAAACAGCAAAACATTCAACGATATCAAGACGCATTGGGCAAAGGATGAAATCGAGGTGCTGGCTTCCCGCTCCATTACAGGAGGGAAGACGGCAGACAGATTTGCTCCCGGCGATAAGCTGACAAGAGCAGAGTTTGCCGTATTGCTTGTAAGAGCCTTAAATATACCGACAGAATCCTACAGGGGTGTCTTCCCCGATGTTACGGCCAAGCAATCATGGAGTGTGCTCCATATTGAGGCTGCGAGCCGTGCAGGCATTGTACAGGGCGATTTGAAAGGAAAGTATAATCCGGGAGAGGAAATAACGCGTGAGCAGATGGCCGCCATGATCGTTAGGTCCATCCGCTACCTGAATGAAGATCTTTTGGACGGCGTATCCTCCGAAAAGAAATTCAAGGATCAAAGTACAGTGAGTCCTGGTCTGCGGGAAGCAGTATCCCAGGCAGCGGCCCTTGGCATTGTAAAAGGAAAAGCCGGCGGAACCTTTGCTCCGAAAGCGGACACAACAAGGGCGGAAGCTGCAGTTATGCTGTACAGGCAGCTTTCCCTGCTGGATGAGATCTAATAACGCAAAATCTTTGAAATCGAATTGAAATGAAAACGTAAACTAAAAAAGCATCAGCTCCTGGTCCCGGGAACTGATGCTTTTTTAGTTTTTCATATTAAAAGGGGTAATTCTTAATGCCCTTATTTTTTCACAGCCAGAATCAATAGACTCATAAAAAAGGTTCTTAATATAGTAGAAAAAGACACAAAATAAAGAAATTGGAAATATTTTATTACAAAATTTCATGTTTATAGACAAAATGGATTATACAGGTACAGCTTCCAGTGTGTTAAAATGTAGGAAAATGGCGAAAGGAGCAAGCTAGATAATGAGGAAATTTTTTTGTGTGATTTTGCTGGCTTTGATGATGCTGCCGTTCTTTGGCACAACATCTGAAGCAGCTGGATCCTTTAAGGACGTAGGAGCTGATTACAGAGCCTACAAGGAAATCATGTACTTGGCTCAAGGTAATATTGTCACGGGAAGCTCAGACGGATATTTCAGCCCCAACAAGGAGGTAACCCGCGCAGAAGCGGCGGCGATGCTTGGGAGGGCTTTAAACCTTAATGGAGCGAAAAGAGTCACACAATTTAAAGATGTCAACAGTCAGTCGTTTGCTTCTGGATATATTCAATCAGCTGTAGATAAAGGGATCATCTCAGGATATTCCGATGGCTCCTTTAAGCCGGGCAAGCCGGTGACACGGGGAGAAATGGCCCTGCTGATCAGCCGTGCTTTCCAATACGGGGAGAACAGTACGGGCGGTGCAGCGAATGCACTGATGGCCAGGGGGATAGCCCAGGGGATTTCACCAACGAATTTTGGATATGATTCCAATATTAAAAGGGCGGATTTTTCCGTATTCCTCGCCAGATCGGTAGATTACAAGCTTAGGATCGGCGCAAGTGTTTCATTTACAGGTGAACTTACGGTAAACGCAGATTCCCTGAATGTACGGACAGGGCCGAACACAGATTATCCAAAGGTTGATTCTTTAGCACAGGGAACAACCGTACAGGCTGCTTATAATGTAGGAGACTGGGTGTACATAAAGTCCGGCTCTGCTGAAGGGCTGGTACATGGTGCATACTTGGATGGAAGCTATAAGCCGGGGGATGTAAATAATGATCCGATTGCCCTGCAGACAATCGTAATTGATCCTGGACATGGCGGATCCGATCCAGGTGCAGGCGGTTTTGGCATCCTGGAAAAGAATGTAGTGCTGGACACCTCTTTAAAGGTAAAGAGCCTGTTGAGCAGGACTCCGTTTGATGTAAAGCTGACAAGGGAAACCGATGTATTTATCTCCCTGCAGAAAAGGGTAGAATTTGCCAAGGCTGCTAAAGCGAATATATTCCTGAGTGTGCATGCAAATGCATTCAATGGAACAGCCAACGGAACCGAAACCTATTATTATAATTCGGCTGCAACGAATCCAAATACAGCTGAAAGCAAGGCACTGGCAGCAGCAGTCCAAAACAGGCTGCTTAACGCCTGGAAACTCTATGACAGAGGCGTTAAACACGGAAACTTCCACGTAATCCGTGAAAATACCATGCCTGCAGTGCTTGTAGAGCTTGGTTTCATTGACAATCAGAAAGATAATGAAAAACTCAAATCGTCAGCTTGGCGACAGAAAGCGGCAGAGGCGATTTATTTCGGGATTTTAGACTATTATAAGCAAAAAGGGTACAATGTGTCCTCTTACTATAATATCTGATATTTACCCCGACTCTATAAGATATAAACAACAACAGGAGCTGATTAAGCTCCTTTTGTTTTATAGTTCAGCCTTTATATAAGATAATGATAGAATGAAAGAATGATAGCGATTCGGCAGCTTGCTGAAGCCGTTCCCCGCTTTCGTGAATCTAGTAGAACGGAGTCTTGACTATGAAAAAATGGCTGATGCCTGCGGCAGTTATGTTGTTGATAAGCAATATCCTATTTCCGGTCATGAATAATGGCAGCACTGCTGCAAAAGCCGCCCCGGAGACACAGGAGGCTAATTACATCGCGTTTTTTAACGGGGAGATCAATGAAAAGCTGATTGAGTCGGCAGGCGGGGAAGTAACGCGGGAATATGGGCTGATCCATGCCGCTGCAGTTAAGCTGCCTGCCGCCTCGGCAGAAGTACTGCGCCTCTCCGGTGAGCTTGCGGGCCTTGAGAAGGATCAGAAGGTACAGGTGGGCGGACAGGTGATTCCATGGGCGCACGGGAATATAAACCGAACGTCCATGCAGCCGGCAGGCCTGACAGGCAAAGGCGTAAAGATTGCCATTATCGATTCCGGTGCTGCTGAGCATGAGGATCTTTCCATCGCTGGCGGTGCCTGTGTACTGGATCTTAATTATAATCCGCTGGCCTGCAAGGATTCTTATAAGGATGAGAACGGGCATGGAACCCATGTGGCCGGTATCATTGGTGCCCTGGACAATGAGGTCGGCATAGTCGGCGTGGCCCCTGAAGCACAATTATATGCGGTCAAGGCGCTGGACCGCAGAGGGGACGGTACTTCATCCACTGTCATGGCAGGACTGGAATGGGCCATCAAAAACGATGTGGATATCATCAATCTGAGTCTCACTACACCATATGATGATGTTGGTATCCGGACAATGATAGATAAAGCTTATGAAAAAGGAATCCTGATCATTGCTGCAGCCGGAAACTCGGGGAAGGGCGACGATGTGAATACTGTGGAATATCCCGGCAAGTTCCCGAGTGTCATTGCCGTATCCGCCGTCAATAAAGCGAATGTGAAGGTGCCTTCATCCTCCAGCGGGGCTGAAATAGAGCTAGCCGCACCGGGCAGCTCTATTTACAGCACAACGCCTCAAGGGTATGGGTACATGACGGGAACTTCAATGGCATCCCCTTTCGTAGCCGGAATGGCAGCACTATATATGCAGAAATATCCCGGCTACACGAATAAGCAGATCAGGAAGCTTCTGCAGACAAATGCCAAGGACCTTGGCACTCAGGGAAAAGATCATCTTTACGGATACGGCCTCGTTCAGGCAGACACAGCAAAGGTAAACCCGATACCCGTCTCGGCCAAGGCAGACAACAGCGGGAAAATCTCACTGGATATGCAGAATGTCCTGAATGAATTCAAGGCCTATAATGTATATCGTTTCGGCGGACTGATCGCAGAAGGGGCCGCAGAACCAGTTTTTGAGGACTACGGGGTAAAAGGACAGGTCCCTTACATGATTGTGCCCCTGAACGGGAAGGAAGAGAAACTGGACAGAAGCACGCTTGTCTCTGCAGAGATTGCTTCTCCTTACTTCAAGGACATGACAAATTCGCTTTGGTACAGCAGGCACTTAATATACCTCAACAGGGAAGGTATACTGAACGGCTATCAGGAAAAAATGATGGGTCCCGGAAAGCTTGTAACCAGGGCAGAAGCTGTTGCAATGATTGGAAGGGCGCTGGGTATTGAAGGCACCCAGAAGGCTACCAGATTTAAGGATGTTCCATTTGCCAGCTTTGCTTCTGGCTATATTGAAGGAGCTGCAGCCAGCGGGATATTGACCGGGTTCAAAGACGGGACATTCAGGCCGAATGAGCCGGTGACACGCGCAGAAATGGCCATTTTGATAGCGAGAGGCTATAAACTGCCTGAGGCTTCAAATGTCTCATTTTCAGATGTGAGCCCAAGCATAGCCGGTTCAAAGGAAATTCTGAAAATCGCCGGAGCTCATATTTCAGAAGGCTATCCTGATGGTACATTCAAGCCGGGAGAAAAGATGCTCCGCTCCTCCTATGCCGTATTCCTGGCAAGGGCGGAAAATAAAGGTTTAAGATAAAAAAGACGGGCTTTATGCCTGTCTTTTTTATGTTCAGATATGCCAACTTACATATATACCCTCCTTTTTCATCACATATTCCCATCAAACCCATTTGTAACATAATCGTAAAGTAATAGTCCGGAATTATCTGATAAAATAAGCCTATAAAATTCATATTTCGATATTATTTATGAAAAAAAGCCCAGAGGTGAAAAAATGAAACGGTTATTGTCAAAACTACTCATTGCAGTGATGGTTTTTGCTATCCTGCCTGTATCATCAGCGTTTGCATCGTCACAGCAGGAACAGATCGCAGCTATAGCAAAAGACAATCTTGGTGTGCCATATAAATATGGGGGCACTGCTCCAAGCGGTTTTGACTGTTCAGGATTCCTCTTCTATGTTTTTGGAAAAGTGGGCATCACTCTCCCGCGTGTATCGGCTGATCAGTATAATGTCGGCACTCCGGTTTCAAAGTCTGATCTGGCGGTCGGTGACCTTGTCTTTTTTGAAAAAACATATGATAAAGCAGGTATCACCCATTCAGGCATTTACATAGGCGACAATCAGTTCATCAGTGCAACAACGAGCAGCGGCATCAAGATTGATTCATTGAGCAGTACATACTGGGGACCAAAGTTTGCAGGTGCGAAAAGGGTGGTTGCAGCGGCAGCGGCATCACAGCAGTATACAGACCTTGATGCCAATCATCCGGCATATGCAGCAGTCAATGCGCTCAGCAGCCAGAACATCATAAAAGGCTTTGAGAATTCAACCTTCCTTCCAGAGAACCCGGTTACAAGAGGACAGGCTGCGGCCATCATCAACAGAGTGTTGAAAAAGGATGCTTCCAGCCTGAATGCTTTTAAGGATGTATCGCCAAACTATCAATTTGCCAATGATATTGCAGCTATAAGAGAATCCGGGATTATCACCGGCTTTGCCGACGGTACATTCCGTCCAAACAGCAATATGACACGTGCAGAGATGGCCGTCATCATTCAGCGGGCCTTCAATCTCAAGAATAAAGGTGTCACAGCCGCAAGCACCGTGTATACAGATGTCAGTCCTGGCTACTGGGCTTTCAATGCCATCATGGTCATGCACCAGATCGATACGACTTCCATCTTTGGCGGCAGCCAATACCGTTCGTCAAGCAACGCAACAAGAGCCGTCTTTTCAGCGGCAATCTATAACTCTATGAATAATTCCAGATAATTCATGCAAACCAGGAGGATAGTCCCGCAATCCTGGTTTTTTTCTTGCTTTTTTTTCCGAAAACTTGAATTTCATGTTCATTTTGCCATGGTAGTTTTGGTAGAATAAGAGGGAATCTTGTAAAATCTTAGGGGGAGAAAAATGAAGAACAAATTCAGCATGCTTTTCGCTCTTATGCTGGCAGTCAGTCTGTTTTCTTTTACCGGGCAGTCAGCATTTGCCAATGATGATATCTCAGGGATTACTTTGGAGACCGAAATGCGTGCGATGGTAAGTGAAGGCATTATCAACGGATTTGGAGACGGAGTATATAAGCCCGGCGAGATGGTGACCAGGGGGCAGTTTGCTGCGTTTGTAGCAAGGGCCTTGAAGCTTCCTGAAGGACCTGTGTCGTTTGCGGATGTGCCTCTATCCTCAAGTCTGGCGCCGGGAATCAACAGCGCAGGTGCTGCAGGAATTGTGACAGGATATGCCAATGGGAAATTCGGGCCGAATGATCCGGTCACGAGAGAGCAAATGGCGGTCATGATTGACAGGTCGCTTATCTACTTGAATGTGGACAGAACTGAGGCTCCTTTAAGTTTTACAGATGCCGGCCAGATTAATAAAAGCTTCAGGCAGGCAGTAGCAAGAAACGTATATGACCAGATTATAAAGGGCGTGCCCAACGGCGATGGAAGCTTCCGCTTTCTTCCGCAGAAGTCAGCTACCCGCGCAGAGGCAGCAGCCTTTATATACAGGATGATTAAAACAGCTGAATCCTTTGTGGGAGAGGGCCCTGGGGGAGAAGAGCCCGAATCAGGCGCTTTCCGGGTGTCGACAATCGATAGCAGTGGAAACCTTCAGCCGGGATCCCGTTCATACTCAACCTTTGATGCGGCCAATAAAGCTGTATCAAGCTCCAGTCAGGTGGTGACGCTGAATGAACAGATCGTCAAAATGTCAGCGGGACTTGTCATTTCCAGACCGCCGGTAGGCAGCTCTTTAACGTATATATACAGCGATTCAAGCTTTAAGAATAATATTACCTATGTCCCTGCCCAGCAGGAAATGAAATATGTAGATTCTAATGAAAACTATGTAAAAGTGATCATTGCGGGGATGACTGCATATGTAAAGCACACCGAAGCTTATCTGATTCCCAATCAGCAGGTAGCCGGCAGAAACTATTATTCTGTCAATGTGAATGGTGAGCTGGTTCATTCCATCTACACGCCTTCAACCAATACCTATGCTTCATATTCCATGGGCAAGGCTCCTTCATTCCTTACAGCCGGGAACAAGTACTACAGCTGGGATGGAGGTACATTTACGAATACAACCGGACAAACGATCGGGACAGCCTATCAGTACTTCAATTATCTCCCGGCCAGGACAACAACAAATTATACTGCAGATGAGCTGAATCGTTATATCGATATGAAGCTCGGTGAATTGGAGACTTTATACAGAAGCAATCCTGCAGCCTTTGTACGCTATAAGGATGCAGCATCCCTCAGCAAAATCAAAGGGCTTGGCGCTGCCATCAAAGCAGCCGAAGCAAAGCATAGGATCAACGGCCTGCTGATTCTTTCGATGGCTATGCACGAAAGTGATTACGGCATGAGCAGGCTTTCGCAGGAAAGAAACAATCTGTTTGGGTTAAAAGCATATGACAGCAACCTGAATGAGGCAGAGAAATTTGCTGCACCGGCAGAGGCAATCGATGCCCTGGCAACAAGATATCTGAACAAGAACTACATTAACCCGCTCGGCGCTTACGCTAACGGCGGAGCGACAGGAAACAAATCCCGCGGTTTTAATGTGAAATATGCATCAGATCCATTCTGGGGCCAGAAGATCGCCGGGCATATGTACAGGGTGGACAGTTATTTAGGAAAGAAAGATTTTGGATTCTATCAGATCAGCGAAACAACTACTTCAGGCTTGAATGTGCGCAGCACACCTGAGGTTTCAGCACTGAACCTGCAATATACGTACAAAAACGCAGGCATGCCGATTGTAGTCGAGCGCACGAGCAATGGATGGAGCAGAATCATTTCCGATCACAATACAATTGCAGAAGCCTATGTATCGGCTCAGTACATTAAACTGATGCCAATTGCGAAATAATTTTTAGAAGAATTACAGCATCATTGAATAAAAGAAAGAAGTATGGGGATACTTACTATTAATCCCCCTGTAAGGTTTGCCGGCTGCAGCTGATTCGAAATCGCTGCAGCCGGTTTTTTTATGGGAAAATGAGAAAATGCCGGAAGCGGGGAACACGTTGGCCTTACTCGGAGGAATCCCAGCCCCGGCTAAGATTCTTTTTCCCGGAAAATAGCGGCTGTAAACCGGCTGGAAGTGGCAAGCTGGTTTACAGCACCGCTTTTTGCCGTTCCATAAGGGCGGTCAAAATCTATTAGCCAACTCTTTTGAAATATAGTTAATTCGAACTAAAATATACTAAACCCAGAATGAAATCTGCCGATAATTCAATTAGTAGCTGTGTTTATTTTAGGTTTTAATGAATAAGGCTATTATAATTTTGCCATTTTATTATGTTGGAGGAAAACATATGCGGTATAAGCATAGCCCGAATTGGAGATTTTTTTTATCAGCAGCTGCAGGTGTAATGGCGGCAGGCTCAGTTTCGCCTCTGATTCCTTATGCACACGGAATCAGTTTTTCAGATGTGACAAATAAAGATTATTATTTTCAAGCTGTTTCCAGCCTTTCGGAAAGAGGGATTATCAAAGGCTATGGGAATGGCATTTTTAAACCGGAAGAAAGTGTCACCCGGGCCCAGGCGGCCAAAATGCTTGCTCTTGCTTTGAATCTAAGAACAGACCATGTGAAGGACCCGGGGTTTAAAGATGTTTCGAAAAACAACTGGGCATACAGATATATTGCTGCTTTAGCAGAACGGGGCATCATAAAGGGGTATGGAGACCAGTACAAGCCGAATGAACCCATTACACGTGCACAAATGGCAAAAATAATAGCTCTGGGCTATAAATTCAAAGAAAGTCCTCTGAAGGATAAGCGATTTCAGGATGTAAATCCCACCGACTGGTATGCAGGATACTTGCAGCCATTAATAGAAAAAGGCATTACTAATGGAACAACAGCAAAGACTTATTCACCTATTGAGACAGTGAGCCGCGGGCAGATGGCCGCATTCATTTACCGGAGTGAGCTTGCTGCAAAGCCTTTACAAATTACAGCAGCGGTTTCGGGCATTACTGATCATAATGTGGTGACGGATAAAGGTACCTTTTCTTTAAGTGCAAATTTAAAGACGTGGTTTAATGTGGAGAACGCAGGAGCCCTTAAAGGAGCAAATATCACATTCAGCCCTAACGGAGACAGCATTGACAAGTTTTTGTCAGTCGAATTGACAGCGGGCGGACAAGCCGGCTCAAATCCTGATACATATAATCATATAACTCTGAATGGGAAAAATGCTCTGATTGACACCGACCTAATCGTAAATAGTGACTTTACCATTCTGAAAGATATGAAAATAAATGGAAATCTCGAAACCAGAAGTGCAGTCCAGCATTCCTTTTACACAGAAAACATAAGTGTTTCCGGCAAAACCATCGTTTCGGATGGAGCTGCTACGACTCTTGCGAATTCAGATAAATTTTATAACTCCCTTTCTTATAAAATAGCCCAAAACCGCTATGAGGCTGTTGCTGCAAGTGATTTGAAGGCGGCTTCCCGAGTTGTTTTCCGTAATTCGAGCTTAGGCGAATTGGAAATTTCAAAAGGCGGTGCCATCGTTGAAGCCACAGGGGAAACAAAAGCAGATTCTGTGCTGATCCGCAGCAAAACAAGATTCACTGCAGAATCCCAAACGATTATTCCGAAGATCACGATCGAAGCCGGTGTGGAAAGTGTTGAGATTAATTCAAATGTAGAAGAAGTACGTATCATTGGCAATGGAGACATTACGATAAGCGGAAATGCCAGCTTCGGTCAAATGGCTGCCTCTTCAGCTTCTATTGTGAGGGTTGAATCCACTGGCCAAGTTGGACTTTTGAAGACTGTTGATAAGGATTCCAGATTCATTCTTGGCAGATATACAAGGATTGCTGATATGCAGCTTCCTGCTGGAGTGGAGCCAGCCGAGGCCATATCAAACTATGAAAGTGTTAAAAACAATATACAAAAAATCGGTGGCAAGGACAATCCGGATTATGTACCAGGCGGCGCAACTGTCATCCCAAACAGGGCGCCTGCAGTAGCGGCTGAAGTGTCCGATCAAAACTTGACAGCAGGCAGTGCCCCGTTCTCAATTGAATTGGGCTCCGTATTTACCGATCCTGATGGTGATGCCCTTCAATTAACTGCGGTTTCCTCAGCTGCAGATGTAGCAGATGCTTCCCTCCAGGGTGCAACGCTACTGATAACACCTGTTACTGCCGGAGCATCCACTATTACAGTAACCGCTGATGACGGCAGGGGCGGAATTGTCTATGAGAGTTTCATTGTGAATGTTGAGCAGCCAAACAGTATTCCCGTGGTAGCTAATGAAATAGCGGACCAGACGGCTGTGGCTGGAACAGCACCGATCACAGTAGATCTAAGCAATGTATTTATGGATGCCGATCATGATTCATTGACTATTACAGCGGAATCTTCAAATTCAGGGGTAGCGGCTGCAAGTGCGGATGGAACCACTTTAACGCTGACGCCATCTGCCCCGGGAACAGCGGCGATTACCGTAAAAGCGGATGACGGACGCGGGGGAACGGTGGAAGAAAGCTTTACGATAACAGTAGAGCAGCCGAACCGCGCGCCAGTAGTGGCCAAAGAAATGATTGACCAAAAGGTGATGGCAGGAGGACCTCCGATGATACTGGATTTGAGCCAGGTATTTGGAGATGCCGACGGGGACGCCCTCACGATGACAGCAGCCTCATCAGACAGCACAATAGCATCAGCGGAGGTTGCCGGAAATGACCTAAAGGTAACAGTGTTAAGCGCTGGAACAGCCACCATCACGGTAAAAGCTGATGACAGACGCGGTGGAACGGTGGAAGAAAGTTTCACGATAACAATAGAGCAGCCGAACCGTGCTCCAGTAGTGGCCAAAGAAATGATTGACCAAAAGGTGATGGCAGGAGGACCTCCGATGATACTGGATTTGAGCCAGGTATTTGGGGATGCTGACGGGGACGCTCTCACGATGACAGCAGCCTCATCAGACAGCACAATAGCATCAGCGGAGGTTGCCGGAACTGACCTGAAGGTAACAGTGTTAAGCGCTGGAACAGCCACCATCACGGTAAAAGCTGATGACGGACGCGGCGGAACGGTGGAAGAAAGTTTCACGATAACAATAGAGCGTCCGAACCGCGCGCCTGTATTGGCAAAGGAAATAGTCAATCAGACGGCTGTGGCTGGAGAAGCACCGTTTATGATAGATATAAGCAATGTCTTTTCAGATCCTGATGGAGACAAACTTACTCTGACAGCCATCTCCAACAATAGCGGAATTGCAGCAGTGGATGTGAACGGAACATATCTGAAATTAACGCCGTTAAACAAAGGAAGAGCCGTGATCAGTGTTACAGCAGTTGACGGCCGGGGCGGGAGTGAAGAGGAAAGCTTTTATATAACAGTAGAGGAACCGAATCAGGCTCCCGTAGTTAAGAATGGAATTCCGGATCAGACAGTGATGGCAGGCGGAGCCCCAATGATATTGGATTTGAGCCAGGTATTTGGAGATGCTGATGGCGACGCCCTAACATTGAAAGCCAACTCTTCAGATAGAGAAGTTGCTGTTGTGAATATGACAGGAACTGCCTTATCAATCACACCTGTAAATGCAGGAACAGCGGCAATTACAATCACTGCTGAGGATGGCAGAGGGGGAACAGTCAGCAGGATATTCCAATTAACTGTCCAAAGTGCTTCTGCAGATGCTCCAAACCTGTTCATTTCGGAAACGGTCTGGGGAGTATTTGACCTGGCTTTAGAGATTTATAATCCCACTGCAGACGAAGTTGATCTATCCCAGTTAAAGCTGGTGGTTGACGGGGAAAATATTACATTTGAAAGCTTTGGTCTTACCCTGGCTTCTAAAGAAATACTGGCAATTGTAGAGTCTAACTTCTGGTGGACTGATGAAGAAATCCCATCTAAAGTTTTACGCATTCCTTTTCCTATAGAGCCTGAAAGAAGTGTTGAATACGTTGATGTTCAATTGATGTATGGAAATCAGTTAATAGACTCTGTAAAATATTTCAAGGATAAAACACTGGTAAGACAAAGCGGAGTAACACAAGGGTCAGCAGCTTATGATGATAGCCAGTGGATAGAATTACCTACGGATTATATTGATGATATCGGCACATATCCTCCTGCTCCTTAAATAGCATACTGCCTCAAAACAAAGAGCCAGCATCTTTTACAATGCTGGCTCTTTATTATACAAAAAGAAGCTGCCCTTCCAAGGCAGCTTCCAATCCATTAAGGTGTATGGTTACCCAAATTGATATATGTTGTTGGCATCAAGTCGAATTCCCCGCTCAAATTGAAGGAAGTGGACCCTGTGCCAATCCCCTTCTTCCTGATCATCGTGCCAAGTTCCGGCAGGATCTCAGAAGTAGAGCCTGGTGTCCAGTTTTTATCTCCGATAACATCAACAACCTGTCCGTCTTTCAAAAGCTCGAAAGCACAGATAATATAGCCGTCTTTGCCGTTGGAGGTCATGACCATTTCAGCATTGTAGTATGAGACCGGTGCGATATCAAATAAATCATAGAATGTGTGATTGATAATCATTCCATACATGCCTGGAAAGATTTTACCTATATTTGCATAAGGGCTTCCATCGCTGTTCTTCATTATTTCCATCTGGCTGGTTTTCGTATTATACCGATAACCTATTACCTGATACTCCAGCGCACTGTCATTTTTATTAAAAATCTCCAAAGCAATCCTGCCATCCTCTCCCCGGGTGTATTCCGAGAAAAAGACTCCAACGCCTTGCTGTTCCAGGACAGACACCTCAATGAATACGGCTGTTCCATCCTCCGCTGTAATCCACCAATTCTCAATAGATCCTGTCTCACCTGGTACCATCTTAAACACTTTTCCGCTCAGAGGCTGGGTGCCGCTCTGTGTCAGCTGCCCTTTGATCTGGCGATAAACGGTCAGGTTGTTCTGGGCCGGGAAGAATGAAGTCATATCATAAGACACATCTGCAATTCCCTTTTTTGCCGTGATTTTTTTGTATTGAGCGACTTTGGCGACGTTTACTCTAATAGCGGCCGTTGCTGTCCCGCCGTTGCCGTCATCTGCCTGGACAGTGACAGTCGTTTTTCCATAGCCTGTTCCCGGCATAAGGGTCAGGAGATTCCCATTGATGCTGGCATTAACAAGGGCTCCGTCCGCTGCCGTTACTGAATAGGTCAACTGATCGCCGTCGGAGTCAGAGAATAATTGGTCAATTGAAAACTGATTTCCCGGCACCCCTGCCCCAATGACCTGTTCAGGGATAGAGCCGGACACTGAAGGCGCAGCGTTCGATGAAACAGTAACCTTGAAAGTGGTGCTGACCTTGTTGCCGGAAGCATCGGCTGCTGTCACGGTGATGACAGCATTCCCATCCTGGACGCCGGTGACTGTGAGTGTACTGCCGGATATTTCAGCGTCTGAACTAGAGGGATTGGATGATTCTGCCTCATAAGTGAGTTCATCCTGCTCCGGATCGGTGAACACATCAGCAAGATCGATGACAATTTCATCAGCCGGCTTTGACTTCCTATCCCCGATTCCCTGCTGAACAACAGGTGCTTCGTTTGGTTTTACTATTACACTGAAAGCTTGAGAGACAGTTCCTCCAAAAGAATCAGAAGCTGTGACAGTCAAAGTAGTCTCCCCAGTCCCAATCGAAGAGATTTTTAAGACCTTTCCAGTGAGCGCCGCTTGAGCGATGCTGGAGTCCGCTGATACGGCACTTAATGATAATTCATCACCATCAGAGTCAGTGAAATTTTGGGACAAATCAATGATCTTGGCTGCACTCCCCAAGGAAAGCGTCAGGTCTGCAATCGGACTGGCATCAGGATTCCTGTTGATCCGCACAGTAAAGCTTCTGGATGTCTTCCCGCCTTTTCCATCCTCAGCTGTAACAGTAATGACGGAGGTTCCGGCAGTTTCAGGCTTTATTTTCAATAGAGAACCGCTGACGGCTGCACCTGCAATGGAAGCATCCTGTGATTCAGCTTTATAGGTCAAAGCATCTCCATCAGGATCGCTGAATACGCTGGCGAGATCAATTGTTTTTTCTTCAGAACCAAGGGTGAGTATTTGATCAGAGAAAGAAGTCCCCGCTGGTGCCTGGTTGACATTGATTGTAAAAGAAATCTCTGCAGAACCGCCTTTTCCGTCCCAGGCTTTGATGGTTATGGCTGATTTACCGGGTCGGGCAGGATGCAATTTGACAACTGTACCGTCCAGTGAAGCGCCGGCAACGGAAGGGTGGCTTGACGTCACTTCATAGGTTAAAGAATCGCCGTCAGGATCCCGGAAGACATTCTTTATATCTATTTCTATGTCCGGTTCGCCAATCGTCCCGATCTGGTCGATAATGTTCAGAAACGCTTCAGGATCGCGGTTCACCAGCACTTGCAATGTCTTGCTGATGGTTCCACCGCGGCCGTCATCCGCTGTCACTGTGACAGTGGCAGTGCCTGCACTGACAGCAGAAATGGAAAGCGTACTGGCATCGATATCAGCCTCAGCTATAGCCGGATTGTCTGATACAGCTGTATAGGTCAGCGTGTCGCCATCTCCGTCCTGGAAATAAGAGGATAAATCAAGCGTCCCGCCTGCAGAGCCAAGTGTCAGGGTTTGGGCAGGAAGCTCTGTAACGGACGGCTTTGTATTTACAAATACACTAAATCGTGCAACAGCGGACTGCTTTCCGTCAGTTGCAGACATCTGGATGAGTGCTGTACCCGAAGCTGCAGGTGTGATGGTCAGCTGTGTTCCAGTCAGCTGCACGGCAGCCACGCCGGGTGCCCGCGACATGGCTGTAAGGGTAAGGGGCTCTTGATCGGCATCAGTGAAAACCTCTGATACGTCGATTACAATAGGGCCGTCTTCCAGGTTAATGGTTTTATTTGATACCGGGTTTGCCTGCACAGGAGGATTATTCCTTGGTGCAGCGGCCGGATTGGCCGTCCCGTTCAGGTTGGCGACCTGGGACTGGACTGCTTCAAAGTTCTTTACAACCTGCTGAGCCTCCACTTTTGCCGGTGTCACAAGGTTTTGTATCTGCATATTAGACCCGATCGTCAGGCTGGTCTTTGGCTGGGTGATAGATAAGGTCTGCACCTGTCCTATGTGATCCAGTGAAACAGGAACGGTGGAGCTCACCTCTAATTTATTTATATTCCCCGATCCCGTGAGATTCAGTGCTTGGCTGTTGGAAATAGTGAGAGAATCAATATTAGCCTGCAGATTGACCTGGCTTGCGCTGCCTGTAATGGATACCTTCGGAAAAGTCACGCCGGAATCTGCGGTGATAGTAGCATTAGTATGAATAGCAAGCTCTCCAACAGCAGAATGGCCGAGCGATTCGACCCGCACTTCAGGCTTATTCACATCCACAGTTCCTAAACGGGTATCTTTGAACACAACCGTATTTGAATCACCGCCATTAACCAGGGTTTTCCCATGGACAACGGCATCTTCCATATAAAAGTCATTCTCTACTTCTTTTGCAATCTCTAAATTCTCCATGATGGTGAGATTCTTCAGGGACAGGAAATCGCCTGCCACTTTTACATTCCCTTCAATCACAGCGCCTTTCCCGTCAAATAGCAGGTTTCCTGAAAACTCCGCCGCATGTTCGGCAGCAGGCTTCCCGCTGGCCTTGATTTCAACAGAGGCAATTTTCTCTATTACATGATCTTCAGCATGATAGTAAATGACTGCATCTTTAAGAATCAGGGCATTGTCTGGAGTGATCCATTTTTTCTGTTCAGGAGAGAGCAGAAAACTTCCTTTATCTGTAACGAGCTTATCCTCTGTAATCTCTTTAATGACAGCGGCAGACCGAAGGGTTTTGACAGCCTGTTCGCTTCTATATATAAATGCCGCCATCTGGCCGCGGGTCACGATTTGGGAAGGTGAAAAAGTGTTAGCCGTCGTTCCGAGCGTGATTTTGTTTTCAATCAGCGGCTGCACATAGCCTGCAAACCAGTCTTTAGCATGCACATCAGTAAAGCGCTGATCCTTCAGCGGGCTTTCCTGCAGTTTAAAAGCAAGCGTCAGAATTTTTGCCAGCTGTGCCCGGGTAATCGGGTCATTCGGCTTGAACTGGCTGCCATAGCCATGAAGGATTCCGGCATTATTCAGGGCGGTGATATAGCGATAGGCCCAATTGGTCTTTGGTACATCCTTGAATCCTGGATCTTTTATTTGATCGGTCTTTAAATTTAAAGCTAAAGCAACCATTTTGGCAGCCTGAGCCCTTGTAACCATTTCGCCAGGCTTGAATTCCCCCTGTCCGAAGCCCTTCACAATTCCTCTTTTAGAAAGGCTGGTGACCGCTTCGTAGTAATAATCCTTTGGTGCTACATCAGAAAAAAGCACAGGCTGCTGTGCGCCTGCAAACTGGGGTGATATGACACTTGCGACCATAACACCTGTTACAGAAGCCGCCATAAATTTACGGTAAGATTTATGCTTATCTAGCATAGAGTTTTCCCTCACAAGTCATAAGATATAGCAAAAGGTAAAAGACAGATTGATAGAGTCATTTTAGGCATTCACTATAGTAAATATCGGCTGATTCCGGGCGAGATTTAGATGAGAATAGGAAAAATGGCATAGTTTCTGCAAGCCGGCAGACATTAATTGTTTTGGGGATGAAACTTCTTCATTACTCTACCTATGTCTTTCGGATTCTGCTTAAAATTTCGCTGATTGATCCTAAAACTAGCTGATCTTACCCAAAATCAAGCTGGTTCTATTTAATAACTTGATGATTCTACTTAAAATCAAGCTGATTCCCCCTAATTAGCAGCTGATTCACCCTAAAATCAAGCTGATTCTCCCTAAAAATTCAATGATTCGCCCCAAAATTACAATGATTCGCCCCACAATCCCAACTATTCGCCCTTTAATACATTTTTTACCAAAAAACACCTCGAAATAACAACCCTCCCTCCATAATGACAAATATTTCTACCCAATATCTCATTATGTTAAAATACTGGAAGAGGAGGGATAGCATGAAATCTCAAAAACTAGTGAAAATGGCTGCGGCCGGTGTATTTATGCTCAGCCTGGGTGCAGGTGCAGGTACTGGTGTGCAGGCTGAAGGAGTGACAAAGGCATCTTCTTCTGTCCAGCCGCTGATTACGGCAGCAAATGCTCAGGTGAATATTGCCGAGGTGCAGAAGATGCTGCGCGAGGTGGCCGTTCAGAAAGGCATCCCGGCAGAAATTCTGAAGGCAATCGCTTATGTGGAAACAGGCATGATGCAGTTCAACGGCAATGGATCCCCGATCATTTCCAATGACGGCGGAATCGGCATCATGCAGCTGACGCTGACACCGGAAGAAATCAGCCAATATAACGTTGATGTGGAAAGATTGAAAAAGGATACGCGCTACAATATTGAGCAGGGGGCCGACCAGCTGCTGCGCAAGTGGAATAACAGCAATCTTCCGCAGGTGAACAAGCATGAAAAAGAGAAGATTGAAGATTGGTATTTTGCAGTCATGAGCTATAATGGGCTCTCCAAACGAAATGACCCGAACCATGCAGGCGGCAATGCCTACCAGGAGAAGGTATTCCAGACAATCAGGGAAAACAGCCTGGTGGAACTGGGGGAAACGCCGAAGCTGGATATCCGCTATCCGGATGCATCACGTCCTGAGCTGATGACATTCCCTGCAGGAGTAGACTATACGTGGCCTACCAGCACAAAGACAACACAAAACTATAAGAACAAAGCAGTCGCTTATACATATAACACTGCGCGTTCTACCTCCAACCTGCGTGATTCCATCACTGATGCGACGCCGGAAGCAGTCCTGCATTATACACCGGTTGAAATCACAGGCGGACCTTACGAAAGCGGATCGAGCATCTATAACCAATATGTATTCTACAAAGTGAAGGGGACAGGCTTCGAAGGGTATATGGCATCCTCCAATCTTGTCACATCCAATGAGATAACCTATTTCAAGGATGTATATAATAAGGAAGTCTCCCGGGCAGTAACCTTCCTGCAGACGAGGGATACTATCAATGGCTATACTGACGGCACCTATCGCCCTGAAGTGAAGCTGCTGCGCTATCATGCTGCCAAGCTGATTGTCCAGGCGCTGGACCTGAAGCTGCCGGCAGGCTATAAGATGAAAGCTGATGATATGAAGCCGGGCAGCCCGGGCTATGAATATATGCTCATCGCCGAAGCGAACGGCATCATGGGCGCAGGCGGAAAGCTCAAGCCTTATGATCCGCTCACAAGGTCGGACATGGCGAGCATTCTGGTCCGTTCATTCGGCGACACCTATAACCAGCCGCCAGCAGGCTATCATTTCGCTGGAATCGCTCCATTCCATCCAAACCGCACGAATATCAACAAGCTTGCTTATAGCAAAATCACCAACTCGGTTCCATACAACGGAAACAATACAGTCGACCGCGGCCAATACGCGCTCTTCCTCGAACGTTCCGTTAAAATGAAAGAAGCGAAAAACTAGTATCTAAAAAATAGGGTGGAGTATCTTAGGTCTGCTTTCAGACAGCCCAATAAATTACAAAACCCTGTTGATCTTCGTTTCAGGCACGCAGACTCCAGCGGGATTGCAGCGCCGCCCCGCGGAAAGCGAAGTGCCTGCAGCGGAAATCAACAGCTCCATTAAAAATAATAGTTTATATCTTAGCGCCGGCCAAAAAACCGGCGCTTTTCCATGCCCACCCAAAAAAATAAAATCAACCTTCTCCCCCCACGCCTCGTCTAAAAAATAAACAAATCTTCCCGAGAGGAGGGACATGATTGGATAAACATGAAATCATCAGCGATTTGATGGACCGGCATGGCACCGATGTACTCCATCTTGCCTATTCGTATGTCCGCAATCATCAGACCGCAGAAGATCTTGCACAGGAAATCTTCATCAAATGCTATGAGAAGCTGGATACCTTCCAGGGGAATTCATCCATTGATACCTGGCTCTACAGAGTGGCAGTTAATCACTGCAAAGACTATGTCACCAGCTGGCATTACCGGAAAATGCATGCCAGCGATGTGATTTCCTCCTATTTCACGGGCGGCAGCAGCAGTGCCGAACAGGATTTAATCGAACAGGAGGAAAAGACAGAGCTGCTGAATGAAATATTGCAGCTTCCTTTAAAATACCGCGAAATCATTTTCTTATATTATTATCAGCAATGCACCCAGAAAGAGATCGGCGATATATGCGGGCTGAACCTGAATACCGTGAAATCGCGCATGACAAGAGGCAAGGAGCTATTAAAAAAATCTTTAACGAAAAGAGGTGAGTGGAATGGAGAAAGAACTGGAAGAAGTAAAAGATCAAAAGCATAGCGGGAAACTTGCGGAATTCCGATTTACTCCCGATATGAAAGCAAATGTCATGAGAACCATAAGCCAGAAGGAAACAAGGACAGCCCAAAGACATTCCCGAAAGAAGGCGGGAAAATGGGTTCCTGTCATGCTGACAGCCGTGTTTCTTGCCGCTTCCTCTGCAGGGGTCTATTCATTGGTGAACCAGCAGGAAGAAGATCAGCAGCAAACCGCCGAAAAGAAACCTGAGCTGATCACACCTCCCTATATACCGGAAAATTATGTGTTTAAGCATATGCATACAGTAGGAGAGTTATATGAGCATATATTCACCGATTCGGCGAACGAGCAGAATACATTTTCCTATCAGATGCGCAAGGAATTGTCGGACGATCAGCAGTCAGGCTCTGACCTCATGCTGGCAGATAATCTGACCGGCACCTATTATCATGGAGAAGACGGGCTGTCGTATATCATCTGGGAAGCGGAAGGCTTCTATCAGGTCGTTGAGAAGCAGGGAGACCTAAAGGAAGAAGAATTGTTCAAGATTGCAGACTCCATCCTTGAAGCCAAAGGGTATAACAGCCTGCTGCTCGAAAATACAGAAGACACCGAAAAGCAGGAAGATACAGAAGCAGAGGCCCCTAGCAATCAGCCGGACCAGAACGAAAACAATGAACCAGAGGAAAACACAGAACAAGATCCAGAACAGAACAATCCTCCGCCAACAGAGGAAACAGAGGAAGAACAGGAAGAACAGCCTGAAGCAAACGAACCTGAGGATAATCAGCAGGAAGAAGAACCAGTGGAGCAGGGCGGGCTGAGCAAGGCAGAAGCAAGCGGCCTCTCGGCAAGTTCCATGACGCTGTTTGATCAGCAGTTAAAGAAATTTGATGCTAATTTGAAGCATCCAACCTTCAAAACAGAGGAAGAGTTTTACACTGAATTTTCTTCCATTATGACCAAACAGCTCGCAAAGAAAAGATTTGGCTATATAGTTGAAGAAAAGGCGGATGGACTTTATCTTGTTGCTACCGAAGGGCCGATATTCCTGGACACATCACAGCCTTATGAACTGAAGCAGACCAGTCCTTCAGAATATAAAATCACCCAGAAACATAAAAGCGATCTTCACGGTGTCCTCACCATCGTCATCACAATCAGTCAGGTAGAAAACAAGTGGATCATGACTGATTTTGAACATCAATATTGAAAAAAGCGCCAGCAAGATAGCTGGCGCTTTTCGCATTATAATCAACCAGAGCTTCCGCCCCGTTTTTTCCGTACGACAGAAAGCAGCTGAACAAATCCCTGGCGGTAGAAGAAATATAATCCTCCCGCATAAAGGATGGCGCCAAGCGGTACAAGAATGCTCAGCTCGAACAGCGGCAGCCAGTCGGAGACCGGTGTGAACTGCTTGATCAGGTAGAGCGGCACCGCCATGATGACAGATGGCAGCAGCACGCGGATGAACAAGGAGATAAGCTTCCTTCTTTCGCCTGCATCAAAGTCCTTGTAGACCACATAGGTGGATACGCCCAGATAATAGAAGGAGACGACAGAGCTGGTCAAAGCAAGCCCCGGATAGCCGAACGGACCGACAAACAGCCAGTTGAGCAGCACATTCAATAGAATCGTCGTCACACTGATCCGGAGGATGATCGCCGTCTTCCCGCGGGCGTACATCGACTTCGAGACGATGTACTGCAGGCCCTGCGTCACGATCAATGGCAGATACAAGAGAAGTGCAAGATAGGTATTTTGCGTGTCTTCTGCCGTAAATCTCCCGCCTTCATAGATAAAAGCAATGGCCGCATCACCGACAAGCAGGAGCCCGACGGCGATTGGCATCAGGGTGACAAGGGAGATCTGCATGCCCATGAAGAACGTCTGCTGGAATTTTTTATGGTTATCCACCTGCTCTGACAGCAGGGTAAAGATGATCGCAGCAATCGTCGTGCCGTAGATCGCCTGCGGGATGCTCACCAGGAGGGAAGCATTATTCAGATAAGTGACAGCACCGGAAATCGTGCCGGCGGCAAATGTTTTATTGACGAACATATTGATCTGCCCGACGACTGAATTGAGCAAGGCCGGTACAAGAAGGGCAAGAAAAGTGTTGCGGAATACTTTATCAACCTTGATCGTCGGCTCCCAATGAAAACCGCTTTTCCTGAGATAAAAAATCTGCAGGACGGTTCCAAGAAGCGTACCAGCGATAAAGCCGTAAGCAAGGCTGTTGATGCCCCAGGAATCAGAGAATAGCAGAGCGAATACGGCACCCATCAATGTTGCCAGGAGCTTTGAAATCTGGGATGGAACAAACACGCGCCTGCCCTGCAGGTAGGATTCCAGAATTCCGTTCAAGGCAATCGCTGTCATGAAAAGGAAGAAGAATTGCGTGATATCGACAGCGACCTTCTCCTGCACCTCGTTCATCGATCCGTAGATGAATGGGACGATATACGGGACGAAGAAATAGCCGGCAACCGTAACAATCAGGAAAACCAGCACGGTGGCATTCATGATGCCGCTCGCATTCCGTTCGGTGGCGGCTGTGTCAGCATTCCGGTGCTTTATATACAAGGGCAGAAACACATTATTGAATCCGCCTGAAATCATGGCCACAACAAGTGTGATAAAAGAAAAAGCAAGCAAATAGCCGTCTGTGAAGTCGGTTGCGCCGAATTCTCTCGCAATGATGCTCTCGCGCAGGAAGCCTGACAGCTTAAGGACGAGGGCAAGCAGCGTGATCCAGATGGCAGTTTTTTTTAATCCTGACATGGATTCTTCAGTCACTTTCTATTTAAGGGTAGAAGGAAACCCCAGGTAAAGCGGGTGCTCTCCCTGAGGCTCTTCACAATTATTTCTTCAGTGCGCTGAGGTAGATTTCCTCATATTTGGCTGCAGCGGCAAGGTGAGAATATTCCTTCTCAATTTTTTCGCGTGCATTTTTCGCCATTTCCTCGCCTTTTTCCGGATTTTCGAGGAAGTACAGAATAGCTTCGGAAAGCTCCTCTACATTCTTTTCCTCAACCAGTAGGCCGTCCTTGCCGGGATCGACAATCTCCTTCAGGCCGCCGACTGCACAGGCGACAAGCGGAGAGCCGGAGCCCATCGCTTCAAGAGCCGAGATGGAAGTAGCTTCCTCAACGCCGGCAGAGTGGACGCTCGGCACAAGGACGATGTCGGCCAGGGCATAATAGTCTTTTACCTTTTCATGCGGTACGGCACCGAGCAGCGTGACGCGGTCTTCCATTTTATTTTCCGCGACAATCTGCTTGATTTCATTTAACGCTTCGCCGCTTCCGGCATAAATTAATCTGGTGTTTGGATATTTCTCAAGCACAGCAGGCAAAGCCAGGGCAGGGTAGATGACCCCGTTCTTTTTTGTCAGGCGGCGCGGCACGAATAAGACATGCTCGTCTCGTGACACCCCGTACTGGTCGCGAAGCTGGCCTTTTTTATCTTTATCAGGCTTGAAGCTGTGAATATCAATGAAGTTGCGGATGGCGTTGCCTTCCACTCCGGACATTTCCTTTACATAGTCCTTCAGGCGCTGGTCAACGGTAATGATCTTCCGTGTCCCTTTATAGGCCTTGATTTCGATATCCTGCATTTCCTTTGCCTCAGGGCTGCCTTCGATAATGCTGCCTTTGCTGACAGATTCAAACGCCATATAGCCGTGGACAGTCGAGACAGTCGGGATGCCCGTTTCAATGGCAGCAAGCGTGGTGAATGGATCTTGTGCATTGATCAGGTCATACTGCTTATGCTTGTTCTTTTCGATCAGCTTCTGGATCAGCTTCTTCCGGGCATGATGGCTCCACAGGATGCCGCGGCCTTTCTTAAGCTTTTGAATGACAAAGCTTGGCCCCTGGGCATATACCTTGCGGACAGCGGGGCTGATATCAGAAAATGACAGGACATCAACCTCATGTCCGCGCTCTTCAAGTCCGGCCTTTAATGTGGCCACATGAGTGGAAAGTCCACCCGCGTGCGGATAATCGTATGCGGTAGCAATTAATATTTTCATTTTGGCGCCTCCATTAACGTAAAAAGTTTTCTTTCAGCAGCTCAACATTGCGGACAGCTTCTTTTCTCATAGCTTCAGCATTGGTTTTGACCACAGTGCTGTATTTCTCGCGGTTGTCCAGTAGGTGAAGTGAATTCTTTGTGAGCTCTTCAGCCTCCATTTCTTCAAGGACGGCCGAGAATTCCCACATCCCGCTGCGCTTCAGCAGGCTTTCCACCTTTTTATCGTAGCTGAGGCCGATATGCGGTACACCCATAAGTGTTGAGAAAATCAGGGCATGAAGACGCATGCCGATCGTCATCCGGCATTCGCCGATAAAGTTCAAATACTGATTTGGCGTAAATTTTGTTCCAAGGATAAGGCATTTGTCAGCATGCTTCATATGGGCAAGCACCTTTTTGCTCGCTTCATCATCGTGATGGCCTTCCATCGGCACGAACACAGGGGTCACATCACGTTCCTCAATCAGGCGGTCAAGGATCTGGCCAATCTGCTCGAACTGCTTTATCTTTTCAAACCATGGACGCACAGAAACGGCAACCAGATTATCCTTTCGTTCAAGATCAAGGCTGTCGATGCAGCTTGTATCTTTTTTCGGATGGAAAGCAAAGACGATATCTGATGTAACGACCGTTTCTGGCCGTTTGACGCCAAGCTTGTGCAGCAGGTCCTTAGAGAACTGGTCACGGACTGTAACAAAGTCGGCCATATTGGCAAAAACCTTCATGAGTATCTTGCCCCAGGTGGACTTGACAGGTCCGATGCCCTGGGAGAAGAACATGACTTTTGTGCCGCAAAGCTTGGCAAGGAATACAATCAGTAAATAATAAGGAAGCGGTCCGAATATAAACTTGGTCGGATATGTATCCTGCAAAAGTCCCCCGCCGCCGGACACGAGCAGGTCGGCTTCCTTCAGTGCTCTGACCTTGCCTTTAAAATCCTGGCGCCAGCCCCGGTAAACGGTTTTGACATGATGTTCCTTTGCAGTCTGTTCCGGAGACAGTGAAAAAACGGTAATTTCTGGTTCGTTCAATTGATCGCGCAAATTATCGACAATAGATTCCAGGATGGCTTCGTCGCCTGTGTTTCCAAGTCCGTAGAATCCTGAGATGACAATCTTCAAAGAAGTATTTCCTCCTTATAGTGGGTTAAGGCTGCATTTCCTGCCAGAAAGCTTTTCTTTTAGTATGCACATATGCTTTCATCCGGCATTAAAATTAAGCCTCTTGGTAAAAAATTGCGAATGCAAAGCAGAATATTTTCGCAACATAAAAGAAAAGGAGCCGGTGAAAACGCCCCCTAAAAAGCTAAACCATATTTTATCATTATAACTGCTTTCAGACAATGTCAATGATGCAAGGTTTGTCAGGATTTGTTATACTATGTTAGAAATTATTTGAGATTGTTCACCGGGTAACAAGAAAGCCCGGTATATCACTATTGAAGCCTATAAAGAGAGGTCCTATTTGATGGAAAAGATTTGTGTAATTGGATTAGGATATATTGGCCTGCCAACTTCGGCCATTTTTGCAAAAGCCGGCTATGAAGTAGTTGGCATGGATGTCAGCGAACGTGTCGTCAATTCACTGAACAAAGGGGAAGTCCATATAGAAGAAGTCGGCCTTCCGGAGCTTGTGAAAGAAGTAGTGGAGACGGGCAAGCTGCGCGCGTCCACAGCACCTGAGGAAGCAGATGTCTTCATCATTGCCGTACCGACGCCGATCCACGAAGACTATACAGCGAATGTCGACTATGTTGTCAATGCTACAAAGTCAATCGTGCCATTTTTGAAAAAAGGCAATGTCGTCATTGTTGAATCAACGATCCCGCCAAGAACGATGGATGATATTGTGGCACCGATCCTTCAAGAAAGCGGATTTGACACGCAGAATGATATTTATGTGGCTCATTGCCCAGAGCGCGTGCTCCCAGGCCGCATCCTGATCGAGCTGATTGAAAACACCCGCATCGTCGGCGGAACGACACCTGTTGCTGCGAAAAAAGCGGCAGATGTCTATCGTGCCGTCGTCACAGGCGATGTGATTGAAACAGAAGCAGTGACTGCTGAAATGTCCAAGCTGATGGAAAATACCTTCCGCGACGTCAATATCGCACTGGCCAACGAACTGGCGAAAATCAGCCAGAAGCTTGGCGTTAATGCGCATAATGTCATCGAGCTTGCCAACAAGCATCCGCGCGTGAACATCCATACGCCTGGACCAGGAGTAGGCGGCCACTGTCTGGCAGTCGACCCTTACTTCATCGTGGAAAAAGCTCAGGCAGAATCGCCATTAATTCAGGAAGCCCGCCGCATCAACAACTCTATGCCTCATTTTGTGGTGGAGAATATTGAGAAGCTTACCGTCCAGCTGGAAAAGCCGAAGATCGCTGTATTCGGCCTGACGTACAAAGGCAATATCGATGATGTGCGCGAAAGCCCGGCACTCGAAATTTACGAAATGCTGAAAAGCAATCCGCGCTTCGAGGTCCATGCCTATGATCCGCATGTGCAGAACCACCAGGTGGATTTTGAGCTGTCTTCTTTTGAGGAAGCCGTTAACGGGGCCCATGTCGTCGCGATCCTTGCAGACCACTCTGAGTTCCGCGAGCTGAAGGCAGAGGATTTTGCAGGCATGGCTTCGCCGGTTGTGTTTGATACGAAGAACTGTACGGACATGGATGCTGATCATGTAAAGGTATACCGCATCGGCGATCTTTCCATGCTGACGCCCATTACATTATGAGTAAAAAAGAAAGCGATGAGTAGAATGGGAAAAGAGCAATATTTAGGGGTCGATGTTTCCCCTCTTAATTATGAAGAGATTATTGATGATCTCAGAACCAGGATGATGGAAGGGAAACAATCGACCATTATTGCCGTAAATCCTGAAAAAGTCATCAAAGCGGAAGAAAATGAAGAGCTGCGCGGCCTGATCAACGGGTCAACCTATCAGATCCCTGACGGCGTCGGTATCTTGCTCGCCTCTAAGCTAAAGGGCGGGAGCATCACCTCCAGGGTGACCGGCGTGGATATGATGGAAAGATTGATCCGCTTCGCCGCTGAAGAACATCATAAAGTATTTCTGTATGGCGCCAAGGAAGAGGTTGTCACAGAGGCTAAACGGAAGCTTGAGGAAAAATATCCGGGGCTCATCATCTCCGGCTATGAAAACGGCTATGTCCAGGACCAGCAGGCGCTTGTTGAGAAAATCAATGAATCAGGCGCCGAGCTGCTGTTTGTCGCCATGGGCAGCCCGAAGCAGGAGCTGTGGATCCGTGAGCATATGCCGCATCTTAACGTTAAAGTATTCCAGGGTGTCGGCGGAAGCTTCGACGTCTTTGCCGGCAAGGTGCAGCGGGCACCGTCCTTTTACCGGAAGCTCGGCCTTGAATGGCTTTACCGCCTGATGAAGGAGCCGCACCGCTTCAAGCGGCAGCTCGCCCTGCCGAGGTTCCTTCTGAAGATCATGTCCCGCCGGTAGGGATTGGTTAAGATTCACAGGATTTTCAACTTTTTAATATAGACTGCTCCAGTTCCCCATGTTATAAATGGAGAGAACTTTATTGGACTGCCTTCTTAGAACACAAAAGGCTTGAAAGACTACTTTTCAAGCCTTTTATCCTGCATAAGCAAAGTAAAAGGCAAGAAAGGACCTAGATTGATGAATATTTCATGGAGAGATTTTCCTTTTGCACTCATAAGCGTGCCTCTGATCATCCTTGCACTTATAATTCCCCATTCACTTGTCGGGCTTGGGGTATCGGCGCTATTGGCCCTGTATGCGTTTTTCTCGCCGAAGAATGGCCTGCTGAACCTGCTGATTTATTTTCCGACCCGTTCGTTTTTGATTGAAATAAATCCATCGCTGAAGATGGCAGGAGATCTGATCATCCTGGCGGCATTCGCAAGTGTGGTGCTGAAATATCTTCTTCAGAAAGAATGGAAGAAGATATTTGAATTCCATATTTTCGAATGGGCGTTTTTCGCCTTTTGTGCAGTGGGAGCCATCTCGGCGTTCCTGACCGGTGTATCGCCGACTGCTATCGTATTTCAGCTCAGGGCCTTCCTGATCACGTATATCGTGTTTTACGTAGTGAGGCGCCTGAATATTACAAAAGAAGATATACTAAAGTTTCTTTGGACAACCTTCTTCATGGCCATCCTGCTCTGTCTGCACGGCCTCGTCGAGAAGCTTTCCCTGAGGACGCTCCTCATGCCGGAAAAATGGGTCGGGCGCTCATTGTCCTACAATAACCGCGTGAGGATTTACGGACTGATTGACAATCCGAACGTACTGGCTGTATACCTGTCCATTGCGTTCATGCTTGGCGTGTACCTGAAGCAGCTCGTCAATAATGGCAAGACAAGGCTGTTCATTAATATTGGCCTTGTGCTCATGCTTGGCGTCATCACGCTGACCTATTCACGCGGGACATATATCGGCTTTGTGATTGCTTTTGTTGTCTATATCCTGCTCACAAAAGAGTGGAAGCGGGCCCGCAATATCGTAATCGGCATCCTGATTGCAGTTGTCCTGGTCAATATTCCCGTGACAAAAGGAGCGAACTACTTTAAGCTCCAGGGCCTGGATCAGGATGTACCGCGCACCGAAACGCCTGCAGACCAGACTGAACAGCCTTCAGATGAGGAGCGGCGCTTCAAGGAAACATTCGAGATGTCGACCGTTGAGCTCAGTAAGACAACCGGCCGTCTGTTCATTGTGAACAAGGGCTTTGAAATCTTCAAAGACCACCCGGTTATCGGCACAGGCTTTGCCACTTACGGCGATTCGGCGGCAAAGAGCTATTCTTCACCGATCTATGATGACTATGGCATCGAGAATGACATCTATTCGGACAACCAGTATATTCAGATCATTGCACAGACAGGCGCAGTCGGCGTCATCCTGTTTGCTGTCTTTCTCTTAGGCATGCTGTTCTTCCTGTGGAAAAACAGACAGGAATCCAAAGCGGCAATCGCCCTTATGAGCGTCCTGCTGGCAGTATTTGCCTGTGCGCTGCTCTACAATATTTGGGAAGATAAAACATATACAACGTATTTCTTCATGATGCTGGCAGCTGTTGCCGGAACATTTACAGTCAAAAGGAATGAGCAGTCATGAAAATTTTGCATCTAATCAGCGGAGGGGAGACAGGTGGTTCAAAAAACCACCTTCTTTCTTTATTAAGCCATCTAAAGTCTGAGGACATCCTGCTTGGCGTTTTCCAGGAAGGCAAACTCGCACAGGAAGCGAGGGAGCTTGGGATCCCGCTGGTCTTCTTCAACCAGAAATCACGCTATGACCTGTCCATCTTATCAAGGATTAAAAAGGTCATCAAAGATGAAGGAATCACCATTGTCCATACTCATGGGCCGAGGGCAAACCTTTTCGCCTATATGGTGAGAAAAATGATTCCGTTCAAATGGGTCACCACAATCCACAGCAATCCTGAGCAGGACTTTATCAAAGGCGGGATTAAAGGTCGTGTCTTTACTGCAATCAATATGAATGTCATCCGTAAAATAGATCATTTCTTTGCCGTATCTGAACGCTTCAAAAGCATGATCACCGGCTTTGGCATCCCGGCAGGGAAAATTACGACTATCTATAACGGCATTTCCTTTGATAAAGAATTGAAAAACAATCTGACAAGGGGAGATTTAGGGCTCTCAGAAGAGGAGTTTGCCGTCATCATGGTGGCGCGCCTGCATCCAATCAAAGGCCACACCGTTGTCTTTGATGCTTTCCAGAGCCTTTTGAAAAAAAGACCGGATACAACGCTGCTCTTGATCGGCGATGGACCGATACGGGCGGAGCTTGAAAAGGAAGCTGCCAGGAAAGGGATCGCGGAAAAAGTCCGCTTCCTCGGCTTCCATGATGATGTTCACTCATATCTGTCCTTATCTGACGTCAAGCTGCTCGCATCCTACAGTGAAAGCTTTCCGCTCGTCATTCTGGAAGCGGCCCGCGCCCATGTTCCGGTCATTTCTACAGATGTGGGCGGTGTGAAGGATTTGATTTCGGATCCTTCGCTGGGCTGGATTGTGCCTGTCAAAGATGCATCTGCCATAGAGTCAGCCATTCTTGCAGCAGCTGAAGCGAAGGATCAGGGAAAACTCTCAAATATGGGAGATAAACTCTACGAAAAAGCTTCGGCCCTTTATTCTGTCAAACAGCTCGCCGACCAGACTCTGGAAACATACAAAAAAATATAGCATACACCAAAGCCGGCGTGCATACACTGGCAAGGTGAGTTCAGCAAAGCATGCAGCTCTTCTGCATGCTTTTTTTCTTGGAAAATAATATAAAAAAACCTGAAACTAAATCAAAACTCACATCGTCTATAATAAGAGGTGGAAGTGCTGGAAACAATTACTATGCCAAACTAGTATTATTTTGCCATGGTAATTCTTCCATCTAAAGTAAATTACCTGTATAATAATTTTTGTTGCTGGTATTACACTCCTAATGCATGGCATAAGTGGGTTTTCTGGCAAAAAACAGTTTGCAGGGATAATATTGTAAAAAACAGTTGAAATATCATCCATTTTTGGTAGAATAGAATACGTGTATAGTAGTTCTATTCTGTCATTTAGGAGAGAAGCACTGTTTTTCTTCCAGGAATGCTCCATTTTCACCTACATAGCAACGCGAAACATGGGGGAATTTGACGGAAATAGGAAGCTGCTAAACTGCAACAAATTGTGTTCATCGAAGATTCAATCTTCGAAAATATTAAAAACCTTTATTTACAAAACAGGGAGGAAACAAACACATGGCTTATCAACCTAAGTCTTACCGCAAGTTCATCGCAACAGCTGCTACTGCAACAATCGTTGCTTCTGCTGTAGCGCCTGCTGCAAGCGCAGCATCTGTATCTGATTTCAAAGATGTAGCTCCAAAATACCTAGATGCTGTTAGCTACCTTGTAGCAAATGGAATCACTCAAGGTACTACTGATACTACATTCGGTACTCACGACAACGTAAAACGCGGTGATGCTGCAATCTGGCTGGCAAAAGCTCTTAAGCTTGACCTGACTAACGTACCAGCTTCAGGCTTCACTGATACTGGCCGCTACGATGCTGCTGTATCTGCACTTAAATCAGAAGGCGTTCTTTCTGGTAAGACTGCAACTACTTTCGCTCCTAACGCACTGCTTACTCGTGGTGAAATGGCGAAGATCCTTGCTAACGCTTACGAATTAACTTCTGACACAGATGTTCCATTCACAGACCTTGGCCCTAACTTCGGCCCTTACATCAAGGCTCTTTACGAGTACGAAGTAACTCAAGGTAAAACGGCTACAACTTTCGGAACAAGCATGAACATCACTCGTGGTGACCTTGCGATCTTCCTAAAGAGAGCTGCTGAAGTTGTTAAGACTCCAGAAGTTAAAACTATTTCTGCTGTAAATGCAAAAGAAATTGTTGTTGACTTTAACAAGAACATGGATTCTTTAACAGCTGAAGACGAATCTAACTATGAAATCAAAGTAAACAACGGATCTGCTTTATCTACTTCAAGCTATACTGTTGAATTGCACGAAGATGACGAATCCAAAGCTGTTATTACTCTAGCTGATGGTTCTGCACTTGCAAATGGTGCTTATCTTTCTGTTAAAGTGAAAAAGAATGTTGTAGATGACAAATTAGCTCCTATTGCTGACACTACAAAAACATTTACCTTTGTAGATAACGCTGCGCCTACTGTAACAAAAGTAGAAGTAGATGGAGATGACCTTAAAGTTACTTTTGACGACTACATCAACTCTGTTGGCTTAGTAAATGTTAATGGTGTAAACAAATCTTATACAGTTTCTTCTGCAAAATCTAAAACTGTAACAGTTACTGATGGTGCTAAGAATTTAGGCAATGGAACACATGTTGTTTCTCTTGCTAATGTTGTTGATATTACTAACAACAAATCTGTATATGTAACTGGTTCTTTCTCTATCAATGTTAGTACTGTTGCGCCGGTCGTAACTAAAACAGAAAAAGTTTCTTCTAACTCTTTCAAAATCGTTTTTGATAAAGCTGTAACTGAGCCAACTGTAACAGTTAAGAAGAATGGATTAGATCTTACAACTTCTGTTGCTGGAAGCGGTAAAGAGTACGTTGTAACTGTTTCTGATAACGGTGGGGTGAAAGTTTATAACACTGATGAATCATCAGTAAATGTTATTGCTTCTATCTCTGCTTTCAAATCAACTTCTGATAACCTAGTAGGTAACGCTGCAACTGCTTCTGTTACTTTAACTAAAGACACTACTGGTCCTTCAGTACAAACTCGCTTTAACAAGATTGTAGACGCTGACTCAGGTGTTGGTGTTGATGAAGTATTCAGCATTAAGTTTGACGAGGTTATTAAAACTGCTGATAAAAACAAGATCGTTTTAACTGATAAGAATGGAGTAAGGAAAGATGTTGATTCAGCAACTATTGTTACTGATGCAGACGGAAACACTGTTCTTCAAGTTAAAGCAAGCGCTATTCAAACTGATGGAGTAATTGCAAGCGGAAGCTATACTTTAGTATTGGCTGAAGGTACTGTAACAGATTCTTCAAGCAATAAAAACAGTGCTACAACACTTACAATGACTAAAGGTTCTTCTAATGTTGGAGATCTTAGCGTATCAGCTTCAGTTTCAGGTAACGTCATCACAATTCCTTATGGAACTGACATGACAAGCAGCGCTGTAAATCTTGCTAACTATAAGTTAAACAATCAATCACTTCCTAATGGAACTGTAATTTACTTCAGTGGAAGTAAAGAAACAGTTAAAATCGAGCTTCCAGCTGGATCTGTTACAAACTCTGGTAATGCTCTATTATCAATCACTGATGTAGTCGCAGAAAATGGTGCAAAACTAAGTGCTGCAAGTGCTAACCAAGTAATTGGCGGTCTAACTGATAACGTTAAACCAACACTTGTATCTGCTAAGAAAGTAAGTTCTACTTCAGTTGAACTCACTTTCAGTGAAGGTTTATCTGCACTATCAGCAGGAACTGCTTCTAACATCTTGGATGACTTCAAATTTGAAGTAAATGGACTAGAATTAACTCCAGCTTCTTATGCAGCAGTTTCATCTGGTAACAATAAAGTTGTATTTACGGTTGCTCCTTACAATACAACTCAAACTCTAACTGTTAAAACAGCAAAAACTGGTTTGAATATTACTGACGTAGCTGGTAATGCTCTTACTGCGGATGTTGCTGTAACTGCAGGAAACTAATATAGAAGAGCAGCTTGCAATTTGCAGGCTGCTCTTTTCTATATAATTTATTATAAGAACTCCTGGTAATAAGCAAGAGTAGATTAAAAAGCATTCGATGCGATATAGCAACGAGTGTTTTTTTCGTTATAGCGGCAATTTATGAAGCTCTTCTACCGTTTTCAGCATCAAAATACTGCTTGGAAACATCCAGGATTGAGGACCAGCTGGTGTTATTTAGAGAGATGCTGACAAATAATTAATTAAAGAAACGTGAGGCACTCGAAAGTTCGTAAGGATATTTGACTCGATAATATTAAGAAAGATTAAATATTCTTCAAGAAGTTGGGCATGTAACTTATAGGGAATAAAATAATAAAATTAAATGTGTTAGATGTAATTTCAATATAATTTTTATGAATAATCCTACACTATTGTATAAAGAAAAATGAGACTAAGTCGCTGTTTTTAAAAAGATTTTCTCAAGTAATGGGTAAAATCTGTTAAAAAGAAAGATATATAGAAAAAGTAATTATCTCATCAAAATACGAATATTCAGCTGTATTTACAAAATTAACATTCGACATAAAGCGCATACAAATGTAAAAATCCCGTAAAATATGTATAAATATGTGCAAACTGCGTAGGTCTTTTGTTATAATGTAAGAGCTCTGGTCTTACTATTCTTAATTCAAGGTATTTTGTGAATTGATAGAGTAATAGGACTATTTTTGGATATTTTTCTGAGTATTTGCCAATTTTAAAAACTGAGGAGGCACTAGGATGACCAAAAACCGTAAATTTTTAGCAACAGCAGCAACTGCAGCTGTCGTAGTTTCGGCAGTGGCACCAACAGCAAGCGCCGCAAATTTTCAAGATGTAACAGATCGCTATAAGGATGCTGTCGATTTTGTTATCTCTAAAGGCGGTAAAGGTTTAAATGCGTATTCGTTTGGGACTAGTTCCGAAATTAAGCGTGTAGATGCAGCTGTATTATTAGCGAAGGTTCTGGGCTTAAATACTCAAACTGCTCCCGCCTCTGGATTCAAAGATGTTCCTGCCCGTGCAGAAGGTGCAGTAAATGCTCTTAAAGCAGCAGGGATTACATCAGGAAAAACAAAAACTACATTTGATTCAAACAGCTCTATTACCCGCGGAGAGTTGGCCATTTGGCTGCATAAAGGATTTGGACTTAAAGGCAACTCCAGCATGGAATTCAAAGATGTAACACCAATGTACAAAAATGCTGTACAAGCCTTGGCTGCTAATGGTGTAACAAAAGGAACCACTGAAGATGAGTTTGGAGTCAATCTAAACGCAAAACGCGGGGATTATGCTATATTCCTACATAAATCCGCGATGGTAATGGAAAATATGGTTGAAGCCGTCAGTGTGGAGTCGGTCAACAATACTACGATTCGCGTAAAAGTAAAAGGTCAATTAGAAAATGTCCTGACAACAGATTTTTCATTTGATGGCGGACTGAAAGTAGAAGCAGTCAAGATTCTTCCTTCTGCACCGGCTGACGAAGATTATACGACGGTTGAATTGACAACTTCTGTTCAAGAGTCAGGCAAGACCTATAAATTGTTATCATTTAATGGCAAGTCTGTTATCGGAGACATTACGTTTAAAGCACCTCAGGCTCCAAATCCGGGTACGCCATCAAATCCGGGTACACCTACAGATCCACCTGTTGAAAATTTCAATCTGTCACTTATGCATACAAATGATACACACGCAAACATTGACAATGCCGCAAAGCGTGCTACAGCTATCAAGGAGTACGAAGCTGGCCATCCGGACGCTTTACTGCTTGATGCAGGAGATGTATTCTCAGGTACTTTGTATTTCAATAAGTTCCAAGGTGAGGCAGATTTGAAGCTTATGAATTATATGGGCTACGATGCCATGACATTCGGTAATCACGAATTCGATCTTGGATCTACTCCAGAGGGTCATCAGGCACTTGCAGAATTTGTCCAAGGTGCAGACTTCCCATTTGTAAGCTCCAATGTAGACTTCTCAAAGGACAGCCATTTCGATGATATCTTTAATACAGAAGAAGTGGAATCAAATCCTGAAGACGGACAAATCTACAATGCCATTGTGAAAGAAGTAGATGGGGAGAAAATCGGTATTCTTGGCTTGACTACAGAAGAGACAGCCGGAATTTCCAGCCCGGGCAGCGTTGAATTCCAGGATTATATCGAGGAAGCTCAAAAAGCAGTCGATGCGTTTGAAGAGCAGGGCATCAACAAAATTATCGCTCTAACACATATCGGGTATGATGATAACCCGGCTTTCGACAATGATCAAGAACTGGCTAAAGCTGTTGACGGCATTGATGTCATTGTGGGCGGACACTCTCATACTTTTCTGGGGACAGATTCCCGTGATGCTTCCACTTATAAGCCGGTTGTAGACACTCATGGAGACGAGCCGACAGTAATCGTGACAGCCTATCAATACAGCACCTTCCTGGGAACATTGGATGTCGAATTTGATAAAGACGGCAAGGTTGTCGGCCATGCGGGTGAATTGGTAGATGTTTCTAAAAAGACAGAAGATGCAGGTGCGGCAGCTATTCTGAAGCCTTATGCAGATGAAGTAAAGACGCTTAAAGAAGAATCGACAGGAGCAACTGCTTCAGTTGAACTGGTTCAAAACATAGGTGGCCAAGCGGTAGTCCGCAACCAGGAAACCAATCTTGGAAACCTGATTGCCGACGGAATGCTGAGCAAAGCCAAGCAATATAATGAAGATGCAGTCATCGCGTTCCAAAATGGCGGGGGTATTCGTGCTTCGATTAATAGCGGGGAAATCACAGTCGGGGAACTGATCACGACATTGCCATTCGGAAATACTCTGGCAACAATGAAATTAACAGGTGCCGAAGTGAAAGCCGCTCTGGAGCAGAGTGTGAGCATTGCACCTGCACTAAACGGCGGGTTCCTTCAAGTGTCAGGCTTAAAGTTCACTTATGATACTTCTAAAGGTGTAAACGATAGAGTAACTAGCGTTACAGTTCAGGACAAAGATGGAAACTGGGAAGCGTTAAACCTGGAAAAAGAATATGTTGTAGCTACTAATGCATTCACTGCAAAAGGCGGAGACAACTATAAAGTGTTCGAAAAAGCCTATAAAGAAGGCCGTGTAACTGATCTGGGGCTAACAGATTGGGAAGTGCTTCAGGAATATGTGAAGGAGCTTGGAACGGTTAATCCTTCTGTTGAAGGCCGCATTGTACAAGTGGTGGAGGCTTCAGGATTCAGCGGTACAGAAGCAGAACCAAAAGTATATAGCGGAAATGTGACAGTGGATGTGACCGGAGTAGACAAACTTGAGCATGCGCATGTAAAAGGAAACCTGTACATCAAAGGCGACGCTTCTACCATTGAATTCAACAATGTAGAAGTTGATGGCGAAACAGAATTTCTAGACTGATTATAAAGCAGATCCTTCTGGTCTCCCAGGAGGACCTGCAATGAAATGACTATAGCTTTACAAAAACTATGATTAAAAAGGGGCCGACTATGAAAAAAGGAAAGTGGAAAAAACCGCTAAATGCCTTTTTGTCAGCTGGTTTAGTGACAAGCCTATTTGTTCCTGCTGCTGTACCGTCAACGGTAAAAGCGGAGACAGTAGCTGCTGCTTCAGATCTGATTATTTCAGAGTATATTGAAGGAGCTAGTTATAATAAAGCAATTGAATTATATAATGGCACCGGCTCTTCGGTTGACTTAAGCCAGTATTCTCTTGAGCTGTATACTAATGGATCCAGCATTAACCCATTTAAGCTTGCTTTATCAGGTGAGCTGGCAGATAAGCAGACATATGTAATCTCACACGGTCAAGCTTCTGCGGAAATACTGAGTAAGAGCGATACTACTAACAGCAGTGTGATTAACTTTAATGGTGACGATGCTCTTGTATTAAAGAAATCTGGAAATATAGTAGACTCATTTGGCCAACTCGGAGTGGATCCAGGAACATACTGGGGTACAACTGTTAAAACAGCTGATATGACGCTGGTCAGAAAAAGCTCTGTCACTTCCGGAGACACTATAGCGGATGATGCATTTGTTCCCGAGGACGAGTGGACTGCCCTGCCGAAGGATGATGCATCAAACCTTGGCATCCACCAAATGGATGGATCAGCAGGTGAGAACCCGGGAGACCCTGATCCTGAAGAGCCAGGCGATGTTGAGATCATTTCAATCGCTGATGCAAGAGCTGCAGCAGTTGGGGAAACGGTCACTATTAAAGGTGTTGTAGCTGCAAACCTTAAGAATACCGTGTCTGTCCAGGATGCGACCGGCGGTATTGCGGTTCGCCCGGCTTCTCTTGATGCACAGGTTGGTGATGAGGTAACACTGACAGGTAAACTTGCAGTTTATAGAAACTTGCTTCAGCTTGATGGAGCAGTGATTGTAGAAAAGAACGAAGCAGAAGCTCCGGCTCCTAGAACAGTAACAGGTAATGAAGTCGGCGAATCACTTGAATCACAGCTGGTGACAGTCAAGAACTTGGATCTTACTGGCGTCGATTCCTCAGGAGCTAATTTCACAGCCACAGATGGAACTGGCAGTTTCATAGTCAGGGATGAGTATATAACGCTGGGCTTAGAAGTGGGAACGGTCTATGAATCTATTACTGGCATTGTCCAGCAGTTCGATAATGACTACCAGATCATCCCGCGCGGCGCGCAGGATATCGTGGTCGACAGTGCTGCTCTTCGCCCGGCTCAAGCTGTACCGGGAAGCGGCACATTTGTCGGCAGCACTGAAGTGACGCTATCCACTTCAACTGCCAATGCAGAAATCTTCTATACAACAGACGGTTCAGAACCGACTGATGCAAGCGAGAAATATACTGCACCTATCCAAATCACAGAAGATACAGTACTGAAAACAGTTGTAAAGGCTGAAGATGGTACATTGAGCGAAGTTACAACATATGAATACACGATTACAGACTCACTGCAGATCCATGATTTGCAAGGAAAGAACCACACGTCTCCGTTTGCAGGGGAAACAGTGGAAGGAATCGAGGGTATTGTAACCTATGCATTCCAATCCACCGGTTCCTATTATTATCATATCCAGACACCTGATGAGCTGGCTGATAATGATCCTGATACTTCAGAAGCGCTTGTGTTATACAGTGGGAACAGCCCTTGGCCTATCACAGTGGGAGATCTCGTTTCAGTAACAGGACAAGTAAGCGAGTACGCCATTGAAGGGTACAGTGACCGCCAGACAACAGACCTGAAGACAACACAGATTACAGTCAGGAATGATAGAGGCGGGAATGTAACTGTACTTGAAAGCGGGGTCAGCCTTCCAGAGCCGATTGTCATTGATGAAAGCAATCTGCCAAGCGGGCATATCGACAGCGATAACCTGGAAGTATTCAATCCGGAAAAGGATGCTATTGATTTCTGGGAGAGTCTTGAATCCATGAGAGTCCAGGTCGGCGATGTAAAGGCTGTAGCTCCGCAGGAAAATGGAGATCTTGTAACAGTCCTTGAAAGTGCAGAAACCGATACACTTCATGGCGGCCTATTATATGAAGAAAATGATCAAAATCCAAACAGAATCCAGTTCCGTCTGGAGCCAAATGGCGAAGCCCGTGATTTTGAAGTGGCAACAGGCGACAAATTCGAAGGTCCTTTAACAGGGGTAGTCGGATATTCTTATCAAAACTACAAAATCTATGCAGCTTTGGCTGATCTTGAAGAAGCCCATATTGAAGGTGAAGCTGAACCTGAACAGACGACTATTGTGAAAGCTGAAGATAAGCTGACCGTTGCGTCCTATAATTTGGAGAACTTCTCGAATAATAAATCTTCGTCCCCGGACAGCAAAGCACAAAAGCTTGCCCGTGCCCTGGCCACTGACATGCAGAGCCCAGACATTATCGGTGTAACAGAAGTTCAGGATAATAATGGCGGATCTGCGGGAGATTCAGATGCTTCTGAAAGCTATGAAAGACTTATAGCAGCAATCAAAGCAGCCGGCGGTGCAGAATACAACTACGTTAATATCGACCCAGTCAATAATGCAGACGGCGGTGCACCTAATGCCAATATCAGGGTAGGTTTCTTATACAATCCTGAGCGGGTTTCTTTAACTGAAGGTATTCCTGCAGGAGATGCAACCACTGCTGTTGGCTATGAAAATGGCAAGTTAACGCATAACCCAGGGCGTATTGACCCGACAAATAGCGCATTCGATGACAGCAGAAAGCCCCTGGCAGCCCAGTTCGATTTCAAGGGTGAAAGTGTCGTTGTTATTGCCAACCACTGGAATTCCAAGTCAGGGGATACACCTTTATTTGGATCACAGCAGCCTCCTGTCTATGGAAGTGAAGTACAGCGCCATAAGATTGCAAAAATCGTCCATGATTTTGCAGCGGGTATCAAAGCAGAAAACCCTGATGCCAACATCGTTTCTTTAGGTGATTTTAATGACTATCAATTCTCTCAGTCTTTAAAAATCCACGAAGGCGATATTATGACAAATATGATCAATAAAGTGGAAGCTTCTGACCGATACACTTATGTATATCAGGGCAACTCCCAAGTGCTTGATCATATCCTTGTATCTAATAATCTTGTTGACAATACGAAGGTTGATATTCTTCATATCAATGCTGACTTTACTGACATGGCCGGCCGTGCAAGCGACCATGATCCGGTATTGGCGCAAATTGATTTCTCAGGTGAAACGGAAGCGCCAATCACACCAGAAAAAGACTATCAGTTTAATAACTTTAAGACTAAGAAGCTGACCATTTCAAAACCTAGTGTTTCCATCACTGTAAAAGGAAGCTCTGTCATTCAAGACGGCATCTACTTTACTGGTGAATACGCTGAGTTCCATGGTGAAAGCCTTGCAGATACAAAAGTAGTGATCAAGCCAGCGAAAGCGGATGCGATCATTGACTTTAAAGGTACTGTGATTAAAGAAGTAGTCATCGACAATAGCAATGTAAAAGAAATCCGCGGTGCTGAAAACGTTCAGAAATGGACAGTTACAGACGGCGTCGATACATCGAATATCAAGTTCACTAATGTGAAAGGGGAAGCTATTGCTTCTCCTTTTCTCCCTGTAGAGAACGGTGCCCCGGCTGCCCGTGCAATCAGCAATCAAACTGTTCAAAAGAATGATTCTTTAACAATTGAACTAAGCAACTACTTTACTGACCCGGACGGGGATGAGCTCACCTATACATCCACAAGGGGAAATGTATTCGGCAGCACGCTTACCTTCCTTGAGTCTGAGGAAGGCACGTATCAGGTAACAGTCAAAGGCACTGATGGCGATAAAGAAGCTCAGCTTACTTTTCAATTAACTGTTACAGGAGAACAGACTGAACAGCCAGTTGATTCCTATTATACGGCTGCTGCAGGCAAGACAGGCAGTGAGCTGAAGGCTGCTCTGCACGATATTATCAAGACTCATAAAGTTCTTTCTTACAGCCAGGTATGGGATGCGTTGAAAGAAACAGATGAGGATCCAAACAACCCGAACAACGTCATTCTTCTTTATTCCGGCCTTTCCCGATCTAAAGACAGAAACGGCGGGAATGTCGGCGATTGGAACCGGGAGCATGTCTGGGCCAAGTCCCATGGCGATTTCGGTACAACCAATGGACCGGGAACAGATATCCACCATCTCCGCCCAACAGATGTCCAGGTCAACAGCACGCGCGGTAATTTGGACTTTGCCAATGGCGGCAGTGCTGTAACGAACTGCAGCGATTGCAAAAGGAGCGCCAATTCCTTTGAGCCGCCTGACCGCGTAAAAGGCGATGTAGCGCGAATGCTCTTTTATATGGCAGTCCGCTACGAAAATGGAGACAGGGTGGATCTTGAGCTGAATGACCTGCTTAACAACGGCTCGAATCCTTACCATGGCAAGCTGTCTGTCCTGCTCGAGTGGAATGAACAGGATCCTGTTGATGCGTTTGAAATGAACCGCAATAACGTCATCTACAGTATCCAGGAAAACCGCAATCCGTTCATCGACCATCCTGAGTGGGCCAATCAGATTTTCAGAACAGCCAATTAATGAGATCAGCTTCCTTCTAAGAGGGAAGCTGATTTTTTATTTTGGAAAAATCAACAGAATAAAGAACTAAAAATTTACTATATGCCTACAGTTATATAAAAAGACGTTTCGTGGTCTATTTATTCAAAAAATACCCAGAATACAAAAATGCTGGGAATACAGCATGATTAGACAATCTGTATAGATAAGGTGATAATATGGATGTAAGGTTATCAATTGAAAAAAGAGTGAGATAGTCAGCTGCGATTTCCTTGGCACCTTCTGGCCATGAGAATTTTCCTGCTGCTATCACATTCCCCATATTCAATTCCCAAATTTCCGTTGGCACTCCTTGGAGTGCTTTTTTTAAGGAATTGAACGGCAGGACAGCATATTGTAATTTCTTCCAAAATCCAATTTAATCTATAAATATGCAGTTTTTTATAGTTTAATGGACTAATGAGGAAAATAATTGCCAGATTGCTGTCAAAGTTGAGCGGATCTTGTAAAAATCATGCCATTATAACCATTTTTTGATATATGATATGCTATAATACTATGTGTTTTACAATAACCTTACATTTTTTTCAGGAGGAACCCAATGGAGGAAACAATAAGTTTGAAAGAGCTTTTCCAGACATTAAGGAAGCGTCTGGGTCTCATTTTGTCTATCGCCTTCGTTGCTGTAGCAACGAGCGGTCTCATCAGTTACTTTTACCTCACTCCCATTTATCAGTCTACAACACAGCTGCTGGTCAACCAGGCCAAGAGCGACCAGCCGGTATATAATACCGGTGAAATCCAGACCAATCTGCAATTAATTAACACTTATAATGTCATCATAAAGAGCCCGGCAATCCTTGACCTGGTAAAAGAGGAGCTGGACCTTGATATAACGACAAGCCAGCTGGATTCGAAGATTACGGTCGGCAGCCAGACGGACTCCCAGGTACTGGCCATTACAGTCCAGGATCCTGATGCCAATATGGCAGCTGATATCGCCAACACGACGGCCAATGTCTTCAAGCGTGAAATCGTTGAAATCATGAATATTGATAACGTAAAAATTCTGGCGAAAGCAGAGCTCACTGACAATCCGGCACCTATCAAACCGAACAAATTGCTGAATATGGCCATTGCCCTCGTAGTCGGCTTGATGGCAGGTGTTGGACTTGCCTTCCTATTAGAATACATGGACAACACGGTAAAAACAGAGCAGGATATTGAGAAACTGCTGGATTTGCCTGTGCTTGGCACGATTGCCATTATTAATGAAGAAACAGGAGCCATGGAAGAGAAAGCAGCACGAAAGCAGCGTGGAGGTGAACGGGATGCTGTTTAAGAAGAAGCCGAAAGCATCTGTGAATGACAGCAGGAGAAAGCTGGTGGCAGCTTATAACACAAAATCTCCGATTGCCGAGCAGTACAGGACCGTAAGAACCAATATTCAATTCTCATCCGTTGATCAGGATGTCCGTTCCATCCTGGTGACTTCATCCGGTCCGGGGGAAGGGAAGTCCACAACAGTGGCCAATCTTGCTGTAGTATTTGCGCAGCAGAACAAGCGGGTGCTGCTCGTTGATGCCGACCTGCGGAAGCCTACTGCACACTACACCTTCAACCTGACCAACAATAACGGTCTGACAAATGTGCTGACGAAAAGCTCCAGTCTGTTAAAAGCGGTTAAGGAAACAGCAGTTGAGAATCTTTCCGTACTGACAAGCGGACCGATCCCTCCAAACCCTGCTGAACTCCTTGGTTCACAGGCGATGGAAGAATTCCTGGTAAATGTCCAGAAGGAATTTGATGTCGTCCTATTCGATACTCCGCCGATTCTTGCTGTAGCTGATGCCCAGATCCTGGCTAACAAGGTAGAGGGCACCATGCTCGTGATCAGCAGCGGCTACACAGAAATGGAACAGGCGGAAAAAGCGACAGAGCTTCTCCGTACATCCAAGGGCAAGCTGCTTGGAGCAGTGCTGAATCAGAAAAAGCTTCAGGATTCGCATTACTATTACTACTATGGCGGAAAATAAGAAGATTCGACAAAATCTCTTATTTACCCTATAGGAGCAGAATGGTATATTAAAAAAGTCCTAGATTATTAACATTTATTTGGAAGGGGTTGGGCGCAATGATTGATATCCATTGTCATATATTGCCCGGAGTTGATGACGGAGCCAAGGATATGAGTGATACGATAGAAATGGCCAGGCAGGCTGTTTCAGAAGGGATTCATACAATCATTGCCACGCCCCATCATAGAAATGAAAGCTACGATAATACGAAAGTAGAGATACAGAATAAAGTTTCTCTAGTGAATGATGTACTGAAGCAGGAAAAAATCGGCCTTGAAATTTTGGCCGGACAGGAAACCCGGATTAATGGGGATCTGCTGGCTGACCTGGATAAAGGGGAAATCCTTCCCCTTGCCAATTCGCCTTATGTTTTCATTGAATTGCCAAGCGGACATGTGCCGCGATACACGGAGCAGCTTTTGTATGATCTGCAGATGAAAGAGCTGACACCGGTCATTGTGCATCCTGAGCGAAATGCTGAAATTATGGAACGTCCTGACGTGTTATACCAGCTGGTCAAAAAAGGGTCATTAACACAAGTGACAGCTGCAAGCTTATGCGGGTACTTCGGGAAGAAGATCAAAGGCTTCTCCCATCAGCTGATTGAAGCCAATCTGACGCACTTTATCGCTTCAGATGCCCATAACACCACAAAACGAGGCTTCAAAATGGCGGAGGCTTTTGCTGAGATTGACAGTAGATACGGTGTTGATACGGTCTTCTTATTTACAGAGAATACTGAACTCCTTGTTCAAGGGCAGAACGTAATCAAAGAAATACCCAGCCGGGTTAAAAAGAAGAAGTTTATGGGGCTGTTCTGATTCAGTCGTTCGAAATATCAGTCATTTAGATTTTTCATAAAGAACCGGTGATGTCTCCTCGCCGTTATCCAAGGGGGCACTCGGCCATTCTGTGGGATCAGGGATCTTTTCCTTAGACGCTTGTCGTCATTGGAGTGGTGTGAGGGCGGGTTGGATGCCCTTTTACATAAAAATGATAAATATCTAATGGAAACACATGAACATTCGTGTGCTTTCATTAGATATTTATTTGCATGTGTACTTTATTATACTAAAGCTATAGGAGGATTATGGATGACATTTCAAAAACGCTTAACTTTTCTGGTTGCGTTGGATTCACTTATTGTGCTGTCCGCTATTTATCTCAGTTATATTACCCTTCATCCCACATTTCAGATTTTCAAATACGAAACATTGATGCTGACATCCATTACCTTGCTCTTAAGCCATCATATCTTCGCCAGCATCTACAGGCTCTATAACAAAGCCTGGGAATATGCGAGCGTAGGCGAGCTTGTCAGCATTGTGAAGGCAGTCAGCCTTTCCATTATGATGACAGCCGTTGTTCAGCAGCTTGTCATTCAGGACATTTACTTCCGGGCCCTTATGCTCGCCTGGATGCTTCACGTCCTCCTGATTGGGGGCTCGCGCTTTGCATGGCGTGTCTACCGCGATCGCTATATCAAGCCGCAGGTCGAACAGTCAAGGGCATTGATCATTGGTGCAGGAGCAGCAGGGACCATGCTTGCCCGTCAGCTGCTGAAAAATACAGACGCTGGCATCAAGCCGGTCGCCTTTATCGATGATGACCCGAAGAAATACAGGCTGCAAATTCACGGGCTATCGGTAGTAGGCGGTTCTAAGCGCATTAGTAAGACGGTTGAAACTTTGCAAATAGATAAAATCATCATTGCCATTCCTTCTTTGAATAAGGAAGAGATGAAGAAAATCTTCGAACAGTGTGCAGGAACAGATGCCAAAACGGTGATCATGCCGCTGATTGAGGATGTGATGCTTGGAAACGTTTCGGTCAACCAGTTCCGCGATGTCCAGGTTGAGGATCTTCTCGGCAGGGAGCCTGTCCAGCTTGATACAGAAAGCATCTCACAAAAGCTGACAGGCAAAACGATCATGGTAACAGGGGCAGGCGGAAGCATCGGCTCTGAGATCTGCCGCCAGGTGATTAAATTCAATCCGAAGAAAATTGTTCTGGTCGGGCATGGGGAGAACAGCATCTATCTGATCGACTTAGAGCTCCGTAATCTCAAAATCGAGAATCTGGAAATCAGGCCGGTTATTGCTGATATCCAGGACCGGGCGAGGATCTTTGAAGTGATAGAAGAGCATCAGCCAGATGTGGTCTACCATGCAGCAGCCCATAAGCATGTGCCGCTCATGGAATACAATCCGAAAGAAGCTGTGAAAAACAATGTCATCGGCACGAAGAATGTGGCCGAGGCAGCAGATACATTCGGGGTTGGCACATTTGTGCTTGTGTCCTCCGATAAGGCGGTTAACCCAACTAACGTAATGGGCTCTACCAAACGGATTGCTGAAATGGTTATCCAGGAGCTGGACAAGGGGAGCGATACGAAATACGTCGCTGTCCGCTTCGGCAATGTCCTCGGCAGCCGCGGCAGTGTTATACCATTATTCAAAAAGCAGATCCAGGCAGGCGGACCGGTAACGGTCACCCACCCGGATATGACACGCTATTTCATGACCATCCCGGAAGCATCCAGACTGGTCATGCAGGCAGGGGCCCTGGCACGCGGCGGAGAAATCTTCGTCCTCGATATGGGAGAACCGGTCAAGATCGTCGACCTGGCAAAAAACCTCATCCAGCTGTCAGGCTATACAATAGAAGAAATCGGCATCAACTTCTCGGGAATCCGTCCTGGTGAAAAGATGTTTGAAGAGCTTCTCAATGAAAAAGAAGTGCACACAAAAGCAGTATTTCCGAAGATACATATTGGGAAGGCTGTGCTCGAGCAGGAGCATGAAGTGCATTATTTAATTGATAGATTTGAAACGATGACAGTGCAGGAGATTAGTGAGTTTGTGATTAATGTGGCTAATCGGAGAGAGAATAAGATACTATCTTTAGCGAAATAGGGGGGCTTATTAATGAAGAAAGTGCGGAAGGCGATTATTCCTGCTGCTGGGCTTGGGACGAGGTTTTTGCCGGCTACGAAGGCGATGCCGAAGGAGATGCTGCCGATTGTGGATAAGCCGACGATACAGTATATCATTGAAGAAGCAGTCGCATCAGGTATTGAGGATATCATCATTGTTACAGGCCGCGGAAAAAGAGCGATTGAGGATCATTTTGATAAATCGTATGAGCTTGAAGAGACCCTTGTGAAAAAAGAGAAGTTTGAGCTGCTCGAAGAGATACAGGATATTTCAAAGCTGGCGAATATCCATTATATCCGTCAAAAAGAACCCCTTGGATTGGGACATGCCATCGGATGTGCAAACCGTTTTATCGGAGATGAGCCGTTTGCGGTATTGCTTGGGGATGATATTGTATATTCTCCAGAGAAGCCTGGGCTTAAGCAGCTGATTGATGTGTATGAGCGGTATAATTCTTCAGTTATTGGGGTTCAGCCTGTGGCGGAGGAGGATGTATCGAAGTACGGTGTGATTTCAATTGGCCGTGGGGAAATGGAGCCAGGGGTTTTTGGAATCGATGATTTGGTTGAGAAGCCGAAGAGGGAAGAGGCGCCTTCTAATTATGCGATTATGGGGCGGTATATTTTGAGGCCGGAGATTTTCGAAGTACTAGAGAACCTCCCTTCGGGAGCTGGGGGAGAAATTCAACTGACTGATGCGATTAAGAGATTGAATGAGCAGCAGATGGTTGTTGGATGTGAGTTTAAAGGTGAGCGGCATGATGTTGGTGATAAGTTTGGGTTTGTGAGGGCGACTGTGGAGTTTGCTTTGATGCATGGAGATTTGAAGGGGAGTGTGTACGAGTACCTTAAGAGTGTGGTTGAGAGGGGGAGGGTTGGGGTTTAGGTAACACTAGACTTCAAGAATAATAAAGAGCTTGAATGAGGTTGTTCATTTTGAACAACCTTGTTGGTTTTTTGTGACAAATTAATTATTTTGTTTGCGTACACTTTAATTTGATTGTATTGGCTGTTCTTCGAACAACTTGTTATTAAAACTTTAAGCATCTTAGTCTTTGACATAATTATTAAAAATGTTGGAGGGGATTATGATGAATCACTTAAAGAAAGTGTTTTCCTTCGTATTCAATAAACGCGGCTTAACATAAATTGAGTTGTTGGCCGTTATTGTAATAATTGGGTTGTTGAGTTATATTGCTGTCATTTCTGTGTTGGGTTTGATTAAAGATACTGAGGAAGACGTTTGTGAGGCCAATCGCAGGCAGCTGGAGAAGGATTATCATCGAAAGTTGCTTCTGAATGGGGTGGATCATTCGGAGAGTCGTTTTAATTCTTTTGTTTTGGAGTTTGGTTAGGTTTGTCCTGTAGAAGGGAATGTTGTGTATGTTGATGGGCACGTTGATTGTAGCGTGCATTTGGTTGATGAGGAGACTGGAGAGGAAGATGGGGATGGAGTTCCGTTTTTGTAGGTTTGTTTTTAGGTAGGGGGTTGTGAGAGGCTTATTTAGATTGAATGGTTGTGGGGAACTGACTATCGTTGTTAGATTGAACGCTGGAAACCTTGCGGGATAAGGGTTTGAGGCGATTTTAGTGAGAATTATAGATTGATTGAATGGTATATATAATAGGAAGAAACTCGGTTATGGGTGGTTGTGAAGTGAATATCTATTTCGTATTTGCAAGGTAGATTGAATAGATATTACGAGGTGAGTATTGGAATTTGATAATAAAACACAATATGTAGTATTGATATTTAATTAAATTCGATAAAACATACTATATATAGATTTTTTTCATCTATTTCTCATATTGAATATAATATGCGAGGTGGCTATCAGAGGTAGATAACAATTTTAGTGGTTTAGTAGTTGGTTGGAATAATAGATTTAAAGATTCCGAGTAAGTCCTAAACAACTAAAGAATTATTAAATCCATAATATAGCAAAGGAGTTTGGAAATTATTATGTGTTATAAAAAGATTAAAAGGTTATTAGATATTATTTTGTCCCTGATTGGCTTAGCGGTGCTTTCTCCAGTTTTATTAATAGTGGCATTGGCTATTAAATTAGAGTCCAAAGGTCCTGTTATTTTTCAACAAGAACGTATTGGGCTAAATGGAAAAGTATTTAAGATATACAAATTCCGTTCAATGTGTGTGGGTGCTGAAAAAAGTGGTGTGTACGAGACTAAAGGTGATGCTAGGGTCACAAAGGTTGGAAAGTTTATTCGAAAGACTAGTATTGATGAATTTCCTCAGTTTTTAAATATTATTAAAGGGGACATGTCAATTATTGGCCCTCGACCAACTTTAACATACCATCCTTGGTCATTAGAAGAGTACACAAAAGAGCAAAAAAAGAGATTCAATGTTAGACCAGGAGTTACAGGGTGGGCACAGGTAAATGGCAGGAAAGAGGTGCCTTGGGATAAAAGAATTGAATTTGATGTTGAGTATGTGGAGAACCTTTCATTAGTTTTTGATTTGAGAATATTTATTAAAACAATCTTTAAAGTTATAGCAATGAAGGATAATGTAAATGTTGGAGAAACTGCTAAGAAATCTATAGATAAAAGCCATGAAACTCAGATGGCAGCTACTATAGAAGAAAGTAGGAAAAAATAATGGCTTTAAAATTAATGTACATTACTAACCAGGAAGAAATTGCTAAGATAGCTGAAAGGTGTGGAGTAGATTGGATCTTTATTGACCTTGAAATTAATGGAAAAGAAGAGCGGCAAGGTCATTTAGATACTGTTATATCTAGACACAGTATAGAAGATGTAAAAAAAGTTAAAAGGGTACTGAATACTTCTAAATTAATTGTTAGAATCAATCCGATACATGAAGGATCGAAAAATGAGATAGATAGAGTAATTAAAGATGGAGCAGATATCGTAATGCTCCCATTTTTTAAAACAAAGGAAGAAGTCGAATATTTTGTTAAACATGTAAATGGAAGGGCAGAGGTTTGTCTTTTGTGTGAAACCTCCGAGGCAGTGGATAATATAGAATCTATTTTAACAGTTAAAGGTATTGATTATATCCATATTGGATTAAATGATCTACACCTTAGTTATAATATGAAATTTATGTTCGAACTTTTAGCAAATGGAACAGTTGAAATGCTATGTGAAAAAATTAAGGCAAAGGGTATCCACTATGGGTTTGGTGGTATAGCGCAACTTGGACAAGGAACTCTTCCTGCGGAGAACATTATAGCAGAGCATTATCGTTTAGGTTCAAGCATGGCGATTTTATCCAGAAGCTTTTGTGATACGAAAAAAAATATTAATCTTCTACAGATAAATAAAATTTTTGAATATGGGATAAATCAGGTAAGAGACTTTGAAGAACAAATTAGTTACAAAGATAAAAGTTTCTTCGTTGAAAATAAGCAGATTGTTAAGGATAAAGTGATGGAGATTGTTTATACCATTACGAAATAGCTATATAAAGAGGAATGTATAAAATGAAACTATTACTTACTGGGGCATTTAAATATAGTAATGAACAACTAAACAGATTAAGGTTATTTGGATACGATATTTTATTTATTCAGGATGAGAGGATTTCTCTACAAGTAGATGTTTCAGATATTGAAGCTGTAGTTTGTAACAGTCTATTTGAAAATAATGATATTAAAAAATTTAAGAATCTGAAATTCATACAACTTACCAGTGCAGGTCTGGATAGAGTACCGCTCGAGTATATTAGGAATCGTGGTATAAAGCTTTTTAATGCCAATGGGGTTTATAGTGTTCCGATGGCTGAATGGGTAATGCTGAAAATTTTAGAAATCTATAAAAATAGTAGACAGTTTTATGACGCGCAGCGTGAAAATAAGTGGGAAAAACAACGAGAGTTGCTGGAACTTACAGATAAGACTGCTACTATTATAGGTTTTGGGAGTGTTGGGACAGAAATAGCAAAAAGACTTAAAGTATTCGGTGTAAATGTTATTGGTGTTGGAAGAAGAAATAAAGCCCCTCAAGATGTTGATGAATATTATTTGGCCGAAAATATAGATGATGTTCTGGAAAAGAGTGACATTGTTATATTGACGCTCCCTCTAACAGATGAAACAAGGCACTTTATCAATAAACAAAGTATTGAAAAAATGAAAGATAATTGTGTCCTCATCAATGTTTCTAGGGGTGGGGTTATTGATGAGTCGGCCCTAAATGAATCTCTTCAAGGTAATAAATTTCTTGGCGTTGCTCTTGATGTATTTGAGGAGGAGCCCTTACCAGAGAATAGTTTCCTCTGGAATTGTAATAAAGTAATTATTACACCTCATAATTCATTTGTATCTGATAAAGTTAATGAAAGACTGTTTGAGTTGACTGTTGAAAATTTAAACGATTATTTACAGAATAATATTTAAAAGAGGTGTAATTAATGAAAGTTGTAGTTATTTCCCCAAAAAATAAGACCTTATTTAATTTTAGAGGGGATCTTATTAAGGATATTATTTCAAATGGTCATGAAGTTATTGCTATTGGTCCAAATAGGGAATATATAGATGATGTTTTAGCACTTGGTGTAAAATTTATTGAGATCCCCTTTTCTAAGGACAATACTAGTATCTTAGGCGATATTAATTATTATAAAAGGCTTAAGAGTGTAATTAGTGCCCAAAAACCCGATTTGGTATTTAGTTATACTATAAAACCGGTAGTATATGGTAGTTTGGCTGCACGTGGAGCTGGAGTTAACAAGGTATTTCCAATGGTAACTGGCTTGGGTCGTGTTTATGCTTCGAATAGTTTAAAAGTAAAAGCCCTAAGGATGATTACCGGTGTTCTTTATAAAAGAGCATTTAAAGGTTGTAATAAAGTAATATTTCAAAACAGTGATGATTTAAAAAGGTTTGTAGAATTAGGTTACTTATCTGAAGATAAAGCTGTTCGCGTAGACGGGTCTGGAGTGAATATGTCTAGATTTAATGCCAATACTTTACCTGAAGAACCTATATTTTTAATGATAGCGAGAGTTATTAAGGAGAAAGGTGTATTTGATTTTGCAGAAGCAGCCCGCAAAGTAAAAAAACAGTACCCAGAATCTCGATTTATACTACTTGGAGGCTATGATAGTTCAATTGGAGCTATTAAACCAGAAGAATTAGCACCTTATATAAGTGATGGATCCATTGAGTTTCCAGGGGAAACAAAAGATGTTGTTCCTTATTTAGCTAAAGCAAAAGTATTTGTTTTGCCAACGTATTATCGTGAAGGACTTCCTAGAACTATCTTAGAGGCAATGGCGATGGGAAGACCAGTCCTTACAACTGATTGGCCTGGCTGCAGAGATGCTGTGACTAACGGAGTTAACGGATACCTGGTAAAGCCTCAAAACAGTAAAGATTTAGCTGAAAAGATGTTATACATGATTGAAAATCCTGAACATTTAAAACAAATGTCTGAAAACAGCTTACAACTATGTAAGGAAAAATATGATGTTCATATTGTAAACAGACACATGCTTGAAATAATGGGGCTAGATAAGGAGTTATAAAGCGATGAATTTAAAAAGGTTAACCAGAGCCATAGTTTGCCTACCATTTACTTTTTTGAAGTTTTGTTTGATGAAAATTTTCAACGGGAACAGATTTAAGTTTCACTATTTAGAACTTTTCTCTCCTTTATCAGAAGTGTCTATATCAAAAGGTGGAGTTATTAAATTAGGTAAATTAGTAAGAGCACAAAGTGGAACCAGAATTAGAGCAAGAGAGAATGCAACACTTATCATTGGCAAAAATACGGCTTTTAATACAGGTTGTGTAGTTACATGTAGATATAATATAAAGATAGGTGAAGGAGTTGAGTTTGGTCCTAACGTACTAATTTATGATCATGACCATGATTTTAGGATAGAAGGTGGCATTAAAGCCAAAAGTTACAAATATGGTAACGTAGAAATTGGAAATAATGTTTGGATAGGTGCTAATACAGTCATTCTTCGAGGGACAAAGATTGGAGATAATAGTGTGGTAGGAGCAGGGTCTATTATACGGGGGGAATACCCAGCCAATAGTATTATTGTTCAAAAAAGACAAACTGAAGTTAAACCTTATAAAACAGAGTAATAATAATTTAGTAATTTCTCAGAAGCGTTAGTACAGATATAATTTTAATAGTAATATCTTGAACAAATAAACTATATTCCTTCGTATTAATGATGTTTTAAATACATTATGGGAATAAATACTGGATACTTATAAATTGAGGTGGAAGAATGAAGAGTGTTTGTATTATTTTATTAAATTATAATGGAACAACCGATACAATTGCTTGTATAGAGAGTATAGAGAGACTAGATGTAAGAAACCTTAACACTAAAGTTGTAATTATCGATAATAACAGTGAACATGATCAGTGTAAGAAATTAGAATCTTATTTAAATGATAATCAGAGCTATAATGTAAATAACAATTTATCGGAAAGTAAATATATACTTTTAAAAAATAAGATGAATTTAGGGTTTGCTGGTGCTAATAATAAAGCTATAAGATTTGCGGAAGAACATTATGATTTTGATTACTATTTATTACTAAATAATGATACAGAATTAAGAGAAGATAGTTTACAAAAGTTGATAATTGCATTTAATGATACAGAAGTTGGTGCTGCTTCAGGTTTAATCTTAGACTATGCTTCTAAATCAAAGATTTGGTATGCAGGTGGTTATGTATCTCGGATTAGGGCTAAAGGTAAGCATGAATTCTATGGACAGGATGTATCTACTTTAGATTTAAGAGCTAAGACAACAAAATTCCTCTCAGGTTGTTTTGTAATGTTTGATAGAAAGGCGTTATTAGATATTCAATTACTAAATGAGCGGTATTTTTTTGGTACTGAAGAGTATGACTATAGTCTAAAACTTAGAGACTTAGGATATAAGTTAATGTTCATACCAGAATCGGTGATTTACCATAAAGTAAAGATTGATGAGGGGAATGGATCCAGTCATAATATCAAAGAATTAATATTTATTTACAATAGTATGAGGAATAAATATCTACTGAATTATTTTAATTATAATGTAATTACTAAAAATTTGTGGGTACTATTTTCAAAGTTCTATATAAAATATATTTTATATAGAAGGTTAAGTAAAAATGGTAGAAATGATCTGATAGATAAAGAGTCAGTTAGGGTCCTTTACGATTATTACATTAAAAATATATCTAAAAAGTTTATTGATTATAGAGAATTTAATGAAGTAAGAGAAAAGTTAAAGAAAATTGATTAAATGGTAAGTTTATCCATAAAGCATGAAATTTTATAAATTTAAACCCTTAGAAGGTGTTATGTAGATTTTATACAAATCTAATAATGTAATCTGGAAAATAAATAATAGGTAAGGGATTTGTTTGATATGGATATAAAATATTCAATAATTATTCCTCTTTATAATAAAGAAGATTTTATAAAAAACACGATACTAAGTATTAAAAATCAAAACTATAAAAATTATGAAATTATTGTTATTGATGATATGAGTAAGGATAAAAGCTTCTCTAATGTAACAGAATTAAAAAAAGAACTTAATTATGGTGAATTATTTATATATAGGAATGAAAAAAACAGTGGGGTTGTTCTTACACGTAATAAAGGGATTGAGCTAGCCAATGGCGATTATTTAATATTTTTGGACGCCGATGATGAATTAGCTGATGTAAATTTCTTAAACAATATAAATAATTATATAAAGCAATATAATGCGGAGTATATTTTGACAACTCGTAATTATTATGGAAAATTTCTTAAGCCAAACTTTAAATTTATCCGTAAATATTTAAGTTTATTAAATAAGGACTTTTACAAAGTTACTAATAATAGAAAAGTTGTCCTTAAAGGGAATTTTCCTTTTGGTGGTAGTGCATCCGCGGTTATTGCTAGAGAACTTCTAAACAACCATAGGTTTGACAATGAAGAATCTGCATATGAAGATTGGTTGTTTTTTATAAAGTTATTTTTAAAAACGGAAGTTTATTATTATAGACCGGCAGCAGTGAAAGTAAATTACGATAATAATTCACTTTCAAACTCAAAAGAAATTAATAAAAATGTTATCCCGAAGCTGCCTAAATTATTATCATATTTAAACGAAAGTGAGGAAAACTCTCAATTAAGAAAAAGGTTTTTCTGGATTTGGATGACAGGAGTAATAAGAAGAAATAGGGCTAAGTCAAATATAAGAAAAATAGTTCAATTGTATAAAGCTTATATGTATAAAAATTTAGTCTTAAATAAATATTCTATCTATTGCATTAGCATGATTTTAATATTCTTAATAAAGAGAGAGACATCAAAGTCATGAAATGGGAAACATCAATTACAAGAAATAAATTGATCCAATCTTTCTTAATAGTCATTTTTACACTCTTAGTTTTTAAAATTACTCCAATCAGTGTTTTAGGTACCCAGTGGGGATACACGCTAATTGAAATACTAATAACCTTTTTTTTGATACTCTTTTGGATATTCCATAGTAACCTTAGAATAAAGATAGACTTTATATCAGTATTATTATTAATATTGTTATTTATGTCAGGTATATTTGGAATAAGAAGTTTATTTGGTTATCAAGCTGATTTTAAGATGATGTTTAATTTAGTATTATATTTACTTATATACTTAACGACATTTAATGTAATTAGAAGGTTGGAAATAGACAAAAAGAAAATACTAAAAAGTATGTATTTAATACTATATTTTAATATCATTTTATCGATTGTGGCATATTTTAATCCAAGTATATTCGAAATATTTAACATTGTTTTTGAAACGACAAAAAGCGCAACTGCTGGAGCATATTATCAAAGATTTTCCGGAACTTTTGCAAACCCAAACTTCTTCGGTATATTTTACGCTATCATTGGCATATGTCTCTTGTATTTATTTATAACTCGAGATAAAAAGAAAATACATTTTCTTATAGGGTTTATTTTGAGCTTCTATTTAGTTAACATTAGTGGTTCACGAAGTGGATTGCTAACTTTTTTATTCTTATTACTAGTAATGGTTATTCTTATACTAACTAATAATTTCGGGAAAATTAAAAAAACAAAGTTTGTTTTAAATATAATTTTATATTCTGGTTTAATTGTTATTACCCTATCTTCTGTATTAATAATTAGCGACACAAATAATCTGAATTGGGCTATGATCGCTGAGTCAATGAATTCAAGGCTATTAGATTCTGATAGTACTAAGTCAAATTTAATGGGAAGAATAGAAATGGCTAGTTATGCCATATCTAGATTTACTGAAAGTCCTTTAATAGGAGTAGGTCCAATGACATCTTCGACCGATAATCAGTATGCTAGGATGTTAATGGAATCAGGTGTAATTTTCTTTGGAGTATTCTTACTTTTAATTTTATATATACTAATTACTAGATTCAGACTATGTAAAAATACAAGAGATGGATTTGAAAGAGAAATTTATGTATTTACTATACTAGCAACTTTTGCATTGGTTATAAATATGTTTGGTGCAGCAATTTTTCAGGTAACACAATTAACATCCCTTTTTTTCTTTCTCTTGGCACTAAATAAAGGGTTATCTAAGGATAACCACAAAGTAAATAAAAAAATTATGTAGTTCAAAATCTAAATTAAAATTTAATTAGTGTTAATAAAAAATATGGAGTAATACAAAGGAATATACAGTAACAAATTCTCTATATTAACAAAAGAGGGTTAATATAATATGCATTTAAGAAAAGATATAAAAAAGGTATTCAGTTCAAATATAATTACGTTATCAATAGCTGTGATTTCAGGCTTCATAATCCCAGCTTTTTTAAGCTTAGAAGATTATGCTAATTTGAAAACATTTAGTTTATATTTAAGTTTTGTGGGATTATTACATTTTGGCTTTGTTGATGGAATTTTTGTAAAGTATGGTGGGAGTATTGAAAAAGAAATAGATAGAGCTCTTATAAAAGGGGAACACCGGTTTTTCATAATTTTTCAAATGATTATATCTGCCATAGTTGTGATCATTTCAATAGCAATACAAGACCCAATTCTATTAGCAATTTCATTTGCTATTATACCTTTTAATTTTCTTTCATTTTACAATTTATTTTATCAGGCATTAGGCGAATTCACAAAGTATTCTAAAACAATTGTAATCTCACCAATAATACTATTTATTTTAAATATAGTACTAATTTTTATAATTGAAACTAGTAATTATTGGTATTTTATTGTTGCGAATATTTTCTCATATTTTATAGTGTTTATTTATTTTGAATTCAAATTTTATGTCGAGTATAAAGATGTTAAGTCAACTGTGAAAATGGTTGATATAAAAAGCCATTTCAAAATTGGATCAATCATATTAGTAGGTAACTCAATTGCTTTACTTCTCTATTCTGCTGATAGATGGATGGTGAAATTTGCTCTAGACCTAGAGAGTTTTGCATACTATTCATTTGCAATATCCATGATGACTCTAATTAATGTCTTTATAAAATCAATTACTTCAATCTTTTACCCTTATTTATCCAGAAATGAAGATAACTTACTTCCCAATAAATTAAAAAATTACTTTTTAATAATAGGTTCTTTTTTTAGTATAACTTATTTTGGTTTTGCAGTAATTGTGACGTATTTCATGCCTAAATATTATCCTGCACTAAGTATAATTGCAATATTGTTTATGGGTTTTCCAGCTATTATTACAATCAAAGCATTATATGTAAACCTATATAAAATTCAAAAAAAGCAAATGTTGTATCTTAAAACAACATTAGGCATCTTAGTCATTTCCTTGTTTCTAAATGTACTTGCTATTGTTCTATTCAAAAGTAACTTTGCTATAGCAATAGCTACTACTTTATCATTCTTTATTTGGTATTTTTATTCTTCAAGGCACTTTGAATCTATTACTATTCAAAAAAGGGAAGTATATTTTATTTCAGTCTTTATAACTCTATTTATTATAAATACACAGCTTATAGAATTATGGTTAGGTATGTTCAGTTTTATATCTAGTTTAATGGCGTCTGTCTATTTCTTTTATAAAAATGATTTTAGAGAATTAATTTTTATTTTAATTAAACGAAAAATAAAGGTAGAAAAAGAGTTGTAACGAACGGTTTCTTTATATTTTGTTTATGTTAAAGACTAGTAATACACTCAAGAAAGTTTTTCTTATAGAAAAAGATAAACTTATATTTAAGAAGATAATTTACTTTTAGACTGCAAGAAGGGAGTTATATGAAATGAAAGGTATAATTTTAGCAGGAGGTAGCGGTACAAGGCTGTATCCTTTAACAAAAACTATTTCCAAACAACTATTACCTATTTATGATAAGCCTATGATTTATTATCCATTATCAGTACTAATGTTGGCAGGTATCAAAGATATATTGATAATTTCCACCCCAGTTGATACTCCAAGATTTGAACAACTACTAGGAAATGGTAGTGAACTTGGAATTAACCTTAGCTATGCTATACAAGAAACGCCTGATGGTTTAGCACAGGCTTTTTTAATTGGTGAGGAGTTTATTGGAGACGATAGCGTGGCTTTAGTTTTAGGAGATAATATTTTTTACGGTCACGGCTTTACAAAATTATTAGAGAATGCTTCATCAAGGGAGACAGGTGCAACTGTTTTTGGCTACAATGTTAAAGATCCGCAACGATTCGGTGTAGTAGAGTTTAATCAAGAAGGAAAGGCAGTTTCAATAGAAGAGAAGCCAAAAATTCCAAAGTCGACGTATGCAGTAACTGGGCTGTATTTCTATGATAATAGAGTTGTAGAAATTGCTAAACAGGTTAAGCCATCAGAACGTGGTGAGCTAGAGATAACAGATATTAACCAAGCCTATTTAAAACTAGGAGACTTGAATGTAGAGTTATTAGGTAGAGGGTTTGCATGGTTAGATACGGGTACACATGAATCTTTGCTCGAGGCATCAACCTACATTGAAACTGTTGAAAAGCGACAAAGTTTAAAGGTTGCTTGTTTAGAAGAAATAGCATATAGGAAGGGTTATATAACTAAAAGTCAATTATTAGAACTAGCAGAGCCTCTAAAAAAGAATGAGTACGGAAAATACCTTATCAGATTAGCAAACCAACAGATAGAAGCAGTACGTCAAGAGGAGGTTCTTGCATGAATTTTATAGAAACTAGTTTGAATGGAGTTATTATAGTAGAGCCAAAAGTATTTGGTGATCACCGTGGATGGTTTATGGAAGCATATAATGAATCAGCTTTTTTAGAGTCAGGTATAGATGTAAATTTTGTTCAGGATAATCAATCATTCTCAGCCACTAAAGGTACATTAAGAGGATTGCATTATCAATTAAATCCTAAAGCACAAACTAAGTTAGTACGCTGTACAAGGGGAGCAATATTTGATGTTGCTGTAGATATTCGAGAAGGCAGTCCTTCTTATGGAAAGTGGGTTGGTATTGAGCTAAATTCCGAAAATAAAAAACAATTATTAGTACCAAAAGGTTTTGCGCATGCGTTTATAACTTTAACAGATAATGTTGAGGTACAGTATAAGGTAGATGAACTTTACTCACCAGAAAATGATCGTGGTATTATTTGGAATGATCCTGAAATTGGTATTGATTGGCCAATGGATATAAATCCTATTCTTTCAGAAAAAGACCAAAAAGCACCTCTGTTAAAAAATTCTGAAAACAATTTTATTTATGGAGAGTAGTTTATTATGAAGGTTCTAGTAACTGGTTACACTGGTCAACTTGGTTATGACGTTGTACGAGAAGGTAAAAAACGTGGAATAAGCATGTTAGGAATTGGTAGAGAAGACTTAGACATAATTAATGAAGCTGAAGTATATCAATATGTACAAAAAATAAATCCTGATGTAATCATTCATTGTGCTGCATATACAGCAGTTGATAAAGCTGAAGATGATAAAGAAACATGCTGGAATGTAAATGTATTAGGTACAAAATATATTGCAACAGCATCTAAGAATGTTAATGCAAAATTTATGTATATAAGTACTGATTATGTTTTCGATGGTAAAGGTGAAGAACCCTTTAAAGAAACTGATAAGCCAACTCCAGTGGGCTATTATGGTTTAACGAAATATGAAGGAGAAAAGGTTGTAAGAGATTTACTAGAAGAGCATTTTATCGTTCGTATTTCATGGGTTTTCGGAATCAATGGGCATAATTTTATAAAAACCATGCTTCGATTATCTGAAACTCGTAATGAATTAAATGTTGTCGGAGATCAATATGGTTCACCAACATATACATTTGATTTAGCACGTTTGTTAATTGACATGATTCAAACGGAAAAGTATGGTGTCTATCATGCATCAAACGAGGGTTTTTGTACATGGGCAGAGTTTTCTTCTGAAATCTTTCAACAAGCCAATAAAGCTGTTACTGTAAACTCAATTTCAACTAAAGAATATCCAACACGTGCTGTTCGGCCCAAAAACTCACGTATGTCAAAGCAAAAGCTAATTGACAATGGATTTAAGTCGTTACCAAAGTGGCAGGATGCTTTAAAACATTATTTAAATGAATTAGCACAAGAGGTGAAATAAGTGGAACAAAAAAAAATTCTTGTTACAGGTGGTGCCGGATTTATCGGTGGTAACTTTGTTCAATATATGGTGGAAAAGTATCCTCAATATGATATTTATAATTTAGATTTATTAACCTATGCAGGAGATTTAACAAAGCACAAACATATTGAAACAAAAGATAATTATCACTTTGTTAAAGCAGATATTGCTGATCGTGAAACGATACTGGCTCTTTTTGAAAAAGAAAAATTTGACTACGTTATTCATTTTGCTGCAGAAAGCCATGTTGATCGCTCCATCACAGATCCAGGTATTTTTGTGCAAACGAATGTTGTCGGGACCCAAGTATTGTTAGACGCATCGAGAGCAGCTGATATTACAAAATTTGTTCATGTATCAACAGATGAAGTATATGGTGAGTTAGATTTTGATCCTACAACATTTTTCACAGAAGAAACACCGCTACAGCCTAACAGCCCATATAGTGCAAGTAAAGCTTCATCAGATTTATTAGTACGTGCATATCATGAAACTTACGGTTTACCAGTTAATATTACGCGTTGTTCAAATAACTATGGGCCATACCATTTTCCTGAGAAACTCATTCCATTAACAATCTCACGTGTTTTAAATGAACAAAAGGTACCCGTTTATGGAGATGGAAAAAACATTCGTGATTGGTTACATGTTATTGACCATTGTGCAGCGATAGATTTAGTACTACATGAAGGAGTTAATGGTGAAGTTTATAACGTAGGTGGGCATAATGAGCGGACAAATTTAGAAGTAGTTAAAACGATCATAAAAACTTTAGGTAAATCCGAAGGTTTAATTGAATTTGTTAAAGATAGACTTGGTCACGATAAACGTTATGCAATAGATCCTACAAAACTAGAAGAGTTAGGATGGAAGCCAACTTATACTTTTGAAACGGGGATAGCTCAAACTATTCAATGGTATCTTGATAACAAAGAATGGTGGGAGCAAATTTTAAGTGGTGAATATCGGAACTATTTTGAAAAACAGTACAGTATGTAATCTCTACAATAGGAAAGGAGGCACTACTATGTTTAAAATAGCAGTAGCAGGAACAGGTTATGTCGGCCTAGTTGCTGGTGTGTGTTTTGCTGAAGTGGGTCATCAAGTAACTTGTGTAGATATAGATGAACAAAAAGTAGAATTCATGAAATCTGGAGTTTCTCCAATTTATGAAACAGGTTTACAAGAGTTGATGAAAAAAAATTATTCTGCTGGAAGAATTGAATATACCACTGATTTCAAATCAGCATACAAAGATGCTGATGCAATTTTTATTGGTGTTGGGACCCCTGAGCAACCTGATGGTTCTGCAAATTTATCATACATTGCTACAGTTGCTAGACAAATTGCTGAATCGGTAGAAAAAGATTGTCTAGTAGTAGTTAAATCGACAGTTCCAGTTGGAACGAATGATAAAGTGGAACAGTTTATACAGGACTTTTTAGTCAAAGATGTGAAAGTGGAGGTAGCATCAAACCCTGAATTCCTAGCGCAAGGATCTGCAGTTCGTGATACTCTTCATGCTGAGCGAATCATTATAGGAACAGAAAGTAAGTGGGCTGAGGAATTATTAACGAAAATCTATAAACCGTTTCATTTACCGATTGTTTCAGTAAATAGAAGATCGGCAGAAATGATAAAATATGCATCCAATGACTTCCTTGCATTAAAGATCTCTTATATGAATGACATAGCTAATCTTTGTGAATTGGTTGGAGCGGATATTCAGGATGTAGCTAAAGGAATGAGCTTTGATGAGCGTATTGGAAGTAAGTTCTTAAATGCAGGGATTGGCTTTGGTGGATCATGCTTCCCTAAGGATACAAAAGCGCTTGAGTATATTGCTAAACAGAACGGTTATGAACTTAAAACTGTTAAAGCGGCTATTGATGTTAACATTGAACAAAAAACAATGCTTTATAAGAAAGCTAGTAAAAGGCTTATTACATTTAATGGTCTTAAGGTAGCGGTATTAGGACTGACTTTTAAGCCTGGAACGGACGATTTAAGAGAGGCAGCTTCTCTAGAGAATATACCTTTGTTATTGGAACAAGGTGCAGATATCTATGCTTTTGATCCTGTAGGTGCAGACAATTTTGCTAAGGTTCATCCAGAAGGTAAAAATGGCAAAGGCAGCATCACCTATGTTCGTAATATTGAGCATGCTTTGGAAGATGCAAATGTTTGCTTTATTTTTACTGAATGGGGAGAAGTTAAAGCACTCTCAGCAGAGGCATATAAGAAGTTAATGCGAACTCCTTTAGTGTATGACGGTAGAAATATTTATGATGTAAAAGCTATGCAAGAAGCAGGTGTTGAGTACCATTCAATCGGTAGAAAGCCTTCGACCAGAGAAGGCCTGAAGGAGTCGAATAACGTTGAACTACAAAGCTATTGATAGTAGTAAAACATACCTGATCACCGGGGCAGCTGGGTTTATTGGCTTTTATTTATCTGAGAAGTTGTTAAAGCAGGGCTGCAAGGTTGTTGGTATAGATAATATCAATGATTATTACGATGTGAAGCTAAAGCACACCCGTTTGAGTCAGCTGGATCCTTATGAGAATTTTACTTTTATCAAAGGTGACATCTCTGATAAGGATATGGTTATGAAAACCTTTGAAGAGTACAGGCCAGATGTGGCAGTTAACCTTGCTGCCCAAGCTGGTGTACGCTATTCTATTGAGAACCCGGATGTTTACATTCAAAGTAATATCATTGGCTTCTATAACATCCTAGAGGCCTGCAGATACTATCCAGTAGATCATCTTGTCTACGCGTCATCGAGCTCTGTTTATGGAGCCAATAAAAAGGTTCCTTTTGAAGAAACAGATTCCGTGGATAATCCTGTATCACTTTATGCTTCTACTAAGAAATCGAATGAATTAATGGCCCACACGTATAGCCATCTTTATAAAATTCCAGCTACAGGGCTACGCTTCTTTACGGTCTATGGACCAATGGGTCGCCCGGACATGGCTTATTTCGGATTTACAGATAAATATTTCGCTGGAGAGCCAATCAAAATTTTTAATAACGGAGATTTTGAAAACGATCTTTATCGGGACTTCACCTATATTGATGACATTGTAGAAGGCATTGAACGTCTAATCAGCAGTCCGCCTGCTGGTAATGTGCAGCATAAAGTCTTTAATATTGGCAACAACAGTCCGGAGAAGTTGATGGTATTTATTGAAACATTGGAGAAGGCATTAAGCAACTCTTTAGGAAGAGAGGTTCAGTTTAAGAAGGTGTTTGAACCGATTAAGCCGGGGGATGTGCCTGCTACTTATGCTTCTACTGATCAGTTGCAAGAGGCGGTTGGTTTTAAGCCTGAGACGACTATTGCGGATGGGTTGCAGAGGTTTGCGGATTGGTATGTGGCGTATTATAAGAAAAGTTAAATTTAATAACTAAAAGGACCCTATCGATGTAGGGTCCTTTAATTTTGTACATTGGCCCTAGACAACAAAAGTAATCAGACACTCTTTTAGTAGGATGAATAGTTATAGATTAAGAAATTTATGGCTTTTTACATTACAAAAAGTGAAGCGTGGGATGAAAAATCGAAAATTCAATTAAAAGTTTTACCCTCTATATTAAGAAACTGCTAGAAAAGATAGTCAGTTTCATTATTAGGTCTAATCTAAGATACTTAGTATTTTCATCTTTCACTGTATTGGGTATTCCTACACTATTATATAGTATCGGATACATAATTTTATACGGCCTATACTTTGGAGGAGTAGAATATTCTTTGTTGGATATCTCCGTTACTTACGTTCCAATAAACAAAATAACTTGCGTTTTCACAGGCCTGTTTTTTATAGCATTAATGTCACTATTCTATATATTAATAATTTATATTCGCAATGAACAGAATTTTAAAAAAAGAATAGGGATAATTTTTGTTAGTATTCTTTTTCTACTCACAGTACATATAGCTCTATCAATTATTTTAGTGTCTCCTGCTATGAATACTATTCACATTAATATTCTTAAATTATCAATTTTATGGCTGTTACCCCTAGTTATGGCCCTAGTTTTTGCCTTTACAAATTTTATTGCTATGAACTTTATAAAGGTAGCCTTCTCTGTAGTTTTATCTGCATTAACCATATTATTTATTAATAATCACATTATGACAATGCCTTTAGAGGTACTTATTAGCTTAATAATTTTCACTACGGCTATCTTACTAATGATATTTAAATTTGTTAATAACCAACCATTATTTATTTGGGGATTTGGTTTTATAGTCAGTTATGTATTTGTTGAGGGGTTCTTTGCATTTTATTTGATATCCTATTCCAATTGGATCATATTGTTATTATCTATACTTATATTCTCTACTTTAATAGGTTATTTATTATATAAATTATTTAATACGGATGGGAAAGAGGATTCAAAAATCAAAGAAGCAATTAATCCACCTCAAAGATCGAAAAAAAATCCTTTTGACCTCATAAAAGTTATAGTATTGATATCATCACTTCTAATTCTTGTTATTTTACCGCTAATAGGACTTACGCTATTTACCCTGGGTGATTATGTAGGAGATACTTTAGATCAGGCGGGTTTAATTTCTTACGAAGAGATCAACTTCGTTGATTATGAAACTGTTACAGGCAAAGTAGTATCAACAGACTCAAATAATATATATGTTTCTCAGAAAAATAGGACGTTGAGAGTCATTAAACTCCCCCATACTCTTGTAGAGTGGGATAGTCGGAGCGGTTTCTAGACTAGGGTGTCACTCCCCTACATTTTCTTTTTTTAAAGGTGTGTTCACAGAGGGTTGGTAAGATTAGGGATACTGTAAATTTATGGGTTTTATTGTTTCATATGTTTCACAGATAGTTCTAGAGATTGCAAAAACATGAGAGGGTAGGAAACAGAAGCAGTTAGGTTAATGAAAACTAGCTGCTTTTGTCTGTGGTTATTTGAAGGGTTTTCATAAAAGAGGCTTGTTCAATACTTGTTGCGCCTTCCTGGTTGAGCGGTGAGAGAGACTAAAGAGTGAGTGCTGGTACACTAAATGTATTACAATATGATTTGGCAGAACCGAAAGTGATCATCCATTTTTCTTGGGTGGAGGAAAGGAAGAATGGTGTCCTTGTTAGTAAAAACAATACAATAAAAACCGCGTCAATCATTACCACTAGTGAAGGCTAATTAAATTTATCTAACTATAGTTTTATTTTAAACTTAGTGATATTATATATTGGTAAATTATATCAAATGTCTGGAGGACTTATGGCTGGAGCGGTGGTATTATGTATTCTCAGTGTATTAGCTTTGGTTGCATCTGTTTGGTTTAGTTATCTAGCGTATAAGCAAATTGAAAGCAAGGATGTTCAGAATGGAATTCTCTGGGGCATCATTAGCTATATGGCTTTCAGCTTTTTCTTATACTTTTCAAATAATATATTTGAAATATTAAGTGAGGTACTCAAGAATTTAAATATAAATATTTCTTGGTTATCAAGTATAGTAAATTATGGACATCTAATCGTAGCAGGTATTGCACTTGCTAAGTTACTAACTCAGTTAATACCTTTAGCAATATTGGTCATAAAGCAACGGTTTAAAAAAGAAACCACTAAACCTAAACAAACAAAGATCAACATATGGAAATCATTTATAATAAGTTCGATTATTAAATTTATTGGTTCACTTATATTTATAATCATTTATGTTGTGTTCATGGAATTAGTCAATTGGGTTCGACCCAGAAGTACAGAGGTACAACTTATAAATACCTTTGCCATTTTACTGTTTGTATCCAACATTGTTATTAAATATGCCCCAAACAAATCAGACAATGATAAAAATGAAAAATAAGAATCTGTGGCATGATCTAGATTTGGTGCCTGTCACTCCCCGCATTTTCTTGTTTCACAAATGTGTTTCACAGAGGGTTGTGTTGATGTGTGGTTTTTTTAAGGTAATGGTGAGGTCTGACTAGGTCTGTCAGGTTTTAAAGAGGGTTAGTCATGGGATGGCCGGGCTGTGCCATTACATTTACCTATAGCTGAATGCGCTGCAGCATTACTCATTGTAGTAATGCTGCAGCGTTATTTATTTTATGCTTGGTTACCGGTAAAAAAGGCGGTGCAAGGTGTCAGGAAGTTAACGGCAACTTTGTCCACGAGACGGGAATGTGATGATTCGGTTGTATTTCATCTCTTATATTTTATTTTAAGTTTAGGGTGCCTGTCACTCCCCGCAAGTAGTTACTCCATTGAATAATAGGTGTTTTACAAATTCCTCCTTGTTCTAAACTGTCCTTTTGTGGAATAAGAAAAGCTGCCTTGTTCAGCAGCTGTCTTGTTCGAGCTGATATAATAATTTAAAACCGTGTCGGGTGGGCATCCCGGATTTCATTTTAATATAAAAAGAAACGTCGCTTCATCTTCACTTGGAGCAGTTTCATAGGCCCTGCCATCAGAAAACACTCTCACTTTTTGGCCGACCTTGAGATTCTTTTTTATAAAAAATGGAATGCGTTTAGTGTCGTAGAAAGTCCCTCTGAATTTATAGATTTCACTTAATTCCTCTTCCGTTTTCCCCTGAATGCTCTCCCCGGAATCCCCGACAAGCCATATGTCATTCTCGAATACACCAATGATATAGCCTGTATGAGTGCTTTTGGCTTCGGTGAAGATGAAGATGCCAATACCTATGGTTGCCATCAGGCTGATGATCGTTATCCATTTTTTCATCTGATTGACCTCTTAATTTTTTCCGCCAATGGTTGTGACGTTAGCAAGTATCACATCTTCCTGGTTCTTTTCTTTAGACTTCAACACTTTTACCAGTCGATACTTTCCTTCACTTTGGTAAATATTCTTATCACCAGGGACTTTGATTTTTTGATGATAGCTGCCTCCAGGTCCTAAATAGGCTGTTTTTCCATCAATAGAAGACTCTTTAGGAAGCGGTACCTCAACCCATACTCCATCTGCGAATCTTTCAATAGTATACTCCGGGCTCACCAAATATGTTTGATTTCCATCATTGGTGATTCCAAGCATAGAATACTCGGGAGATGGATAAATCGCTTCAATTGTAACCCTCATGGTGACGTTTGTATTCTTATCGAATTCCGTTAATCCGCCGTACTTTGATTTTTTATTTTGTTCTGTGGTAACTTTCTCTATTTTAATATCATGCTGAGAAATTGATTCTTCCTGTGCAGTACAGCCGGTTAATAAAAGCAATCCTGACAGCAAAATAGCAGCTCTTTTCATATTTTATGCCTCCTTTATGGATTAGACGGACTTCTATTAAAAAAGATGCAGAAACCTAAGGTTTTGGTGCCTGTCACTTCCCGCATTTTCTTGTTTCACAAATGTATTTCAAAGAGGGATGGTTGATGTGTGGTTTTTAAATAAAGTTAATGGTGAGTTGACCAAAATAGGGGGCCTGACCCCACATTCGATGAAGGGCTAAAGTATTTGTATGAGATCTAACCATGGCCACATAAACTGACTAGGTCTGCCATGTTTGTAACCGGTGTTTGTATAGGGATGGCCAAGCTATGCGATTACAGTTATCAATAGTAAAATGCACTTCAGCATTACTCATTTTAGTAATTCTGAAGCGCTATTTATTTGCATATTTTTCGGTATAATGACGGTTCAAGGTGTCCGCATTGGGGCTGGTTTTAGGTTCCTGTCACTGTCACTCCCCGCATTAGATGGAATCTAAGTCCCTCTTCAGGAAAGCCTCTCTTTATTTAAGAATCGTACTGAATATATATAGAAAAAATTAAGCAAATTAACGTAGCTATCATTCCTTTGAAATTATGAACGATGGATAAGTTAGTAGGAAATCAGTATAAAGTACCAGTGAAGTGAAGTGCGTTTGACTAGTATTAAAGCAGAATAATTTGTAGTTTATTCAAATACTTGAATTTTATTATTTCTCATGATAAACATAAGGGTTCAATAAAGGTTAATTAGTTTAAGTGTTAATCTACTGATAGTGTTATGATAGCTGGAACACCACCATTGCGCCATTCACGCTCCATCATTTTTACAACATAAAACTTCCCATCTACTTGAAACACTACTGTAATAAGGTTGGCTTGACGCTGTGCTGGGATTAATTGTTCATCTTTTACATTTTTTTGATATTTATACTTTATTGGATTTTCTAGAACAGAGTAATCTGCAAGATTTAAATAATCGGCTAACTCAACTTTTGCACGCTGTGTATAGTTTTCCTCTTTTTGAAGTTTCTGTTCATGTTTTTCAGTTGCATACATAAAAATAATAACTGCAAAAGCAATCCAGCCGATCAATAAAACAAATTGAAATCCACCAAAATTGAACTCACGCTCTTTCTTTCTTGGATTAGTAGGTGCATCATTAGTAATAATAACTGCATTGGGAAATTCCACATTAAATATTTTAATAGCTTCTACATAATTTTCAGCTTTGATATAAGTCTTAGAACGATTTTTATCGTTAACTGAAGGATGAAAGAGTATGCCGTACTCCTTAAGTTTTTTTTCTTTAATAGGTTTTGGTAATTCAGTTTTATCATAAAAGCCCATGATTTCACTGCTTCTTATTCAGAGAGTAATTGGAGTTTTATTCCAATTGTATCATTGGTTCCTCAATAAAAAAACTCCCCTAAAAGGAGAGCTTTATCATTTTTTACTTATGCCCAGCGAACTTTTCATTGAAAATTGGGATACAGATCCCACAGTGAGTGAAGCGCTAAGGTGAATGATGTGCCACTTTATCGGGAAAATTGATGGTACTGAGTATTTAGTGCCTGTCACTTTCCTATTTTTGTTGATACTTTTGCTTTCGACCATAATAAAGATTTTTACTTATCCGTGGCGGTGCTATCGAACCCTATTTTATGGGGAGAATCAAGGACAAAAGTATCATTTAAAAACAATTGAAATAAAAACATAGGAAATATATACTGTATATAAAATATATACATGAGGAGACATCAAGAAATTGATTGCATCTATAAAATCTTGGTTTAGTACCATATTAGGAATGTTGTTGTTATTTGTGCTAATCGGAATAATTATTAAAGGGTGTCAGTTTGTTGATCAATTAATAGGTAAAGATGAGGAAACAGAAGAAATAAAACAGATGATAATTGTGAATGGTCAAAACGGAGTTATCGTACAGGATACATTCTTTTCATTTAATAAGGAAAGTTATAACGAGCTTAGTAGCTATATTGTTTCAAGTAATACAGAAGCAATCTCACGAATGATGGCTAATGGAAGAGTTATCGCTATAAACAAAGGTGAAGTTGTAACAATGATTGATTCTGGATATACTACTAGTTTAGTAGAAATTCGGTCGACAGGAGAACGTGGTTATATAGCAGCAGAAATGGTTAGATCTAGTTTAGATTAAGTTTAGTATCTTGATTACAGCCAGTTTAAGGTGCCTGTCACTTCCCACAAAAAATAATAAAAAATCATTTGAGTCTGCTTATTACCGTAAAAGCTGCTGGGCTTATTTTTGAGCATTCTTAAATACATCTACACTTCTTAGTAATCAAAACTACATTTTGGTGATGACGAAAAGGTACCGGATAATTAAATTAAATGAAAATATAATATGGTGAAGAAGTAATGTAGGAACCCACTGATTTGGTTGATGAAGCCGCTTGGTGGGCTTTTTTTGTTGTTAGTAATGTCTAATTTTGAAACAAGCCTTTCTACTGATATGGTGAAATTATCAAATAGGTCAGATTTTATGAAGGAGAATGGATAATGGAAGTAACTATCAAACTTACACCAGATGATATACAAAATATAAAAGCTGATATTGATGAGGCAACTCAACTAATTAAACATTATGCTATCCAATATAAAGGGCAAGAGGACTATGACCATCTAGGTGACAGTTGTATTATGTCAGTAACCAATACAGTCAATACAGTCATTAGGAAATCGGGGGCCTGACCCCACATCCAGTGAAGTATTAAAGTGTTATTTATTAATGTTCCACTTTATTTGGGAATTGATGGTATTAGTTGTTTTAAAATTGACGGAGTCACTATCCAAAATGGTTGAAATCGGGGGCCAGACCCCACATTCAGTGAAGGGTTAAAGTGTTAGTTGTAAATGATACTCTACTTTATGCATAATATCAGCCGATGAAATGTACCATCAATGACATTCCATTTACCACTTAGTGACAAGTAATGTACCAGGCGTGAGGGTTTAATCAAATGTTTGATTAATTACATATAACTTTGCTTTGCAGGAAAAGACAGCATGAGGAGTTGTAAATCATTTTTACATATCTTTAGGTAAATCATTAATATTATTTGAGTATGATGTATATTTATTCCAATTATTTGACTGCTTAATGCTTAGTTAGATAAAATATGCGTAAGTAGCACGCTTCATTTCATCTTTTCACATATACTGTTTATAACAACTAAGTAGAGGTGCTGCAAATGAGTAGAAGGAGGGTAAAGAAAGTGGTTAAGTTAGCAAGGGCACGTGTGGCAGGAAAAGTTGCAAGAGGCCATAGCCTTAGAAGAAGAGGTATGAGTATAGAAGCAAAAAATGAGTTCTTAGCCAATCAAATCGCTAATACTGCCTTTAGTAAACAGACAGAGGCACTTAAGGTAAGTAAAGATGGAATTGTCACCAATGCAGATTATAGAAATCCAAAGCATAGAAAATGGATGGAAGACTAATGAAGCCAGGGGATATTTATGATGTTGTCTTTCCATACAAACCTCCACTTCCGCCGGACGGCACATCTTATAAAGTGCGTCCGGCTTTAATTATCTCAATTTCTCCAAATGGGACCGCTTTAGCCCTTACGATAAAGATTACGGGTTATGGTCCGACTCCCAAGTTTCCTAACCGCATTAGAATTATAAGCTGGCAGCATGCAAAATTGGACAAATCCTCCTATGCTAAAATAGATTCAGAGGAATATTTTGATCTTGAGGACGCGGAAACATACCGCGGAACGTTGAGCCCTAAAGATCTGAATAATGTCCTAACAGCTTATATTCAATTAAAATCAAGCACCAAATCCACGAAACAATAGATTCATATAGGGGGTCTGAACCCACTTTCAAGTCCTTATTCATATTCAATAAAGAATCAAAGTGTAAGAGATTTAATTTAGGAGCCCTCGTAGGGAGAGCGGGGCCTGACCCCACATTCGGTGAAGGGCTAAAGTGTCGGTATAAGGTTTGATTAAGATCTACAAAATCCCATTTCGCCATGTAATACTACCATTGCTCTTACCAGGTAACGTTAAATTGCATTCCTTAAAGAGGGCGGGGGGGGGGAATGAAGCAGTTAGGTGCTTCTTTTATCTTTGAGTTGGGTGAACGCTTTATTTTACAAGATAGCTCCTTTAATATCCGTTTTAGTGAATACGAGCGAAAAGGCTCTTTCGTAGGCTTTCAAGTATACTCGAAGGGCCCTCCTTAAAGTGCAGCAGAATTTTGCTATGTTTGTAGTTAGTGCTTTCCGGTAATTTTAACAGAAAAAAGAAGGCATTTAGCCTTCTTAATTTATATTGCTTGATGATTCTAACCGTATTAATTTTGCATGGTCAGGTGGATTACATAATAATTCATCTAGAGCATCATAAATTGCCTGTTTTGCAGAAATATAATCATTTTTAATCCAGTCGCCTCTAATACGAATTACAATCATATCTTTTTTTTCGAAACATTTATTTTTCCTGGCGTCATTGTGTTTACAATGCAAATACCAACCCATCTGAAGTCCATAGTTTGCCCATCTTTTTATTTCGTCTTCACATAGTTGTTCAGAATTCTCCTTATATAAAGGGATTCTAGGCATGTCTGGATGGTTAAGCCCACCATCTACTTCAACCACTATACTTCTACCGAGTATTTGAAAAAATTCAAATACCATGATATCCGCAAAAAACCCGTTTATATATTCTTCAAGTTTCATATCAACAGGCTTATTTTTATTCTTGCCTGTTTTTTCTCTCCATGAATTGATATAAGCAGCAATGGTCGCAAATACATTCTGTGCCTCTACTGTTGGAAAAGGCTTATACTTATCATGGAACTTCGCCAAACATGACCCTTTTAGTACCATTCTGGCAGCTAAGTTATCAATGTCCATTAAGGAATTGATGTTTATTTCTTTCACATTTTCAATATTAAATACCATTTAATTTATCCTCCATTTAACAACCACGGAGGTGAATTAAGACTTCTTGTTCACTATAGTAGTCCTCGGTTTTCTCTTCTCGCTCTTATGTATATTCATTTTACATATTATTAGAACTAAATATTTTAAGATCAGGGGGCAAACCCCATATTCTACGTTCCTTTTTGAAGGAGGGATTTAATGCCCAGGCAGCTTTAATTTGGTATCCAGGTGCCATGTTGTAATCGTCAACCCAAAAGTTGACCATGTCGCTCATGTAAAAGTTGACCACCCTCTTGTTAATTCGGGTTTAGGTGCCTGTCACTCCCCGCATTAGAAATGAAAAAGGATGAAGGGGTTAAGGATGATATTAGGCAAGCGTTCAGAGACCATGCCCCTGATGACAACGAACGAAATAGGATAGAACAAGTTAAGGAAGAGATGCAGCAATTGTATTATCAGCTATACGATACGGTAGAGGAGGGTGAAAAGCATGGTGGAGATCCAAACCAGATAAAGGCTATAACGGACAAATTGTTGAGTTGCAAAATCAGATTTATGAATTTGAGGACAGAGAACAAAAGGGTCATGAAGCGGAAAAAGATCTAGCATGGTTTCTGGAGGAATTAGAAGGCATTCAGGATTTTAAGCCAGATAAGGAGCGGATTGAATTTCGGCCAGATATTTTTAGCCGAATTGTTGAAAAGGGAGAAATTCATCCTGACGGAAGGATTGTCTACGATTTGAAGTTTGGTATGCAGCTGACCGCTACGGGGAATGAAAAGATGGCATGGCGGTTGAGGAAGAAAGGAAAGCCTTGTAAGAAGAAAAAGTGAATAAAGTAAAACGGACCCACTGAGTAAGCATATGGATTTACCATACGGTTACTTGGTGGGTTTTTTGTGTCAGGAGTTAACCGTATTCCTTGAATTTGTGATATGGTAAAATTATCTAAACAACCTGTCCTTTTGGGAGGCAATTAATATGTACAATGTACAATGTATCCAATGATAAGGCGATAAAGATTGGTGCAACTACTTTTGCAGAACTGAATTACAAAGAAAGTGATATTGAAGAATTGCTTAGAAAAAATATCGATATGATATGTGATGAAGAAGAATCGATGCTCATTGTTGGCAAGCAAGTTAGAAACGCCCAGCATGGAATCAGTGATCTTACTGCTGTTGATAATAAGGGGAATATTGTTTTAGTTGAGATTAAAAGAGATCGTAAGGATATCGAAGGGAGAAGAGAGGCTTTTGAATTTCAAGCCATACGATATGCAGCCAGTTATGCAACGATTGAGGATCCAGAGGATTTGGTTAATAAAATATACGCTCCATACATCGAAAAATATCGTAATGAATTTGAAGAGAGCTCCTTAACTAGCGCCGAGCTTGGGACTAGAAAACTGACTGAGTTTTTGCGGGAAAATGGTGCGGAAAGCAACTTTAATAAGAATCAAAAAATCATACTGGTAGCTTCCGACTATGATGAACAAACTTTATCGGCTTTTGCTTGGCTCAATAGTAATAATGTTGATATCAGTTGTATTAAAATGACACCGTACAAAATTAACGATCAAGTGTATATAAACATTGAAAAGGTTTTACCATTAAGTACATATAAAGATTACTATGTGAATTTCTTAGACAGCCCAATAAAAAGTAGTTCGCAGAAAAAAGGCCTCACACGGAGAGCACTGCCTAAAATTAATGAATTGCTCGAATGGGGCGTGGTTGAGGCCGGTGACACGATCGTTGCAAAAGGACGGGATGATGAGGGCACCCTTTTGGCTAATGGGAACGTTGTGGTTAATGGCGAAGAAATCTCCATGCAGAAATGGTTAAAGGAACTATTTGGCTGGTCTAGTATTCAGACTTATGTGTTTGCTGTTCATTAGGATACTGGGAAGACACTTTCACAGATACGTGAGGAATATATGGAGAGGGAGTAAACATTTGATGTTCATCTTAAATAGTGAAATAGAATCTTTACAACTTTATCAATTAGTGGTTTATTAGGTCGAAATTTAAATAAATTTATTGTTTTAAAGTTTTGGGAATTAGATTAGAAAGCCTTATCTTTGGTTGTAATGCTTTCTATTTTTCAGGAGGAGTTTTCATGGAGATTAGTAATTTAACAGATGTATCCACTTTCGAAGGAGCGGTATTCGCTGGAGTTTTAGCCGGTTTAATCTCAGGATTTATTTTGGGGTTTTTCACAGGAAAAAAGACCAGCAAAAAATCTAATATAAAAAACAAAGGTAATCAAAATACATTTAACGTTAATAAAGATTGAAGGTCGGTGATATAAGATGTTGAGGAGGATTAAAAAGTCTATAGCTAAAATTAAAAATAAAGGAAACAATAATACTTTTTACGTTAACTCAGTAGTCAATACTCAAGACTCGTTTAACGAATTGCAAAAATTGATTCGAGAAGGTAAAACTAGTGAAGCAGCTGATTTATTCTCTGGATTAGTGAAGGGAGCATCAGCTCAACATCCAGCCTTTCCTCACTGGAGATATGGTATAGAAATCCATCCTGAGAACGGATCTGTAACACTTAGTCATATACCTAGCTCAAAAGATGCTTTAAAGTCCCATCCTCTAAAGGGCAGTGTAGACGTTAATGTACCAGAAGAAATTAAAGCGAATTTTAAAAACTGGGGAGAATTAATTAGGTATTCATATAACACCCAGACTACTTTAGAATTTGATGCAACCTCATTTGAAACTTGGATTGGTAAGGAGTTAATTGATAAAAAAAAGGGAGAAATTAAATTAAAGTTGATTCCTCAAAGTTTTCCACCTCCATCTCCGATGCGTTTATACACATCAAATGGAACTGTATCATTTGACTATCTTGAAATCGGGGTAAGTAAAATAGAGGATAATATCATTTATATGGATAATGCTCAACAAGAAAACAACATAGTAATGGTTCAATTAAAAATCAATTTACAAAAAAGAGGAATTGATTTAAATATTACTCTTAATAAGGAGCAGCATAATAAAGTCAAACCAGAACTTACATTTATGAAATTTCTTTATGAAGCAAAAAATAACCCTTTCTCCTTAAAGGTTCTAAAAACAGATAGTAATCTATTTATTGCTAAGAATTGGAATGTAGATATAGGGGATGAGGAAGAATTTAAAAAAACTATAGAATTCTTGGAGAGATTAAATAAAGTAGAAGAATACTTTGATGTTGAATTTACATTGCCAGAAAATATTACAATAAAAGATGAAGAAGCTCTATATATACTGGAGTGCGTCATTAACGATACAGATGTTAAAGGTACTTTTAAAAGTACATCAATTATGCTTGATAAAGTAAATGAAGTAAACGAATTTATCGAAGTGATGGAAAATAACCCCAATGGGAGTGAAATGACTGTTGAAATGCTGGAGCCATTTATCACTCTGTTTGGTACTACGATAAAATTTGAGAAATCAGTTGCTACCTATGACGCTGTTAGCATTAAGGATTTTGAAAGGTTAAAAAGTAAGGCTGAATATATGATGGATGGTGAAACTGTCAAGATAGATTTTGAATCGGGTGAAAAAAACACCATAACTGAGAGGTTTATATTCAAAAAATAAAAATCAATATTTGTTTTCAGTAAATTTTAAATAGCGTTGGTATATTTTTAGAAGAACTTATTCTTTCATATTTATTGCGTCTTAGCTCATTACCATAAAAAATTGGTGGTGGGCTTTTTTGTTTGCCTTCATTTATAAATATATCTAACACGCATATTATCTATTCTTACAAAAATATCATTATATAAAGATAAAAAATAGGAAATAGATACAATATATAGTGTTTTTATGTTGGTTATAATTATATATAGTTTTTTATCTTTCTCGAATCATGGGGTCTTATTTTTAGATGAGATGGCAGAATTTACGAAGAAAACACTGGATATGCTGCGGCAGCCGCTCGAAACAGGGAAGGTCACGATCAGCCGTGCCCAGATGACGGTCACCTATCCCGCCAGGTTTCTTCTGCTTGCCGCCACTAACCCTTGTCCATGCGGCTATCTTGGATCCCATACCAGGTATTGCACATGTACACCCAGGCAGGTTCAGGCCTACCAAAGCCGTATCTCGGGCCCTATTGAAGATCGGATTGATATTCTTTTATCCCTCCTGCACATCCCCTTCCATCAGGGAAGACCGGAAAGCAATGAATCCTCTGAGCAGATTCGCAATCGTGTGTCCATGGCAAGAGAGCGGCAATATGAACGGTATGGGAAAATGGCAACCAATTCTGCTGTGCCAGTAGAAATGTTCATGAGTATGATCTCCCTGTCAGAAGGACAGAAGCGCTTTTTACATAATCTTGCCCAAAAGCAGCATTGGAGCAACAGGGTCCATATGAAAATGATCCGCCTTGCAAGGACCATCTCTGACTTAAGGGGAGAAAACACCATTTCAGACGAATCTTTATGGGAAGCCGTTACCTTAAGGAAAACCCATCAGCAAAACCAGACTGCGAAGAAAGGAAGCTGGAAGCATGGGTCGTAAACCGAGAGTATGGAACAGCAGCCGATTCTATCATATCGTATGCCGCCGCAATCATCGCGAAGCTTTGTACGTCTGCCCTGGGGACTACAAAACCTTTCTCTATATCTTAAGCAAAACCCATCAAAACTTCCCCTTTGAACTGCCCGCCTATTGCCTCATGACCAACCATTTCCACCTGATGCTCCGTTCAAAGGAACACTCTATCTCGAAAATCATGTCCCTGGTCAATAAACGCTATGCCGACTACTACAACACCCGCTATCGCCTTAAAGGCCACCTATTCGAGAAACGCTTCTACAGCCATGAAATCACCAATGATGAAGGCATTCTGCAAGTCAGCCGCTATACTCACCGAAATCACCTGGAAGCCAGAATGGTCCAGAATCTCGAAAACTATCCGTGGAGCAGTTTTCCTTTCTATATGAATGTCGGATCTCCATTGCCTGATTATATAAACAAAGGTATCATTCTTCGGTATTTTGGAGGGAGAGGAGTGGGAGTATGGGGAGTATTGTTTGGGGGAGGGTTAGGTTGTAAGTAAAGAGAATTAATCAAACAATTGATTAACAACGCCCTCCATGAAATCATGAAAAATACAATACACATTCTTCCTGTAAAAGCGGGGGCCTGACCCCACATTCGAATGAAGTTTAGGAATTATACAAAGGCTGGTTTGTTAAGAATACCATCTTTTGTTAAGTATATATCTTAGACCTTTTAAGGGTGGCTTTTTTTATGCTTAAAAAGGGAGATATAAAAAGAATCTACTTTAGTTTTTAAAAAAAATGTATAATTGTACCTATGTTAGATATTGCAGTTATAGATAGTGGGTTGGAGGAAGATACAGAGTGAAAAAGATAGACGTTGTACATTTGGTTTATTTGAGTATTATTTGGTTGTTGATAACAGCCTTTATTGCAGGTGTAAGTTTTTTAGAAGATACCAATGTGGTTAATGCATTTTCCATTGCTTCTGCTTGTATTTCCATAATAATTGGTGTAATAGCAATATTTATTACTATTTATCAAGGCCTATCGCAGGGCTTAAGTGTTCAAAAAATAAATGAATCTGCTGAACGTGTAGAAATTGCAACAAAGAGATTAGAAAGTTTTGAGTTTGAAAAGATTGATCAAAAGATGGATAAGATACTTGATTCAATGAGTAATGATTTTAAGCCTAGTTCAGAACCGCCAATTGACAATGATATTGAGATTTCTGTTGATGCTGTAAAAAAAATCTTTATAAAGGCAAAAGTTGATATAACTTTTGCCTACTACATAATTAATTCTTACAGAAAAGATATAGATTTAGATATGGTGGGTTTTTCCAAGATCTTTGTTAACAATATAAACTTATATAGAGGCTCATGTATTGAGTATCTATCATTACTAAAAAGAGCTGGTTTATTATTGTTTGAAGGGTCGCCAACGGAGAATTATATAAAAATAATTAAAGTAGATGAAAAATATATACAAGCTTTTGAAACTGGAAGAAGTAATGAGAGACCAGTTAGGCACCAGGAAAAAATAGATGATTTACTAAGAGCTGACTAAGCATCCTTTAAGGGTGCTTTTTATTTTGCTAAGTAGATGATTAACCCCATGACTGAATACAAAACACAGTAGAAGCGCACGTTTTACGGCAGAGGACCGTAGAAAACCGGGGGCCGGACCCCACTCTCCGTGAAGGGTTAAGGTTTTGTAATCACGGCTGCAATAATATATTCCGCTGGCGATGTGTTTGTTGCAAAATAAAGTGCAGAACTTTGCAAAGTAAAAATGCAGAGCGATGTAAAGTTTAGGGTGCCCAGTCACTCTCGGGATTTTTTTTTCACGGAATGCCGACTTTCTTCGTATATCTACCTTGAGGAGGGTTTCTAGGAATCTCTAATGCATGTTGTCTTATATATGAATCAACCGCTCCCATGCTTTTGCACTCCCACTTATGTACTCTCCTATTGTATCTCTTGCTTTCTTTTTCAAGATATACAAAACCCAGCTCAGTAATTGAACCATATAATTTACTCTTACCATAAATAATAAATTCTCTGTCTGCTTTAAAAGAGTAATTTAGATTATATCGTTCCAGTAACCGCTCTAGTTCCGTTTTACTGTCTACAAAAGCTGTATGAATATCCATTATTAATACTCCCTTCTCTTTTTCGTTCATCATATAATGGTTTTTAATTTCTTTCCAATTTAAAGTAAAGAATAAAGGATACGAGAAAAAATCCAGTTGGATTAGGTGACTGTCTTTTGTTTACAGCAGGTTTTAAGGAGCTCCATCATTTTGAGTGGCAAGCAGGAATGGAGGAACTTGGCATCCCGGTTACACTTTGAATAAACGGGCAAATAATCAAACGTTTGATTAATAGTATCATTGCGTACATTCGTTAAGCCTCTAATGCTCATTTCCTTGATGGAGGGGATTCTTTTTTTGGAGAGCCACGGGTACAGGTCCCTTGGCTCTTTATTTGCTGGTCCAGAGCTATTAAATAAAAAAGGTTACCAAAAAAAGTAAAATTATAACATTGCATATTTAGTGAAAAACCCTGCATAAAGTTATACAATTACAAAGGTATTATCAACGATTAATCTACTTCATTAGAAAGGCGATAGAAAATTGAACTTATCAAAGACTAAAAGAGTACAGCTAGCTTTTCTGTTGGGGTCACTGGCCATTTTAGGTCCATTTACGATTGACACGTATTTGCCTTCATTTCCTACTATTGTAAATGATTTTCATACGAATGCTTCGCTGGTTCAAATCAGTTTGACCACTTGTTTATTAGGACTGGGATTAGGTCAATTAGTTATAGGACCTATGAGTGATGTGCATGGCCGCCGTAAACCATTGCTCATCTTCCTTACTTTGTATTTTTTATCCTCTGTCACCTGTGCCATCGCACCCAATATTTATACATTGATCGTTTCCCGTTTTATTCAAGGCTTTGCAGCTGCAGGGGGACTGGTCATCTCAAGAGCCATTGTACGGGATTTGTTTAGCGGGCGGGAACTTACAAAGTTTTTTGCTTCTTTAATGCTGGTTGGAAATCTTGGTCCCATTATCGCGCCAATTATAGGCGGGGCCATTCTAACGTTTACGAGTTGGAAAGGAGTTTTTATTGTCCTGGCTGGTATCGGCATGATTTTCACATTCATTGTTACTTTGAAACTTGAAGAAACGCTGCCAGCTGAAAAACGGGTACCGGGAAATTTCAAGCAAGTCATCGGGAACTTTGGCATGTTATTAAAGGACCGTGAATTTGCGGGATATGCCTTTACACAAGGATTTACAACAGCCGGGATCTTTGCATATGTGTCAGGTATTTCTTTTGTCTACCAAAACATTTATGGAGTATCCCCTCAAGTATTCAGCTTCTTATTTGGCGTAAACGGAGTGGGCTTAATCATTGGGACTCAACTGGTTGGCCGATTAGCAGATTATATACCGGAAAAAACATTCCTGAAAATTGGACTGGGGCTTTCCAATTCAGCTGCTATTCTTTTGCTGATTGCCCTTTTACTAAAGGCACCGCTGCTGCTTGTAGCGCTTCCTATTTTCTTTTTAGTCATGTCCATCAGCATTATTGGAACAGCATCATTTTCTCTCGCGATGGAAACAAAAGGGCATGTGGCCGGAAGTGCATCTGCTTTATTAGGGGTGCTGCCGTTCCTGCTTGGTTCCATAACAGCTCCACTTGTTGGAGTAGCGGGTGAGTACTCTGCTCTTCCGATGGGGATTATTATTTTGGCTGCGAGCTTGTTGGCTTTTTTATCTTACTTTTTGTTAGTTCGGAAAGGCTCAATGCATCAAAAAGGGCCAGACGTATCTGTGCATAATAACTTGTAATATATAATCTTAAAAACACCTTTCTGCTCGGTAACGGATCGAGGGGGAAGGTGTTTTATTTTGGTGTTTTGAGCCAAGGGGACAGGTCCCTTGGCCCGGAATATCGGGGCCTGTCCCCACCTTCGGTGTAGTGTTAAAGTACCCGTATGAAGGCTAATTGAATTACAAAGCTGGGGGAATAAGTTGCTATATTTTTTTGCCCTGCTTCACATTCTCATTACTGGTCTTAGATGCCGTCAACTGCTAAGTCGAAGAAGCAGCTCACAGGTCCGTTCAATCGCAGTCAAATCCATTGTTGGCAGACACACCCACCTTACCGTGAATTGAACAGCAAAAGCAGCGCTTTTTGCTCTCGGGACTTCATCTGAGATGCTCTTGTTATTGTTTTTATTCTTTCTTTTCTCTCTTTTATTTCTTTTCTCTATTATGTATGCAGGTTTGATTCGCGAGTCCTTCATGACCGATTCACGACCAGGCAGCAATAAGAATCTAACCATCACAGACTCATTCATACTAAGCATCATAAATAAAAAATCCATGCGGAAACAGCTCTGCCGTAATCAGACAGAGCTTCTCCAGCTGTTTTTCCAGCCATATTATCAAAAGAAGCGAATGGCTATAACAATTCCACTTGTATACGTTAAAAACCAGAGGTCCTCCCACAGTAAATGAATAGAACGGACATACTGCCCCATATTTAGGACAAACTTCCCAAACGGCACCTATTCTTACTATTACAGCACTCTTTAGAAGCAAATATAACCATAAGTCCTCCACACGTTAAAAAACATCACTCCAACGAACCTGTCTTTCAAACTGAGTCCACCCTTCATTATCTTCATTCCCAATCACTCCTATTTGTTTGTTCACCTTTTATATATGGAATTGAATAGGAATTGGACATGGTGTGTGGGAGATTTTTTATGAGTCGAAGTGAGCCAAAGGGACAGGTCCCTTTGTCCAATAAAAGTGAGCCAGGAGACCTGTCCCCATGGCTGTTTTTAGAAAATATCGGGGGACAGACCCGGCATTGACAGAAATAGCAGTGCGCTTGGGGGGGATGGGCGGTTAATTAAACGTTTGATTAATTCTTCTTCGTTTGAATAAGGAAGGGCCAAGGTCCTCTTTGTTAGCGGGGATGCAAGGAAGTGGAGATGGCTTCTTAGAGTAATTTTTTTTGACGAAGGTACTTGCAATAAGAAGGGGAGATGTAAGCTGCAGGATGAGTGGACCACTACATTATTCTTCATCTATACATAGATAACAGAATCACATCACTTCTCATAAATTAAAAATTAATATCCAAAATGGAAGGGAAATTTTCCATTCGATGAGAATCACTGTACATATAGCAATCAAAGGGAACTTGGCATGGGTGTCAGGTTCTTTTTTGTACTGTTTAGTCTGTGGGCTTAATAAAGATAGGAATGTTAATAATTCACAGCCCATTATTACTCTTCTTTAATCAAACCTGGTCAAACGGATTGAATGTATTGGCCTTCCAAGTAATGCTGGGGATGAGCTATTGTGTATGACTCCGTGTACAGGGTCAAAGATTAACAAAGTATGTATATGCTGTGTTCAGGAAGTTAAAGAAGAAATATCTAATCTAGACAATTTTTCCCAAAGTGGTATAATACAGTTAAATAAATTTTACCGTTGGGAGAGCTACACAATGGAACAAATTATGCTAATAAAAAATAGAGATCAACTTAAAATTATAAGTGATCCCCTAAGAGTGAAAATCCTTATGTTATTGATTGAAAAAGAGTATACTGGTCAGAACATTTCTGAACTGCTGGATATTTCTCGTGCAAAAATTCATTACCATTTGAAAGCTTTAGAGAAAGTCGGTTTCATCAAATTAGAAAGAACTGAAGAGAAAAACGGGATTATGCAGAAGTTTTACAGAGCTGTTGCCAAATCTTATCTGCCTGGAGAAGATTTATTTCCTTATGCCCAGGAGATCAGCTCGGCAAACAGAGTAGCGCTTTTAAATACTATGGATCGAGTAAAGGAGAGACTAATGAAAGCTCCAGATCATGCATTTTACGAATTCAATACATTAATGCCTATCATGATACAAAGCGAGATGAAACTCACAAAAGATAAGTTCGACTTAATATCAAAAAAAATGAATGACTTATACTCTGAATTAAATGAGTTAGAAAAAATGAGTCAAGACGATCCAAATGCAAATTGGTATTACTTCGGAAATTTTGGTTTCGAGGTTGCAGAACCATTTTTCGGGGAGAAAGAATAATTTTTTGTGTAACGGTTAATTTTTTTTACTCGGTAAATTTACTTAACTAATGGGAGGTCATGATGAAACTTTTAAGGAATTATAATTTCACTATTTTATTCTTAGGGAGAATGGTAACCAATATTGGAGATAGTTTATACACCATTGCAGCAATGTGGTTAGTTTATGAACTAGGGGGCTCTACTTTTTATACAGGGTTAGCTGGATTTTTAACTATGTTACCCCGGTTATTTCAATTTCTAACAGGTCCGATTGTTGATAGATATCCATTAAAAAAAATTCTAGTCATTACACAGGTGATACAATTAATTTTAATTTTAACTATTTTAGTGATATACACTGCAGGATTTCTAAGTGTTTTTATCCTTCTGATCATCATGCCAATCATTACATCTGTTAATCAGTTTGTTTATCCGGCTCAAACTGCCTCGTTACCTAGAATTGTAGAAAAGAAACAATTAGTTCAAGCAAATTCAATGTTTTCGTTTGCCTATCAAGGAATTGATATTGTATCTACGAGCCTCGGTGGAATACTAATAGCATTGTTTGGTGTTATGACTCTTTATATTATTGATTCAGTAACATTCACGATAGCACTTTTATTGTTTTTGTCTCTGAAAATTCCACATGAAGATAAATTCGAGAAGGATGCTGAGTCGAATACAGAAAAGCATACAAGGGTTAGTAGTATAAAATTTCATTTGAAGCAATATACGAGCAGTTTGAAAGAAGGATATAATTTTGTGAAAGGCTCCATTATTTCTAAGTTCTTTTACGGCTCTATTGCTGCTAATTTTTCTTTTGGAATAGCACTAGCCGTATTACCTGCTTATTCAAGTGACAGGGGAGGCCCAGAGCTTTATGGTTACTTCCTGGCAGCATTTTCAGCTGGTTTTTTAATAGGTGCTTTCTTATCTAACTTTTTAAAAATACTTCCGTTTGGTAAAACCGTTGTTTTCTCTTTCCTTTTAAGTGCTCTTTTATGGATCAGTTCTGTAATCGTCCCATCAAGTATGTTATCAATCATTATTTTTGCTCTAGCCCTGATTCCATTGGGAGCAGCTGAGGTTACTATGGCTGCTGTTGGCCAGCAGATCATTCCCCAGCAGTTTTTAGCCAGAACGTTTTCTCTAATTTCAAGTATATCAGCTTCAGCAATGCCGTTAGGTTCACTGTTAGGCGGATATCTAGGGACAATTATGAATCCTTATATCACATTTATTATAGGAAGTTTAGGTATGTTAACAGTTTCTATTGTCTGGCTTGTTATTCCCCAGTTACGTCGTATACCTAAAGTTGATGAAATTAAAGCAGAAGATTATATAAGTATAAACAAAGAACTGGCTTAGATAATAAAACAGACAGAGGTAACATTCCTCTGTCTGTTTTGTATTTATATGGGTGAGGGTAATCCGTTATGATGTTCAACAATGTAATCCCAATAGAATTGTTCCGGGTAGGTTTTAACCCAGTTCTCACCTTGGTTGAAAAGAAGCTGCAAAAACTGGTGTTGAGATTGGTTGTCAGTGGTTAACGTCTTACCTACCATAAATCTAAGACGCTTACTTTTCTCATCCCAGGCGGAAGCAATAGGTAAAACATTAGCATTGAATTTTTTTGCTAGCACATAAACCCCGATTGGAACATCTAATGTCCCCCCTAAGAAGTTGACTCTTTCAAAATCCTGGTTAATACCATAGGAAAATTCAGGGAACATAATACCGGTAGAACCTCTTAATATTAATTTTGCAAACTTTAGAGGACTTGTTTGGGAGGGAATAGGTACCATTGTAATATTATTAGATTCATCTAGAAATAAATATTCCTCTCTCCATTCATCAATTAACTTAAATTCCGGTTTATTAACCATACACACTGTTCGGCCAATATACTTTGAGGCAATTGCAGCAGTAAGAGTATGAACACCTATGTGAAACGGAGCCAAGATTATAGGAGTGGAAGATGTTTTCTCTTTTGAAAAGATATCTTGTAAATTATCCAGGTCATCAGGATCGATTACTTCATCAATATTGTCATTGTATAACGCAATAGATAGGTAGATCCAAAGCAGCCTTTTATTATTTGAGAATGCATAATAGTTTTCACTGATTTCTTTGGACAGCAGATGAAAGAATGGATAGTGATTCTTTAATAGGTATGTTAATTCGTCTTTCTCATGCTGTTTAACTTCTTCTTGATTCTCCGAAAGTAATATTTTCTTAGTGAAATCCATTAAAAGCTGTCGATCCTCTGCATTTTTAAAGGGCATCGATTTCCATATTTTATTGAACTTTATTAGATTTGAAAAATCAATTATAGACATTTATGTTCTCCTCCTTATTAATATGAGCACACTGACTGCATTCTGTTTTTTTGTTTCCATCACGCCAAGTGAAGGCCCCTGATAGTAAATCAAAATCCCCCATTCTATTTTGCAGAAGAGGTTCCCACAACTTTGTTATCACAGCGATAATATCTGAGACAGTGAAATTAGCAAGGATGCTAACCAAAGGATTAAATGAGCCTGAAACACCTGGTATAACTAATTGATGATCTTCCAGTTCATGCTGCGATTCAATGATACTATCAAAGCATTTCCAGCATGCGGTATCTCCCGGTATAATGGTTGTACCTGTACTTGTCGAATGTCCGTGATATCCTCCACCTACAATGTGTGGAATTTGTTGCTTGGTTAAGAAAGGAGTGACCCATTCAGCCAGAGTATCAACAGACGGTTCGTCTGCACACATTGCTACTATTGAGCATGTGCTTAGAACAGAAGTTATTTCAACTGATAGTTCCTCTGTAATAAAGAAAGGCAATGCAGTCACATTTGTTTTGTATTCTCTATGCAGCTCGTCGGCAAGTACTTCAACCTTTTTCTGACCTACCTTATCAATTGAATAAGATTGGTGTGTTAAGTTATGACTACTAATAACATCTGGGTCAATTAACACAAGGTTTTTCACTCCCATTGATGCTAATTCCTTTGCAACTTTCATACCCACTCCGCCACAACCCACTATAGCCACTTTAGCTTCACTCCAGGCTTTAGAAGCAAGAGCGACTTGATCTAAGTTATTGGATTTAGATACGAAATAGCTCCATAACCTGCTTTCTTCTTCTTGATCCCAATAGACATTACCTGATATGACTAGCCCATTTTCTAGGAGGGTATTTAATGTAGAGTCAATTACTTCATTTGGAACGGAATTTAACTCTCCCCATGTAATAATTTCATCATATGAACGAGTTCTCTTTATGTAGTCTAAAAAATTGACGAATGCTCCATCATCGATCTGCTCGAATCCTATTAATTTATTTCGGTTTAGTAACCTGCATAAATATCCGTTCAGAGTTTTTGACACTTGCACATCACGCTGTAATAACCAATATTTACCCATTTATATCCTCCTTCTTTTAAAAATAAGGGCGATTCATAAAATGAATCGCCCTCCTGCACTATTAGCATTTTTTGTTGTCTTTTAGCTCAGTAACGAATAGAGTTTTAATCATTTGAATTCACCTCCACTTTCCTAAGAAAATATCCTCAGTTCATTTTGACTTTTGAATATTTCCCTTTGCTCAACTTAATTATATATACTTTGAAAATTATTTGTATTGAGAAAACTACACTCGTAATAAGCCAATAAACCTTGGATTTCTCTACTTATTTCCTAAAAAATCAAAATTATCCCATTAAGTTAGGTAATTTATAGTAAAATTTAGTAGCGTTGAAAAATATACCTGTTCATTTATAAAATAATCCATGTTTTCTAAGATATTTTTCTCAATACTAAAAGGAGCTGCGATAAATTAATATGAAAATAGAACTAGATTATTCCTCACCTAGTAGAATTGCGAAATTAATAGCTTTTAAAAGAATAAGCTTAAATATCACTCAAGAAGAACTCGCAAATGGTATTTGCTCAATTCCTTATTTGAGTAAGCTAGAAAATAATAAGTTAGAACAGCCCAATAAAGACACCATACATTTACTTTTAGAAAAATTAAATGTGAATTTATCCAGCCTCGAGAATACTCAGCTAGAAATTCAAGAGTTGATTGCTAACATCTTTATTTTCATAAATAAAAAGAAAGATCAAGAAGTAGAGGTGTGCTGGTCTAAATTAGAAAAATTAATAACCGTTACCGAGGACTCTTTTTTAGCTCCATATTATTTACTTATTAAACTGCGTTATTCATTGTTTAAAAAAGATGTTAAAAATGCAAAACTAAACAAACAAGAATTAGATAAATTCCGTAAAGTATTCACACCAGACCAGACATTTTATTACTATTACTTTACCGGATTATTTTATTCTTTAGATAAAAATCTAGAAGCAGGCATTAGCTTTTTTGAGAAAGCCATATCTTTCAATTTATCTGAAAATCTGAAATTGGATAAATCTTATCTAATATATCATCTTGCTCTTGCACATAGCCTCAATAAATCTGCTGCATTAGCACTTCAATATTCAAAAGAAGCCCTGGAACTGTTTCAGAATGAGATGGAGTTTATGCGGGTGATTGATTGTCATATTTTAATAGGAATTAATTACACCCGAACAAAACAATATCAAAAAGCATTGAATCATTATAATAATATTTTGAAACTCAGTCTTCAGTTAAAAGATGATTCTCTTATCCCTAAAGTCCACCATAATATAGGCTATCTATACTCCAGGCAAAAGATCAGTGATATGGCAATTGAGCATTATAAAAAAAGTTTACATAGCAGAAAAGAACAAGATGATAATTACTTAAATACAATTTATTACTTGTCGAAAGAATACCTAAAAATAAATGAATTACAGTTAGCTAAATACTTGCTTGAAGATGGCATAAGAATAAGTTTAGCTGCTAACAAAGAAATAAATCATAATTTTGTAAGACTAAAAATGTTATTTCTATCAATAGAAGATCATTCAGAAGACTACCTGAATTTCATTAATGATTCAGCAATTCCTTATTACAGGGACAAAAATGATCTTACTAATTTGGTTGAGTGCTATAAAATAATGGGTGATATCTACTATGATTTAAAGCAATATAAAAATAGTAGTATTTACTATAAATTAACAATTGAAAATTCGAAAGAAAACTAAGGATGGGGGATTTAAATTGAAAAAAAAAGCGGGCGCTTTACTAATTAGCATTCTAACTCTAGTTGTATTAACGATATCATTCTTGTCACCTATTGATATTGAAACTTCAGGAGAAGTTTATCCATACGAAGAGCATCCAGAATGGTAAAGCGATGAGTTCTGACTGAATTAACGAATGCTTGAATACCTAAAAAGCCCTTCTCATGTGAGAGGGGCTTTAACCTTACTCGATCGCCTTAGAGATGAATAGGAAAGAAGATACCAACTTGTCTCACCAGGAAAGTCTGGAAGAGAAACGTCGCCTTGCATATGTCTTTATAACATTTGTAAAGAAGTGTGTTTATCTATCTTCACCTAAGACATGAAAAAGCAAGTGTCACTAATTCTGCTTTAAGGATTAGGAATTGAAGAAGGGGAGAAAAACATGTATAAGCCCCTTATCAATTTCACTGAATGAAAAGCAGTATTAGTAGGAAATTGCAGATGACCGAGCAGCCACTCGAAGGCGAACGAGTATAGAATAATATTAAAATAAAAAATTAATGATAAGTAGAAGATTTAAGGTATTTCAAACTGTGATACTCCACAATCATGTTATATTTATTAAAGACCCAATAATCAATTAGATTGAATGCTAAACTGGTTGGAAAATATAAGTTAGCTGTATAGTAAGGAATACCTTTGTTTACCGCACCCTTCACACCTACATACTCTATCTTGTCATCATGCATATCATAAATACTATTTAACCACTCATTATCAATAAATAAATTTTTGACGTCTGTATTATAAGTGCCTTTAATATTTGCATTCCACTGAGTAGATCCCATCTGGGCCTTTGATACCGGTAATGCATTAAATGTGTAGACACCACTAATCTTATCCTTTTTGATTGGGCCACGATTTGTAAAAGGTTCGATATTAACAAGGGATCTGGCAGAACGGACATCTAGATAAGTTTTGGATGCCAACCACCCGCCTAAAGAGTGCCCTGTAAAATACCACTTATAGTTCTGGTATGTTGGATTTTGTAAATAGAGCCAGTTAAGGAATAGATGAGCATGGTAACTCTGTGCAGGCGGATTTTCATTTAAGGATACTAATGCGTTTTTCGCATCAGAGTGTTCTTCATCATCTTGAGTTCCAGCAAAAGCAATAAATACCTTTCCTTCAGGCGAACCAGAGGAAGGTTTTTTAACAACTGCTAAAGCCTTGAATCCACTTTTATCTAAACCATATACCGGTTTACCCATTGGATGATTTGGTTGAGTATTAACATCCACAGAAGCTATGACTTCATATTTATCATCTCTACCTCCCCCGTGGTATTTGTTAATATATGCTTTAATATCATCATCGGAACTTATACCGACTTTGTAGGCCTGGTTTGATAAATCAAAGTATAATCTACTAGGATTATCAGTATAACCCGCTTGTACATTGTTTGTATCCACTAAAGTGACTGATAATAACAAAATCATGGAAAACAAAGCAGCAATACCTTTTTTAAACATTTGTCTTTTCCCCCTTTTTTTAACACAAGAGAGATTATCTACTAGTTTGCTAAGTAATTCAATTGGTTAAGTAAAAGTTATTTTTGTTAATTTTTACCTATAGCATCTTGAGACCTGAGTGAAAAGAACTTCTTCGTAAATGGTAGGAGCTACTCGATAGGAAAATTTTGCCAGAAGGCTCTTCTTTATCCGCGGAACCGGGCAGATAAGGTAATATGAATACAACCTGGTAGAACACTGTGAACTATAGTTTACAAGTTGCTAACCTGTTATTTTGTAGTAAAACAATATTTATGATTTTAAGGAGATAAAATGAAATTTATAGACTGCACTGATGAGCAAGTAAAGGAATTAAAGGAATCAAAGAATTTAACATTAAGCTGGAGAATTCCCGTTGAGCCAAAGGTCGTAGAGATGAATGGTGAAGTTGTAGCTTTAATTGATTTTTCTTTTGGAGGAGTTTACGGTCCAGATAGCATAGAGATAGATAACTTTGAAGTTTTTGAGAAAGGGGAAACTACTGGCAGCAAGATTATTTCGGCTCTTAAAGAGATGTATAAAAACAAGATCATTTCTTTGTATCCTGATAATGAGAGGTGTAAGAAGTTTTGGCTGGAGCACGGGTTTGTAATAGAGAACGAGGGGGCTGATGTAGAAAGAATGGTATATAGATTCTAATAGCGGTGACAGTGGTCAAGCCCCTTAAAAATGGACACTAATAAAAATCGGTTATTTCTATAATGAAGAGCAGAGAAATTAGCTAATTTCCTAAAAAAGTGTATAGAAAATAAAGCTAGAACATCCTATTTTTTAAACAGCTTGGTCAAATAATGATAAATATTCTTTAGGGGATTGATAGCTCAATTTCTTTTGTATGCGCTTTTCGTTGAAGTATTTTATGTACTTGAGTAAATAGCTTTCTATTGTTTCTAAAGAGATTAAAGGGAAGAAGCAGGGCATTTCGACTTTGAGTGTGGAGAAAAAGCTCTCTG